>CAZRKK010000001.1:0-4585 GCA_964600695.1 uncultured Candidatus Saccharibacteria bacterium
AAATGAAACACTGGCTATTTAAAACAGAACCAACCAGTTATAGTATTGCCGATCTTCAACGTGAGAAAAAAACTTTATGGACAGGTATACGTAATTATCAAGTCAGAAATTTTTTGCGCGATGATGTTAAGGTTGGAGATAAAATTCTAATTTATCATAGTAGTAGTGACGAAATTGGAATAGTTGGCCTAGCAGAGGTTATCAAAGAAGTTGTTCCAGATCCAACAGCTTTTGATAAAAAAGATTCCCATTTCGATCCAAAAAGTTCAAAAGATAACCCGACATGGTTTTGTTGCGAGATAAAATTCGTTAAGAGGTTTCAAAAGATCTTACATCTTAAGGAAATAAAACAGCACCAGGAATTATTTGAAATGAAATTACTTCAAAAAGGTAGCCGGCTTTCTATAACTCCTGTTACAAAATTGGAGTACGATTTTATTCTGAAACTTGTAAGTTAGATTTATCTCTCTCATATCATCTTGGTCATTTTTTTGATATTGTAAATATATGCACCGAAATTTTGAAACTAAATTTGGTAGTGAAGCTTTTGCATTTAAGGCAGAGCGACCAAAAAATACTAAAGAGCTTCAAAAAAAGCTTATTCTAGATATATCTGCGCAAGTAAACGAAGAAGTAGAACGAGATCATGGTATCTCTAATTTATTGGATTCCGAATGCCAGGTTAAAACCGAGGCTTTTAAGGATATTTACTCCGAAGATTTTATTGCTCAATCTGCTCAAGCTGTTCATGAAAGAGAGATTGAATTCAGCGGTGCCACAAGACCTAATATGCAAGCTTTTTACAAGGATCAGCATGGAATTGAAGGTGAAGAGGCAATCATTGCCAAATGGAAAAGTGAAAAGAAAAAGAATAAGAATACTCAAATGGAATTGGCTGTCACAGCTTTGTTGTATAAGGTTTTACACAAAAACAATTTTATATTTCGCACCAACCCTTATGATGATTATATAAACGGAGGTGATACAATCATTATCGATAAAGAGACTGGTTCTGTTGTATGTGCTTTTGATGAAGTGCACGAAGGTGGTTCGGGTGACAGAACACTAGAAAAGCAAAATAAAATTTCCAAGATTGCACACAAAGGTGGGGCAAGATTACGATTTGGATTAGTTATGGAGAATGGAAAATTAAAACCATCAAAACTGGAAAATCTTCCCATTTTTTATTTGGGATTAAATACAGAAGAACTTAATAGTCTTATGGAAAATATGGAGTATGATTTAAACAAAGAACCTTCACCCCAAGAGATAGCAATTTATAAAAAACTAATTGATTCTGTTCAGGAACAGTTCGGTTTACTGGAAAAGGAAGATTTACCAGAACCTGTAACTAAACGGTTAACTAAATTTAAAGAGACTTTGGTTAATTTGGGTCAATACTAATATTGCAACAGGGTATTTAGGCCTAGAATTTCTTAAACTTTAGCTATATCTATATTCTCAATACCTAGGTATAATAAGGATATATGACAGCTTTTGAAAAAGAACAAATTTTTGTTGAGTTGAGGAAATATCACTTAGACGAGTTTCCGAAGTCTTTATCTACCCCTAAAATGCAGGATTTATTCGTTGAATATAAAGGGATTGAAGATAAGATTGTGAGTATGATTTTTGGCTTAGTCAATGGAAAAACAGAATTCGTTGATTTAAGCCAAGATTTAATAAACTTTAACAAGAAGGCAAAAAAGACGAGCACTAGTGATAAAGCAGAAGAGGTTGATAGGGATTTATTTTTATCTAAATCTGCTCATCTGTCTTTAATTTTAAACATCGCCGCTGCTGGAACTTTCAAGTTACGCCCTGTTCGAAAACCAAAAATTATCCGTAGTACTAACCCTAGAGAAGTAGTAGAAAATTAAACCGTTACCAAAGGTAAACGGTTTTTTGATATAATAATAAACATGAAAGAACTTGAAGCTCAAAAACTTTTTGATTTCGCCCTAGCTCATAGAACTGAGCATGATTGCAGTGCCTATCCTTATGAACAGTATCAAAAACTACAAGATATTGTATCTAGAGTTAAACCGAAAACTATTTTAGAAATTGGTACTGGAATTGGTTTTACATCCGTGATTATGGCTTCTGTAGTACCAGATGCTCAAATTGATACTATCGAAAAAGATCGAACTCATTTTAAATTAGCTAATGACTTTATTCATGTGCAGGGTTTTGGGAAGCAAGTTAATGTTATTCACGACATTGCCGAAATTCACTTGCCATTGTTGGTAGAAAAAAATAAGCATTATGATCTTATCTTTTTTGATGGTTACCAAATTCATTATGAATTTTTACCGCATTACGAAAAGTTATTACGACTCGGCGGGATATTAATTTTGGCCAATACTCAATTGAACAGTAAGACCAGTGATAAGTTTTTTGATGAGCTTGAACATGATGGCAACTGGCAAATTGTAAATCAGTTTGAAGATACCATCGTTGCTCATAGAGTTTAATAGTAATAGTTTATCGTCATGTCTGATCAAAAATTGGAAGAATTAGCAACTGAATATGCTGAATTGGCAAAAGATAAAAACATTGACGCTGCAACGTTGATGATTAGTGCGCTTCAACAGCAAGACCAAAACCGACTTAGTGCTAAATCTAGAAGGTGGGCTTATTTAGCATCACTAGCTGTTCCTCCGGTTGGTTATTTGTTAGCCTTGTATTATTATTTTTTGAAAGATGAATCTGACGCTCATAATACAGCGTACTGGTGCGTGGCTTTAACTACCATCTCTTTAGTTTTGTCAGTCATTTTCTTTAATGCGGTCTTAAGTGGCGCCGGTGTGAGTGTCGAGCAAATTCAACAAATTAACCCATCTGATATTTACGAGTTAACCGAGTAAATTTAGTCAATAAACTGACTCGGTGATTTAAATATTAGAGTATGGTAAAATTATTAAATACAAAATAAATTACAAATATGGTCAAATTTTTTGACGAATTAGAGAATCAAATTCGTGGTTGGTTGAGTCATCGCCCTATAATTTACGGTTTAATCGCGGGTACAGGAGTGGTGCTATTTTGGAGGGGTGTATGGCATTCTATGGATTTAATCATGTTGATTCTTTCTAATTGGCAAAACGGTTACGAGCAGGAAATGTCCGGTTACCTTTGGTGGGATGGGCCGTTATCAATAGTGATAGGAGTGATTATTTTATTGTTGTCAGGAGTCTTTGTTTCGAGTTTTATTGGAAATGAAGTGATCTTGTCCGGTTTGCGTGGAGAAAAGAAGTTAACAGAAAAAACGGAACGTGAACTTAAAACCGAAGCTGGCGCTATTGCCAGACTTCAGGAAACTTTAGAAGATTTAAGAGACCATATTAAAAAGCATTAGTTTAAGCAGCACTGATTTTTTATGAGCGAATCAAATCATTATCCAAATTTACAACATTTAGCGGTTATTCCAGATGGAAATCGAAGATGGGCGAAAGCTCATCTTTTATTGCCGTGGCAAGGTCATGTCGAAGGGGTAAAACGGTTTTGGGAGCTTGCCGAAGCTTGTAAAAATTCAGGTATTAAATATTTAACTTTTTGGGCTGGGTCCTACAGTAATTTAGAAAAAAGAACTAAAGAAGAAGTCGACGTTTTGTATCGTTTGTGGGCAGAAGAGCTCGAGAAACCAGAACTCATGGACAAACTTATCAACAATAAAATTTCTTTGAAAGTGATAGGTGAGTGGGAAGATTTTGCTCGTGATAGTAGTTTGAAACAGGCTTTGCTTGATGTAGAGAAAAAGACCGAACAATTTACCGAGCACCGCATCACAATATTGTTTGGTTATGACGGACAACGCGAGATGCTTAGTACTATAAACAAGTTGGCATCCAAAAAAAATCACTCAAATAATGATGGTGATGTTAGTGATCTCTCGACAGATGAATTTACCGCACAAGACATTCATAAAAATTTAATGACCGCTAGTTTACCAGATGTGGACTTTGTTATTCGTACTGGTGGCGAACCTCATTGGTCTGCAGGTTTCTTGATGTGGCAAACAGCTAACAGTCAGTTCTATTTTACTGATGAATTGTGGCCCGATTTTAAAGCACCACAATTAAAAACAGCGCTCGAAGATTTCGAGCGCCGTGAACGAAGAATGGGGAAGTAGACTTACTATTGCTCCGTTTTCTTTGCCATAGTTTTTAGAGTGCTTTGTTTCCTAAGAGCAGAAACAATATCAGAATTATCGAAACGTAGGGTAAATTCCCAAAGTTTCTTGGTGATTTCGTCCAAATGTTCCTTCTTCATGTTACATGTAAGAAGGCTAAGGTAAGCTTTTAACTGACCCTTAACTTCTGCCACTTCTTTTTCATGAAACAAAAGGTTCTTATGATCCTGATGAAGTGAACCGACATCTGTTGATGGGTTAACTTTTGGTTTCCGATTATTTAGGATTTCCAACGCCATTAAGCTGTTTTCTATACCGACAATGATCGCTTGATGTAATGGGAGTCTTTCCAACTCGTTACCGTTTGTTCTAAACATTAATTTCCTCCTGAGTTTTCTAACATCTAACAAAACAAAAACACACAACGTCACGCGCACCGATAAGAGTGTTCAT
>CAZRKK010000001.1:4685-16840 GCA_964600695.1 uncultured Candidatus Saccharibacteria bacterium
AACATCTAACAAAACAAAAACACACAACGTCACGCGCACCGATAAGAGTGTTCATAATGTTGTGTGTTTTTGTTTTGCTTCAAGCAGACTCGTAAGCCGAATTTAGTTTCTAAGCGATAATCTATCTGGGACTGTTGTTACCAACAGCCTCGCGCTGTCTACCTAATTTGACATTGCACTCAAGTAAGAATTTAGCCGTTTCACCCGCTATGTTACCATAACGGTTAATCCGTCTCATTTGCATGGACGGACTTCCTTGCATTTCTGCTAAGACGTCACTGTTCGCATCTCGTAAGTTACCTTAGACGGGAATTACCCGCTACCAGCTGTTAATGACTCTATAGAGGGCATCAACGTGAGTGTTCGGACTTTCCTCTCCTTAAATCAACTTGCGTCAATTTGCAGAGTAATCGCTCGATCTGCTTAAAGCCTGAGTATAGTGCCATATATATTGAATTTTGTCAAATTCCTCAACATTTAGAGGTAATTTCATTAACCATTACCGCTTCATTTGCCTGCTTATCAATGGTATAATTAAGCAAATTAATAAGAAATTATTTTGAAATCAGATTCAGAAGTAGTTTTGGCTCACGATTCTTTTACTCAGTATGGGGGCGCGGAACGAGTGATTGGAGCTATCGCCGAAATTTATCCAAATAGCGAAATTTATACTTTAGCGACAGATAAAAAAATTGTTAAACACTTCCCAGACAGGGTTTTTAAAACTAGTCTTGTTCAGTATTTTTATAATGTCATTCCCAAATTGCAGTGGTGGTTTCCATTGGCACCTGTAGCTTTAAGGGCTTTAAAGATCCGACCGGCTAAATTGGTGATGAGTAGTAGCTCTGCTTTCATGAAGGGGCTAAGAAAACCCCATGGTTCTGTTCACATTGATTATTGTCACACCCCAACCAGATTTTTATGGAGTGATGCAGTTTATGCTGAAGGCGAAGTTTCTTGGTTATTGCGTGGTGTGATGCGTTTGTATTTACGCTGGTTACGAAAATGGGACATCGCCGCTAGCAAGCGAGTTGATTATTTTGTGGCTAACTCTAAAGAAGTGCAAAATCGTATTAAACGCTATTACCATCGTGATAGTCAGTTAATTTATCCGTTCATTGATGTAGATTTTTGGCAGGCTTCTGTTTCGAAACAAGATTACTTTTTAATGGCTGGGAGAATCACACCATACAAGGGTTACGAAAATATCATTAAAATATTTAACCAACTACAGATTCCTTTACATGTTGTTGGTGAAGGCCGTTACGCAAGTTATTTAAGATCCATCGCAAAAAGTAATATCACTTTTTTAGGTAAAGTTTCCGATCAAGTTCTTCGTAATCAGTATAGTGGTGCTAAGGCCTTCATTTATCCACAAGTAGAAGATTTTGGTCTAATGCCATTGGAAGCAGCGAGTTGTGGCACTCCAACTATCGCACTTGCCAAAGCAGGAAGTTTGGAAACTGTCATCCCAGAAGTCACAGGTGAGTTAATAGAGCATTTTGATTTCCAAACCATGTCCAAATTTATTTCTAATTGGGACCAATCGAAATACGAACCTTCTAAGATGCGCGAGCATGCTAATAATTTTAGTAAACAAATCTTCCAGGATAAGATCTCTAATTTAGTAGAAAAGGTTATACATGAACATCACAATTGATCTACGCAGTTTACATACCAAAGAGTTTAGTGGAGTGGAGTATTTTTCGGCGCAAGTAATCGAACAGCTCTTACAAATTGATAAACACAATCATTACCTTTTGTTTTACAATGGCTTTCAAAAAAAGTCTTTCGATCAGTTTCATTTTGTAAACGGAAAATTTAAACAAACTCGAATTCCAAATAGGTTTTTAAATTTGAGTTATAAATTTTTGCGTTGGCCAAAGTTGGAAAGCTTAACCAATGGTAATAACGTTGTGTTGTTTCCTAATCCGAGCATGGTTAGACTACGCTCCACTACCAAACTTGTTTTAGTAGTTCACGACCTCTCTCCTGTGTTAATGCCAGAAATGTATTCTTGGAAGGATAAGATTTGGCACAAGATGATCAACATTCCAGCATTATGCAAACGGGCAGATAAAATCTTGGCCGTTTCGGAATATACCAAACAATCGTTAATAAAAGAATTTGGGATTAGTCCTGATAAAATTTCGGTAGGATTATTAGGTATAGACCATCATCGTTATAACCATAATCTTTCGGTAAGTGGCATGCGTCATGTTCGCAATAAATATAATCTACCTGGTGAGTTCATATTATTTTTAGGAACTCTAGAACCACGAAAGAATCTGTCACGTTTAATAAAAGCGTTTGAGTCTTTACAGTCCGATCAAACTTTAGTTATAGCTGGTAAGTTAGGTTGGAAGTACGCAGAAGTAATGAAGATGATTAACACTAGCCCAAAACGAAAACTGATTCAATATATAGGGTATATTAATGAAGAAGATAAGCCAGCTCTTATCAAATTGGCTAGAGTCTTTGCGTGGCCCAGCTTGTATGAAGGTTTTGGTTTACCTGTATTAGAAGCAATGGCTGTTGGTACTCCAGTCCTTACATCTAATGTAACTTCCTTGCCAGAAGTAGTTGGGGATAGTGCTCTGATTGTTAATCCATATAACGTTTCGGAAATAGCCAACGGATTAAAAATTTTACTCGACAACGAAGAGGTTAGAGAAAATTATATTCGTAAAGGAATTGAGCGAAGTCAGAATTTTGATTGGTCAAAGACTGCTCAAGTATTGTATAAACTATTAACTTAAAGTACTCCATGAGAATAGGTTTTGATTTCAGAATGGGTGGAAGTATTAATGCCGGCATAGGACGGTATAGTTTTGAGTTACTAAAAGCACTATTGGAACGTAATAGCTCTGACGAGTTTATCGTCTTTTACAATTCAAATAACGTTAACGATCATGACTTAGAAGTCTTGAAAGCTTTGGGAGCAGAACTAGTCGAAGCTAACTTTAGGCACTATTCATTTGGTGAGCAAGTTTTGTTCCCACGCTTACTGAATAAATTTAAGCTAGATTTAGTTCACTTCCCAAATTTTAATGTCCCAGTGTTTTATTATGGAGCATATGTAGTTACGATCCACGACATGGTTCATCATAAATTAAGTGGTCACAAGAAGAGTCGTTATCTAAAGTTTTTGGCTTACAAATATATTATTAAACAAGCTGCGGTTCGAGCGAAGTCTATTATTACCGTTACAGAAGCTGCTAAAAAAGAAATTCAACATTATTTGGAAGTCGATGCAGACAAGATTTTTGTAACTTACGAAGCTCCTGCCGATGTTATAAAATCTCCTGGTGATTTTGCACGAATCAAAAGAAATTATCTTTTGAATTCACCTTATTTATTATTTGTTGGAACCCTAGAGCGTAAAAAGAATATTGTGAATTTATGTTTGGGATTTGATAAGGTTATTAGCAAATATCATTACGATTTAGATTTAGTGTTAGTTGGTAAAGTGGACGAGCATTATCCAGAAATTAAACAGCAAGCTTTAGCTATCTCGAATCGAGATCATCTTGTCTTTACTGGGTTTGTAAACAATGAAGACCAGGCTAATATCTATCAAAATGCCTTTGCTTTCATCACTGCATCGCTTCATGAGGGCTTCGGGTTACCAGGTTTGGAAGCCATGCAATATGGTTTGCCTGTACTAGCAGCAAACACAGAGGTCTTTAATGAAGTATATGATAATGCTGCGATTTACTTTGATGGCTTAAGTCCAGACGATATTGCTGATAAAATACATTTATTGGTGAGCGATCAACCGTTTTACCAAAGTATGCAAAAAAAGAGTTTGTTGCGAGCCAATTTATACTCTTGGCAAAATACTGCAAAGTTAACTTCAGAAATTTATCATTCCAGTAGTTTTAGTAATACCAGTCGCTCTAGTAGCTTTGACCGTCAAGAAAATTTCACACCCGAACTTGAATAAATAATTTATGTCACACCCAACCAATCCAAAATATGTTGTGTTAGCCGGTGGTTTAACCGGTGGCCCAATCGCCCCACTTTTAGGTGTGGTAGATTTTTGGCAACAAAAAGACCCACGTATCAAACCAGTGATTTTTGATATTGCTCCTAGTTTTGGGAAAAGCGTCGCTGCTAAGCGCAACATTGGATTTCACAAAATTATTACAGGAAAATTCCGTAGACATCGGACGTGGATAAATCTCTTTATACCAGTGTTGTTAATAATTGGTTTGGTTCAATCTTTGTTTATTTTAAAAAAGCTTCGACCTAAAATTGTTTTAGGGGCCGGCGGCTTTGTGCAATTACCTGTGATGTACGCAGCATGGATCTTGCGGATCCCACGAGCTATTCACCAGCAAGACGTTTTAGTAACTTTATCAAATAGATTGTGTGCACCCATAGCTAATTTTGTAAGCACTACTTTTGAATTTTCCATTCGTGACTTTCCACAAGAAACCGGATTGGGTCCAAAGTACATAAAGGGAACAAAAGTGTTTTGGACTGGTAATCCATCTATGTATGAACAACAAGTCAAAGCAACTCACAAGCAATCCGAATATATTACTAAACTTAATCTAACGAATGAACTCCCAGTTCTGTTAGTGTTTGGAGGTGGTGGTGGCGCTCAAGCTATAAACGACATTATTATAAAAGCATTACCAGAACTGACTAAAGTAGTTCAGGTTGTTCATATTACTGGTCCAAACAAAAGTTCTGCTGTACAAAGTGAAAATTACCACTCAATGGAGCTATCTAATAACATGCCGGAGCTCTACACTCGAGCAGATTTGGTCTTAGCTAGAGCAGGAATCAATACTCTTACAGAGTTGGCAGAATTCGCTAAACCAAGTATAATTGTGCCGATGCCGAATTCCCATCAAGAATTAAATGCAGAATTAATTTTTAGAACAAAGTCGGCGTTGGTGCTAGATCAAAAAGATCTAACTACAGAAATTTTAATAAAGGCGATTCGCAAAATAATGTTTGACTCCGAACTCCAGAAATCTTATGTAAAGAATTTACAACAACTGTTTCCAAGAAATGCTGTTAAGAATATTGTAGAACTCATCGAAAAAACATTAGAAAAATCCTGAATAAATGGCAACTAAGAATAATAAAGTTAAGGTTGGTTTAGCTTTTAGTGGCGCTTCTACTCGCTCTATTTTTTACATTGGATTTTTAGAAGTACTAAAAGAAAATGATTATCCTATTGATTACATCGCAGCTCTCTCTGGTGCGACTGTTGTGGCTGCAAGTTTTGCGTCTGGAACATTACCCAAGTTAAAAGAGTTAGCTTTCCGTCTCAACAAGGAAGTTATCTTCAGCTTAATTCAGCGCAGCCGTGGCAAGGGTGGTTTGTATCATTTAGATCGTGTGGAAGAGCTATTACGAACTTTTACAAAGAATTATAATTTTGAAGATGTAACTCCACGATTAGGCTTTGTTGCTACAGACATCATTGCTGGAGAAGAAGTTGTTTTGCAAGTAGGTGATTTAGCTCAAGCCATTTGCGCTTCCTGTTCTTTACCGGTTGTGTTTCAACCTCGAGCATGGGGTAATAAAGTTTTAGTTGATGGTGGGATTATAAACATTGTTCCTGGTAATGTGGCTCGACAAGCAAATATGGATTTGGTGATTGGAATAGATTTGCGTGCTACAAGACATATTTTTAGCCCGTGGCAAATTTATGCTCGTCGCGGAGTTAATAAATTAAAGACCATAATTTGGCCAGATAAGGTAGAACAACTTTGGGAATGGGTTCTAGATAAGTTTCGCTTATCAGATTTCTGGCAAAACAATTTTTATTTAGGACAGTCTGGTCATAAATTAAAAGACCCCAATTTATTTACAGTCATCGGTAGGTCTTTAGATATTGCGATTGAAGCTCAGCAAAATGAAAAGCCCGAAAAGAACTTTGATTGTGATTTAATCATATCCCCAGAATTGAAAGTGCCGTTGTGGAAGAAAATGTTGTTCATTAGGTTTACTCATGTAGATAACACCAGAGATTATTATTATGCTGGTCGGCAAGCAGCGGAAGAGAATTTACCTAAAATGTGGCAATTATTAAAGGATAAAGAAATTGCTCAGCAAGCAATGGTTGAGACAACTAAACAGCAGCACCAAAACCAAGCACAAATCTTAGAACAATTATTTAAATAGTATGAACTTAACTCCAGATTCAAAAATTTATTTTATCGGCATTGGTGGTATTGCAATGTCGGCAGCGGCAGGTATTGCTAAACAACTCCGTTATGAAGTTAGCGGTAGTGATAGTAAAGCAATTTACGATCCCTCAAAATCCGTTTTAGATGAATTAGATATTCCTTATCATGTTGGTTATGATGCCAGCCATATTTCTGACAATGAATCTATTATTTTTATTGTCTCTGCCGGAGAAGATTTATCTAATCCTGAAGTGGCGTATATTCGCGAGCATAATTTAGAGATGCATTCACTGAGTGAATTGTTATTCGAACTATCCAAGGAACAGTTGAGAATTGTTGTTACTGGTACACACGGAAAGTCGACTACCACGGCCATGTTAGGACAATGTCTAAAGCACATTGACGATAGCTCTTTTATGACAGGAGCAGTATTAACGGATCTTAATCGTAATTTTCATTTTGGCGATGGCCATTATTTTACTTTTGAAGGTGATGAGTACAAAGCTTTGTTTGATGATCCAACGCCAAAGTTTCAACAATACAAACCAGATATTTTAGTTCTAACCAATTTAGAATTCGACCATCCTGATATGTTTTCTTCGATAGAAGAAATTAAAGCTGAATTGGCAGAGTTAATAGACAAAATGCCAGACGATGGTTTGATATTTTATAACGCAGATGCTGGTGAGTTAACTAAAACTGTTCATCATAGTAACTTGGGTCAGGTTAGTTTCGGTTTGCATAATCCTGCAGATTTTACAGCGCTCAATATTAAAACCCTGCCAGATAAAACAACTTTTTCTGTTTCAAGAATTGACCCTGTTACCAAAGAGCAATCAGTAGAAGATTATTCTGTGAATGCTTTTGGAGAAATGAACGTGTACAACGCATTGGCCGTGATTACAACATTACGCACACTGGGTTTTACTGCCGAGTCGATCCAGGGTGGACTAGATTCTTATCACGGGATAAAAAGAAGATTTGAATACATTGGCGAAAAAAATGGTGTGAAAGTTTTTGATGACTATGCTCACCATCCTACTGCAGTGCAAGAAACCTTAGCTGCGGCTCGTTTGCGTTTTCCTCAATCTCAAATCTGGGCAGTGTTCGAACCACACACTTTTAGTCGAACCGAAGCAGTTTTAGAAAACCTTACGACTAGTTTTAAAGATGCCGATACAGTCTTGATTGCCGAAATTTATCCAGCTCGAGAGAAGAAAACAGAAAACACAATCACTGGTCAACAAGTCGTTGATGCTATATCTAAAAACCATAACAACGCTCGCTTGGTTGCGGATAAGCAAGGCGCACTAGAAATATTAAATGCTGAATTAAAACCAACCGATGTCGTGATTATTATGGCCGTAGGTGATTTCAATACTCTGGCAACAGAATTAGTTAAATAGCAGTAATCCTGAAAATAATTTAATCTTGATATATGGAAGTCTTAGAAAATATCCCTTTAGCTTTTTACACAACTTTTTATATCGGCGGACCAAGCCGATATTTGATTTTTGCTCAGGACACAGAGGAAGTAATCGAAGCTGTGCATTTTGCAAAAGATAAGCAACTCCCATATCTAATTATGGGTGGTGGAAGTAATAGACTAGTTAGCAACAGAGGTTATAAAGGTGTGACGATTAGAATCGAAAGTGTTGGAATGGACTTAGTTTCAGAAACTGAATCTGAAGTTGTTCTTAAGGTGGCAAGTGGAGAAGTGTGGGATGATGTTGTAAAATTTGCAGTCAGCGAGAACTGGTGGGGTATCGAGAATCTCTCACACATACCAGGGTTTACTGGTGCCTTTTGTGTGCAAAATGTCGGAGCTTATGGCCAAGAAGCGAGTCAGGTAGTAAAAGAAGTTGAAGTATTTGATACCCAAAAAGAAGTCATTACAATACTGCAAAATAGCGAACTCGACTTTGGTTACAGGAGTAGTATTTTCAATAGCTCACAAAAAGGCAGGTATATTATTTTGTCGACAACATTAGTGTTAAATAAAGTAGGTCAACCTAATTTAAGCTACGGTGATCTAGCGAAAGAATTTTCTAAACAGAAAACATCACCAACTCTTTCAGAAATTCGACAGGCGATAATTAAGATTAGAAATTTAAAATTTCCCTTTCCAAGTGAAGCAAAAAAAGGGAATAGTGGGTCATTCTTCCGGGGTCCGTTACTTAACGAGTCTGAGTTTGAATTATTTTTGGCTAATTTCAAAGCAAGTTTCCCAGCAGATACTGCAAAGAAGTTGGAAGCCATGAAAGACAAATTAAAAGTACCTCAGGGTTATAAAACACCAGCAGCTTTTTTAATCGAACTTTGTGGTTTTAAAGACTTTACAATTGGTGGTGCAAAAATTAACCCAGACCAACCAGCAATTATTTTAAACTATACAGGTTCAGCTACCAGCACTGATGTGCTTCAGTTATATAACCTAGTTAGCCAAGAAGTCGAGAAAAAGACGAGTGTAAAGCTCGGAATTGAGCCAGATTTAATAGGATTCGAAAAAGACGAGCTCGAGAGCTTTGGAATAATGGTATAATACCTATAGAAAGGAACTATATGAATATCAATATAAAAGCAACAAATACAACGTTAACAGATTCCATTAAAGGTAATGTTCAGGCTAAATTAGAGCCTTTAGAAAAGTTTCTTCGTCCAGAAGATGTTGTTCACCTAGAATTAGCAGAAGATACACGCCATCAAAGCGGTGAATTTTTTAGAGTAGATATCCAAATTAGTCCACGAGGGTTTTACGCCGAAGCCCGTGGCAATGACTTTTATGAAGCAATGGATTTACTTGTCCCAAAAATCAAGCAACAATTCACTAAAGAAAAAGATAAGTCGCTAAGCTTACGTAAACGAATCGGTAAATGGTTTAGCAAAGGTGAATAGATAGAATTATAAGCGAAAAAGAAAGCTTGGCGAAAGCCAAGTTTTTCTATATACTAAGAAGGCTAATTAAACACATTATGTCCATATTTTCAAGAGTTTTCTCGTTTGCTTCTTCTGACCCATTATTAAAATATAGGGGAGAATTAGCCAAAATTAATGGTTTTGCCGAAGAAGTTGCAAAACTTACCGATGACCAAATCAAGCAAGAAATTGCTGATTTTAAAACTGAGTTAAAAGATGTTAAAGATACTCAAGTAGTTTTAAAAAAGCTAACCGAAATTCGACCAAGAGTTTTTGCTCTAACTCGTGAAGCTGCAAAGCGTGCAATTGGTCAATTCCATTACGATGTTCAAATTGTCGGTGGTATCGCTCTCTCTGAAGGAACAATTGCCGAGATGAAAACTGGTGAAGGTAAAACTTTAACAGCTACTTTGCCACTGGCTTTGTATTCCTTAGCGGGTCGTGGTGCACATATTGTCACTGTTAACGATTACTTGGCACGATGGCAGGCGAGTTTGATGGGTAAAGTTTTTGAACAATTAGGATTGACTACAGCTAGTATTCAACATGAAGCTTCTTTCTTATACGACACCACTTATAAGCCTGAGCAAGAAGAAATTGATGCACTAGAAAGTGGTACTCAAGGTTTAGTTTTGGATGTTAAGCATATGCGACCAATCACACGTCGCCAAGCTTACGAAGCCGATATTACTTACGGAACCAATAATGAATATGGTTTTGATTATCTTCGCGATAACATGGTGCAATCCATGGACCAACTACGCCAACGCGATTTGTTCTATGCAATCGTAGATGAAGTCGACAGTATTTTAATTGATGAAGCTCGTACACCTTTAATTATTTCTCAACCTGATACTGAACCGACAGATAAGTATTATCAATTTGCAAAGCTTGTTGATCGTCTTCAAGAAGAAAAAGATTACACTGTAGACGAAAAGCATAAAGCTGTTAGTTTGACTGATGACGGTATTAATACTATCGAGCAGATTTTAAAGATTCCAAACATTTACGATACAAGTGAAGGCGTTACAACCCTGCATCACATTGAACAGGCTTTGCGTGCCAAAACTTTATTCAAAAATGATCGTGATTATGTTAATCGTGATGGTGAAATTGTTATCGTTGATGAATTTACTGGTCGGTTGATGTTCGGTCGTCGTTACAGCCAAGGTCTTCACCAAGCAATTGAAGCTAAAGAAAATGTAAAGATTCAACAAGAAAGTAAAACTTTAGCGACTATTACTTTTCAAAACTTATTCCGTCTTTACGACAAGTTATCTGGAATGACCGGTACTGCAAAAACAGAAGAAGAGGAATTCTTCAAGATTTATCAATTGACTGTTTTGCAAATTCCTACGAACCAACAGATGGTCAGAGAGGATATGTCTGACTTAGTTTTCAAAAATGAATCTGGCAAGTTTACCGCTATTGCTAAAGATGTAAAGGAACGCAATAAAAAAGGCCAGCCAGTTTTGATTGGTACGGTGAGTATTGCTAAAAATGAACTGCTCGCCGAACATCTTAAAAAAGAAGGTGTTCCATTCCAGATTTTGAATGCTAAAAATCATGAACGTGAAGCTCAGATTGTCGCTCAAGCTGGTCGTTTTGGAGCTGTAACGTTAGCTACTAACATTGCTGGTCGTGGTGTGGACATTTTATTAGGTGGTAATCCAATAGACAAAGAAGAAGCTAAGAAGGTTAGAGAAGCCGGTGGTTTAGCTGTAATAGGAACAGAACGACATGAGTCTCGCCGTATTGATAACCAGTTGCGTGGTCGTAGTGGACGTCAGGGTGACCCTGGTATGAGTCGTTTTTATGTCTCTATGGAAGACGATTTAATGCGTCTCTTTGGTGGTGGTCGTATGCAAAGCTTAATGGAAACTCTCAAAGTACCAGATGATCAACCAATTGAAGCGAAAATGGTGTCTCGATCCATTGAATCTGCACAAAAGAAAATCGAAGGTATTAACTTTGACACTAGAAAAAGTGTTTTGGAATTTGATGATGTCTTAAATCACCAAAGAAAAAATATTTACTCTCGTCGCAGAAAGTATTTAGCCGGTTTAGAAAAAGAAGGCAAAGCAGATAATCTAATTCGAGAAGAAGTATTAGAACTCATCAAAAAAGAATTAACTGAAATTATTACTTTCAATTTAACTAATCTCGATTTTGAAGATGGTCTAAAAAAAGTTTTTGAGTTTGCAGGTAATATTTTAACTACTTTAGATGCAAGCAAGCAACAAGTGATCAACGAGGCAATGCAAAACGCTGCCGATCGAGAATTTGTGTTGATTGATGAGTTGGTCAAATTAGCCGAACAAGAAATTTCTGCAAAAGCTGCAGAAGTTGGAGGAGACTTGTACGATAATATTTTACGTTCAGTAATGTTGTCTTCTATTGATCGTTTATGGATGGAGCACTTAGATACCATGGATCACTTACGAGATTCAGTACGTTTACGTGGTTATGGACAACGTGATCCATTAGTTGAATATAAAAAAGAAGGCTACGCCTTATTTCAAACTCTGTTAGCAGAAATTGATAAACAAGTTGTTTACTCGGCTTTGCGTGTCGGGGTGCAAGTTCATACTGAAAATGGTCAAACTCACCAACATATTACGCTAAGCGGTGGTGGAGAAAGTGGCGGTATCGGTGGAGAAGCCTCACAGGCAGTGCAACAAGCTACAGCTGAGCCTCAAGACCCACGTGCTAATGGCGTTGGCCGCAATGATCCTTGTTTTTGTGGCAGTGGTAAGAAGTACAAGAAGTGCGGTGTGCTCAATACTGCAGAGCATCAACAGAATTTGGCGAAAAGTTAGTTCATGAAAACTGTAACTAAAAAGATTAAATCGGAATTTTTTGAAGCTATCCTTTCTGGTAAAAAGAATTACGAACTTCGCCTTAATGATTTTGATATCGAAGAAGGTGATACTTTGATTTTGTTAGAGCACGATGAGCAAAGAAATTTAACTGGTAGACAAATTGAGAAAATAGTATCCTATGTCGGCAAATTTAAAATGGACGAATTATACTGGCCAGAAGATGAAATTCAAGAGAAAGGCTTACAGATTATTTCTCTAAAATAAA
>CAZRKK010000001.1:16940-252452 GCA_964600695.1 uncultured Candidatus Saccharibacteria bacterium
TGGCCAGAAGATGAAATTCAAGAGAAAGGCTTACAGATTATTTCTCTAAAATAAAAACCCACTTCATTGAGTGGGCTTTTTTATCCAACTTTAGTTAGGATAATAAAAAACTGTCATTGTAACATTGTGATCAAGTCTGCCAGTGGCGACTACTGTGATCTGATGGATATGGTCGATCTGTTCTGTTTCCACCCATTCATTAAACCTCTGTTCTAGTGCTTCTGAGTCGTTGTGCGCATAGAAAACCTTAACTCTCATTACATTTTACCTCCTAAGTAAATAACTAGTCGCCTGTGCAACCAAGCACTGTAACACTTTTTATTATTTAGGTCAAGTTGCTATAATAAATCTATGATTAAACCAGGCATTTACAAACATTACAAAGGTGGGATGTATAAGGTTATTTGCGTCTCTAAGCATAGTGAAACCTTAGAGGATTTAGTTGTATACGAAGCATTGTATGACAATCAAACCTCAAAATTTTGGGCCAGGCCAATCTCTATGTTTTTGGATACAGTAGAGGTTGATGGAATCAGTATTCCTAGATTTGAATTTATTAGTGAGCAATAGCAAAATTCTCTAATGCTATAATATAAATGTCCTATTCGGGCATTTTCTTTTATGGCAACATCTAAACTATCAACTAAGTCTAAGTTGTTACAGCAAGCTGAGTCAGAAATTCTTGCTTGTTTGGTATGTAATAAGGCTAAAAAAGGGCGATTAGTTCCCGGGAAAGGAAATGCGAAGGCTAAAATAGTTCTAATAGGGGAAGCTCCAGGAAAAAATGAAGTGGTAAGTGGTTTGCCGTTTGTTGGTCGAGCCGGAAAAGTATTAAGATCGTTGTTAGAACAGATTGGTATTAATGCTAGAGATGTATTTATTACAAGCGCGGTAAAATATCTTCCAAAGAATTATGTAACACCCAAGCAAGTTGATATTACCCATGGTCGCAAACACTTATTTAAACAATTGGAAATCATTCAACCTAAAATAATTGTCTTGCTAGGAAGTATCGCAGCACAAGCTGTGTTAGAAGAAAAATTTTCTATTTCTAAATCTCATGGCACAACTATTAAGCGTGATGGGTTGATTTATTTCTTAAGTTATCACCCAGCCGCTCCTTTATACAGTCCAAAGCTTCTGGAAATTATTACCAAAGATTTTAAAAAGTTAAAAAAATATGTCTAAACACCGTCTCTCAAATACCATTAAACCTATTAAGTACCAACTGCAGATCATTCCTAATATGAGTGATTTTAGTTTTACTGGGGAAGAAAAGATTAAAATTCAAATTACAAAATCTGCAAAACAACTTGTTTTGCACTCTCTGGATTTAAATATCACTTCTGCTAAATGGATTCCAGGCAAGGTATCCAAAAATTCGACAGCAAAGGTAAGCCCAACCTTACCCATACAAACTGCAAAGATTTTATATAACAAAAAGGCAGAAACAGTTACTTTTAAATTTACCAAAGCTATTTTAGGTTTTGGTACATTAGATTTGCATTTCTCTGGCAAAATCTTAGATGGTCTTCAAGGGTTCTACAGAAGTAAATACACACATAATAACCAAGAAAAATATTTAGCTACTACTCAATTAGAAGCAACCGATGCGCGTCGATTCTTTCCAAGCTTCGACGAACCATCTCATAAAGCTATTTTTGAGGTATCAACAATTGTGCCTAAACATCTTCAAGTTATCTCTAACACAATTGAATCAAAAATTCTTCCCCACCATGATCCAAGTTTAAAGATCGTTCATTTTGAGGCCACCCCAAAGATGTCTACCTATCTGCTAGCCTTAATAATCGGTGAACTTGAACATACTCAAACCAAGTCAAAAAATGGAGTTAAAATTCGAATTCATACTACACACGGAAAAAAGCACCAAACAAAATTTGCTTTGGACGTTACAAAACGCGCGTTAGACTTTATGGAAGATTATTTTGGGATTCCATACCCACTTCCTGTTTTAGATCTTATTGCCATTCCAGACTTTGCAGCCGGAGCTATGGAAAACTGGGGAGCTATAACTTTCAGAGAAACAGCCTTATTAGTAGATGAACAACACACTACGTTTATTGGTCGTCAACGGGTTGCAGAAGTAATTGCTCATGAGCTTGTGCATCAGTGGTTTGGAAATCTGGTAACTATGGAGTGGTGGACCCACCTTTGGCTAAACGAAAGTTTTGCCACTTACATGGCTTATTTAACTGTAGACAAGTTGTTCCCCGAATGGAATTTTTGGACCAAGTTCGTGTTGCAGGAGCAGTCAATTGCTTTGTCTAAGGATGCCTTGCATACCTCTCAACCAATAGAGGTGGAAGTAAAGTTGCCAAGTGAAATATCTGAGAGTTTTGATCCCGCTATAGTATATGCCAAAGGGGCTAGTGTGATTCGTATGCTATCTGGCTACATTGGACCAGAAGATTTTAGAAATGGTTTAGCTTTGTATTTAAAAAAGCATTCATACAAAAATACTCAGTCAATTCATCTTTGGGAGGCTTTCGAAAAAGTTTCTGGAAAACCAGTACGTAAATTTATGAAGACTTGGACTCAGGTGGTCGGTTATCCTGTGGTAGATGCGGAAATTCAACATAAGAACAACGAAAGTTTTTTAATCTGCTCACAATCAAAGTTTAATCAACTCTCAACACAAAAAGCTAGTAAGCAATTATGGTCTATTCCATTACTTCCAATTTATTCTAAAATCAAGCTAGGAACACCTTCTAAATTAGATACCACAAACTTTACTCTGGAGAAAAGGGAGAATAAATTTAGTTTTCCTATCAGTGCCGATATTTTAAAACTTAATAGCCAAGAAGAAGGGTTTTTCATTGTAAATTATAGTCCTGCAATGATGGCAAAGATTCTACCAGAGATCCGTTCACAATCTTTATCTAGCACTGAACGTCTAGCTATAGTCCGGAATGCCTTCTTGTTAGCTAAATCTGGGCATTTACCTACAACAGCATATTTAGAGATCTTAAACTTTCTAGACAAGGAAACTAGTTTTATTGTTTGGTCCGAAGTTTCTACTAACCTTAGTCAGCTAGCGCAATTAGTTTATGGAACAAAAGCTGAGTCGTTGTTAACTGATTTCCAAAAAGAATTATTCGGACGTTTAATTAAACGCAAAACCATTGGCTTTAAATCTAAGCCAGCAGAATCGAACAACAACAAAACACTAAGAGCCTTAGCTTTCACAGAATCAGGACTATCTGGATTCAAACCTACAATAGTAGAAGCGCGCCGACTGTTTGCAAAAAAAGTTTCTGGCAAAGCAATTGATGCAGAGCTTCGTCTTTCTGTATTTTGCATAATTGCAAAGTGGGGGACCGAAAAAGAATATTCCCAACTTGTAAAAATCTATCGATCAAGCCAATTAGCTCAAGAACAACAACAAGTTTTACTTGCTCTTGCCTTGGTGGTAAATCTAAACCTTCAACTCAAAGCAATTAAATTCTTTTTTAGTAAAGAAATTAGAGATCAAGACCGTGATCTTGTTTTAGCTCATGCTTTGAACACACCTTCTTTTAAGACTTTAGCTTGGAAAGAAGTTCAAAAAAATTGGACAATGTTAGACAAAAAGTTTGGGTCTAGTAAAATGCTAGGACGGATAATTTCTGGGGCCAGTAGCTTTAATTCTCAACAAGAACTCAGCAGTTTCCTCAAGTTTGTTAAAACTCATGATCTTACCACTGCAAAACAAACTACTGCTCAAACTATCGAAAAAATTAAGATAAAAGTAGCCTGGAAACACCGAGATTTAGCCCTAATTACCAGTTATCTTAAACTAAATAAAAAGACCAAATAACCTTTGCAAATTTTGCCAGAATTGAATATAATTCCTAAGTAATTATCTAAGAGATTAAAAATCCGTATGAAACCATTTATGAAGCGAATCCTGGTTTTTTTGTTTGTAATTTTACTAGGAGCTGGGGCGGCATGGATAGCTTTTCCAAAAGGCAGTAAAATTGACCTAAATAAACTAGGAATAAACTACAAGAAAGACTTTGCAGTTCAATTAGGGCTAGACCTTAAAGGTGGGGCTCATTTAGTCTATAAAGCTGACTTTAAAGACATAGCGCAAGCAGACCAAAAGGATGCTATAACAAGCGTTAGAGACACAATTGAACGTCGTGTAAACAGTTTTGGTGTATCCGAACCTTTAGTTCAAGTTCAAGGAACCGACCAAATTGTGGTCGAACTTCCTGGTATTACAGATGTTAACCAGGCAATAGACCAAATTGGTCAAACTCCATTATTAGAATTTAGAACGCAAGGAGACCCTAATGCAGCACAGAATGCGACTGTTGATGCCAACGGACAGGTAACTATCGATCCACTTGCCGGGTGGAACAAAACAGGTTTATCTGGAAAGCAACTTAAGAAAGCTACAGCAGATGTTCAACAGGGTCGCACAGCGCTAAGTTCCAATATTATTGTTCGACTTCAGTTTGATGAAGAAGGAACAAAACTATTTTCCGAAATGACTACTGCCAATTTGAATAAGCAAATTGCTATTGTTCTTGATGGTCAAGTTATTAGTGCACCAACAGTGCAGAGTGCTATCACCGATGGAGAAGCTATAATTTCTGGAAAGTTTACTGCTGAAGAAGCAAAGCAATTAGCAACTCGTTTAAATTCGGGAGCCTTGCCAGTACCAATTAGTTTGATTTCTCAACAAAACGTTGGAGCAAGTTTGGGTCAAGAGTCGATCCAAAAATCTCTAATCGCTGGTTTAATTGGGTTGTTGTTGGTTGTTCTGTTCATGATTTTCTACTATCGATACCCAGGATTACTAGCAGTTCTTGCTCTAGTAATTTACATCTTACTTTCTATTGCTGTATTTAAGATCGGAATTTCTATAACCGCAATTATTCTAGTAGGTATTTTCTTCCTGTTGGGTATAGTTGTCAGTGGTTGGTTTGGAATTTTGGCATTAGTCAGTTACTTAGCTTTGATGTTCTTGGGTGGTGTACAACCAGTAACCCTAACTCTGGCTGGTATCGCAGGATTTATTCTTTCTATTGGTATGGCTGTTGATGCAAACATTTTGATTTTCGAAAGAATGAAGGAAGAAATTCATAGTGGAAAAGAATTGACCAAAGCAGTAGAAGATGGATTCGATCGAGCTTGGCTTTCTATCCGTGATTCGAACGTTTCAAGTTTGATCACTACTTTTATTCTGTATATGTTCGGAACACCATCTATTAAAGGATTTGCAATTACATTATCTATCGGTATTTTGATTTCGATGTTTAGTGCTATTACTGCAACTCGAACTTTCCTTAGATTATTAATGACGAAGAGAATTTCTAAATCGCCATGGCTATTTGGAACTAAACTTAAAAAGTCTAACTAGTCCTATATATGAAATTACTAAATTACTACCGTTACTTCTTTATCCTATCAATTGTTATTCTGGTTGCCGGCATCATTTCCTTGGCTGTTTTTGGTCTTAAATTAGGCATTGATTTTAAGGGAGGCTCGGTTACTGAATTACAATTTAATCAACCCTATAACATCGATCAACTTCGTGAAGTTGTTGCAAAACAGGGGATAGAGAATCCTCAAATCCAATCTACAGACAATAACGGCGTGATCATCCGTACAGCTGATCAAAATGAAGAAAAGAACAGGGCATTACTTGTAGCTCTTAAGTCCGACATCGGTGAGTTCACAGAAAAGAGCTATCAATCTATCGGTCCGATTGTTGGGGAGCAGTTAACCCGCCAAGCCTTGTACCAATTACTTCTAGTTTCTTTAGGTATTGTTTTCTATATTGGATATGCGTTCCGTAAGGTTGCAAAACCAATTTCTAGTTGGCAATTTGGTATCGCTGCAATTGTATCTTTACTTCATGACTTGTTAGTTGTACTTGGTATCTTCTCGATTCTTGGTCATTTCTTCCATATTGAAGTTGATAGCATGTTCGTTACAGCGATGCTTACTGTTCTTGGTTTTTCTGTTCACGATACAATTATTGTATTCGACAGAATCAGAGAAAACTTAAGAGTTTACGCGGGTCAAAGCATTGAGTTCGTTGTGAACCATAGTATTTCTCAAACTTTAGTCCGTTCATTAAATACTAGTCTTACCGTACTCCTCGTGTTACTAGCCTTACTATTATTTGGTGGAGAAACTATCAGATATTTCGTCTTGGCACTATTTATTGGAATCATGGCCGGGACTTATTCCTCCATTTTCGTAGCCAGTCCTATACTTGTTCTGTGGCAAAACTGGAAATTGAAACGACGCAAATAAAAATACCCCTTATTTAAGGGGTTTTTTATTTTAAAATGGTATAATAAATATTTGACCAACTCTAATATATATGTTATAATTCTGCATATTAAACTAATTGTATGGGAATTTTAGATACAATCATTGACACACATCAGCGAGAATCATTGCAAGAATTTGAGTTAAACTTGATCATTGCAAAGATCCTTGAACCTCTAAAAGAACGCGAGAAGTTAATTTTATCTAAGCGTTATGGTTTAAATAATGAACCACTACAAACTTTAAAAGTTGTAGGTGAAGAACAGGGTTTAACTCGTGAGCGTGTTCGTCAAATCGAAAAAGAATTACTTAAAAATTTGAAGCGTGGTGTTAATCAACTAGAAGATTTTATTTCTGCTAGAGATTTATTATTGACTACAATCTCCGAACACGGTGGTTTGATGTCAGAAGAAGCTTTAATCAAGTATTTAGGTTATTCCGAAGAATCAGATATTCAAGCTTTAAAATTCTTATTACGACTTATTACAGAAATTGAAGAACATAGCGAAGATGAACATGTCCGCCAATCTTGGTCTAAGTTAGGTTTTGATAAAGATTTTCTATACGAATTCGTTAAAACTAGTAAGCAATTACTAGATAATCATGGCCAACCATTGGATTCAGATCATTTCATTCAAAAATTTGAAGAATCCGACTTCTTTAAACAGAATCAAGACAAACTTACTCCTAAAGTTGTTTTAAATTACCTTCACGCTTCTAGTGGTGTTAAAAAGAACCCTTACGGTGAATTTGGTTTAGGACATTGGAATGAAATTAAACCTAAAGATGTAGGTGATAAAGCTTACTTAGTAATGAAGCATCACAAGAAGCCTGAACATTACTCTGCTATTACAGATTTAATCAATGAACATAATATTGATGGCCGAAAAGCCTACAAAGAAACTGTTCATAATAAACTTATTAAAGATAAACGTTTTGTACTAGTCGGTAGAGGTATTTATGCCTTAACCGAATGGGGTTATCAACCAGGTGTTGTATCTGACATCATTGCAGAAATCCTAAAGGATACCGACAAGCCAATGACACGAGATCAGATTGTAGAAAAAGTGTTAGAGCGCCGTTTGGTAAAGAAGAATACAGTTTTAGTAGGTTTATCTAACAAGAAATTATTCAAAAAAGTAGATAAGAACCTTTACACCTTAGCGTAATTATCAATTCAAAATTTAGAAACAAAAAACCACATTTAATACTATGACAGAAGGTCTCTTCCCAGACATAATATACATATTCAAAATCGTATGGTTCCTATTCAGTCACGGGGGATGGGTCCTTTTTGTTTTGCTTACCATCTATTTCTTGTTCAACTTATACATGAACGAGATTCAAGAACAAAACTTAAAATCGATCGAATGGGTTTTATTAGAAATTAAACCTCCAAAAGATAATCCAACTAGTTTTTATAACGCAGAACAGGTCTTTATCCAACTTCATCAGCTATTTGATAACTGGACTTTTCAAGAGAAATACCTAGAAGGTAAAACTGTTTTTACTGTGTCGTTCGAAATTATTAGTCTTGGTGGAAAGATTTCTTACCTAATCCGTGCGCCAAAAAAGCAACGAGACTTAGTAGAAGCTGCTTTATACGCAAACTACCCTAATACAGAAATTACTGAAGTGAAAGATTATTTAGAGAATTTTCACTACGATCCAGAAGATGGTAGATATGATCTGTTTGGTGCAGAATTTATTCCTGTTAAGAACCAAGCTTTCCCGATTCGTACTTACCGTGAATTCGAAAGCTTAAAAGGCCCAGAGTTAAGCGAAATTGTTGTTGACCCATTATCTCCACTCTTAGAAACTTTTACCAAACTAAGTAGCCAAGAATTTTATGGAATCCAAGTTATCATTCAGCCAGTGATGGATAACTCATGGAAGGAAGAAGCCGAGAAAGAAGTCGAAAAAGTCTTAGGAGAAAAGACAGTTGTTAGCAATGACGGAAAGAAAAGCAAGGTAAAGAATGATATGATGGGTGTAGACGAGATTGTTAAACAACAGGTTACCGCAATTAAAAATAAATTGAACAGGCCTGGTTTTAAAACAAAAATTAGATTGTTGCATTTAGGTACTGCAGAACAATTTAATAAAAATGCAAAAAAATTAGTATTGAGCCCATTCAGAGTTTTTGCTGCTGGGAATTTCAATAGCTTTAAACCTGCATTTGGACCGAAGAAAGATTACAGAATTTCACCAACATTAGAAGCAGCATATATCAATTACTGGGTTAAGAATCGTAAGAAAGATCTCTTCGAAGGATATAAAAACAGAAGTAACTGGGTGGGTGAAAAAACATTCATTCTAAATACCGAAGAGCTTGCCACAATCTATCACTTCCCAATTACAACAGCTGCAACAGCACAACCAATTGAGTCATTAGATGTTAAGAAGATTCAACCTCCTGCTAATCTACCAATCGAAGAATCTTGGGATTTGTAATCAATCAATATAACTATGGAACCAGAAAAAGAAAAAATTAATTTTTTTGCCAAAACCAACTTTCGTAATAAGCAAGTTCCTTTTGGTATAAAACCTGATGACCGTCGTCGACACATGTATGTGATTGGAAAGACGGGTATGGGTAAAACCACCATGATGGAAAACATGGTTGTTCAAGATATTCGTAATGGTAACGGAGTCTGTTTTATCGATCCTCACGGTGATTCAATTCAAAAAATCTTAGACTTTGTACCACCAAGTAGAATTAATGACGTTGTCTATTTTAACCCTGCTGATCAAGATTTTCCGATTGCTTTAAATATTTTAGAGTCCGTTGATCCAAAATATCAACATTTAGTGGCATCTGGTCTAATGGGTGTGTTTACAAAAATTTGGGCGGGAGTTTGGTCGCCTCGTATGGAATACATCCTCAATAACACCATTTTGGCCCTCTTAGACAGCCCTGGAAACACCATGCTTGGAATTGTCCGTATGTACGTGGACAAAAAGTACCGCAAAAAGATTGTGGATGCTATTAAGGATCCTATGGTGAAAGCTTTTTGGGTCGAAGAGTTTGCAAACTACGCCGAAAAATACAGAACAGAAGCAGTGGCCCCAATTCAAAATAAAGTTGGACAATTTTTGTCGTCTTCGATTATTCGTAATATCATCGGCCAACCAAAGTCTACAATCGACTTACGCGAGATCATGGACGGTCAAAAGATTCTTTTGATGGATTTATCAAAAGGAAAAGTAGGCGAAGATAGCTCCGCTTTATTGGGTGCCATGATTATTACTAAACTGCAATTAGCTGCTTTGTCTCGTGTGGATATTCCAGAATCTCAACGAAAAGATTTTTATTTGTATGTAGATGAATTTCAGAACTTCGTAACGGATAGCTTCGCTACGATTCTTTCCGAAGCTCGTAAATATCGTTTAAATTTAACAGTCGGCCATCAATATATTGGTCAGCTGACACCAGACAATAATCCAAAAGTGCGGGATGCTGTATTTGGTAACGTAGGCAGCATGGTTGTGTTTAGAGTTGGTGCGGCAGATGCGGAATTTTTAGAAACTGAATTTGAACCATCCTTCACACCAGTTGATATTGTTAATCTTCCAAAGTTCCATGTAGTGTTAAAACTCATGATTAACGGAATTGCTAGCGATCCATTCACTGCAGTAACTATTCCATTAAATGATGACTGGATGGTAGGTAATGGCGAAAAGATTATAAAAGTTTCTAGAGAAAGATATGCTAATCCACGAGCAGAAGTTGAAGATAAAATTCAACGCTGGATGGGTACGGAATTCCACGAAGCTTCCGCAGAATCTCATAGCTCGGAAAATGGTGAGCAATCTATTCATAGGCAAAATATTCGTCAGGCTCAACAGAATACAAATGTTGGGTTTAGTAATGCTGCTAGAGCAGCAGTTACAAGCCAACCTACTACTAAGCCTGCTATAAAAATAGCGGAAGACTTTTTGGAAAGAGTTAAACCTCAAGCTAAACCAGAAGCAAAACCGACTTTCCAAAAACAACCATCTGCTCCTCCGTCTTCACAACCACAAGAATGGCCACAACCTAAAGTGATCGCTAAGCCAAATTTAAACAAGGCTCAGAAGTCAACAAAGCCTTTTCAGAAAAAAGGTAAAAGTGCGAAACCAGCTAATGACATTTGGAACACTGCTCATAGTATGCAAGAAGAAAAGCAGATAGGTATTGCAGATAACATTGCCTCTGCCATGGAAGCTGCCTTTACAGCTCCACAAAAACCATCAACTCAGCAGGTGCCTGATGCTCAAACAGTCGCAGTTCAAAAGAAAGAAGTTATCAGTAACAATAATATTGCAGAAGAAGGCCAGACTTATAACTTGTAAAATTAAAAACCGCATAAGATTATGCGGTTTTTGTTATGAACAAGGATTAAGCAAGATGCTTTTTTAGCTCGGCTTCAATGGTAGTTTTCGGAGCTGCACCAACTATTTCGCCGACAATTTGACCATTCTTAAAGAATTTCATAGTTGGAATACTTAAGATGTTGTATTGTTGGGTCAATTCTGGTTCTTCATCTACATTTACTTTAGCTAAGACCATTTTGCCATCATTTTCTTCTGCTAGTTCGGCAACAATTGGTCCTAGGATCTTACAAGGGCCACACCATACAGCCCAAAAATCAACTAAAACTACCTTATCTGATTTAAGTACATCTTGTTCAAAATTTGCTTTAGATACCTTTATTTCTGTCATAAGTTAAATTTAATAATACTTAGTAATATTATTAGAATTTAGGATTGGAGTCAACAGTTGCCTAAATCAATAATCAACTTTATTATACCTATATGGTAAAAATTCTAAAATTTAGTGCAGTAACAGTGGTGGTTGTCGTTCTGTTGTATGGGGTTTCTTTTTTCTTCTCAAATTCCGGGTTGGGTCCTAGTAGCAGCTCAAAGGTAATTTCTGGAGAGCCTCAGGCCATAGGACTCGACGCCATTAGTTACGATTTGACCCAGCAATCTATTCCAGAAGTAAAAGCCTCTAGTTATGAAGTAATTGATTTGTCTAACAACTCTGTGTTACTCAGTAGAAGAGCAGATAGCTCTTTGCTGGTAGCTAGCTTAACTAAATTGATGACGGCTTGGATAGTAGTTAACTACGGCAATTTAAGCGACGAGTATTTAATTTCTTCTGATGATACAAAATCTTTTAGCCCCTCGTTGGGTTTAGTGGTGGGGGATAAAGTTTTAGTTTCCGATCTAGTCAATGCAATGTTAGTTGGATCGGCTAATGACGCCGCCTTGGCCTTATCACATTACATTGAGCAAAAACAAAACAAGACTTTTCCTGAGTTAATGAATTCAGAAGCGGAAAATTTAAAATTAAAAGACACCAGATTTAGCAATCCTAATGGGTTTGATAGTGATACAAATTATTCTTCGAGTAATGATTTAAACAAACTTGTTAATGAGTTACGAACTAAAAATATTTTTTCTCTAACATCTAGAGCAACTAATTATTCGTTCTCTGGATCTTTCAAAAAAGTGTATAAAATTTCTGCGACTAATCAATTACTAGAAAAGTACTCAGACTTACAAGCAATCAAAACAGGTTACACCGAACAGGCTCAAGGAAGTATGATAAATCTGCTGAAGACACCAGATAAAGACTATTTAATTATAGTTTTAGGTAGTCCAAATCGTGAAGCTGATACACTCAAACTCCGGGAAATCATTTTAGCCAAAAAATTCGGCAACCAATAACAAAATATGGTATAATAAATCTAATGATCACAGATTTATTAATCAAGATTTTTTCGTTAACAACCATCGCTTTTTTATTTGCGATCGCGATTACTCCACTGGTTACGAATATCCTTTACCGCTTCAATTTAGGTAAACAAATTCGTAATGATGGCAGTACACCGTTGTTTTCGAAGATGCACGCCCACAAAGAAGGCACTCCAACTATGGGTGGGGTCATCGTTTGGGGGACAACTCTATTCTTAGGGGCTAGTTTTTGGATGTTTGATAGGGTTTTAGGGATTGAAAATTTCCATATCCTTAATTTTCTAACAAGAAAAGAGACTCTTTTGCCTTTAGGGGCTTTACTGGGTGCAGCAATTGTTGGTTTAATGGATGATTACCTAGATATTCGAAGACTTGGTCATAAGGGTCGAGGTTTCCGTTTCCGTTTTAAAATTATTCTTTACACAGCCGTAGCTTTAATTGGTGCTTGGTGGTTTTATTTTAAGTTAGGTTTTGACTTCATACATGTTCCTTTTTACGGTGATATTACCATTGGGTGGTTGTTTATCCCGTTCTTTTTACTAGTAACCGTAGGAACAAGCTTCGCAGTCAATCAAAGTGATGGATTAGATGGACTCGCTGGTGGTGTATTATTAGTAGCATTTATTTGCTTCGCTGTTATCGCATTTATACTTGGGAAGGACAATTTAGCATCTCTTTTGGGTGTAATTTCTGGTTCGTTATTAGCCTTTTTGTGGTTTAATGTTCACCCGGCCAGGTTCTTTATGGGAGACACAGGGTCTATGGGTCTGGGAGTTTTGCTGGCGATAGTGGCATTCTTAACAAACAGTGTATTACTGCTTCCTTTGATTGGTTTAATATTTGTTATTGAAGCACTGAGTTACTTTATCCAATTATTTTGGAGAGTTTTGTTTAAGAAAAAGTTTTTCTTAGCAGCTCCGATTCATCATCATCTCGAAGCAATTGGTTGGCCTGAACCAAAAATCACTATGCGTTTTTGGATTCTTTCTAGTATTGCCGGAATTATGGCGATAATTATTTTCTTTTTAGATCGTTAACTTATCATATGTACTCACTGATAATAAAAAAGGCAACTATCATAGATGGTTCAGGAAAAAAAGGTTTTGTAGGCGATGTGGCTATCGAAGATGACAAAATTGTGGCTGTAGCGCCCAACATTACTGCATCTGGAAAAAAAATCTTTGATGCTACAGATTTAGTCCTATCTCCTGGTTTTATTGATGTTCAAAATCATAGCGATAGTTATTGGCAGTTATTCGACAACCCTACTTTGGATAGTTTGGTCACTCAAGGTTTTACCACTATCTTAGTTGGAAATTCTGGAGCTAGCTTAGCACCTTTAATTTCTGAACACAGCATCTTGTCTGTTCAAAAATGGAAGTCGATACGAGGTATGAATGTTGACTGGAGAACCTTTTCGGAATACAAAGCCCAGTTATCATCAAAAAAATATGGTACCAATGTAGTAAGTTTAGTGGGTTATTCAACAATCAGAAGAGGTCTATTAGGAGATTCTACAGAACCTCCTTCCAAAAGTGAAATGGATTCGATGTTAAAAATCATCGATGGGTGCTTACGTGCAGGCGCAAAAGGGGTTTCCGTTGGGTTGCAGTATTCACATGAATTGAATGTCACTCATGCTGAGCTATTTAGTTTAGCCGAATTGTGTGTTAAACATGACAAGATGTTAGCAGTGGCACTACGACGTGAAAGCAAAACTATAGTCTCGAGCATGGAAGAACTCTGCGCAATCGCCGAACAAACAGGTGTTAAATTGAGGATCTCTCATTTAAAAATTCGCTATGAGGAAAATAAAAACCTACTGACACAAGTATTAGATACCTTGGAATCAAGTTGGCATCGAGGAGCAAAAATATATTTTGACTCCTATCCTTATAATTTTACTTGGCAACCTTTATACACATACCTTCCAACCTGGAGCCTCGAAGGTGGTCGAGCTCATTTACTGGAGCAACTTTCATCATTCGAAAAACAAGAAAAGATTTTGAGCTACTTAAGGAACCATGCTGCAAATTTATCTGAGTTGATAGTTACTTCTACTAGCCAAGGATTAAAAGTAAATGGTAAAACCATTGCTAGCATCGCTAAAGACATGAACTTGACTAGCGAACAGACAATCTTAAACATTATTAAAACAGGTGGTAGCGGAACTATGGTATTTGATCACTGCCTTGACCCTAAAGTAGTCTCGATTATCAATAATCATTCCTTAGGTTTAATTTCAACCAACGGGGGAGGTTTTAACTTAGAACATTCAGACAGTTTAACTCATCCCCGAAGTTTTGGAACCAGCACTAAGTTTTTACATAACGTAATAGCTAACAAAGAAATATCTTTGAACGAAGCTATTGCTAAGCTTACAAGTCGCCCGGCAGAATTAATTGGTTTACCGAAACGTGGCATGATCAAAACTGGTTACTTTGCTGATCTTGTATTGTTCAATCCTCAAGAAGTTGATTCCCAGGCAAGTATTAATAACCCTTATCAATATTCCAGCGGAATCGTGGCTGTGTGGGTCAATGGACAATTAGCTGTCAGTAATAGCAATCCACTTGGTGTATTAGCAGGAGAATTTTTATGACCTTAGATGACATTAACGATAAAACTGTTGGTGTTCTCGGGTTTGGTCAGGAGGGACAAGCTGTTGCAAGCTACTTAATCTCTAAAGGAATAACTCCAAAAATTTACGACGGTAAGGCATTACCAAATTGGACAGACATCAATCTAGCTAAGCTAAAAGATTTAAAACTAGAAGTAGTTTGCGAACCAAATTTTATAGAGATTGCAACCGCTGAGTGTGAGATCTTATTCAGAAGTCCTGGAATAAAAGTAGCTTCACCCATCAAACCTTTAATCACTAGTCAAACTCAGTGGTTTTTTGAACATTGCCCAGCTAAGATTATTGGGGTTACAGGCACTAAAGGTAAGGGAACCACAGCAAGTTTGTTATACGAAATTTTGCAAACTCAAAACGGTAAACAAAGGAAGGTTTATTTAACTGGTAATATTGGCAAAACTCAGCCATTTGAATTCATGGAACAGTTGTCAGAAGACGATTTGGTAATCTATGAACTATCAAGCTTCCAACTTCAAGACTTAAAACAAAGTCCACAAATTGGAATTTGTTTGATGGTTACATCGGACCATTTAGATTACCATGCTGACCTAGGAGAATATCATTCGGCTAAATTTGCCATTGCACAATTCCAAAACTCATCCGATGTTCTTATTTACAATGCAGATTACGAGGCAACTAAGTTGGTAGCTAAGCAAGGACATGGTCAGAAACTATCTGTGTCTAAGTTTTCTGATTCTCATTTTCAACCAACTGCTCAAATTATTGTTGAGGACGATAGAGAGGGTATAGAAATTAACTATGCAAATAAAACTATCTTTATTGATACTTCAAAACGTTTAATCAAAGGCCAGCACAACTTAGAAAACATTGCTGCTGCTGCGTTAGCTGCAAATGTATTGAATGTTTCCTTAGAAGACATTCAGACTGCGATAAATAATTTTCATGGCTTGAAGCACAGATTACAGTTTGTTCAAGAAAAAGCAGGTGTAAAGTATTTTAATGATTCAGTTTCTACTAATCCTGATACTACAATGGCAGCAATTAGGTCTTTTGCAGAACCACTAGTTTTAATTGTAGGTGGGGCAGAAAAAAACTTAGACTACTCAAATCTAGCAAAAGAAATTGTTGAAGCTGGAAATATCAAAGTGGTGATTACTATGGGTCCTGCCGGTAAAACTATCCGACAACTTTTACTAGAAAATGGTTGTAAAAAAGAAGTACTAGGACCATACTATGACTTTTCCCAAGTGGTTAATATGGCTCAAAAAAAAGCTAAGAGCGGGGAAGTAGTCTTACTAAGCCCAGCAGCAACATCATTTGATATGTTTAATAGCTATGCGGAACGCGGAGATACTTTTATTAAGATAGCAGAGAGTTTACCTTAAAATATTCCACCAAAATAGATGCCAAAAAAAACATCCAATCACAATTATCCAATATTAATCCTTACAGCAGTACTAGTGCTGATTGGTTTAAGCATGCTTTGGTCTGCTTCTACTGCAGAGTCCCAAGCCAATTTTGGTAACTCTAGTTATTATTTTATTAAACAATTGAGTCGGGGAGTACTGATTGGTTTAGCTGGGATGTATTTTTTTAGTAAGTTTGATTATCAAAAACTAAAAAAACCGGCTGGAATTTTTATAGCAGCAGCTTTGATCTTATTAGTACTTGTAAAAGTTCCTGGTTTAGGAGTAACAGCAAATGGTGCAACACGATGGATTAGTTTAGGGCCAATATTTTTCCAACCAGCGGAAATAGCGAAGTTTGCCTTAATTATATATCTAGCCGCTTGGACCTCTAAGCCTAACAGAGGATCTAGCCATAATTTCTGGGAATCTATATTCCCACCGCTAGTAATAATGATCGTGATGTCATTATTAATCATTTGGCAACCTGATCTTGGATCAACAATTTCGTTAGTCAGTATTGCTATGGTCATGTTTTTCGCAGGTGGCGCTAGATTAAAATATCTTGCATGGTTAGGCATTTCTGGGGTTGTTGCCGTACTGGGATTAGCTTGGCTAGAGCCATATCGACTACAAAGAATTACGGCCTTTTTAAACCCAAGTGGTGACCCATTAGGTATTAGTTATCAAATCAATCAAGCCATGATAGCAATAGGTAGTGGTGGTTTATTTGGCTATGGATATGGTTTTTCTCGTCAAAAACACTTTTATTTACCAGAAACTATAAATGACTCGATATTTGCTATAATCGCTGAAGAGCTAGGGTTTATCCGTATAGTTATTATCCTCCTAATTTTTGCCGCCTTTTTGTATAAATGCTTGCAAATTGCATTACAGAGTTCGGATAATTTTGGCAGAATGCTAGCATTTGGTATCACTGGAATGATTGGAGTAAATTTAATCATAAACGTTGGTGCCATAATCGGACTGATCCCGCTTACTGGAATTCCTTTGCCTTTCTTTAGTTACGGTAGCACCGCAATGGTTTTAAATTTATCCGCAATTGGTGTGCTCTTAAATATTTCTAAACAAAGTAGAGTTTTATGAAGAAAAACGTAAAGATAATACTTCATCACAAAATTAATCAAAATATTCCTACCAATAAGGCTTTTTCGATTTCTCAAACTTTGAAGGATTTGTTTATGAATCTAATTAACTTATTAATATCTGCAAGCTATTTTGTAGGTCTCGCACTTATCAGTATTCCAAAAATACCTAAGTTAGCTGTCACCTATTTTAACAGTTTAAAAAATTCACATTTACCTAAACCAAAATTCCAAAAGGTTTTTAGTTTTGCACTTTTAATATTGATAGCCATCACGCCTATAGTAATGCTACAAGTTGCTTCCGAAGGCCAAAAAGTAGGTGGAAGAATTTTGGGAATCAGTGACACGATATTAAATGATGTCAGTTCTGCAGAACAAGCCATCAAAGATCAAGATTTTACTTTAGCCCAAAATAATTTTGCTAATGTGTTAAAGAATCTACAAAGTGCTGAGTCAGAATTAAACCAATCTAGTATTTTTCTAAAATCTATAGTTAATTTTGCTCCTGCCAGCTATAACTCTGGTAATGCCTTAGAAGCAGCACAACTTCTCACGGAGTCTGCTCAGATTGGCAGTGGATTGTTAAACCAAATTGAGCAATTTAGTTTCTCACCCGAAGGTCTTGTAGTTCCCGAGGGTCAGAACACAAAACAAACATTATTAAATTTAAAAAATGACATTGATAATGTCGACCAAAAATTATCTAAAGCCAATCAACTCTTAAAACCCCTTGATAGTGGATCTCTACCTGCAAAGTATCAAAGTGCTTTAAAGGACAGTCAAGATTTAGTAGATGATTTAAGCACTCAGATTAGTTCCTTACGCCTAGCAACAGATTTACTCACTGATATTTTGATAGGCGATAAGAAATTTTTAGTAGTATTGCAAAATAATAATGAGCTTCGAGCTACTGGGGGTTTTATCGGTACTATTGCTCAAGGGCGAATCGCAGATGCCTCCATCAAACAACTTGATATCCGAAGTGTCTATGATCTAGACGGTCAGATGCAGCAATGGATCACCCCTCCTTATCCTATGCGAGCGGTCAATAATAAGTGGTATCTAAGAGATGCTAACTGGCTTTCTGATTTCGAAGCATCTGCTCAGAGATTGTCTGTCATGTACGAGCAAGAGGGCGGAGAAACCCCAGATTTAGTAATTGCAATGACGCCAGACCTGTTTATAGATTTATTAAACTTAACGGGTCCAATCACACTTCCAAGATATAAAGTCACAGTCTCTAGTAGTAATTTTATCGAACAGATTCAAACTACTACTTCTGTTGCGTATGATAAACAGCTCAATCAACCAAAGCAGTTGTTGGCAGACCTCTACCCATCATTACTACAAAAGATTAGCCAAGATAAAGCCGGAGTACTCGGTCTAGTAGAACTCATGCAGGCAAATCTAAGTAAAAAGAATCTGATGGCATACTCTAGAGACCCCCTGGTTCAAGAACGATTAACAAAATTCCATTGGTCAGGAAAAGTTTTAAAAACAGAAAAGGATTATTTGTATATTAATAGTTCTAATCTTGGTGGTACAAAAACCGACAGAGCTCTAGTTCGAAGAGCTCAAATTCAGACTTCAATCCAACCCGAAGGAAACATCATTAACCAAGTAAGATACACAGTAGAAAATCCCCTCCCTAATAGCCCAGGATTATTGAACAGAAGTTTTGTAAGGTTTTTAGTACCTCAGGGTAGTGAGATGCTAGCCGCTGATGGTTTTACTGAATTATCCATGCCAGATTTAATGAAAAACCAGAAATACACAGGAGACCAAATTATTGATGATTGGAATAGTGATCTCAAATATGACCAAAGTCACAAAATTTTTATAGGAGAGGAAAGTGGGAAAAGTTTCTTTGGAAACTGGGTAGAGGTCGCAGGTGGAGAGAAAAAGACTGTTACTATAACATACCAACTTCCGTTTAAGCTACATAACTTAGATACTTACAGTTTGATTTGGCAAAAACAAAGCGGGATGTTAGGACTAGGGATAGGCCAAGAAATTAGCTATTCTAATAAGCAGATTCTTTGGGATAATCTAAACAGTCATAATAGAGAAGTAGTAAAAACTGATCCTGCTAGTTTAAGTTGGAAATTAGATAATCTAACCGAAGACCAATTTATTGGCATTGTACTGGATCGCGGTAAGAAATAATTTTATGGTAAAACTTTACAGATTTTTTAATCGACTGGAGCAAAACTTTCATTTAGGTAGAGCAACAGTCATCATAGCTGTACTTACTCTCCTGTCTCGCATGACAGGATTTTTGCGTGATTTATTACTGGCTAAGAATCTTGGATTAAGTAGTCAAACGGATATCTACTTCGCTGCTTTCCGTGTCCCAGATTTTATTTATAACCTATTAATTTTAGGAACACTAAGTGCAGCATTCATTCCTATATTTACCAAATATTATTTAAAAGACAAACGTGAAGCTTGGGAAATCGCTAATTCAGTATTTAACATCGCTCTAGTTGGAGTCGGATTTATAAGTTTAATCGTATTTGTATTTGCTTATCCTCTTACTAAACTAATCGCCCCTGGATTTACTGCGGAGCAGACTAGGGAAACTGCAAACCTAACTAGAATTTTATTACTGTCGCCAATAATATTTACTGCTTCCAGTGTATTTTCTAGCACTCTACTAAGTTTTAAAAAGTTTATATGGGTAAATACCGCACCTCTTCTTTATAATTTAGGTATTTTAATCGGGATTGTAATACTTCTTCCTGTTTACGGCTTAAAAGGATTGGCTTTTGGAGTTATCATCGGAGCTATCTTGCACGCATTAATTCAATTACCTCAATTGATTCAACTAGGCTGGAAATGGCGACCAATATTGGGATGGCACCTTAAAGGTGTTAGGCAAATTGTAAAGCTGTTTATCCCAAGAGTCTTGGGTTTGGATATAAGTTATATCAACCTAATTATCGTTACGATCATCGGCTCAACATTAGCAACAGGAACGATAGCTGCTTATAATTTTGCTAGCAACATTCAAACAGTGCCTCTTGGTATTTTTGCAATCTCTACAGCCTTGGCAGTGTTCCCACTTCTTTCGGAACAGCATGCAAAAAAGCAACTTAACGCTTTCATTAGTACTTTTAATAGAGCCTTTGTCCGTATAGCTTATTTAATTTTACCAATGAGTGTGTTACTGCTTTTACTAAGAGCATATATTGTTCGCTTACTACTGGGTTACGGAAAGTGTGATTGGACGTGTACAATCACAACTTTAGATACGTTGGGAATTTTAAGTATTAGTCTAATCTTTCAAAGTTTAATACCTTTGTTGTCTCGCGCATTTTACGCTAGGCAAAATACAAAAACTCCTGTGATCATTGGTCTAGTTGCGATGGCTATTAATGCTAGCTTGTCGTATTATTTATCTTTAGGATTAGGTATAACTGGAGTAGCAATGGGTTTTGTAATAGCGTCGGCATTTCAACTTATAATGCTTCTCATATACTTACATCGAAATATTCAAGCTGATATAAAAGATTTACAAATCATCCGTGAAAGTGATTACTACATTGTTTTGAATACCAGTAAAATCTTATTGGCTTGTTTAATCACAGGAGTAATCACATACGGTTTTCTAAACTTACTTGATAATGTCTTCGATAACCACACAATTATTGGAATATTTTTGCAAGCAGGGATCTCCACAATTATTGGGTCTTCGATATACTTAGTAATTACAGCAGCCTTAGGCCTGCCTGATGCAGCCAAGATCAAATCTGCTTTAGACAGAATGGCTTCATTCTTCAATGTTTCTGCTTAAAAACTAGTCCTGAGCTATTGATAATAGGCTTATAAATTGGTAGTATTGCAGTATGTCTTCAGAAAATAGCCTCAATCGAATCCGAAACTTTTGTATTATTGCCCATATCGACCATGGTAAATCTACTTTGGCCGATCGTCTTTTAGAAATTACCCACACAGTAACTGCCAGAGAAATGAAAGCTCAGGTTTTGGATCAAATGGACCTTGAACGAGAAAGAGGAATTACTATCAAACTTCAGCCAGTTCAGATGGATTATAGAACAGATGGTAATGATTATGTTTTAAACTTAATAGACACTCCGGGTCATGTAGATTTTAGTTATGAAGTCTCAAGAAGTTTAGCCGCCTGCGAAGGCGCTATTTTAGTTGTAGATTCAACTCAAGGAATCGAAGCTCAAACTTTGGCTAATGCTTACCTGGCAATAGAAAACAATCTGACAATTATTCCAGTTATAAACAAAATCGATTTACCAAACAGCGATAGAGTAAAGGTCGCCGAAGAAATGAAATCCGTGTTTGGTTTTAAAGATGAAGAATTTATCTATGCATCTGGGAAATCCGGAGAAGGAGTAGAGGATATCTTAAAAGCAATTGTCGCTCGCGTTCCTGCTCCTCAGGGAAGCAATGACCAACCTCTACAAGCTTTAATTTTTGATTCTAGTTATGATGCTCATCGTGGGGTAATCGCTTATGTCAGAGTTATTAACGGTGAACTTGAAGCCAGACAAAAACTAATCATGATGGGCAGTGGTAGCGAAGCAGAAAGTTTAGAAGTTGGTGTATTTAAACCACAAATGTTAAAAAGTAAATCTATCCCAACTGGTAGTGTGGGATATATTGTCACAGGTTTAAGAGAAGTTAGTAAAGCCAGCGTTGGTGATACGATTACTCTAATAAAAAATAAAGCAGCAGAACCGCTTCATGGTTACAAGCAAGTTCGACCAATGGTTTATGCGAGCATTTTTCCTGTGTCTGGTGATGACTACCCATTACTTCGTGAGGCCATGGAAAAGTTAAAACTTAACGACGCGGCTTTAACCTTTGAACCAGAAAATATTCCGAGTATTGGGTTTGGTTTCAGAACAGGATTTTTAGGATTACTTCACATGGATATAGTCCAAGAACGCTTAACTCGAGAATATGACCTTGATCTTGTATTGACTGCACCAAGTGTAGTCTATGAACTATCTTTAACCACAGGCGAAACAACAACTATTTATAACCCAGCAGGTTTCCCAGACCCATCGTTGATTGTAGGAGTCAAAGAACCTTGGGCTACAGTGGCAATTTTGTCTCCATCTGGCTATATTGGCCCGATCATGGAAATTGTGAACCAACGTCGGGGAATCAGTATGGGTATGGATTACGTTGGAACAGATAGGGTTGAGTTAAAGTTCGAAATGCCTTTAGCTACAATTATTATGGACTTTTATGATAAACTGAAGAGTGTCTCAAGCGGATACGCTTCGCTTAATTATGAGGTAAAAGAGATGCGAACAGGCAATCTAGTTAAACTAGATATACTTGTGGCAGGCGAAAAAGTCGATGCTTTATCAGCTATTGTCCACAGAAGCACCGCCGAAAGTGATGGCAGAGAGTTAGTAGGAAAGTTAAAAACTTTAATTCCTCGCCAACAGTTTGAGATTGCCATTCAAGCAGCGATTGGCGCTAAGGTTGTTGCTAGAGAATCAATTTCAGCTTTACGAAAAGATGTCACCGGTTACCTATATGGTGGTGATGTAACTAGAAAAATGAAGCTTTTGAAAAAGCAAAAGCTTGGAAAAAAACGAATGAAGAAAGTTGGTAAAGTAGATATACCGCAAGAAGCTTTTTTGGCAGTCTTAAAAAAATAGAGTTATCAACAGGCCATATTATCAAACTCGTTTTTGCTTGTCAACCCAATTCAAAATCTTATATTCAAAACTAAAAAATTCCTTATGAGAAACAGAAAACATCTAAATAGAATTTTAATAATAATTTCTGCTCTTATCATTGCTTCAATGGTGGGAAGCTTCTTCATGTTTGCAGCTTATGCATAAATTTACCAGACTCGAATCTGAACAAGTAAAAAACATTTACAGGCAAAGTAAATTATTTTTGTTTAAATCTTTATTTTTTCCTTTGCTAATTGTAGGGCTTCCAACTTATTTTTTGTGGCGCTATGAACTGCTAAGTCAATTTAAAACCATAGTTTATATTTTACTATTTGCTACTGCAATTTGGTTTACCCGCGAAGCAATTATTTGGTTTCGCAATAGTTATGTTTTAACTAATCAAAGATTAATTTTATTTTCTCACGACGGACTATTTAAACGAACGGTTGTTGAAACTCCCTTAGAAAGAGTTTTAAACGTTAGTTATAAAACTACAGGAGTAGCTTCGGCTATCTTTGGGTATGGCGATGTAGAAGTACAAGTAGTAGGTTTAGTTGAGCCAATCATTCTTAAACATATTCCAGACCCAGCCGACATCAAAGATTATCTATGGGAAATGCATAAGCGAGTAGTGACCAAGTCAATTGCCTTTGATGCAGGGAACATTGCTCACTCTCAAGAACAAATAGGGTATACCAAAAGAAACCAAAAAATATTATGATCCCCAAATTACCCAACATATTTTATAATCGATGGTTTCTAGGTTGTTTAATCATAGCGTTTTTAATTTCTGCCGGTTTAGAATATAATCAATATAGTAAAAGAAGGCAGATAGATTCAGAAATTGAATCTTTAAAACAGCAAGAAAAAGAGCTTAATGGCTCTAATCAACAGCTAGAACAATCTATTAATTTTCTTTCTTCTCCGGAATATCAAGATAAGCTTGCCAGGCTTCAGTTGAACCTAAAGAAAGAAGGGGAGATCGTAGTAAACTTTTCCGAACAACAACCTGTTGAAGATCAGAAGGAAGTAAATAATTATTCAGCAAAATCAAATTTAATTAAATGGTGGGAGTATATATTCATTAACTAATATTTATGACAAAACATACACAAGAACAAGAAGTTGAAGATACAGAGGTTCCAAAAACTTCGAAAGCCAAAAGACTAAATCGAAAGCATAAGATTACAATTACCACTATTGTAATTGTAATTTTAATCATTATTGCTGGTGGTGTCAGTTGGTTGTATACCGGAAAACTTTCTAGTTCAAAAGAAAAGATTTTTAGAAAGTTACCATTACCAGTAGCTTTGGTCAATTCAAAACATATAACCAGTAAGCAATTGTTCGAAAGAGTTGATTTAGCAAAAAAGGTTTTAGCGAGCTCTGGCCAACCTACAACAGACATTGAAATTCAATTATTGGATCAGCTAATTGAAACTAAAAAGATTGACGTTATCGCTGCTCAACACAATGTACAAACAACAGATCAGGATATAGAAAATAGTTACAAAGCCATTTTGAGAAAGTTTCCTAATAACGATGAAAATGAATTTTCCAAAACTTTGTTCGAAAACTACGGTATGGATTTAGCCACTTTCAAAAAGGAAGTAGTTTCACAAACAGTCTTACAAGATAATCTTAAGCTTTGGTTCAACCAGCAGGAATCTTTGAATAACGATCAATATTCTAAGGCTAGAGATTTAGTTTCCCAACTTGATTCCGGAACTCCTTTTGATGAAGTAGCCAAGAAATACAGCCAAGATACATCTAGCAAGGACTTTGCGGGCGACAGTGGTTTTGTGAAATACTCTGATATGTTGCCAGAATTTCAGGCAGCAGTTAAGGATTTGTCTATTGGAAACATAAAAATTGTGGCTAGTCGCTCCGGTATCCACGTTCTTAGAGTAAATGCGATTGAAGGCGATAGCAATAATCAAAACGAAAGAACTTATAACCTACAACAAATCTATATCGAGCCAGCAGATTTTATTGAATGGGTAAAAACCCAATCAGCTCAAATCCGTACAGTTAAACTTCTCTAAAATTACACTCATTTTGCCCTGTCTAATTACTTAGACAGGGTTTTTTGTTATACTTAAAATCATGCGGGCGTAGTACAATGGTAGTATGCGACCTTCCCAAGGTTGAGACGTGGGTCCGATTCCCATCGTCCGCTCCAACTTAAAACTTCTTTGCCGACTTAGCTCAGCTGGTAGAGCAGCGGTATCGTAAACCGCAGGTCATCGGTTCGATCCCGATAGTCGGCTCCACACCATTTAGTTTTTCCATACCATTCAAATTTTATGTCCAAAATTCCCAAACATTCAAAAACTGTTTTCCAAGGAGTAAGCTTTCAAGTACATCAATGGCAACAGGTTATGTTTGATAAGTCTGTTAGAACTTTTGAAGTTGCCCAAAATCTTGATACAGTTTCTGTTATAGCGACTGTTAAAGACAAGATTGTTGTGTTGTATCAAAAGCAGCCTGGAACAAAGTGGTACTACACACTTCCTGGTGGTTATATGGATGTAGCTGGTGAAAGTCCTAAACAAACAGCTTTGCGCGAATTATTAGAAGAAACAGGACTCAAGCCAAAAAGTATCAGAAAATTCAAAACTTTCGAGCAACTAGGAAGGATGCACCATACTTTACATATGTTTATTGCAAATGACTGTATAGACACGGGGAAGCAAAAACTCGATGGTGGGGAAATCATCCAGGTGAAGTACTATAATTATGATCAATTCTTAAAGCTGTCTGACAATCCCCATTTTCATAATCACGAACTGATTATTGCTATGCTCCAAGCCAGACTAAGCAAAGCTGGCTACAAAAAACTCTACAAAGAGATATTCAAAAAAGCCTTGTCAAAATAGGCTTTTTTTGATAGTTTTATAAGGTAGCGCTTATGAATACAGACCAAATCCCACCCAATAACAAGAAATCAGCTCTGACAACCTCCAAAACCCTTGTTATTGCACTAGAATTTGGTTTTATTATTGCTATTCCGTTGTTAGCTCTAACAACCTTGGGAAAATGGTTAGCAAATCAATACGACAATCAACTATTTTTGTTTGTTGGTATAGTCCTAGCAATAGTATTTAGTACCTTATTCCTCTCGCTTCGGGTTTACAAAATTTATAAAGAATTAATCGATCAATAATGCTGGCATTACCGCCAATCGCAGCCGAGCCAATCTTCTACATTTCGAACTTCGCTGTCACAAACACAATTATTAATTCGACCCTAACCATGTTAGGTTTTGTTATTTTTGCGTTTCTAATCAGTTTGGCAGTAAAAAAATACAAAACTAAAGCGCCTCGAGGACTACTTAATTTTTTTGAAACAGTATTGGAGGCATTGTTCGGCTATTTTGATACGGTCACTGGAGATCGCAAGAAAACAATTAAATTTCTACCGCTAATCGGAAGTCTGTTTTTGTTTATTCTAATCTCTAATTGGATTGGTTTGCTCCCTGGAATTGGCAGTATTGGTAGATACTTAATGCACGAAGGTCATGTGCAACTGATTCCAATGTTTCGACCAGCCAATACAGATTTAAATTTAACTCTGGCAATGGCTCTAATCGTTGTAATAACTTCTCATGTGCTAGGTATCGCTATGATCGGCGTCTTTAAATACGCTAATAAATTTATTAAGCTCGGTGATTTATGGCATGCACTCAAGTCTTTTAAGCCGATGGACATAGCAGTAGCGATAATTGAATTTGGAGTTGGTATTCTAGAAACTATTTCTGAAGTAGCCAAGCTCTTATCACTATCTCTACGTTTGTTTGGAAACATCTTTGCAGGTGAAGTTCTACTAACAGTACTAGCTGGAATTTTACCAGTATTCTTACCGTTACCATTTATGGCCTTAGAGCTTATAGTTGGAGTAGTCCAGGCGACTGTATTTGCCATGCTATCATTAGTTTATCTGACAGTAGCAACCACAGAAGTACACAGTCAACACAGCGAGCATGCCGAAGATTTAGAACCCACCCCAACAGTCTAAAACTAAATTAGGTTTTATGCTGATTGATTTAAGTTAGCTTAGCTCAATCAGGATAATGTCTGATAACGACAAATCCACATTTATACATTTAAATTTACTGCGCTTAGAAATAATTAATGCAGTAAGAAAAGGAAAATTATATGTCCCCAGAATCAGCAATGTTTTTTGCTAAAGCTATTACTATCGCCGTTGGTGGTATTGGTCCAGCTTTAGCTATTGGTTTTATTGGTGCTAAAGCTATGGAAGCTATTGGCCGAAACCCAGAAAGTGTTAACAAATTGTTCGTACCGATGCTATTAGGGATGGCTTTTGCTGAAGCTATCGCTATTTACGCATTGGTTATTACTTTCATTCTTTAAAGAAATCATTCAAGTGAAGAACCTGAAACTAAATTTTAGTAAATTAATTTTTGTGTCTGCTCTGTTTATAGCTGGAGCAGTAATGTTTGGCGTTCCTCAAGCAGATACTGTTTTTGCTGCTACTCCAAAAGCTGAACAAGCAGAAGCTGTTAGCACGGAACCTATCGCCGTCACAGAAGGCAGTGCTAGCGCAACAGCAGAAGGCGAAGAACACGAAGAAGATAAAGGTGTTATTGGTCTTTTTGGACTTGATTGGAAGCTATTTCTTGCTCAATTAGTAAACTTTGCAATTGTATTGTTTGTGTTATGGAAATGGGTATTTAAACCTGTAGTTAGTGGGATGGAAGCTCGTACAAAAAAGATCGAAGACTCTTTAAATACAGCCGATCAAGTTAACAAAGATAAAGAAGAGTTTGAGCAATGGAAGAACAAAGAAATGGTTAATGCCAGACACGAAGCTACGGCTATTATTTCTGAAGCTAAAAAAACTGCAACAGAAACTAAGGATCAAATCTTAGAGCAAGCTAAAGTTGAGCAACAGCAAATTCTCGACCAATCAAAGATTGAACTAGAACAACAGAAGACTAAAACTTTAGAAGAAGCCAAGAGCAGTATCGCTGATTTAGTTATACTTTCTACAGAGAAATTATTAAGAGCAAAGTTGGATGGCAAAACCGATGGAAAGTTGATCTCAGAGATTTTAAGCGATACAGACAAAGAAATTTCTAATACTAAATAGTATGGCAGAAAAAAATACCACCAACACATCTTCGATAACTATCCAACAGTACGCTCAAAGCTTACATGAAGCAATATCTGATAGTAACCCTAAAGATCATGATAAAGTCATTGATAATCTGATAAAGATCCTCAAAAACAATGATGACTTAGAGAAATACGAAAAGATAGTTGATGCTTACGAAAAAATACTTGAGCACGAAGGTAATAGTACCAAGATAGAAGTTACTACTACATCTCAAACGGAAGTCAGTCCGACCTTGCTCAAAGAACTAAATCATTTTGCTCACGAGAATAAGAGCACGGAAGTAACTACAACAAAAGACGATTCAATCATTGGGGGAGTATTAATAAAAGTCGACGATACCTTAATAGACGCGAGTTTAAAAAACCAACTCGATAACTTACATTCACATTTACAGAAATAATATATATGAAGACAGACGCAATAATTCAAAAACTTAAAGAACAAATTCAAGGCTTTGACCCAAAGTCTTCTGTTAGCCATGTCGGAACAGTTGTCGAAGTAGGGGATGGTATCGCTAAGATTTCTGGTTTATCAGAAGTTAAGGCTATGGAAATGCTTGACTTCGGTAATGACACTTTTGGTGTAGCTCTTAACTTAGAAGTTCGTACCGTTGGTGCAATCATTTTAGGTAATTACGAAAGTATCAAACAAGGCGATACAGTTAAATCTACTGGGAAAATTTTATCTGTTCCTGTGGGTGATGCTCTAATTGGCCGTGTAGTAGGAGCATTAGGCAACCCAAAAGATGGCAAAGGCGAAATTGCTCAAGCCGATTTTTATCCTGTAGAAAAACTTGCTCCAGGTGTAATCACTCGTCAATCAGTATTCGAACCAGTACAAACCGGTATCAAAGCAATTGATGCATTGATTCCAATTGGACGTGGTCAACGTGAACTTATTATTGGTGACCGTCAAACAGGAAAAACCGCAGTAGCCATCGACACTATTATTAACCAAAAGGGCCAAGACATGATTTGTGTTTACGTTGCCGTTGGTCAAAAAGAAAGTAAGATTGCTAAAATCGTTGCCGAACTAGAAGCTCGTGGCGCAATGGAATATTCTATTGTTGTATCAGCAGGGGCATCTGAATCTGCATCACTTTCTTATATCGCTCCTTATGCCGGCTGTGCCATGGCCGAATACTTTTTAGATCAAGGTAAAGATGTTTTGATTGTATTTGACGACCTATCTAAACAAGCTGTCGCATATCGTGAAATTTCTTTATTACTTCGCCGTCCACCAGGACGCGAAGCTTATCCTGGAGATGTATTCTATCTTCACTCTCGATTACTCGAGCGAGCTTGTAAGTTAAACGAAGAAAATGGCGGCGGTTCTATTACTGCCTTACCAATTATCGAAACTCAAGCTGGAGATATTTCTGCGTACATTCCAACAAATGTTATTTCTATTACTGATGGTCAAATTTTCTTAGAAGGTGACTTGTTCTACAAAGGTGTTCGCCCTGCTGTAAACGTCGGTACATCTGTATCTCGTGTAGGAAGTTCTGCTCAGACCAAAGCCATGAAGAAGGTAGCAGGGAAGTTGAAGTTATCCTTAGCTCAGTTCCGTGAGTTAGAAGCGTTTGCCCAGTTCGGGTCAGATTTGGATGAAGCAACTGCTACTCAACTAGAACTTGGACGACGTTTAACAGAATTGATGAAACAACCACAGTACTCACCGATCGCTATGGAAAAACAAGTTGTGGCGTTATATGCAGTTAACAATGGACATATGGATGATGTTGCTGTAGAAGATATTGGCGCCTTTGAAAAAGATTTATATGAATTTATGGACACACAAGGTAAAGAAGTCTTAGCAGGTATTGCAGAGAAGAAAGAATTAACCGAAGAATTAGAAGGCAAATTAAAAACCTCGCTCGAACAATTCAAGCAAGGTTGGGCCAAATAGTTTATGCCATCAACCCAAGAATTAACCAGACGAATAAAGTCCATCAAAAGCACGCGAAAGATCACTCGCGCGATGCAGATGGTTAGTAGTGCCAAAATGCGTAAAAGCCAAAATGTGGCTTTAGCTAGTAGAACCTACGCTCATCTGGCTTGGGAGTTGATTAACAATATTACTCAATCTGCCAGAGGACATGCATTAACCAACAACTATCCTAAAGCTAAAAAAATTGGAGTAATTCTGATTACGACCAACAAAGGGTTAGTTGGAGGATTTAACTCTAACTTGCTCAAAAAGTTATTTGTTCAAGAAGAACAAGATAAAGATCTACAACCAGAACTTATCTCCGAACTAGTAGTGATTGGTCGCAAAGGGCGAGATGCCATGGGAAGACTAGGAAAGAAAATTATTGCCGACTTCCCAAAACTCGATAGTACTATTCCAGTTAAAGATGTTTACCCGATTGTTAAATTTCTGACAGATAGTTACGAAAGCGGAGAGTATAAAAAGATTTACGTAGTCTATAATCATTTCGTGTCGATGATGATTCAAGATCCTAAAGTTAAACAGTTACTCCCAATCGTTCCTAAATCTACTAACGCGACACACACGATGGGTAGCGATGTACTATTCGAGCCAAGTCCAGCTAAGGTTTTAAATCATATCCTACCTCGGATTCTAGAATCACAAGTCTATCAAGCAATCTTAGAAAGTGATGCATCTGAACACAGTGCTCGCATGATGATGATGAAAAATGCTACTGATGCCGCTGGTGACCTGATCGATGATTTAACCTTAACCTTTAACCAACTCCGACAAAGCAAGATTACAACGGAACTTTCCGAAATCACCGCTGGTAGAATAGCTCTGGAGTAAGTAAGAACTAATACAATAAATAATTATATGGCAACAAACAATCCCACAACTCAATCTAAACAAGGTACCACCAAACTAAACACTGGAACAGTTTCTCAGGTTATTGGTCCGATTGTAGACGTTCACTTTGAAGATAACCTTCCAGCAATTTATAACGCACTCGAAATTGACTTTGATGGCGGTATGTTAACTTTGGAAACTCAACAACAACTTCCTGGCAACATTGTGCGCACAATTGCTATGTCAGCAACAGATGGCTTACAACGAGGCATGCAAGTTCGCGATACCGGCAGAGGAATCTCTGTACCAGTCGGTAACGCCACACTTGGTCGTATGTTTAATGTTCTTGGAAAAGCCATTGATGGAAAACCAGAACCAGAAACTCAGGAAATGTATCCAATCCACGCTAAGGCCCCAGCTTTAACAGAACAATCTACCAAGAGTGAAATCCTAGAAACTGGAATTAAAGTTGTAGATCTTATCTGTCCAATTCTTAAAGGTGGAAAAGTTGGTCTATTCGGTGGAGCCGGTGTAGGTAAGACTGTATTAATTCAAGAATTGATTAACAACATTGCTAAGGCTCATGGTGGACTTTCTGTATTCGCAGGAGTAGGTGAACGTACCCGTGAAGGAAATGACCTTTACCACGAAATGCATGATTCTGGTGTTATCGAAAAAATGAGTATGGTTTTCGGTCAAATGAACGAACCTCCTGGGGCACGTGCACGTGTAGCTTTGTCTGGATTGGCTATGGCGGAGTACTTCCGTGACAAAAACAAAGCCGATATTCTATTATTCGTTGATAATATTTTCCGATTCACTCAAGCCGGAAGTGAAGTATCTGCGCTTCTTGGTCGTATTCCTTCTGCGGTAGGATACCAGCCAACTTTAGCTAGTGAAATGGGTGAATTACAAGAACGCATTACATCTACTAAGGATGGTTCTATCACTTCCGTACAAGCTGTTTATGTACCTGCGGATGACTTAACTGACCCAGCGCCTGCTACAACCTTTGCTCACTTGGACTCCACGGTTACATTATCTCGTGCAATTTCTGACCTTGGTATCTATCCTGCTGTTGATCCTTTAGACTCTACGTCTACAATTTTAGATCCTAACATTGTTGGTCAAGAACATTATGAAGTTGCTCGTGGTGTTCAAAAAACATTACAGCGCTATCGTGAACTACAAGACATTATTGCCATCTTAGGTATGGAAGAACTCCCAGAAGAAGACAAGTTAATTGTTGCTCGCGCTCGCAAGATTCAAAAGTTCTTGTCACAACCTTTCTTCGTAGCCGAAGTCTTTACTGGAAGCCCAGGACAATATGTATCTATTGCAGACACTGTAAAAGGCTTCAAAGAAATCTTAGATGGAAAACATGATGATGTCCCAGAACAATCTTTCTATATGAAGGGTGGCATCGACCAAGTTGTCGCAGCTTAATTATTCCTAATGGCAAAATTGCATCTAAAATTAATTACTCCAGAACGAACAATTCTTGACCAAGAAGTTGTGAGTTTAACATGCCAAACTGAATCTGGAGAAATTACCATTCTTCCTAATCATGCACCTTTGGTAGCAACCTTAACCAGTGGTGAGTTGGTAGCAAAAAGTGTAACAGCGAAGGGAAGTGAACCACACTTCATTCATGTGGCCGGTGGTTTTATAGAAATTAGACCAAACAATGAAGTGGTTATTCTTGCAGACGGCGCTGAACACTACTTTGAGATTGATGTCGCTCGAGCCGAAGAAGCTAAAAAACAAGCCGAAGAAATTATGAAGAACCAATCCATGGCAAACGAAGAGTATGTTATGGCTGCTTGGATTTTACGAAAGAGCTTGTCACGAATTAATATTGCACGCAAACATTCTCATCGTCGCAAAGCTGGCATAACAAGTGAAGGTGTTTTAACAGACTAATTATTCACAAATTCTCTTTAGTAATGTTTTCTAGCCTGTGGAAAACTTTTTTCCAAAAAAATTTAGTAAATTTAGCCTAATAATATATAAATTGATCAAACTTATAAAATTAGTTTGGTTTTTTTATTTTTAAAAGAGAATTTTGTTTTGTACGCAAAACATCAATAGAATCAATATAAAATTAGTGTGATAATTATTTATGTATGATTAATAATTTTAATTACTAAATACAAAAAATATATTTTCTAAATATTTTTTACAAAACATAATTAAAATAATTTATTTACTCACGTAAAACTCTTGCATAAACAATTAGAATGCATTATAATATATACAGTTAATTCAGAAACGAAATCGAAACGAAAATAAAACAGAAACACGAGTAACAGAAAATATTATTATACTACTCACCTTAAAGTTTTACTTTAAGTAGTAGAAAATTAAGAAGCAGGCCCGTAGTGACCAGCTTCAGGGAGACTAGCCACCAATGGCAGTAAAAAAACGAAAAGCAGCAAAGCGTCCTGCTAAGAAAGCAGCAAAGCGCCCAGCTAAAAAGGCAGCAAAGAAAGTTGCAAAGCGTAAGCCAGCTAAAAAAGCTGCTAAGCGTCCAGCAAAGCGAAAAGCTGCTAAGAAGCGTATCTAGTAATAGATTCGCATTCGAAACATAACCGTCCTATATGGCCGGTTGTGTTTTTTTATTGACTAAATAGGGGATCAATGTTAATATTTTGAGTCAAGAAAAGTTCTAGGAGGAATAGAATATGAGTAAGAATTACGACGTGATTAGGATAGGCCAGAGACTGTGGGAACTTTTAATGAAAGAGAAAAAACTTTTCTTCTTTAATAATCATTCGAAGACGAGTGAGTCTTTTACAAAATCCGGTTGTGAATTTGAAGGTTTTGTATTAGAGTTGCCCAGAGAACCAAAGTTGTTTATAAGGGAGGGGAAAGTATGCTTCTCCTACGATGGCGACTTGATAAACTGGGATTATACGAAAGGAGAGTACGAACCACTGAGAGTGGAGTACCCAGATAAAGGTGTCATAGAATATTTTGATGAAGTGAAATTCATTGAAGATATTACATTAGACGATTTAGACAAAGACTTTCGCTTGTTAGCGTCTGAGGTCGAAATTCGAAACTCCATCTTAAACGAAAGGTTTGCTGTAGCAATCAATTTCGCCAAGTTGATCAAGAGGTACGAAGATAAGCTTGATAGAGCCAGGGTTGATAAGATTGAAAGTGATTCCAAGTCTCAAGCAGCAACCAGCTCTTGATTTTAAGATCTTTATAATACGGAGGAAATATGCTTAATCTAAATTTAGTACAAAAGATCTTAGGTGTAGTAGCAATACTTACCATCCTTTGTTCAATCGGATATTTTTTATTATTTGGCCTACCACCTGATGATAATTTTTATACGGTTATTAAAAAGGCTGGTATGGGTCTTGTGTCAGGGATTTTCTTATGGTTTTGTTTCATCTTATCTGTCGCTTTTAAGAAGAGTTGATAGATAGCAGCGGGCAATTTTTGCCTGCTTTTTTATTTGATAAACAAAAAACACATCCATTACAGATATGTTTTTTGTGGCGGACTGAACGGGACTCGAACCCGCGACCTTCCGCGTGACAGGCGGACGCTCTAACCAACTGAGCTACCAGTCCTTCTATTTCTTAGCCGACAATGCGGCAAGTCATTAGCTGATTAATATGTCACTTTTTTACCGCTAAGCGGTTGGTACCGGCGGTTGGAATTGAACCAACGACCTGAGGCTTATGAGTCCTCCGCTCTAACCAACTGAGCTACGCCGGCATGTATAAAATTATGAAAACACTTTGGTTGCGGGGCCGGGATTCGAACCCGGAGCCTCCAGGTTATGAGCCTGGCGAGATGCCAATTTCTCCACCCCGCTATGTAGTAATTTCAAGATACCTAGAGATTATAATACAAAAGTCCGAATAAATCAAGTAAAATTTCCCAATAAATAATATCCACAGGATAATGACTTGCACCCATTTATTGGGTTTGATAATATTAAGGAGGTCGAAAGACCAAAGAATTTTAAATTCCAAAGCAGACTTTCTAGAGGAGTCTGCTTTTGGTTTCTATACGATTTTAGCAATAACTAGCCAGCTAATTAAGCTGTTTTTTAAACCAGTGGTTTGATATACTTATTTCATGAATCCAATTATTTACGCAATTTTCGGTGTACTTTTTCTAGCCATTTTAGTGTTACTATATTTAGTTTTTCAAATTAAAAAGCAGTCCGCCCAACCCTCAGACGACAAAAGCTTAAGTTTACTCTTACAACAAATGAATGAACTCTCAAAGGTTGTTGATTCGAAGATAGGTGAGAGTTCTAAGCAAATGAACGAAACCATGCGGGTTCAGTTTTCAGAGTCATCCAAGTTAATTAAGGATGTAACGGAAGGATTGACCAAACTAGACGAAACCAACAAACAAGTTGTCTCTTTTGCAGATCAGTTAAAAAACTTGCAAGACATTTTAAAAAATCCCAAGCAAAGAGGAGTACTAGGTGAATACTATTTAGAAACCTTGCTCAAGAACGTTCTCGGTCCAAAATCGTATCAAATGCAATACCCATTCAAAGATGGGACAATTGTTGATGCTGTGGTTTTTGTAAAAGATAAAATTATTCCAATTGATTCAAAATTTTCATTGGAAAATTATAATAGGTTGGTAGAAGCCAAAGAACCTGCAGAAAAAGATCGTTTAGAAAAAGCCTTTCGATCAGATCTTAAATTGCGCATTGATGAAACTAGTAAATATGTGAAGCCATCTGAAAACACAATGGACTTTGCTTTTATGTTTATTCCTCACGAAGCGATCTACTATGAACTACTAATTTCTCAAGTCGGTTCCATTAAGGTTAACACCCGCGATTTGATCGACTACGCCTTTAAAGAAAAGCATGTAGTGATTGTGTCTCCAACATCATTCTTAGCTTACTTACAAACTGTTCTTCAAGGGCTTAATGCAATGAAAATAGAAGAATCTGCAAAAGAAATTAAAGCTAATGTAGAGAATCTACAAAAGCATTTAAAAGCTTACGAAGAATACCATGTTAAGCTCGGTACTACACTTGGTACTGCAGTGAATCATTATAATTTTTCTAGAAAAGAATTTACTAAAGTCGATAAAGACATGCTCAGAATAACAGAGCAAAGTTTAATTGGTGATTTGCCAATTCTGGATAAACCAGACGATAACATTCAATAATTTTTAATAATAATCTAATTTTTTTATGTCTATAAGAAACCCAGATCAACGAGTAGGAGTATTCGTTGATGTCCAAAATTTATATTACTCAGCTAGAAATATTTATAACGCTCGTATCAATTTTAACGAGATCTTAAAAGAAGCCGTTGGTGACCGTCGCCTCATTCGCGCCATTGCTTATGTAGTAAAGGCAGACATGCCAGAAGAAAAAACTTTTTTTGATGCTCTAGAAAAAGCTGGCTTCGAAGTTAAAGCTAAAGACCTTCAAACCTTCGCCGGTGGTCATCAAAAAGGGGATTGGGATGTGGGCATCGCTATGGATATCATCAAACTGATGAATAAACTTGATGTAGTAGTGCTAGCAAGTGGTGATGGAGATTTTGCACCATTACTAGAATACTTGCAGATGTCAGGCCAATTAACAGAGACTTTAGCCTTTGGCAAATCTACTAGCAGCAAAATTAAAGAGCTTACCGATCATTTCATCGACCTAGACGAAGATACTCGTCGTTATTTAATGCCTATTCGTGGTGGGAGAAGCAACGGTACAACTTCAACTAGCTCAGATACTCGTACCAGTTCTCGAACAACCACTCGCGGACGAACATCTTCAACTACAACTACAAAACGAACCAAAATCAACCTCGACGATTAATTTAACTTAAACACTGAATGAAAATTGTACTAGATACCAATGTTATTATTGATGGGATTAAGGATGACTACTCTTACGAGAAACAAATTATCGATGCTGTCCGCAACGGAGAGATAGAAGCATATGCCAACCGCCAAACTTTACAAGAAAATAAGTTAATCATGCGTCGGTTAGTAGAAAACCCAGAATACGAAAAAGAAATCGCCGACTTACTTGCTCAAATAAATCAGGTTGTTAATCGCCATCAGATTAATATTGTCCGCGACCCCGAAGATAATAAAATTCTCGAGAGTGCAGTAGAAGCAGGAGCGGATTACTTAGTCACTCGTGATAATGACCTGCTTTCTATAGAAAAATACGAAGGGGTACAAATTGTAAACCCATCACAATTCTGGGTTCGTTACAAAGACGAAGGTGGAGATGTCTGGAAACAATGGGCTGGGTTTTTTGGTGGTAAATAAGGTAAAAATATAATGTCAACTCTACTCGAAGGTCTTAACAACGAACAACTCAAAGCAGTGACCCATGACCGTGGGCCACTTTTAATTGTTGCTGGAGCTGGGACAGGTAAGACTACAGTAGTCACACGTAGAATTGCATATCTTCTAGAACAAAACTTGGCTAAGGCAGAAGAAGTTCTCGCCCTAACTTTTACTGACAAAGCGGCAGGTGAGATGGAAGCTCGTGTAGAGCAGTATTTACCGCTTGGTAGTTATGATTTATGGATCTCTACATTCCACAGCTTCTGCGAGCGAATTTTAAAGCAACACGGCCTAGACATGGGCTTGTCTAACGACTTCGAACTTTTAGACAAAACCAGACAATGGATTATAGTCTATAAAAATTTTGATAAGTTTCGACTAGATTACTACAAACCATTAGGTAGCCCTAATAAATTTATTGATTCATTGCTAGATCATTTTTCGAAATGCAAGGATGAAATGATTTCTCCGGAAGACTATATTGAGTACGCCAATAATTTACCTAAACCAACAGACGAAGAATCCACTGTAGAAGTTAAACGCCTACAAGAATTAGCTACCGCATACCAAACCTATCAAACACTGTTGCTCGATAACCAATACATGGATTTTGGAGACTTGATTCATTACACAATCAAGCTTTTTCAGAAGCGACCAAATATCTTAAAGTATTATCAAAAGCAATTTAAATATGTAATGATTGATGAATTTCAAGATACTAACGTCGCTCAATATGAATTGATCAAATTATTAGCTGGTCAAAAAGAAGATCAGCGCCAAAACCTTGTGGTAGTAGGTGATGATGACCAATCTATTTATAAATTCCGAGGAGCTTCTGTTTCTAACATTCTAAAGCTAAAAGGTGATTATCCTGATCTTCAAGAAATTACCTTAGTAGATAACTATCGCAGTAACCAAAAGATTCTAGATCTTGCGTATAACTTCATTCAAGCCAATAACCCAAACCGACTCGAGACAAAACTCGAAATCAATAAAAGACTTAAAGGTCATTTGAAGGACAAAAGTCACATTCAAGTTATAGAAGGTAAGGACTTAAGCGAAGAACTCAACTTAGTTGTAGATGAAGCTATCAAGCTTCGTGCTCAAGACGTAAAATCTTCATGGAATGATTTTGCAATTTTAACTCGAGCTAATTCTGCAGCTAGCGAAATTATCCCTCTACTAGAAAGCAAAGGGGTTCCATTTAGCTTTGTAGCTAACCGTGGACTTTACAAAAAACCTTTGATTGCCGATTTAATAAACTACCTGAAACTTCTCGATAACTATCACGAATCAACAGCAATGTACCGAGTATTGAATTTTCCTGTGTTTAGAATCGAAGCCATCGACATCGCTCACATTACTCAGTATACAAATCGTAAAACCATTTCGGTTTATGAAGCCATGAATACTCCTGAAGTATTGGAGCAACTATCGGCACAATCTCGAGAAAAAATCGAGAAATTATTAAAGTTTTTAGAAATTCATACTCAGCACACTACAGAAAAATCTGCGGTAGAATTGTTTGTACAAATAATTGACGACCTCGAAATTGATCTTCTGTTAATGGAAGATACACTAGAGAATGCACAAAATAGAGAGCTCTTAGAGCAATTTTACAAGAAAATCGAGGGTTATTGCCAAACAGAGGATAATCGCACCATGAGAGGGTATTTAGAACAGCTACAACTTGAACTGAAGGCTGGTGAAGAAGGTGCTTTAAAATTCGACCCAGATAGTGGACCAGAAAGCTTAAAAATAATGACGGTCCATAGCTCAAAAGGTTTGGAATTTAAATATGTCTTTATTATCAATATGGTTGATCAGCGATTCCCAACCCGAGCCAAAAGAGATGCAATTGAATTGCCAGAAAGTTTAATAAAAGATATTTTACCAGAAGGGGATTTTCACTTACAGGAAGAGCGAAGATTATTTTATGTCGCCATGACCCGTGCCAAAACTCATTTGTACTTAAGTTGGGGTAAAGATTATGGCGGAGCAAAAGAAAAAAAGCCTTCACTGTTTTTATCCGAAACTGGTTTGGTCCCTACAGAAACTGCTCAACGAGCTACGGGTAAAGTCGTCTTCACCAAACCCAAGTCAAAAAGCAAAAAACAAGTTTATCAAGATCTTCCAACTCACTTTTCCTTTAGCCAAATTAGTCAATTTTTACAATGTCCTTTGGAATACAAATATCGTTACTACCTGCGATTACCACTTCCTAGTAGTCACTATATGAGTTTTGGGTCTACAATACATGCTGTTCTGCAAAGATATTTAGAGCAATACCAACTTACACTCACGGATCAACAACAAGCTCAATTTCCACCAGAACAACTCCTCTATGATTTATACGAAACGGAATGGATAGATGATTGGTATGAGAACAAGAAACAAAAAGAAGATTACCGAGCTCGCGGTAGGGAAATTTTAAAGTCATTTTATACCAAGACTGTTTCAAATCAATCAGAACCTATAATCCCTGTTCTCATAGAACAACCGTTTACTATGAAGTTAGGCGCAGAGAATCAATATCAATTCAACGGAAAAATTGATAGAGCTGATGCAAGTGAAGCTGGTTTAAAAATTATCGACTACAAGACCTCAGAAAAAGTTCCAAAGAAACCAGATAGCAATGACTTAGATCAGTTAAGAATATACCAATGGGCTTGTGAAGAATTTTTTCATAAACCCGTAGCTTCACTAGAATACTGGTACTTGTACCCAGATCAAATTACTCAGACTGCACTTGCAACACCAGAGCAATTAAGCGAGCTAAAAGATAAGTTACTAAGCACTATCGAACAAATCCGTGAAGCCGTAAAATTTGATCTATTTGCCAAACTCCATAAAAAGGCTAAACAACATAACTGCAATCACCCAGATCTAATCGAAAATTAAATGCTATAATTACACATATGTTTGACCTTATACCACTCATCAAAGCAGCAGGATATTTTGGATTGTTCGGTATTGTATTTGCCGAAACTGGACTTCTTTTTGGATTTATCTTCCCAGGAGATAGCTTATTATTCACAGCAGGTATACTAGCCTCACAAGGCTTTTTGCATATCACCCCACTGATAATAGTCTTATTTTTTGGGGTTCTACTTGGTGATAATACTGGCTACTTTTTGGGGAAAAAACTTGGACCTAAAATTTTTAAAAAGGAAGAATCCTTCTTTTTTAGAAAATCCCATTTAGAGAAATCTCAAAAATTCTTTGCTACTCACGGCCCAAAGACACTAATTTTAGCTAGATTTGTACCTATTGTCCGTACTTTCGCTCCAACACTAGCTGGTGTGGGACGCATGCCCTATGGTTCATTTTTATTTTACAGCCTCATAGGTTCTGTTCTTTGGTCAATTGGATTAACGCTTATGGGTTACTACATGGGTAAATATGTCCCAAATGTAGACGCATATATTCTTCCTGGGATAGTAATTATTATCTTGGCTTCCATTTCTCCATACCTCTGGCAATTTTACAAAAATAAAGAACTACGTAAAAGTATTTACGACGAAATTAAGAAAAGAATTTTTAAACGAAATGGCTAAGAACGCAAAAAATTATGAAGAAAGACCTTGGGGTAATTTTACCGTTCTTTCAGAATTGCAAAATCAAGGTGGTTCAAAAGATGTAATCATCAAGCGACTAGAAGTAAAGCCTGGCAAAAGATTATCTTACCAACAACACGAGCTACGCAATGAACATTGGTTTACAGTCAGTGGTAGTGGCTTTGCAGTAATCAATGATGAGCGGATTGCCTTAAAGGAAGGGGAGGCTGTTCAAATAAATATTGGTGACAAGCACCGCCTAGACAACAGAGAAGGCACAGAACCTCTGGTAGTAATAGAAGTTATTACCGGTGAATTTGACGAATACGACAACCAAAGACTAGAAGACGACTTCAACAGAGACACAAGCTGGAGAAATGAGTAAATATGTGCAATTTGTGGTATAATTAAGCTACTGTGATACACCAGACAACCAAGCACTATTTAATTCCTTTGCTGATTGGTAGCTTGGTGGCTATCACTGGTTTTGTATTTACATTAATCTATACCGACCCATATCAAGCAGGATTTTTAGGGCATACGATTTTTTACATCACCTTATTCCTGTTCACCTGCGGCATATTCACTTTAATAAATTTAATAATCAGAAAAAGATTTTTTCCTGGCATCTATTCCGAAATTTTTAAAGTCAGTTTAAGACAAGGTGTATTAATCGGAATACTAATTAGTAGTTTAATCTTATTAGAAGCTTCTAATTTACTATTCTGGTGGGTAGGTCTAACTCTTATATTATTTTTAATTGCTATTGAATCTTTTTTAAACACAAACTAAAATGGCCGATCAACCAACTAGACAACCTTTTTTTAATGTGATGCCGGACATGTCTGGGGCAGCACTACCACCAGTAGCTAAGCCAAAGATAGAACCAAAAACTTCTATCACAGCTCCAAACCCAGCTTCACCGAATACCTCATCAAAATCAATTTCTTTGCCGGCAGAGACAAAAGGTGGTAGCAAACGAAAATTTTTCATAATTGGCGCAGTTGTATTAGCTGTTGTTCTACTAGGTGCTGGTGCAGGATTTTACTTTTTAAATTCCAAAACAGATGAACCTCAAACAGCAGAGTTGAATTCCAACGATGGCATCGAACAAGTTAATCCAGATGTCACCACTCCAGGGGAATGGCTACAGCGATTCTTTGGGGCAGATACTTGTACCGAACTCGTAACTTGCGGTGATAAATCCGACCCAGATCGAGATGGTTTAGATAACAAAGCCGAGTTTGATACTGGTACAGATCCAAACAATCCAGACAGCGACAAAGACGGAATTGCAGATGGTGATGAAGCCATGATATTTAATTCTGACCCATTATTGTCCAAAACCTACCGAAGCGGTGACTACCAAGACGCGGACTTCGTTAAGGGTGGTTACGATGTTCAAACCAACGAACCATACACCAACGAACGCTTGGTATCCATTAAAACAAGTATAAAACAATACGGCTTACACCAACCTACACTTAGTACTTTAGGAACACTTTCATTTCAACTATATGAATTTATAGATCCTAATCTTCCAGCACTACCAGCAGATTTAGATGTTTCCCCTCAAGCTAAATTAGATCGCGACAGCCAACGCCAAGCTACAATAAAAAAAGTTGGAGCAGCCCTTTTAAAATATCAAGCTGATAAGAAAAGTTTTCCACCAACTGATGATTTTATTGTCATGGCAGATATGATCAAGACTTTTAACACTGTTGCAACAAATTATAACGATCCTGTAGCAAGAGAGCCATATGTCTATGGTTACAGCGCTACTAACAAAAACGCGGAATTCATCTTAACCTACTACAGTGAAACTCAAAACCAGTTAATCAAATACTTTACCAAAGATGCGCAAGCCGATGCCGCAAAAGATACCAGTAAAGTTTCTGACCAACAACGAAAAACAGATTTAGAGAATATTCAACAGGCATTGTTAGTTTATTCTAGCACCCAACTCGACCCAAGCAGTGACAAAGAGTTCATCTTCCCTCCAGTTGATAAACTTAAATCATCTTTGGTTCCTAGATATTTAACTTCAATCCCTGCAGACCCAGTTACAAAATTGGAATACCAGTATCAAGTAGGTGCTCAATTCGATACTTTTACTATCAAAGCTACCTTGCAAAACCCTTCCACGGGAACTACTGGTTACTTATGTAATCAAGACGAATGCAAACCCTATTAAGGCTTTATCAACTTCAGAAACAGAGATTAATCAGAATAGAAAATTATGTTTGACTTTTTAAAAAACTTATTTAGTAGTAATAAATCCCAACCGCTAATCATAGCTGCTAAAGTTACAAAGATAGAAAAGCACCCTAACGCGGATCGTCTCCGCGTTATTAGCTTAACCGACGGTAAACGAATTATAGAACCAGTAGTTTGTGGAGCATTTAATTTTGGAGAAGGGGATATTGTAGCACTAGCACTACCAGGAGCAACTATCGCGCAAAATATTCATTCTGATACTCACGAAAGCTTTGTCTTAGGAACCGCCAAGATCCGTGGCATCGAAAGCCAAGGAATGATCTGCGCCGAATTTGAACTCGGCCTAACTGGTGAGCCCGAGGACAAGCCAGGAATCATGATATTGCCTGCGGACACAGAACTTGGTAAAATGCTATAACTATGGCTAATTTAAACATCACTCAACAAGAACTAGACGAACAAGCGCGTTTAATCACAGAATTAGACAAGCGCACAGATAGTGAAGCCGGCCGCATCAAGCGGTATTTAAATATGGCCGATCTATCTCGCCAAGACACCGGACCAATCCATGAACTGGTCAACAACATCACAAACCTCGAACAATTTAAAGATTTTGATATCATCCAAATTCCAGAAATTGTTCCAGCTAGCGCAAGCTTTGATTTATTTAATTTTCCAGAAGATCATGTGGCTCGCAGCAAAAGCGATACTTACTATGTAGATGATGAAAATATTTTACGTACTCACACAACAGTTATGTGGTGGTATTATTTTCAAAAACCAGAAATCCGCGCCAAGATCGCTGCTAACCAATCACTTGGTGTTTTGTCTTACGGAAAAGTTTACCGCAAAGACGAAATCGATCGTAATCATATGAATATCTTCCATCAAATGGACGGTTTGTACTTACATCCAACAAGTGAACGCACAATTACTCAAGATGATTTAAAAGAAGTATTAGCCAATGTTGTGAAAGCTGCGTTTGGAGAAAATGTTAAATACCGATTTAACGACGACACCTTCCCTTACACCCACTCATCTTTGGAAATGGAAGTAGATAAAGACGGCCAATGGGTAGAAGTCTTAGGTGCTGGATTGGTTCAACCTGGAGTACTAGAAAAATTGAACGTTGACCCAAATCAGTATAACGGTTGGGCGTTTGGTTTTGGATTAGAACGCTTAGCTATTATTGGAATGGAGTTACCAGATATTCGCTTGCTTTGGAGCCAAGATCCACGCGTTACTAAACAATTAAAGCTTGGTCAGAAGTTTGTAGAAGTTAGTAAGTACCCACCAATTGTTCGTGATATCTCTTTTATTGTAGATAAATCTTTTGAACCTAATAATTACTTTGACCTTATCCGTGATATCGGTGGCGATCTCGTAGAACAAGTTGAACTTTTAGACAAATATGAAAACGCAGAAAAATTTGGTGCAGACAAAGTTTCTTACACTTATAGAATCACTTACCGAAGCACAGAGCGCACTTTAGAAGCAGAGGAAGTGGAGCCATTGCAAGCTGAAGTCTATAGCCAGACTGCTAAACAATTTGATGCTGAATTACGATAGATAATAATGTTTAACTTTAATTAAATCTTACACCAAAAACCCTCTTATTTAAGAGGGTTTTTTGTTATATTTCCTGTGGAAAACTCACCATCAATATGATATAATTTATATAGATATTTAGCCGCCTAAATACACGAAAAAGCTAGTAAATACGGCTAATTTTTAATTAAAGAACTATGGCAAAAGATCCGAAAATCAACGACGAAAATCAAGCAACCAAAGCAAAGGCATCAGCTAAATATACAGCGGATAACATTACGGTCCTAGAAGGACTTGACCCAGTACGTAAACGTCCTGGTATGTATATTGGTTCAACTTCAGAAACCGGTTTACACCATTTAATTTGGGAAATTGTAGACAACTCCGTAGACGAAGCTATGGCTGGTTTTGCAGACCGCATCGAAGTTATAATCCAAGATGATGGTGGAATTACTGTTCATGACAACGGTCGTGGTATTCCTGTAGACATTCACAAGACTACAAAAAAGTCTGCTTTAGAAACCGTATTAACTGTTCTTCACGCTGGTGGAAAATTTGGTGGCGACGCATCTGGCTACAAAGTATCTGGTGGTCTTCACGGTGTAGGTGCTGCGGTTGTGAATGCGCTTTCTACAAACATGCACGCACAAGTTCGAACCGGTGGCAAAATCTACGAACAGAAATATAAGATTGGTGTCCCTCAAGGCAAGGTTAAAGAAATTGGTAAAGTAAATCCTAAAGACCCTCGCCAAACCGGAACTTCTGTAACTTTTTATCCGGATGGTTCAATTTTTGAAACTACAAACTTTAAATTTAAAACTGTACTTGAACATTTACGTTCTCAAGCCTACTTAACCAAAGGTCTTCACTTTATAATCAGCGACGAACGTGTTGGTTTAACCTACCAATACTACTTTGAAGGTGGAGTGATTAGCTACATCAAACAGCTCAACCGTAACAAAAAAACTCGCCATACCCCAATCTACATTAATAAAATGTACGAAGGTGACATCATGGTCGAATTAGCAATTCAATATACTGATGACTTTGATGAAGTTGTTTTAGCTTACGCCAACAACGAGTTTAACGTCGAAGGTGGTATGCATGTCACTGGTTTCCGCACAGCTCTAACTCGCGTGATAAATAACTACGCTGTCAAAAATAATATTGTAAAAGATAGTGCCAAACTAACCGGAGAAGATCTTCGCGAAGGATTAACCGCAATCATTTCTGTTAAATTGCCCAACCCTCAATTCGAAGGTCAGACTAAAGGTAAATTAGGAAACCCAGAGGTTCGTACTGCCGTAGAAGCTGTGCTAGCCCAAGAATTAGAAATCTATTTAGAAGAACATCCAAGCGACGCCGGTAAAATAATCGAGAAAGCAATCCTAGCAGCTCGTGCTCGTTTAGCAGCTCGCGCAGCTCGCGACAGCGTTATTCGTAAAGGTGTACTAGAAGGCTTGGCTCTTCCAGGAAAACTTGCCGATTGTAGCGAAAGTGATCCTGCTAAAAGTGAGTTGTATATTGTAGAGGGAGACTCAGCTGGTGGTAGCGCCAAACAGGGTCGTAACCGTCGTTTTCAAGCTATTTTACCGCTACGCGGTAAGATTTTGAACGTAGAACGTGCCCGCTTAGACCGCATGCTTAGTAGCCAAGAAATCAAAAATTTGGTTATCGCTTTTGGTACAGGGGTAGGGGATTTATTTGATATTGCTAAACTCCGCTACCATCGGATTATCATCATGACTGATGCTGATGTAGATGGTGCTCACATTCGCACACTTCTACTTACTTTATTCTATCGCTACTTCCCAGAAATTATTCGTGATGGCCATCTGTACATTGCTCAACCTCCGCTGTTTCGTGTTCAGGTTGGTAAGAATTTTCAATATGCTTTTTCTGATACCGAACGTGATGAGATCTTAGATGATTTAATTGGTGAAGCCGAAGCCAAGCGTGGTGCTAGCGCTGCCCAAAAGAAGATCAATAAAAAGAAGGAAGCAGACCAAGCTAACGCTGCAGAAAACTTAGATCTAGGTGACGACGAACCAGAAGACGGAAGCGAAGCAGTCGAACAAGGAAGCAAGGGTGGAGTTAAATATAACATTCAACGTTACAAAGGTTTGGGAGAAATGAACGCAGGCCAACTTTGGGAAACTACTATGGACCCAGAAAATCGCGTCATGCTTAAAGTTGAAATTGAAGATGCAGAAAAAGTCAGTGAAGTCTTCGAAACCCTAATGGGTGATGAAGTTCCTCCTCGTAAGAGATTTATTACCACTCACGCCAAGACAGTAAAGAATTTGGATATTTAATTTGGAATTAAATTGAAAATATATGGGTGAATTCGAAAACGATGACAAGAATAATAAAGAGTTTAGAACTCCATCAACTGAGACTCAAACTCCTAAAGTAGAAGACAAAGCAGAAGTAGATCCAGAATCTAGGATTGGTAAACCAGATGAATCACGTGAGGCCACATCTCAAGAAAAAAGTGAGGCACAACGTGTCTTGGTAGAAAAGATTCAAAAGCGAGTTGATGGAATGAAAGCTGATTTATCAAAAATGGAAGAAATGTACCCAGCTGTTAAATCTGTGGAAACGAATACACAACAAGCAGACAAGAAAGAAGCAGAGTTAATCACTCTTATCCGTGATCAATTGCAGTCTGGCCAAGAAGGTTACGAAGAAAATATTAAAGAACAAGAAAGAATACAAACAGAAATCACTGAGCTCAGACGACAAGCTGACGACACCAGAAAAGAAGTCTTCAGTAAATTACCCAATGGCCAAAGAGATACGACTGAGCTGAACCAGAAGATATATAATCTAAAAGAAGATATAGCAAAAGAAGAAGATATACTAGAAGCTAACAAAAAAGAGCTAGCAAAAATGTCAAAATAACATAAATCAAACATAAATCCGCGAGAAAAGGTTTTCTCGCGGATTTATGTCATTGAACACTAAAATAATTGACTTTCTGCCAAAAAACTAGTATTATTTAAGAAAGCCCTGCGAAGGGTTTTAAAAAAGCCTTTATTTTGATAATAAACGCTTAATTAAAGGATAATATGTCAAGAATCATCAAATATTTTCGTGATGTACGAAGCGAAGTTTCTAAAGTAATCTGGCCATCTCGCCAAGATGCTATTCGCTATACCATCACAGTTATCGTATTCTCATTAGTGCTAGCCGCTATTTTAGGGGCAGCAGACTTTGGATTATTAAAAGGCTTCGAAGCCCTTATTAAGTAAAAATATGTCTAAACAACAAGTCACCGGCGAACAACACTGGTACGTACTTCACACATATAGTGGATACGAAGATAGTGTCGCCATCAACTTAAAACAACGTATCGAAAACTTGAATATGCAAGATAAAATCTTTGATGCGATTGTTCCTAAAGAAAAAAAGATTAAGATCCGTGATGGCAAACGTACAACCTTCGAAGAAAAGATCTTCCCAGGTTACGTACTTGTTAACATGATTGTAACCGATGACTCTTGGTATGTAGTTCGTAACACTCCTAACGTAACAGGGTTCGTAGGTAGTGGAACAATTCCAACTCCAGTCGCAGCAGAAGAGTGGGCATTCTTACAAAAGCGAATGGGTGCCGAAGAACCAAAGTTCAAAGTTGACTTTGAAGTTGGTGAACTGGTTCAAATCAACGACGGACCGTTCAAGGATTACGAAGGTAAAATTGGTGAATTAGACCAAGCTAAAGGTAAAGTGAAAGTAATGGTAACAATCTTTGGTCGCGAAACTCCAGTTGAACTCGATTTTCTTCAGATTAAAAAGTTATAGCTTAGTTATTATATTTTAGATTTTTTCAGAGCCTCAATATTTTATTTAGGCTCTGTGCTAAATCCAAAATTGGATTCAATCATTAACAAGTAGTCGGTCGCGGTTATGACTTGCGATCTCGTCCCTAATAAGGATTACTACTCTACAAAATGGCAAAGAAGATAAAGACAATGGTAAAGTTGCAGCTCCCAGCCGGAAAAGCAACTCCAGCACCTCCTGTCGGTACAGCCCTTGGGCCCCACGGGATTAACATTGGTGATTTCACCAAGCAGTTCAACGAACAGACAGCCCCATTAGGAGACACAATCATTCCGGTCGAAATGACCATTTATGAAGATCGTTCGTTCACATTCATTCTTAAGACTCCTCCAGCATCTGTGTTAATTCGCAAAGCTGCTGGTCTAGCTAAAGGTTCTAGCAATCCTTTGACTACAAAAGTAGGAAAAATTTCTACTGCACAGTTAAAAGAAATTGCCGAGACCAAAATGCCCGATCTTAACGCCGTCGACTTAGACGCTGCAGAAAAGATCATCCGCGGCACAGCCCGAAGCATGGGTATCGAAATTAAAGATTAATAAAATCATTAATCAATAAATACATGAACTTATCATGGATTAAAAAGGTTTACCTATATTTGGTATCCTTGATCTCTCTAGTAATCTTTGTGATTGCTGGAATTATGCTCATCAATTTAGGATTAAAGACTTGGGTCTTCCCAAAAGCTGACACTAATTACTACAGTAATTTTTGTTCTAAAATTACCCCTATTGCTGCGCCTAATGGTGAGGTGATTAGTGGCGACCCGACCGAATGTGCAAATAGCCAACAAGCCCAAGATGAACGCTCTGCCCAAAAGCAGCGCGATGCATCCCAAGCACTAGCTATGATTATAGTCGCAACTCCAGTATTCTTCTATCACTGGAGGCTGGCACGAAAAGAAGTATAGGTTAGTTAATTAGAGTACAGGAATATTTGTTAAGTAGGTAGTCTGCTAGCGCCAGACCGCACAGCGGTCGAGAGCGCTACCTACGTACAAATATTCCTGTACTCTCAATAAACAATTAATTTGTGGGAGAGCATTAGCTCGATTACCACGAAAGGAATTCAAATGAAGAAATTATCAAAGCGCACCAAAGCTAATTTGGAAAATGTAGAAAAAGACAAAGTCTATTCTATCGAAGAAGCCTTAGAGCTTGCAAAGAAAACTGCTACAACTAAATTTGTAGGTTCAGTAGAGGTTCATATTAAGACTGCAATTGATGCTAAAAAAACAGATCAAGCTATTCGTGGATCTGTTACTTTACCTCACGGTACTGGTAAGACCAAGAGAATCGCAGCATTTGTAAGCGAAGGCAAAGAAGCAGAGGCAAAAGCTGCTGGAGCTGCTATCGTTGGTGGCGAAGAGCTAATCAAACAAATCAAAGAATCAGAAAAGACTGACTTCGATGTAGCTATTGCAGAGCCTAGCATGATGCCAAAATTGGCTGCTATCGCTAAAATCCTGGGAACTCGAGGAATGATGCCTAATCCAAAAACTGGCACGATCTCTGACAATATCACAGGAGCTATCGCTGAAATCGCAGGTGGTAAAATCAACTTTAAAAATGACAATACTGGTAACGTTCACCAAATCATTGGTAAGACTGATTTTGAAGCTCCAAAACTTTTAGAAAACTTAAAAAAGTTTATGGAAGCACTACACGCTGCTAAGCCATCTACTGTTAAGAAGCAGTTTATTGAAAGCTGTACAATCAATTCAACAATGGGTCCTGGAATCAAATTTAAAGCTTAGTCAATTTGCATTTCTAATAAGAAGTATAAAGCAGTGCCGCAAGGTGCTGTTTTATTTTGACAAAGTTAACTCAATCAGTTATGATTCGCTTAGTTTAAAACCACAGGAGGTAGTGATGCAAAACACACAAGCAATTTTACAAGACCGAGAGCTGGCAAGTAAAATTGCCAGTGGAGATGTATATGCCTTCGAAGACTTGTACAAACGAGACCATAGTAGAGTCTATGCAATCTGTTTTCGAATGACAAAAAATAAGTCTATGGCCGAAGATCTAACTCAAGATGTGTTCATTCATATCTGGAAAAAGATCAGTACCTACAAAGGTGATTCCCAACTTTCAACTTGGATCTTTCGTATGACCGTCAATGCAGTCTTAATGCACTTTAGGAAAAAGCATGTGCGTCTAGAAAAAGATTCGCTAGAAGATAACACTCCAGAGATAAACATTGCCAGAAGTAAGGGTTACAACGACCCTGACAATCTTTCAATGCTCGAACTATTGAAAGCAATCAGTAGCTTAGCTCCAGGATATAAGAGTGTTTTGATCCTTAAGGATGTTTATGGCTTTAAGGAACAAGAAGCTGCAGAGATTCTCGGTTGTTCCAAGGGAACCATAAAATCCCAAGTGCATAAGGCAAGAATTAAAGTTCGTCAGTATCTCACTGAAAAGGCGATTTAAAGCCGACCGTCCAAAATGGGCGGTTTTTTCTTGCTAAAAACAGCCTTTGCCTGAGCCTAAAGTTATAGTAGAATAATTCAAGAATGGTAATATTGAGTGGAAAGTATCAAATTTATGGCTATATTTAAAAAATCTGAACCAGCTCCTAAACCAATTGGTAAGTTTATTGTTATAGAAGGGTCTGGGAGTACAGACAAAAATACTCAGGTTGAACTTCTAGCAAAGACCCTGGGTAGTTATGATTATGACGGGATGGTTTTTGACTTTCCTCAATATTCATCAGTCTCTGCCGAAATGTTGACTAATTACTCAGAAGGTAAGTATGGCGATCTAAACCCCGAAGCCACTTCAATACTTTTTGCGCTCGATAGATTCGATGCTGGTTTTGATATTCGACAACACCTTTCTGACGGTAAAATTGTTTTAGCTAACCGTTACACGAGCTCCAGTGCAGCCCATCAAGGATCGAAAATATTTGATCGCGCTGATAGAATAAAATTTTATAAATGGTTAGACAACTTAGAACATTCAATTTTTAATATTCCAAAACCTGACCTCACTATTATCTTACACAGCAGTCCAGACAAAAGTGAAGCCGACACAGCTTATACCGAAATTGCCAGCCTGTTTCCTAATACTAAACTAGTAGAGTGTTCCGAACAGGGAGTAATTCTTTCTGCCCAAGAAATTCATGCTAAAGTCTGGGAATTAGTACGGAGGATGGTTTTACGCAACAATTCTTTTTAATACCTGTATAAATATTCCAAGGAGGAATGATACTTTATATGCTAAGTATAATTGCTGCGCGAGCAGCTAATAACGTGATTGGTAACAACAATGAACTACCATGGGAATTACCAGAGGACCTAAAATGGTTTAAAGCAAAAACCGAAAAACACCCAGTAATCATGGGTCTGAATACTTTCTTTTCTATCCTAGCTAGACTCAAAAGACCACTACCAAATCGACCCAATTTTATTCTGAGTGGAAAGAAACCATCAGAAATTATCGAACTGATAGAAAGTAATCCATTGTACGGAATACCCAATTTTGAGCAAAGCGTGTTTTCTCAGACTACTCATTTCCACAATTCTTTAGAGTCAGCAATCCTTGATGTCGAAATTCTGAACACCGAAGTCTTCGTTATCGGAGGAGCTCGAGTTTACCAAGAAGCCCTACCTTATGCTTCGAGAATGTACCTAACAGAAATTCAACAAGAATTTAATGGTGATGTATTTTTTCCAACATTTAACCAAAGCGAATGGCGTCTCATTCCAAATCTTGAGGATAATAGAGTGAGAACGGTCAATAACATCGATTATTACTTTGCAACCTATTTTCGAAACTGGCTTAAACAAAAGGCTGCCTAATTATTCCCTGCAAAATTTGCAGGGTTCTTTTTTTAACCCAAATTGGCTATAATTAGCTAATGAATCAAAGCCTTTCGGAGCTCTTAACTGAGCTCAATAACTTAAACCAGGAAGCTAAGAGCTTAACTAGTAAACTCAATCTCGAACAGAAACAGCAACAGGCTTTAGAACTACAAGATCGCATGCAAGCTGCGGATTTTTGGTCAGACCAAGAGTCTGCCCAGCAAGTTTCGCAAAGCTATAACTCCATCCAAGATTTTGTGAATTTCTGGACGGCATTGGAAAATAAGATCACAGAGTTACAAGAACTAATTACTAGCAACACAGATGAATCGGAAGAAACGATTAGCTATCTTAATCAACAAGTTAAAGATTTACAAGAACAATTCAACCAAAACCGATTAACAGTGATGATGTCCGGCAAATATGATAATCATAACGCGATCTTTGCGTTACACGCCGGAGCTGGTGGTACTGATGCTCAAGACTGGACAGAAATTTTGCTCAGACAATTTTTACGTTACGCAGAAAAGCATAATTTAAAAACAGAAATTATAGACCAAAGTAAAGGTTCCGAAGCGGGTATAAAGTCTGTGACGGTTCATGTTAAAGGATTGAATGCTTACGGATTATTTAAAAGCGAGGCCGGTGTGCATCGCCTTGTTAGACTATCTCCGTTTAACCCAGCTCATACCCGAGAGACTTCTTTTGCTTTACTAGAACTTATTCCAGAACTTGCCGAACAAGAAAGTTTAAAGTTAGATCCAAAAGATATAGAAATCGAAGCCAACACATCATCTGGGCATGGCGGCCAGAGTGTGAACACAACATATAGTGCTATTAGGATTACTCATATTCCTACGGGGATCCGGGTAAGTATCCAAAACGAACGAAGCCAACATCAAAATAAAGAATTGGCTATGAAGATCTTACTAGGAAAACTCCAAGCCTTAGAGGACAAAAAATTAGCCGAGGAGAAAAAAGAACTTCGCGGCGAATTCAAATCGGCCGAGTGGGGAAATCAGATTCGTTCTTATGTTTTGCATCCGTATAAAATGGTTAAAGACCATCGCACTGACTACGAAGAAAGTGACCCCGACAGAGTTTTAGATGGTGGTTTAGATAACTTTGTAGAAAAATATTTAGAAAGCCAAATTAAATAGGATAAAAATAAAAGACGACTGAAATGTCGTCTTTAGTTAAAGTTGTTGATGAATGTTATGTATAGAAGTTACCGCTTCCCAAACTACTAGAACGCAAAGCATGCGAAGAAGATCTTCTCGCAATTGCTGGGGGTGTTCGATGTAACTTTAGAATAGAGGAAGTATCTGTTTTATCTGTCTTCATTCCTGGAATTACATCAAAATCATTGTTAAGATAGGGAATTTCATTTTTCTCTATCGCTTCTATGATTTGTTTTAAACACTGCAATGTGATTAAGACGTTCATCTTTTCACAACTACGTTTGTGTTTAAGTAATGACATCGCTGCGAGTTGTTGCCGCTCGACACACAACTCTTTAAAGCGATTTAGAAGTTTTTCGCCACCCACCTTGTTAATACATTGCAAAACTTCATCTAACGAACTTACTTGCATATATTTCTCCTCCTAGAAAAATCAACTTTAACTGATTTTTAATATACCAAAAATAATGGATCTAGTCTAGCCTGGTGTGGTATAATAAATGCAATGATTCAATTCAAAAAAGTTACAAAATATTACGGCAACCATAAAGCCTTAAACAACATTAACCTCCAAATCGACCAGGGGGAGTTTATTTCTTTAGTAGGAATGAGTGGCGCAGGGAAGTCTACTTTAATGAAGTTAATTGTAGGAGAGGAAGAACTAGACGATGGTAGCATCCTAATCGACGACATAGACATGACTCGTATTCGCAAGAGTGATCTGCCTTATTTACGCAGAAAAATTGGGGTAGTTTTTCAAGATATAAAATTGCTTCCCCGTCGCACAGCTTTCGAGAATGTAGCTTTTGCGATGGAAGTTTCCGGTCACCGCAAGGAACAAATCAACAAAGATGTCCCTCGCATTTTAGATTTGGTAGGGTTAACTCATAAGAGCAATAATTTTCCTAACGAGATGAGCGGTGGAGAAAAGCAACGAGTGGCAATTGCACGAAGCTTAGCTCATCGCCCAGTACTACTTCTTGCAGATGAACCAACTGGTAACTTAGACGAAGTCAACGCTGCAGAAGTAATCGATTTATTATTGAAGATCAATGAACTAGGCACCACTGTAATTTTAGCTACTCACGCTTCCGACTTAGTAAACAAAATTAAACGACGAGTAATTACCATCGAAGGTGGTCAAGTAACCCTAGAACAACAAAAAGGAAAGTATAAACTGTAAACTCTATGCGAGGATTAATTTCATTTTTTAGAATCGTTAAAAGCGGTACTACTAATTTACGCCGCAACTTATGGCTCGCTGGAGCTTCTACTTTAGTAATGACAGTGACACTGATTATTTTGTCGGTGTTGACTTTACTATTCATCATCACCAGCTATTCAGTAGCCTCTATTCAGCAAAGAGTTGATATTAGCGCCTATTTCAAGAGTGATGTTACCGAGGCTAAAGTTCTAACAATCCGGGATGAAATTAAGCAAGATTCCAGAATCAAAGAGATTAATTACGTTTCTTCAGATCAAGCCCAAGCAGCATTTAAAGAAAAACATAAAGGTGACCAATTAATAATCGACTCCTTAGGCGAACTTACAGAAAATCCTTTCCCAGCAACTTTGCAAATCAAAGCAACTAATTTGGAAGATTTTCCTGCTATAGCTGAATCACTCAACAGCGACAAGTACAAGAGTGTAATTCAAGAGGTAAACTTCGAAGACAACAGAGTTATTATCGAAAGACTAAACTCCTTATTAAAATTTATTATTACCTTTGGTTCGGTTCTAATGGTCGTGTTCTGTTTAATTGCAATTTTGGTAATGTTTAACACGATTGCTCTAACAATTTATAATCGCCGTGAGGAAGTCGAAATTATGAGACTTGTAGGTGCTACAAACTGGTATATCCGTGGTCCTTTTATTGTCGAAGCCTTCACATATAGTATTATCGCTGCCATTATCACCAGCGCCTTACTAATACCGATCTATTTCAACATGCTTCCCAAGATCAGTAACTATCTTACCCCAGGAGCTAATATATTCAACGGTAATGTCACTGTATTCCTAGGTGTGATTGCTATTCAATTAGGTATCGCCTTTGTACTAAGCACAATCTCAAGCTTATTAGCCATGAGAAAGTACTTACGCATCTAGAGATATCCACAGTAAGATTGACATTTCTCAAATTTCGTGTATAATAAGAAAGAGCCAAAACTCTCGGAAGAGGGTTTTTTATTTTTTTATAACTAAAAGCTTAAAAACAATCACATGAAAGTCATACTAATAAAGGACGTACCCAAGGTTGGTCGAAGCGGCGAAATTAAAGAAGTTAACGCTGGTTTTGCTACCAATTTTTTAATTAAAAAAGGTTTAGCTAAGTTAGCAACAGCTGATGCCCAAAAGGACCTAGAAAAAGGTAAGAAAGAATTAACCGCTAAAAAACAAAAAGAGTTAGATAAATTGCATCTAGCCAAAAAAGAACTGGAACGCAGAACCTTCACAGTAAAAATCAAAACAGGTGATAAAGGGCAAATCTTTGGAGGGGTTCACGAAAAAGATATTGCCTCTGCAATATTCCAGAAAACAAAAATACAGCTAGATAAATCACAAATTGGAGCTAACAAAGGAATAAAAGAGTTAGGGGAACATATTATAAGCATTAAGCTAGGGCAGGGAATAACTGCAAATACTAAAATTAATATAGAAAGTCTATGATCGAATCAAAAAAATTAGTTGTGCCATTAATTATTTTAATTGTTTTAGTCCTGCTTTATATCGGAAGCATGGTTCTTAAGACTAAAACTGAAACAGAGACCACAACAAACCAAACTAATCAACAAGATACGATAAAAGATGAATCAAATGTAAACGAAGAACCGAAGAATGAAACTTTAAAATTTAAATACGAACTGGTGAGCTTCTATAATGGTGGGAATCCAGAACCTAACCAGAGCTATGATGGTCAAATCATCCAGACTGACATTATGACTGGCAAAAAAACTACAGTCGTAAAAAGCATTAAATCTGCTTATCCAGCGTTAAAAGAAAATCAGTACAAAAGCTTTATTCAACTTAATCAATCCACTACCAAGCCTTACCTATACTTAGGAATAGTTTACTATGCCGGAGACGCTCCAATTGGTGGAATTGTTCGGTATGATGGTGATGCTAACAAGTTTACAGAATTAAAGATTAGCAAGAACTTTAATAGTTTCACTAGCACTGCAAGTAAAGAAAGTGCTTATGCTGCTAGTATTTATAACATTAATGATGGTGATGATACACGATCCCTATTTTTGCTAGATTTTGATGAAGATGCTGTTAAAAGTTTAGCAACATTACCAAGCAATGAAACTTTTAATTTATGTGAGAAAGTTGGTTGTTTGATGCCATCAGCTCCAGAAATAGAATGGTTATCCGGAGATACTTTTAGAATATCTATCTTTGATCCAGAAAAAGTTGTGAAAGACAAAAATGGTAACGAAACACAAAAACTTATTGAAACTCGCAAATTTATAATTAAATAGACTGAAGTAACTCATGTCATACCAACTCAAAACAAGAAAAGCTAAAAAGTTAAATACAAAATTCATCTTTGTCTCTGGTGGGGTTATCTCTGGAGTAGGAAAAGGTGTGACGACTTCATCTATAGCCGCACTATTACAGTCTAGAGGTTACATTGTTGCTCCAGTTAAATGTGACGCCTATTTAAATGTTGATGCAGGGACTATCCGCCCTCAAGAGCACGGCGAAGTTTTCGTCACAGACGATGGCATGGAAACCGATCAAGACTTAGGAAACTACGAACGTTTTTTAAATATTGATCTGTCTAAAGCTAACTATGTAACTAATGGTCAATTGTTTCAAACTATAATTCAGAAGGAAAGAAATTTTGAATATGACGGTGAAGACGTCGAAGTCGCTCTGCATGTTCCAGAAGAAATTATTAATAGATTAGAACAAGCGGCTCGAGCTCTTAAAGCTGACTTTGTAATTTGTGAAATTGGCGGCACAGTGGGTGAGTATCAAAACATTTTGTTTATAGAAGCTAATCGAATTATGAAGTACCGTGACGGTCGCGACACTGCCCATGTGCACGTGGGTTATTTACCAACTCCACCAAGTATCGGTGAAATGAAGTCAAAGCCTACACAAAACTCTGTGAAGCAATTAATTTCTTCCGGTATTCAACCAGACTTCTTAGTAGCGCGAGCCGAAGGACAATTAGATGATCGTCGTAAAGAAACATTAGCTTGGACTACAAATATTCCTGTTGAGCATATTATTTCTGCACCTAATGTAGATACAATTTACCGAGTACCAAGTAACTTTGATAAAGAAGGATTTACAGACCAACTGCTGGAGCACTTTGATATGCCTAACAAAAAGCGCGACCTTAGAAAGTGGAACAACTTTGTTACGAAAATAACAAGAGTTCAGAATTCTAATAAAACTGTGAATGTTGCTGTTGTTGGTAAATACTTTGATACGGGTGATTTTAAATTGTCGGATGTTTATGTTTCGGTAATCGAAGCTTTAAAGCATGGTTGTTGGGCAAATAATACCAATGTAAAATTAGAATGGATATCTAGTAACACCATAGAAAAGCAGGGTGCCAAAAAAATCCTAGCTGGCTATGATGGAATTTGTGTTCCAGGTGGATTTGGAAGTCGGGGAGTAGAAGGTATTATTCAAGCTATCGAATATGCCCGAAAACAAAAAGTTCCTTACCTTGGTTTATGTTACGGAATGCAATTAGCAACAATCGAATTTGCTCGCAATGTGGTTCGTTTAAAAACCGCTCACACTACTGAGGTTGATCCTAAAACTCGTCATGCGGTAATTCATATTATGCCAGAACAAGAAAAGTTACTGCTTGCTCGTGAATATGGTGCAACTATGCGCTTGGGTGCATGGGATTGTGTTTTAGAAAAAGGAACCAAAACAGAGCGCGCTTATGCTAAAGCTGGTTGGGTAAATCCAAATGGTCGTGGTAAAAATAAGAACACTATTTCGGAGCGTCATCGCCACCGTTATGAATTTAATAATGAATACCGTGAACGTTTAGAAGCTAAAGGTTTAATCGTTTCTGGTACTACTCCAGACGGCCAACTTGTGGAGATTATAGAATTAAAAGACCATCCATTCTTTGTGGGAACCCAATTCCACCCAGAATTTAAATCTCGACCCCTAGACCCACATCCCTTGTTTGTGGAATTTGTTCGTGCTATCCTAAAGCAACAAAAATAGCTTTTAAAAAACCGCCCCGATTACTCGAGGCGGTCTTTTATTTGTGTGAGTTACTTTAGTGTTACTGGTTTTACAGTATCAACTGGTTCAACTTTTACAACACGTGTACTGCGAAGGTTGCCATGGAACTTTCTTAACATCTTGGTTTGGAATTTTACAATTCCAGTAACAAGAGAATAGAGAGTATCATTGCCACCTTTTTTTACATTAGCACCAGCGTGCCATTTGCTACCGTGTTGGCGAACTATAATTTCACCTTTTTGAACGTACTGGTCACCGAAGACCTTTACGCCTAATCGTTTTGATACGGAGTCTCTACCTAAACCGGTTGAGCCTCCAGCTTTCTTATGAGCCATATATGGAAGTTAATTCTTTTCAAAAATGATGATTTCTCTGGCGACGACTTGGTCTTTGCGATCATATATTGCCGTTCCACGATCCGTTAGTTTTAGGAAAGGCAGATTTGCAGCCAATTCGAGAGGAATCAAATCTATAAAATTATAGCCAATTTTCTTAATAAAGTCAAGGTTTTCTAGCTGAACATAAGTAGAGCCCTTTTTATAGGCAGGTAAGCACATTACGACTTTTCCACCGCTCGGCAAAAACTTGAGAAAATCTTGAAATGCACCTGTATATAATTTAGCTAGGTCATCAAAGTTCTTTTTAATATCAGCCTGAGAAGGGAACTCTCCGTACATTGGCCCAAGATAACCTTCGGTTACAACGGCGTCAACTTGCTTGAATGCATCTACCTTTTTTAGATGCTCAACTACCTTAGAAACTTCTTTGACGTCCGCAACTTCAATATGAAACTTGCCTTTAGGAATCTTGTAACGATTTCGGAACCACTCTAAGTTTTTCTCACTACCTGCGATAGCAATTGGGTTAATGTCTGTGCCAAGAACTCTGTAACCTTGTAGTACACCTTCTTGAACAATCGTTCCTATCCCACATAGCGGGTCGAGTAGGGTACTGCCAGCTTTTTGGCCAGCTAAGTTGATCATAATCTGAGCAACTTTTGGAGGAATCATACCTTGCTTTTCATCACGTACAGGACGCTGATAATCTCGACGACCATAATCTTCGAAGTCTTGAACAACTAAAGTTTTAGCGACATACAATTTAGTTGGTGCTGCCAAGATACAAATCTCGGCACCTTTTTCTAATAGGTGATTGTGAGTTACTACAACAGAAGCAAGTGCAAGGCCATTAAATTTTGGTAGCACTAATCGAATACTAGAACCACCTTCTTGCATGCCTCGCTTGATGAACATTCCTAAACGTTTTGGTTCTTCAAAAGCTTTAATACTTTCATCAAGTAAGTAGACACTAATACCAAATTGAATTTTTCCTTTAGCAGAACCAAGGAAGTCCTTCTTCAATTTACTAGGCTTGAAATAATTTTGTAATGCAAAGTTAATATAGTCTGTATCTTTCTTCTTGACCTCATTAATAACTTTTAGAATCTTAACTACTCCACCCAATTCTTTCTGAATTTTACGAAAATCTAATTCTTGATCTGTTTCTACAACTAAGACTTCATGAGACAAATCTAAAACCTTGAGTGTCCAATCATGATTTTGAAAATAAAAAAACAGCTCAGCTAAAGAAAGTGTATAAACCCGTCCTAAAACAAAAGCATATTTGTGTGCCATAAATTAAGCCTTAATTATCCTCATATTATGTTGACTAAAATAGAAATAAACTTAGAAAAAATTAGATTATGGTTTGTGATAATTTTGATTCAAGCAGGGAGCTTTGGAATGGGTATGTACACAGCTCACACTTACTGGATTCCAAAATCACAACCTTTAAGTACTGTTAATTATACCACAAATCAGGATGAAGCCAAAAATTTAGAGATACCAAGCAAAGATAGCCCTGCCAGTGCAACAACCCCAAACTCTCTCGATTTAGACAATTGTACAAGTGTAAAAGGTAACATCTCTGGGACATCCAAGACATATCATATTCCTGGTGGTTCATTCTATGATCGGACAACCCCAGAAATGTGTTTTGCCACCGAAGCAGAAGCTCAATCAGCTGGTTTTGCAAAATCTTCAAAATAGCTTCGAAGTAGTTTTGATATAGCCCTAATTGACAAAATAGAATGTATACAGTATAGTGTTGGGTTAGATAAAACCAACCGGAGGAAAAACATGTGCATGCCAACTCTGCCGTCTAGTGCTTATAATTATAAAATTAAGTTCGAGTACGAGCAAAACCACTACGAAACCGACTTGTCGTCATTTTTCAAAGAACTGGTCGTGCTACCAGATGGAACAATGCTGGCCATCGAAGGCTGGAACAAAATGGAACCGCCTCAAGTAGTTAACATGAGGAAAATCGAACACACGCTCGATAGGTCCAACCCGACCTTCATCGCAATGAGTTTCAACGCTTGTTTGGCAGTGAAAATTTAAATGGTAATGTTTCTCATTATAGCTTGTACTTTGTACAAGCTTTTTATTTTGCAAATTTTAAAAGAAAAGAGTAGGAAACTTTCCTACTCAAAAACTAATTTAACAACACATAATGATTAGCCACATCTAATGCTTAACCTCGCACAATGATTAACAACACAGCTTTTTATTGTTGATAATCATACAGCCGGCGATGAACATAAGAATCGCAATTACAATGTCACCATATAAATGACTTTGAGGAATTCTATGTTCTAACATTCCAGCAACAGCAGCCACTACTCCAGACAAAACACAAAACACGGACTGCAGAGCTTCGGCCCAACGAGGATCATGCTTGTCGGTACTTTGTTGCCACTTCAAGAACCCCATTGTTCCAGTGGTCAATGTGAATACCCCCAACATTACCGTTGGCCAAATTACTGTCGATGGAGTTGGTTCTGTTCCTGTCAGTAAGGGCCAAATCAAAGTTGAAAGAGCTAGACCAAAGAATACAAATGCTACATACTGCGAAGCTTTTCCTTCCCGTTCATGAAATTCATGTTCATGGGGAGTTGTCCCAGCATGCTTATGACTATCTTTGTGTTTAATAATATTGCCCAAATAAAATAGTACAACTAAATTTGAGACAAGCTCACCAACACTATCGTGACCAAATGCAAGATAAGCAAACCCTCCATACATTGCAAATACAATTGCTGCGAAAATAATTTCGCAAATTATTAAAGTAAGATCCACGCGCCATATCCATTGGGAGGTGCGCTCATTGTCTGTCTTATTCATTTTGCTTCCTCCTAAGGAAATCTAATACTTTACACTATCACACATTTTTGGTACAATGTCAAATATGAACAATAGGATTGGCAAGAATAAAAAACAGGTCTATTTAGACAATGCAGCCTCAACACCGCTCCAGAAAGCCATTTTTTTAGCAATGAAGCCATATCTAGAAGGCAAGTTCGGCAACCCATCTAGCTTACATGACCAAGGTAGAGAATCCAGAACTGCTATAGATGAAAGTCGTTCAAAAGTTGCCCAACTTTTAGGGACGAACCCTAAAGAAATTATATTTACAGCTGGTGGTACCGAAAGTATCAACCTAGCTATTTTTGGAATCGCTAAAGCCTATCAAGCCAAACATTCAAAGCCTGGAAGAATTATAGTTTCTAAAATTGAGCACGAAGCAGTTTTAGAATGCGCCAAGGCCCTTCAACAATGGGGATGGAAAATTGATTACCTAGAAGTTAACGACGAAGGATTTATTGATCCACAAGATCTTAAGAAAAAGATAAAACCAGATACAGCTTTAATTTCTGTGATGTACGCTAATAATGAAGTTGGAACAATCCAGCCTATAACAGAGATTGGTAAAATTATTACCGGAATAAATAAAGTTCGTAACCAAAAAGGATTAGGCCCAATTTATTTTCATACCGATGCTTGCCAAGCCGGGGGAGTGTTGGAGCTAGAAATAAATAAATTAAAAGTTGATCTGTTAACCTTGAATGGCTCCAAAATAAATGGCCCTAAAGGTTCCGGAATTTTATCTGTCCGCGCAGGCATTAAATTAGAACCAATCATTTATGGTGGGGGACAAGAGCGAGGCTTACGCAGTGGCACAGAGAATACTCCAGCCATAGTAGGTTTTGCTACAGCCTTGGAGCTCAGCCAAAAAATGCGCAAACAAACTATTACTAAACTCTTAACATTACAACAATACTTAGAATCGCTCTTGCAAAAGAATAAACTCGTAACTATTAACGGTCCTCAGAATAAAAAGCTTAACACAACCGAATTTAATGATGGTTTAAAAAAACTACCAGGAACAACAAATTTTTCTGTACGCGGTATCGAAGGTGAAGCTTTAATGTATTATTTAAATAGTGATGGTTTTGAAGTAGCAACCGGCAGTGCTTGCACCACAGCCTCCGAGGAAGCTTCTCATGTTTTACTGGCTATGAAAGTTAATCCCAAACTCGCTAAGTCGACAATAAGATTAAGTCTTAACACAAATATCACCAAACAGGATCTCAAAGCTTTTGTAGACGCTTTAAACCGCTCTATCAAAATAATTGGACGTACAGTTCAGGATCTATAGAAGACTAAAAAATCCCTTGCCTAGCAAGGGTTTTTTGTAGTATATTAAGCAGTGATTTAAACAATTTTTTGGAGGAAAAATATATAATGACTGAACAAATCGCGCCTGATATGACAGGCAAAATTAGTGTTGTTGACTATTTACCGTTTGAACAAAGACTGCCAGATAATCAGTATCAAAAGCTACTTTTGAATATTAGTTGGAACGGTGAAAATTCTGAATCATTCCATGCTGAGAAATCTAAATCTCTTATGGCTCCGAACCCGTTACGCTATAATTTACGGAATGGGATACCTCTCGGAACAGAACGAAGCATGAAGCAAATTGGCATGTCTGCTGTTGCAGAAATTTTAGAATTTGCTAAAGGTGCAACTACCCAAGATGAATTAGTCGCTGGGGGAGTAAGCCCACGCTTCTGGGGTGACTTTGTCACTGCAAAAAAATGCGCAGACTTTGGTCTCGAAGCAGGGGACTTAGGACCTGGTTCTTACGGTGGCGCTTTTGGACATTTTCCAACAGCAGAAGGAAAAGAAGTGAATCAGTTCAAAAATGTGATCGCACAAATCAAAAGAGCTCCACATTTAAGAACACACTTTATATCTCCGTGGATTCCACAATACTGTGTCTCTGGAGAAAACGCAGAACGTAAAGTAGTGGTTGCACCATGTCATGGTTGGGTTCACATCCGCGTGATGAACAACGAACTTCATCTGCATATGTTCCAAAGGTCGGGTGATGTACCAATCGGAGTACCATCGAATATTTTTCAATACTCAATTCTCACTCTAGCCTTAGCCTATGTTCTGGACATGAAAGCTTCTCACTACTATCACTCCTTTTCTGACGCTCACTTTTATGAAAATCAAACGGAAGCGATTGCAGAAATAGTAAGCAGAATCCCGACTCGATTTCCAACTGTCTACTTAAGTAAAGATACTCCGAAAGATTTATTTCAAATCAGACCGGAACACTTCATTATAGAAGACTATCACCCAAATCCCGCCATCAAAGGCATACCGGTGGCAATATAGGGGCGGAACAACAGGAGAAGAAATGGATACTAAAGAAACTGAACCTGTAGATGTAAACAACGCGTTTACCCCAGAATACAAAAAAGTTCTTGAAGAGATCAACAAGGATGGAGCTTGCCCAGCACCTTTCTGTCTCGAGACAGCTCCGTATCATAAACATCCTAGAGTCTTTAGCTTTGTATATTGGAAAGTTACTAGAAATAGTTTCAACTACCAAAACGCCAAGCATGCCTTTCTAATTGTTTTAAATAGACATGAAGAAGACTTCATGAATATCAAACCAGAGGAGTGGGCCGATCTGGGATTTGCGATTCGCACTTTGGTATATTACTTCAAACTCGAAGGCTACACCTTAGTCTGGAGAATGGGGGAGAAGTCTCACACCGGAGCTAGCGTCAGCCATCTTCATGCTCACCTAATCTGTGGCGGCCCAAGACCAGACAAGGCCCCTCAAGACATGGACGAGTCAGAAGTAATTAAAGCACTTGTTGGGTTTGCATAAAATCAAACCTATATAAACAAATACCCGTGTAATCATGATTAATGATTTACACGGGTTCTTTTATTTAACTTGGATAATCTCTATGCCATGTTTTCGAAAAGTTTCTTGGGCCTCTAGAGCAGAGTATCCTTCTGAGTAGTAAACTTTAGCAATGCCGGCTGTTGCCACATCGTAAGCACAGCCTGGGCATGGAAAAGTTGATACATAGATAGAAGCACCTTTTGTCGAAACGCCATTGGCAGCTGCTCTGGAGATTAAAACTTTCTCAGCATGATGAGCACTAGATATTTCTAAGTGCTCTCCTGGTTGAAAATTATTTCTTGGGTCACCCAAAGCATACAGACTTTGTTGAGCTGGCATATGCTTGTTATAAGCAACATCCAGAACCTTTCCGTCTTTTACCAAAACTACACCAACTTGTCGCCACCAATCCGGACTCTTTTGGGCAGTGGATTTTGCTAAGGCCATAAATTCAAAATCTAATTGCTCCAGATCTATTTGACGATCCGATTCAACAGGATTCTGACTAAAGGTCTTAGGCATATCGTACCGTAAGAAGACAGACTCAAAAGTTATATTCCGAGTAGAGAAGTACTTTTCGGCTACATGCCTACAAATATCTTCGTCTGGCATGGTGATCTTATACCCTCGATCAAGTTGCTGTAAGCGCTGTTGGCCAACTACAGCCACCTTAGAGAATATTTGCAATGAAGATATAACAGTCCTCATAAGATTCGGGTCGAGTGCTCGAATCTCGCGAGTTAGCTGTTCAAGCTCACCGTAGACATCGCTATCCAATAAATATAATTTACTTCGGCGATGCCTGTTAAAAAAATTTATATACCCAGAGTGGAGGATTGGTACAAAGGCAACGACAATTTTATTGTTCATAGCTTTGATTCAATCTCATCAAAGGTTGAATTAACAACCTTGAGGATTTTCTCCCGTGATTTTTGAGTACCCTTGATCATCAGATCTCGAACTCGAGCTGTGGTAGAAATTTTGTCAGGCGGTGCTTGGGGCTCCAAGAATATAATCTCCGCAGAATATTTTTTGTACTCCGTAAGATTGTCTGGATTCATGTCTTTAGTAGACTTAGAAAACACCAACTTGTCTGGCTGAACAGCCTTAAGGACAGAAATAAAATCTTCACCGACAGAAGTGACAATATCAACCGCTCGTAAGTACGAAAGTATTCTCGAACGTTCCTCGAATGGGACAATTGGACGATCAATATCATCCGTTGCTTTGCGGCTCCTAGTAAGTTCGTCTGTATCAGAACCAACTATTAGTAAGTCGACACCATCCTTGGCTTTTTCTATATAAGCCATATGGCCGAGGTGGATCAAATCCCAAACGCCGCTGACAAAACCAACTTTAGCTTTCGGATGCAACTTTCGATATATTGCTAGGAAGTCTGCCAAGACCGTATAGTCCGCTATAAACCTTTCCTCGTAACAAGATTGACTGGTATCGAATATGCCATTCAACATAGCTTCTAATTCCTCCTTAGAATAAACTTATATCTATACTAACTGACTACTATGATCAGTACAAGAGGCAATAATACTTTTTATATCTAACGAACGTTTATTATGGCATAGGTAAATATTAAGAGAATTATGAATACATATTAAATAGAAAAGAATAGAAAGATACAGTAGAGAGTGGCAGGCAGTTAAAGGGAATAGTAAAGAACAATTACAATTAATTTCAAAACATCAAAATATACAAGGGGATATAAGCTTTTGAGATTGATACCGCGTCGCACAATGTATCTTATGCGACATGGTATACCATAGAAACCTTTTGATTGGTCTTAAGTAATGTTTAGATTCCATCCTAGAAAAGAAAAATTTTAAATTGGATTTCTATATCTACTTATATACAAATCTTTTAATCTGCCGGGCAAATTCTCTACTTTGAACTATTTAATAATTAAGTATTCGCAAACTAATTCTTATTTAAATGGTTTCTCCTTTATTCTCTATCCCCTAACTTCTATAGTATCCACTTTTTATGATTGACGATCGAAGATATATCCCCTAATATAAAACCCCTTCACAGGATACTCGAAGGGGTTTAAATATATATTATTAAATTTATTTATAGGTGTTGATGTGTATATGGGCACCGGTTCCGAAAGTGGTGGATTTGGCGGGACCACATTCCGTTGCCTGGCTAGAAGCTTCATTTAAGAAGCTTGTAATACCAACGGCTTTTAAGGCCTTACAGTAATTATTAAAGTTTTGTACATTTTTATCAGCAGGACTTATATCAAAACATCTCCCATTAAAATGACATGTGCTTGAATGCATTGATGTTGGAGGATACGCTTCTGTTACTCGTAGTGCTGGCCCACCATTTTTATCCAAGTAAGCTTTAAGGGCTTTCATTTTTTCAACTACCGAAGGATCGGCATAACTGTTATTCTTGAATGTTGCCCCACTAGACTTCAAGTCCGCTAAAGGTGGTGAAAATGTACTTGGTGCCGGACAAGCTTTCCCCAAACATTTACCCCCAGGCGGTAATTTTCCTGGATCACCAGTACTTACAGCTCCACCATTACCAGTACTTACTCCAAACTTACCTGGCTCAATCAAACACTCTTGGCCGAATCCTACCTGTTCGCAACTTGGTAAATCTGCTGCATCAAATATCGGTGGTTGAATAGGTTTAAATGCAACCAATGATGGGTTAATAAAATTTAACAAAACATAACTACCGAGCAAGATTGCCATTCCTGTCAGTGAATTTTTTATATAACCCTTAGCTTTAGTTTTTCCAGATTCGTCTGAGGTTATATAAATGTATCCGGCGTAAATGATTAAGAATACAAGCACCAAAGCTCCTGCTGATATTCCAAATCTATATAGTCGATTAACACACCTTTCTAAATCATGACCATCAGCTGGCTGACTTGGAGTACATAAGTAATCTTGGATACTTCTATCGACCCCAGCGTTATAGACCGGTAATTCTGTGGGTGTTTGAGCTGGAGGTGTGGTTGTAGCACTATTAGGTTTTGGTGATGTAGTAGCTGGTTTGGTTGCGGGTTCATTTACACCAGGAATCGGTAATTGCAATGGTGCACCAATTGGATTTGTTTGAGCGTAAACCAATAATGGACTCGCTGCCAGAGCAACAAAGCCTAAAACAACAATAAGTTTTGAAATTTTATTTAGCAAGTTCGGATTCGATTATTTGTTTAAAACTTTGCCAGTCAAATACCTGATTAATCTTTAGACCATTAATAAATACGGTTGGTGTAGAATCTACACCATACGAAGTTCCACTATTAACAGATTCTTCTATTTGAGCCTTATATATTCTTTGATCAAAACAGTTATCAAAAGCCTTAGTGTCTAAACCTAAATCTTTGGCAAACTTCTTTAAGTTAATATCACTGAACGCACCGTTATTTTCTTGATTTTGATTTTTGAAAACGTAATCATGATAATCCCAAAATTTGTTTTGATCTTTTGAACACAATGCAGCTTCTGCGGCCTTAAATGATTCTTCACCTAAGAAAGGGTAATCCCAGTAAACAAACCTAATCTTACCTTGGTCAATATATTCTTCCTTTAATTTTGGGAAGATTGTTTTTTGCCATTCGCCACAGTACGGACATTGGAAATCAGCGAATTCAACAATAGTAACTTTTGATTCCCTACTCCCCTGTTGCGGTTTATTTTCTGGAATTTGAATATCAACAGGATTATTTACCACAGGATCAACAAGATTAGTATTTTGAGTAATATTTTGTTTTGCAATTTCTCTAGAAATTAACCACCCTGCCCCTAAAATACTCATCGCGATTAACCAAGCAGACAAAAGCGCAGTTAATATCCATGGTGAATAGCTTGTAGTCTTAGTGATTTTTATATTTTCCTGCGGGTTAAATTCTTCTGACATATTATTTACAAAAACTTAATGAAAAAACTTCTCCGGACAGCTTGGGATCAAAAGAACCACCATTTAATACTTCAACATTTAGATTACATGCTTGTTCTTCGGTCACTCCAAGTAATTTAAGGAACTCTTGCTCTGCCAATGGTTTCTTTTTAGTAAAATCTTCGAAGGTGGCTTCATTCAAAGTAATAGTAAATTTATTTCCAATCTCGTTGTAAAAGTAAGTAGCTAAATCTGTATCCCTGTTGATTGTAACCATTCCGGTAGAAGTCTCGACAGGGTTAGCATAAAAATTATTTACAGTTACTTTTGAGCTATCTTTACCATATATAGATATCTCGGTAAGATTTTTCCCTGGGGCTGATGGTTCGGATCTAAATGCAAAATAAGCAAGTAATGAAATTATCAGCAAGACCATTAGAGAAACTACGGCAATAATAATTCTTCTATCTATTTGTTGCATGTTTTTGATGTTAATTTGCTTCTAGTTGACCATGGTTGCCAACATTGTTTTTTCCAAGCACTACAAGCCGAATTAATATTTCCTTCTTTGCTCTTAAGTAAATTTAAGCACTTGTTAAGAGCATCCATACCACTCGGAGCGGTACACTTTCTTTTTGGACAATACTTCATACCATTACTCAGTACTTTGATTGGCACCATACAAAATGCAGGATCAGACGCGCCCCCATATGTTAGTACATTTTTACATTCAGGAACACCGTTATCACCTGCTAATGCTGGGGACATTTGAAATAAACCCATAGTGATTGGAACCGTGATCTGCGTAGTTGTACCTGTTTTGGAATCAGTAACTTGCCCACAAGGATCAGCTTTCCCTTCAATCCCTGTATTACCCCCACTTTCTGCCTTACAAATAGTTAATGCCTCGTTTACATTCCAAGAACAACTTTTTAAGTTAGCTTCTGTACATTGTCCGGTTTCACCACCACCACCTCCAGCATTATAGACTTGACCGGCACTGCTTCCGCTGGTTATAAGACAGTTTTCAGAAAAACCAATTACTTCACAACTTGGTAAATCGGCAGCATTAAAAATTGGAGGTTGAATGGTTTTTATTTGAACTAAACTTGGATTGATAAAATTCAACAAGATAAAACTTCCTAACATGATTCCCATGCCAGTAAATGCAGCGTACAGAGTTTGCTTGGCTTTGGTCTTCGAAGCTTCCCCTCCAGTTATGTAAATATATCCAGCGTAGATTATAAAAAACACGACCATAATCGCTCCGGCAGAAATTCCAAAGCGATATAATCTATCTACGCAATCATATAAATCTGTGCCTGTGCCAGTTGGAGTACATAAATAATCTTGGATACTTCTATCTACCCCAGCATTATACACAGGGAGTTCGGTTGGGGCTTGCTTAGTCACATCAATTGCGTCAGGTACCAAAGGCTTTGAGGCTGGAGTCGTAGCTGGTTCATTTACACCTGGAATCGGTAATTGCAAAGGCCCACCGATTGGATTAGGCTGGGCTTGGACTTGTGTAGGAGACAGAAAAACAAACAGTTGCATCAAAACCACAACACTTAAAAATGCAATCTGAATTTTGTTTGACCAGTTTTTCATTTTTATTTCTAAAATCTAGTTACCCAAAAACGTCATTGGGTTATAAGTATATCCTGATGGCACAGAATACGAACCATAAACATTTGAATACTTACCGGCAGTCACAGTGTAGCCGTCGCAATCAAAAATACTAAAATGCAAATGATAACCTCTCTCTGGACCATATAATAAACGAGTAGTATTTCCTGTATTACCTTCGTAACCGATCAAATCCCCTTTTTCTACAGCTGTACCTTTTTTAACTTTAACCGAACGCATGTGAGCGTAGAGGCTAACAATACAACGCTTCCCAGACTTGGTTTCGATATTATGTTTAACTGTACACCAGTTGCCGTAAGCCGCTTCGCCTGTGTCACAATTTGCCACTGTACCATCTGCTGCTGAGTAAATTGGTTTACCTGCTGGAGCTGCTATGTCGATACCATTATGGGAATTGTAGCCAAGTGACTTAAAGCCAGTGTTACCATATCCTTGCGTTAACACACCATCCATTGGCCAAGCCAAAACACCTTTACTAACAGAAATAGATTTTTTACCACCCTTTGACTGAGCAGCAGAATCGAGATCGCTTAGTTCCTCTAAAATTTTGTACTCTTCATTTTTAGTTTGACCCAATAGGTTCTGATAATTTTTTTCTGCGCCTTTAGTTTGTGCTAGCAATTGCTCTTTAGCACCTCGTTGGCTTTCTAAGGTGTCCTGACTGATATTTAATTGCTCTTTAAGAGATTGGAGTTTTGCTAAAGAGGCCTTTAAATCTGCTTGTTGAGTTTCTAATTTCTTTTTAATTTCTTTGATTCGAGTGACTAATGAATAGACTTGATCCTGAACGCTACGCACATACTGAACCTGATCTAGGAAACTAGAAAAATCATCTGTGCCTAAACCAATTTGCAAAAATGAACTGTTATCCAACTTAGCTAATTGAACAATTAGCTGGGAGAGGATAGTTTTGTTTTCTTCGATTTCTTCTTGGCGACGTTGAATTTGGATTTCGAGTTCATTGATCTGTAAAGTTGTGTCTTCTGTCTGAGTGTTATTAGCTTCGATTTGCAACTCTAAAGACTTTATCTGATTATCATAAATAGAAATTTCATTTTTCAAACTAGCTGCCTGGCTTCGGGTTTGACTGATTTGAGTTTGATAATTATTGATCTGATTCTTGAGCTGATCTAGCTTTAACTGAAGACGGTCTCGTTCGTTAGCGCTAAAAACTTTTGGCACAGATGGAGCAATAAAAACAGCCGCGACAGAAATCGCAACAGTTAAAATAGTCATACCGACTAAAACCAATTTTTTGTTGGTTTTTGTTATTTTTGTTTCGAAGTTGGAGTTACTCATTAGACTAATTATACCATAAAATAAAAGACTTTTTACCGATTTGGCGAAAGTCTTTTAAGTTATTTATGATAATAAATTTATTGCCTTATTTAAGCGTTTTATAACAGCGTCTTTGCCGCCATTTAAGCTCAAACAGCTAGCTACCTCGAATGGGCTCGGACTCTTCGCAAGCCCGGTTAAGGCTACACGCATAGGCCAAAGCACATTGCCGGTCTCGTAGCCCTGTTCGGAAATCCATGCCTTAACTTTCTCTTCCAAAATTGAAGTCGAAGCAAGGTCTGAATCTGGTAGGTTTGATAGAAATTCGACTAGACTAGAAAGTTTCTGAACAGCATCGGCTTTGTCAGCTTTTTTCCAAATCAGCATTTCTGGAGTGGAATCTTCAGAATCAAACTTTGGCGCATCGACAAAATAAAAATCTGTATTCTCTGTAATTTGCGAAAGGGTTTTGAGACGTTCTTTTTCGATATTAATCATGGCTAGTAAAAACTCTGATGGGAAACTAGATAACTCTATCCCCTGCTCTGCCAAAAACGGTTTTAGCCAAGGCTCAACTAATTGTAAAAGTTCTTGGTTAGATTTTTCTTTAATGTAACTGGCGTTCATCCAGTCTAGTTTATTCACATCAAAGACAGCACCCGCCTTGTTAACCTTAGCAAGATCAAAGGCCTCGATCAGTCCATCCATAGAAAAAATTTCTTGTTCAGTTTTAGGATTCCAACCTAGTAATGCCACAAAGTTAACTAGTGCTTCTGGTAAGTAACCTTTTTGCAAAAAGTCTTCAACAGAAACATCACCTTGACGTTTAGACAATTTGGTTTTGTCCGGATTCAAAATTAACGGCAAATGAGCAAAAGCAGGTGGTGTCCACCCAAAAGCTTGGTACAACAATAAATGCTTAGGTGTAGATGGAATCCACTCTTCAGCCCTAATTACATGAGTGATTTCCATATAATGATCGTCAATAACAACAGCTAAATGGTAAGTAGGAAAACCATCCGACTTTAATAAAACTTGGTCATCTAATAAATTGTGTTCGTATGCAATATCGCCGTAGACTAAATCGTGAATAACAGTTTGTCCTTGATCTGGATTTGCCTGACGGATAACCGCATTAGGATTTTCTTGTAATTTAGCAGTGACCTCTTCTGCAGAAAGTTTCTTACAATGACGATCGTACATTGGCGGCTTCTTTAAAGCCACTTGCTCTTTGCGAAGTTCATCTAAACGTTCCTGTGAACAAAAACAATAATAAGCTTTCCCCTGCTCTACTAATTGTTTGGCGTGACTTTGATACATACCCAAACGCTCTGATTGCACATAAGGACCAACATCGCCCTTAAACTTTATAGTTGCAGAATCAAAATTTACACCGTCATAATTTTCTAAGTAAGCACCTTCATCAAAAGACACTCCCATTTTAGACATTACAGCTAAGAGATTTTCTACAGCGCCATCTGTTTTACGAGTTTGATCTGTGTCTTCGATTCGCAAAATATTCACACCATTAAAATGCCGCGCATACAAAAATGCAAACAAGGCGGTGCGAAAATTGCCAACATGAACAAACCCTGTTGGGCTAGGAGCAAAGCGTGTGCGAACTTGTTTATTTTGTGTGGAGTCTGTCATGTTGATAAATTATTGATTCTAATTTTCTACCTTCGTAAGGAAAATACCATATTTATGCGTTTTTTTCAAGCGCTTCCGTTAGCTCAGCGACGACTTTTTTTAGATGATCTTGACGTGGACCAGAAACTACGGATTGAGCTTTATCTAAATCGACCCATTGCCATCGACTAAAAACTTTTGGATCTAAAATTATTTCTGAATCTTGACCAGTAAATCTAAAAAAGGCTGTTTGTTGCTTTTGACCTCGAAACAATCTTTTAGTACTGAACAAACCTCGAATACCGTTTGGCCAGTCGAAAGTATTAATATGCTTAGCGGTTCCCAAGTATTGCACTGAAGAAATGTTGACCTCTTCTTTTAATTCTCGCAGCGCAGAAGCTTGTAAATCCTCACCAGGTTTAACACCTCCCTGTGGAGGAAGCCATTCACCTTGTGGGTTATATCTTTGCGCATAACCAACCTTAGAAATTTTGTTTGGGTTATTCTCGCATAATAAAATTTGATTTTGATTGTTGATGACAATAATCGAAACATTATTACGGTAGCCATAACTAGAAAAGACTTTGTACCGTACTAAAGAAAGGATTAAACCCCAAGTAGCTCGATAAATTCTAGGTAATCGACTAGGTTGTGTTACTAAACGAAACAACCATTCCAACCCAATTGATCGAATCCAAACAGGTGGTGGAGTCTTAAAACCAGAAGCATAATCAAAAGTCCCTCCGACCCCCATCGCAACTGTAACAGGTAAATTTTTTAAATGATTGGCAATCCATTGCTCTTGCTTAGGTTGGCCATAAGCTAAAAATAAAAGATCCGGTTTCGCCTGCTGAATATCCTCAAGTAAGGACAAGTTGTTCCAGTTTTTTCTAGACAATCCCACTATCTGCAATCGAGGATATCTTTCTTTAAGTAACTCTGCAGTTTTTTCTGCAGAATCACTGCGGTGATTTACAAAATAGACAGTCTTGTTATTTTCAGATGCCAATTTGATTAAATCAAAAAACACATCTGCTCCAGTAATCTTCTCTGGTATATTTTTATACAAATAACTAGGTGTGAGCAAAATCCGAGCCCCAGAAACTACAACATGCGCCCAAGTCTCTATGATCTTGCCCCAAAAACCAGTCGAACGAAGGGGAATGTCTAAGTATCGCTCTGCCCACATTATTGCTATACCATCTGCCAAAGCAATGTCGGCAGAATTAAATAAATCTCGCAATGAAGACTCAGTCAAACTTGCGTACAAAAACTCCGAATTAGGTGTAGTAATAAAAGTTTGCTGTTTTGATTCCAGCAAACTTTTGACTTCCGACAAAAATTGAGATTTTGTAATTGCGGAAATATTTAAATTAGCAACTAAAACTTTATGAATCATAAATTTATTTGTCACTTTCTAAACATCTATTAAAAGAGTTAACCTGAGAATTATAATCATTAACCAACGCTTTGGTTTTATCTATCAACACATTGAGTGCATCTGCTCGGCGGTTGTACTCTGCAACTGCATTATCATATTCTTCTCGGGTTCGATACTTATTAGCTTCGATCTGCTTCTTTAACGTAGCTAAAGAGGTTTCTTCTGCTTGAATACTTAAACGGTTTTGTTCAATTTGAGATTTTATACCTGCACCAGGATTTGGACAGCTAGATGATGGTGTACCAAACTCTTGAACAGCCAGCCAAACTTCTTTACCTTCAAACATTCCCTTCCCTACTGCTACGCCAATTTCTTCAAATTTACCATCTAAAATATTAGCGCGGTGACCAGGGCTATTCATCCAGGCCTCAACCAATACTTGGTCATTTTCGTAATTACCCAAAGCAAGGTTTTCGCCTACAACTAAGTAATCATAGCCAGTGGCTTTAATTACATCTGCAGGATGTTTACCATCAGGTGATTCATGTTCAAAATACTGCTGACGAAACATATCATCCAGCTTAGCTTTAGCTGCCAAATTCAACTTTGAGTTTGTATGCAAAGGTGTCTTACTGTATAGCTCGCGCTGTTTATTAGTTTGTTCTACCACCCCAGACAGGGTTAAATTGCTATACCCCTCTAATGGACCACGCAACGGGCCAGACAAGGACTCTGGCAAGGCGACTTGATCCATAAATCCTTTAAAATTTTGGTCACTTTTCACCCAATTTCCAAAACGTTGAGGTAATCCTTCTAAGATTGCTATCCCAACAAATACGACTATTAATAAAATTGACCAAAATTTACTCATATATTCACAATTATACCTAGAAATAAGCAAAAATTCTAGGTATAATAACTATATGGACTCCCTAAAAGACTTAGCTATTGGCAAAAAATTTCCTAAGAAAAAGGACCCAAAACTTCACTCTGCAGCTCATGTTCTGGCAGATGAACTTGCCACTCAATTGTCAGATCCAAAACACTTTGGATTTTATTTAAAAATGGCTGTGACAATGTCACCTGCTGTATTAAGAGGTATAGCAGGAAAAGTTTTAGAAAACCCCAATGTCGATAATAAAGGCAGACTGTTTGCCTATTTAATAAAGAAACATAACGAAGAAAATAAATGATTTTACCTATCTCTAAACTTCCAGCCAAGATTTTAAGAACCCCAACCGAAGCTATCACTTTTCCTCCTGATAAGCAGTTTTTAAAATTACTTAAAAATATGGTGAGCACCTGCAAAGCTGCTAACGGTGTTGGGTTGGCTGCTCCTCAAATTGGATTGAATTTACAAGTTGCGATTATTTACTTGGAAGAAATGGGCTTGCCTGTCTTCCCGATCATCAATCCAAAAATTATTAAACAATCTAAAGAAACCGAAGAGATGGAAGAAGGATGTTTATCCCTTCCACAATTATTTGGCAAAGTAACTCGTCCTAAAAAAATCACCATGGAAGCATATAATCTACAAGGTGAGAAATTTGAAATTACCGACGACACTTTTTTAGCTCGTGTTCTTCAACATGAAATTGACCACTTAAACAATATTTTGATTATCGACAAATTTTCCGAGATCACCGCAGGGCAAGAACTAGTAAAATCGTTTAAGGAGCGTAAGTAATTATTCATGAAGTTAATTAAAGATATATTAATCTTTCAAATTGAAGCCACTGGAACAGATGTTGAGCGCGATCATATCATTCAACTTTCTGGAATACTTTTAGATAAAGATAGTTTACTAGAAAAAAACTTTTTTAATTCATATATTAAAGTTAGTTTTTTAGATGGCACTGTTCAAGCCCATGCTAATCATTTAGGTATTACTTTCGATCAACTCCGTAAGAGTCCAAAACTGGCTGAGACCATCAAGAACTTTGTAAATACTTTTGGTTATGAACCATTACTAGCAACACAGTCTGTACCAAACTACTTATTTCTCAAGCAAGCCTTTAAAAAGACTCTAACCCCGTTTAATTACGACAAGCATTTATTAGATATCTGGTCGCTAAGCTACATCTACATTATTCATTATGGAATAAAAAAGATTCCTACTCTGCAAACTATGGCCACTCATTTTAATCTAAAACTTTCTCGAGCCAATGATGCTCTAGCCAAAGCACGTTTAACAGCAGAAGTTTTTAAAAAAATTATTAACGGTTAGAACTTATAAACTTATGTTCCATAAAGATATTTTAATTATTGATGTAGAAGCCACAGGCTTAGACTACCAAAACAACGAGCTCATTCAGTTAGCTGGAGTTTTGTTAGACAAAAAAACTTTGAAAGAGAAGAAGCACTTTGAATCATTAATTAAACCAGTAAAATGGCGGAATCGCGACCCAGAAGCTATGGCTGTTAACAAAATCGACTGGAAAGATTTAGCAAAAGCTCCGTCTTTAAAAACAGTTATCGGAAAGTTCGAAAAAACTTTTGGAACCAATGTTATTCTGGCACCATACGGCACAATCATGGACACAGCTATGTTGCGCGTAGCTTACAAGAAACTTGGTAAGCAATACAAATACGATTACCATGTGTTTGATGTTTGGCCACTCTGTTTTACTTACATGGCAAAAAAGAAATTATTAGTAAACAAAAAACGTTTTTCTGGATTTTCATTAAATGATATTGCTAACCATTTCAAAATTAAAGTCCCAACTAACCGACACACTGCTTTAGCTGATTGCCGTCTCGAAGCTGAAGTCCTCCGCAAACTTGTTAAAGCATTTAAAGTTTAATCTATGAAGATTGTTTTCTTTGGAACATCAGATATTGGCTTACCCATTTTAGAAGATTTAATTGCGAATCATCAAGTTTTAGCTGTGGTTACTTCTCCCGATAAACCAGTAGGTCGCAAACAAGAGCTTACCCCTACTCCCATTGCCGAACTTGCCAAGCAACATAAAATTCAAATTTTAAAACCAAAAAAAGTTCGAGATAATCCCGACTTTTTAAGTGAACTGGCAGAAATTGTAGATTCTAGATATATCGATATTTTTATTGTGGTTTCCTATGGAAAGATCCTCCCTGCTGAATTACTAGAATTGCCACCTCTGAAAACAATCAATGTCCACTTTTCTGTGCTACCAAAATATCGTGGTGCGGCCCCTGTTCAATTTGCCTTACTCAATGGCGAAACCACCACTGGCACCAGTATATTTATACTAGACGCAGAAGTTGATCACGGTCCTATCTTAGCTACAAAAAATCTTGCCATTGACGATGACGATACTAATACAACTCTACAAACCAAACTTGCGGAGTTGTCCAGTACTTTACTATTAGAAACTTTACCAAAATATGCTGACGGCTCGCTGACCCCTGTACAACAAGACCACAGCCAAGCCACTTTTACTAAACTTATTTCGAAGGAAGATGGCTTAGTAGATTGGTCTAAACCAGCTCAAGAAATTTATAATCAATTTAGAGCTTACCAACCTTGGCCAGGGATTTACACAACATGGCAGGATAAAAAATTGAAAATTATTGACTGTAAACTTTCTAAAGACAAAACTACACTCGAACTAATCACAGTCCAATTAGAAGGAAAAAATCCTACTAGCATGAAGGATTTTTTGAACGGTTACCCAGACTTCGAGATGTCGCAACTAAAATAGTCTTCTTAGTCTTTTTGACGAATATGTTCAGCAAAAGTTTTGCTAAAGACTGCTTCGCCTGATGGTTGTTTATGTAAAAAGTAGAAGAAGTCAGATTTTGTAGGTCGCAAAGCAGCTTCAATACTACCTAGAGACGGATTCCCAATGGGCCCTGGAGTTAGTCCTGCATATTTATAGGTGTTATAAGGTGAATTAACTTTGGTGTCATTCAAGCTTACACCAGGGTCATTCTTGCCAGTAACATAATTTACCGTAGCATCACTTTCCAAAGCTTGACCGATCTCTAACCGGTTATAAAATACTCCAGCAACTAGAGCGCGTTCTTCCGCTAGACTCATATTACTACTGTTGCCACTTTCTACTTCGATAATCGAAGCGAGTGTTAAGATATCATACAATGACATTCCTGCTTGATTATCCCCACCAATAGGTTGCAAGTTTTCATAACCAGGGATTGTAAATTTTGTCTGATTGATTGTAACTCCGATTGTCGACATACGCTTGGTAAAATTCTCTAACATTTTTTCTATCACTTGGTTCGGAGTAGAATCTTTGGCAAATCTATAAGTATCTGGAAATAAATAACCTTCTAAGCCTGTGCCTTTTGGCTTAACAACTAATGGATAGTTTGTGTAGTCAAAATCTTCAACAGCTTGCAAAAACTTTTTGCTAGAAAACATTCCCGCATCGTCCAGCTTCTTAGCAATATCATCAGTAGTCCAACCTTCAATAATTGTGACTTGAGTCTCGGCGGCTTTTTCTTGTAATTTACTTACCTTCAGAGCTTGATCGGCTCGATAATCTTTAAAAACTACCCACAAGCCTAATAAGCCAGCGATCATTATTATTAATATTATAAACGGCCAATACTTTTTTATCATGTAGATATTATAGCAGAAAAAACCACCCCTTTCGGGGCGGCTTTTGATATCAAATTTATTTGTTTTTATTTTATTCTGAACTAGTCTTTCTTTTTGATGCCGTCCTCTACGTAGTCCAATACCTTTTTGGCATGGTCTTTACCGCCGAGGCCAAAGGCCAAACCACCAGCTACGGCTAACATGGCGATTACAGCACGGAACAGATCAAGCAAGAATGCTTGTGCAATTTGCAATTCAGAAAGAGCTGCGATGATCGCAAAAGTAATAATAGCCCAACGTGTTAATGAACCAAGCATATTGCCAGATTCAAAACCACCAGCTTTAACAGTACCTTTGATTACATCACCTAAGAAGTTAGCAGCAATAATACCTAGTAAGATAATTACCATTGCGATAATTACATGACCAGCGTAACCAAATACATCTGCATAGAAGAAGTTGGTAATGTTTGATAGCCCTAAGATATCTGCAGCAGCAATAATGCTAGCTAAGATAAAGAACCATTTTACAATCCATTGAACGATTCCAGAGATTCTAATACTGCGACCACTGCGTTCGGATAAACGCTTTAGTCCTAATTGATCACCTAATCCATCGATACCGACAGATACTAACGCTCGCTTGAGTACATTACTCAAGAAAATACCAATAATCCAACCGAGCAATAATACAATTGCTGCAGCTAGAACGTTTGGCAAAAACTGAATTACCCGGTCGTACAAGTTGTATACAGAATCTTGTACCACAGTTGGATAATCGTTGTAATAATTCATTTATTGTTCCTTTCGTGCATAACATCATCAATTAAATAACTGAGACATGATGCGAATTTTTTAGCCTCCGGTAATCGACCTTGCCGGAAAATTAACATAAATAAAAACAATAGGAAATTACCTATTGTTCGCCGTAGATAAGAATAGAAAAATCACGCGCTCTACCACCGTCACATTCAACAAAAAACAAACTTTGTTTTTTACCGATAGCTAACTGACCATCTATAACTGGCAAAGTTTCTGATGAACCCAGCAAGAAGGCCTTAACATGAGCATGCCCATTGGAACGCTCGTTGGTATCAACTTCACTTCGCAATTCGAAGACATCATGACCATAACTGTCTTCTATGGGTACAGTTTTGTACAACATCTTCATAATATCTTGTTGCAACATTTCTTCGTTATGATTAAGACGAATACTAGCCGTTGTGTGAGGATTATAAATTAAAGCCATCCCCTGTTTGATACCACTCTCTGTTAGGGCGGTTTTTGCGTGGCTAGTTATATCTATTAACTCAAATTGTTTACGAGACATCACTTCGACTAACTTGTGAAAGGTTGCCATATATATATTATACCAAAAAATGAGTGAATTTCCAAAGTTATCCCAGTGATTTTGTCAAATCCACGGTTGATGTAGGTTGAATTTTACTATGAATTGGCAGGCTAAAGGCAAATGTGGCTCCTTTGCCAATTCCTTCGCTCTCGGCCCAAATTTTGCCGTTATGCTGCTCGATAATGACCTTAGCAACATACATACCTAAGCCTAACCCAGTGGCGTGAGTAGCTGAATCTTTGCCTCTAGAATACTTTTGGAAGAGACCTTCGATTTCTGATGGTTCTATGCCCTTTCCAGTGTCTTTAACCTTAACTACTACGTTTTGAGGGTCTGTAGCTGAGTCTAATTCAAGACTAATATGAATATCGCCTTTCTTAGAATACTTTATCGCGTTATCCACCATGTTGTTGATAACTTGGCGGACCTTTTCGTTATCCACTAAGATGTCTGGGATAGGAGTGGTTGGAGGTGTATAAACTAAATGCTGCTTCTTCATCTGAGCTAATGGTTCTAATTGCTCTACTAAAGTTTTTAACATTGGTGCAATATTTCCCATTTCGAAGAAGAATTCTAACTTCCCTCTTTCTATACGTGAAGCATTGAGAAGATCATCAATAGTAGAAATCTGTGCTTCGTTAGTGACGTTGGTTCGTAAGAGAGCGGCTTTTAATTCTTCGCTTAATGGACCAAAGTCTCCATTAAGAATCGCGCCTACATACCACTTAATTGTGGCTGGAGGAGTACGTAACTGATGACTAGCAATAGATATGAACTCTGCCCGAGCTTTATCGAGGGCTTTGAGTTGTTCGTTAGCTTCTGCTAATTGTTTGGACAAAACTTCAAGTTCTTCGCGTTGTTTGACTTCTTTAAGTACGCTTCGGATTAACAAAATGCTTGTTATGAGAGTAAAAATAGTCGCTAATACAGCGAGAATTCTACCAAAAGAAGTCGTGGTAACTAATATATTTATAAAACTAACAAGTAATAACGTGAAGGAAATTAATTCTGTTGTTATAACTTTTACACTAAAAAGTCTGTGCTTAAGAATCGCATAACCAATACCCACAAAGATTGGAAGAATAAACAGTGCAGAGTAGCGAACATAAGTAATGTCATTTAAAACGACCACATGCAAAAATACAAACACTATCAACAAAGTATATGCAGTACCTAACCCAATCCCAATAGACAACCATTGTCCTTTTACAGACTGCTCTGCCAATCTATACCGCTTTATTACAATAAAAAGTGATATTAAGAAAAAAGTGACCAAAGAAATTCCAAAGAATGGAATTAGAACACCAGGAATCGGGATAGCGTGTCCATCAATAGGGTCAATAGACAAAGATCTAAATACATAAGGTGTCAGTGTGAGCCCCATTAAGATAAAAACCAAAACAAGATACCAAAACCACTCCTTGGATTTATAAACAAACCTGGAATTTGGGAAATTGGAAACAAAAAGAAAAAACAAAGCAACATACGGCACTGCAAAGAACATTACTAGCCTAATCCAAAGCAGCAGAGTATTTTCATCAGCTACAATAGATTTATAATTTACTAATGCCCAAATAGAACCTATTAAAGAATGTAAAATGAAAATTTTGTTCGATGCGCTTTTTCTCTCATGAATAAAAACCAGCAACCCTAAAAAGGTAGTAACTGCAGCTGCAACAATTGCATAAAATAAATCTGTGTTTAATGAACCCATTTAAATTATTATTTTGAAACCCATTTTTGTTTCACACCACTTTGAAAATATTTACGGTGCCCATTTTCCCATAAAATAACCTTAGGCTTTACTCGTTTTACCCCAATCATCTTGGTTAGCTCTCTAAATTCTGAACTAGCGTCTAACAAAGCCTTAATTACATACTGTTCCAATTTAGTTTTAAGAGCTTTGTTATTCTTTTTACCTTTTATTAACTCTATGTTAACTTCTAAATATTGATCGTGACGTTTATTGTACTTAGTGAGTAGATTAAATTTCCCAGTAATTTGGCTGAAAAAAATCTTATTCTCTAAAGCCTGCTTAATAGTTTGAGGGTAAACCTGTAAGCCATAAATTGTAGTGGAAAAATCTGCCCTTTCATAGATATAAACAAAAGGTAGTTCGAAAAGTTTTATACCTAATCTATTTGCTTCCTTTATCAAGTCTAACCCTAACTCTTTAAATTTATTTTTCACTTCTTCATAATGATAAACACCTCCGTTATCACCGATATCATACCGAATTAAATTGGTCGAACTATGACCGGAAATTAGTATTCGTTTTTGTTTGATTTCAAAGTTTGTAAAACGTGGATCATATTGAACCAACGTAGGGATTTTTTTATCTTCAAAGAAACTATCGTGTAAATCTGGGTTACTCAATATCAATTTTCTAATCAAAATAGTGCCGGGATTCTCGAAAGCCATAGCCCCTAACTCAGCACTACCGTAAATATTCATGGTGTCATAATATGCGCTCTGAATTCCACATTTTTCTACTAAATAATCCCTAAACTTTTCGGTAAAACTTTCTGCAGCAAAGACCAGCCTTATAGGGATTTTTTTAAGATCTATACCCATTAATTCTGATTCATCGACAATATCCTTTATGAATGGCGGATAGCCACTAAGTATAACGTTATCAAACATTGGTGCGAGTTTTTGTAAAGCATTGAATATTTCTTTTTTATTTATCCCTGGAGTAATTATTGTAACGGGATTACCACGCAATGATGCCATGCGAAAAGCTTGATAAGTAATCAAGCCACCTATCCAAACTCCCATGCCGAAACAATTAATGAGTAAAGTTGATCCTTTTTTCCCATTATTTAAAAAGTTTTCTGCAATGATTGAGTAGTGGTAATCGACTAACTCATCTCTTAAAAAATATGTCGGTTCAGATGTAGAACCAGAGGTTGAAGTCAGGACAAACCCTTTTTTCTTCAATTGTTCTTTGGGGAGTATTGATTGAAGGCTATATTTTTTAAAAAAGTCTTTTTTATTGACCTGAGGAACTTCTGAAGAATCAAATTTTTTGGGAAATTTATATTTTTTCCTTACTAAAAAATCTCGATAGTTCGGTATCGATTTAATTATCTCTAAGAATAATTTTTTTATATTCTCCTTTTGCTGTCTAACCCAAAAGCCCTGCTTTTTTACTGACCACTCGGCTATAACTTGTTTAGAATCGATAAATTTAGGTGTTGGCATGTTTTGATATAAAGGTTTTTTCTACTATCTTATTAGCTATTCTATCCATGGACTCACTAGAATTCATAGAACTCAAATATACTCTCTTCAATGTGGGTTTTAACTTACTAATATTTCGCAATACTCGAGATTTCTTATACCCACCTGCAAGCAATTCATCTGCGACATTAAGAACACCTCCGGCATTAGCAATGTAGTCGGGCACGTGCAGAATACCCTTTAATTTCAACTTATCGGATAATTTAATATCACCGAGCTGATTATTAGCTGTACCTATAATCATTTTACTACATATTTGATTAATATTCTTCTTATTTATATCATTTCCCATTGCGCAGGGAGCGAAGATGGTAAATTCGTATTTTTCAAATTTCTTTAAGGGTAAGTATGTAGCTTTGGGATACTTTTTTTTAACAATATTTATCCTACTCTGGTCTATGTCATAATAGAAAACTCTGGCTTTATCTTTTTGTAATAGTCTTAATAATTCAATTCCAGTTTTTCCAACACCCTTTATTCCTATACTTACACTCTTAAGAGTCTTAAGTTTTAGGTGTAATTGTGTCATCCATTTGATACAGTAATAAGCACTTAAGGCCGCAAACTCTGATGGATCACCTGCTTGACCAGCCTTGCCAATAAAATAAGGTGAGTACTTCAACATCCTTTGAACCTGCTTGAAGGTTAATCCCACATCTTCTCCAGTATAAAATCTTCCATTTAACTTCTTAACTTGTTGCGCATAATTTCTTAGTATCTGGTCCAACTTAGAACTTTTGGGATCCGCAATTATCACACCCTTACCACCGCCAAACTTCAAACCAGCAATACAGGTTTTATAAGTCATTGCTTTTGATAATCTTTTTGCATCAAGTAATGCAGATTTTTTATCCTTATAATTGAAAATTCTAGTACCGCCAAGAGCTGGACCCAGTTTTGTATTAAACAAAACGATATAACCTTTCAATGGATACTCTTTATCTTTGGATAAATCAATTATTTTTTCTGGTCGATTTTTCATTTAAGCAAATAATCATCGAAAACAATTCTAGTACGACCACTTTTAATTTTTTCTCCCAATATAATTTTCCTAGCTATCATTGCCGCAATACCACCTCCGATTGTTACGGTACTCATTAACTGTGGTCTCCCTACTAAAGTTTTATTAACTTGCATGACTGAATCCAAAACCCGTTTTGGAACATTTTGTATACCAACAATTTGAACAGCATACTTTTGCTTATCTGCTTCTGTGATAGGTTTTGATAAAATATCCTTCGCTGCGTTGCCAATTAAACCATTGAAAACCTGAACATTTTTTTCTGTATCATACCTTTCTATATCAATCAGTAAACTATCTCCTAAATTAGTTAACATCACGACAGGTACCTTAGACTTTTTTGCTTCTAGTCGAATACGAATCTTCATTTCAAAGTCATCAATGGCTTCAAAAATTACTTGGGGTTTATGCTTCCCATTAAGGAACTTGTCTAACTCTTTAGCTTTTAGACCGTTCTGGTATAAATCTAATTTTATATATGGATTAATCTCATATATCTGTTGGGAGGTTATTTCAATCTTAGGTTTACCTACATAACCTATTCCTGCGCGAATTCTATTTAAATTAGAAGTAGATAATACATCAAAGTCTGACATCTTAATTACTCCACCAACACCCGTATATGCCATACTTACAGCCATAGCGTTGCCGATTGATAGCCCAACAACTCCCACCACTGATTGGGATAATTTTTTTTGCTCTTCCGAAGTGATAATATTTTGGTTACGGTTGGTATGAATGATTTCATACTGGTTCTTGTTGACCATATGTATCAATTGACCATTCCAAGGGTAAAAAATCCAATCCCCTAAATTGGACCTATCCTTACTGCTAGTAGAATTTATAAATTCCCGAGACTTCTTTGCAAAATCAGGGTCAAACTTTTCTGATGGGTGTTCAATTTCATATAACTCTTCCAGTTGCTCTTTATAAAGATCAATTACCTCTCTTACCTTTGTAGACTTTTTAAGCTTGGTAATTTCAGTAAAAGAATATTTATTTTCTCTAAATATAATTGGTTTCATTTTATTTCATTACTTTTTTTAGATCTAGTCTAGGAGTGAATATTGGTTTCTTATCTGCGTATCCAATTCTAAAAAACATCTGAGGCCTTAAGTTTGTATTTAAGACTTTCTGTAAATCCTTATAATAGTCGCCAATCTCAGTAGGTGCTGCCATCACGGCATACTTTAAATTCTGCTTAGTTGCTTCTAAAACTATTTTCTCAAATAACTCCCCAACTGCTAACCAGTCTTGGACATCATCACCTTTTGAACTAATTACAATAACCGCTGGACTATGTTGTAGCCATAGCTTATGACGTCCCATCTGTAATTTTGCAGTGTTGAAAGTTCTGATGATAAATGGAATAAAAAATGATAATAGTTTTGGGAAACCTAAATTATAAGCAGGCATGCCATCTCGGTATTTTTGAAGGCTTGGCCGTACCCAATCTGCTGCCTCTTTAGAAAAATCTTTATTAGAAAAGGCTACGTCTGTTGACTCCACTACTATATCTGTGATTTTGTCTAATTTATTTTTTTCAGTCACTACAAAGCTATGTAGATTTTCTGTGTCCCAAGTCTTAATTAAATTAATGAAATCCTGAGGCAGTGTTTGTTCAGTGTATAATTCTCTATTGTTATGTCTGTCCAAAATTGCTTGCAAATCCGTACGATTCACTATTGAATTACTTTTTAGATTAGAAAATTTAACGGTGACCTTAAAATTTTCTAGATTACCAGTATTGTAATGGGTTTCAAACTCTAGACCATATGCTAAGGCAGCTATTTTAAAATTATAAACCGCAGCACCAATGCTAATGGTCACTTGCCTACCTACAAAATCTGAAAAAGGCAAGATTCGATCCCGATTTGCAGTAATCTCTACACCTTGATCTATTAACTTAAAAAACCACGGTTGAACATTTCTAGTTGATGGGGCTAGGTGCGCATACCGCAATAAAAATTCTAACTTTTCACTATTTTCACTAAGTTTTAAGAAATCCTCAGGAATAATATTATCTCTAAGAGGTTTCATATGATTAAATTCATAAGAATCAATAACTACTAAAAAAATACCATGGCAATATAATTTCTCCTTTTAATTATACCACATTTAAATAAAATCACTTGCATATGCAAGTGATTTTGGATAATAACTATTTTGATTTAATTGCTTTCGACAGGCTCTCTATAAATGGGTAAAATACGGAATCTTTCTCGAAGAAAGGCACGACTTGCCGAATCTGATTATGTATCTGCTGGGTGCCGAAACCAGGCTTAAGTGGGTTTCTGATATCTACAGCCTGAGCTGCACAGATTAACTCTATAGTTATGATTTGGTAAACCATTTCTATAATATCTCGACACTTTCTAGAAGCTGTTGTGGCAAAGCTTACATAATCTTCCTGGTTAGCAGAAGTTGGTATGGAATCAATAACTACTGGATGAGCAAGTACCTTGATTTCTGCAAGCATTGCAGCTGCAGTATATTGCAAAATCATAAACCCACTATTCAAACCAGTTTGATGGGTTCCAATCAAATATGGAGGAAGACCATTATTGTGATTAGAATCCATAAACTTAGCAGTACGTCGTTCAGAAATATTTGCAAGCTCAGTGAGTGCTATAGACAATGAATCCATAACGAGACCTATTGGCTCACCATGGAAGTTACCACCGGATATAATATCTCCACTTTCTGGAAAGACTAAAGGATTGTCTGTAACTGAATTTAACTCCACTTCTACAACAGAGGTAACATACTCGAGTATTTGTTTGACTGGTCCATGAACCTGAGGGGAACATCTTAGTGAGTAAGAATCTTGAACACTATTGTATCCATTATCTGGACCAACTAGCTGACTCCCTTCGCACAATTCTCTAATTATTCTAGCTGTTTCAATTTGTCCTTTATGTGGGCGAATTTCATGGACCCTTTTATCGAAAGCTGTTAAGGTTCCTCGCATACCTTCTAAACTTAAAGCTAAGCTCTTATCAGACCAGTGAATGATATTTTTCGCGTCGTATACATTCAGACTCGCAACAGCAGTTAAAAAAGCAGTGCCGTTATTTAAAGCCAGGCCTTCCTTTGCTTGCAACTTTAATGGAGTAAAGTCGTAAGCATACATCGCATCTTTTGTGAGTTTTCTTTGACCATTCACAATTAGCTCCCCTTCACCCATGATTACTAATGCTAAATGGGAAAGCGGTGCTAAATCTCCACTAGCCCCACAGGAACCACGCTCAGGAATATATGGATAAATTCCCTTATTTAAAATTTCCAAAAACTTTTCTACTAATTCTAATCGTACGCCTGAGTGGCCGTTTGCCAATGAGTTAGCCCGAATTAAAATAGCAGCCCTTACCTCAGCTTCCGAAAAGGGTGACCCAGTACCCGCAGCATGACTACGGATTAAATTTTCTTGTAATTCTTCAAGCTGGGTTTGATCTATGCTTTTGTCCTTTAAACTACCAAAGCCGGTATTCAGACCATATACGATCTTACCGGCTTTGATTATGTCTTCTACAACTTTACGCGATTTTAAAATAGCAGTCTTTGCCTCTACAGACAAAACTATATGATAATGCTTATGATGAGCAATGTCGTGAACCAAATCGATTGACAGGCTCTTGCCGTCTATCTCTATGGTTTTTACGTGGTCCATAAAAAATATTAATTAATTAGTGGTGTTTTTATTTTTTTATTAGAGATAAAGCTTTTATAACTGCTTCTTCCGCTGTTGCGGCAGGTTCGACTACTAACCTATGTCTTGGGTCAAAAAACTCTCCAGCCATTTTGTCTGCCCACCCACCAGTACCTTTTATAGCTACCATAGGGATATTAGCTTGATAAGCAATTGCTAACTCTGTTAGGGTGCCACTCCCACCATTTATAGCAATTACAGCATCGCAAGACAAAACTAAATTCAATTCTCTACCACCCCCTCTTTCCATCCCGCTTACAATAATCACATCAACATTTTCTTCCACTATATCTTTGCCTTTGCCATAAGTGACTCCAACTGTTAAACCACCTGCTTTTTTTGCTCCTCTACAAGCAGCGGTGGAAAGTGAGTCGAAATCTTTTTCTGCCCCAAAGAACAAAATTGCTCCCGATTTGGCAATATGATAGCCAGTCTCTTCAGCGATTCGTTCAAATTCCTTACTATAATTTAAATCACTGCAACTTCCCATTACCCCTATTTGGGGCTTTCTATTTGATTCCATGGATAATAATTATACTTAATTAACGCTATTATAGTCTAAATAAAAGCCGACTTCAAGTCCTGAAATCGGCTTATTCTGTAGCTCGCAAATGCCCATATTATTCCACTTCAATCTCAACTGTGTCGAATATGGTAAAACTGGGATCAATTAAAATTAAAATTTTCATAGCGGTTTCCTTGTAAGATTTCCAAGGAAGATATGGCTCTTTTTGCATATATCGCCGACTGTACAGGGTCTGCATTGCGTACGAATGCAGAAAGAACATTCTGCAAAATGCTTCCTAACCAAAGAAGGAAATTGGCATCAGATGGACTAATCCCCATTTTAGAAGCTAATGAGTCCTTGCAAAAATTTGTTAACATTTTACACCCAATTTTTGAACCTGGTAAATTATAAACATCTTTTGCAATGGTAATAAATTGACCAAAACTAATTAAAGTATTACCCAAATAAGTTGATTGCCTCCAAGGATCAATGAAATTTACCCCATCCTTCACTAAAAATAAATTATCCGGTGTGAAATCTAAAAGAAATAACGATACATACCTGCACTCGACAGTTAAATCTAAACCTTTTAAATCTTGAATGAAAGTACTCCGCAAAAGCATTTGTGTTTGCTTAGCAAAATAATTAATCTTATTTAGAGTTTCGTTAATAGATTTGATACCCATGCCACTATGGTCAGGAATTCTAACTAAATCTATAATTGGAATTAATCCATCGCAGAGTACCTGGTAAGCAAGTTCGGGATGTTCATTAGCATAATCACGAAAACTATTTTCTAAATAATCTAGACAAAGAATTACACCCTGCTCTGATTCAACTACTTTATAATTGGGTAATATTTTACCTGCCCCAATTTTTTCGAGCTCTGTAAAACCAAAAATATTGTCAGACAAATCATCAGACTGAAGATGAGAATTAGAATCTACAAATTTCGCAACGAAAAAAGTCCTTTTCTGCTTATCGTAAAACTTTACTAAGCGAGTATCTGTGTGACCTTTTTTAAGTTCCGAATTATAACGAGAATTTAGCAAACTTTCGATCAGACTAATCTTACAATCACTATTTTCCATTTATTTATCCTCCTACTGATTTCTATTAAGTATGTGCAATTTTGTTCAAGATTTCTTCAACCCCTTTTGTATATTTTGCTCTAGAAACATAATAAGCTTTTCTTTTTATTTGGATCTCGGCGTTGCCTACGGCGTAAAATTTATCTACAATATTTAGTGCTGGAACATCAGCATAATCATCGCCAATCATAAAAATCTTAGCTTTGGGAAAATATTTCTTTTTTAACATATCAATTGCACGACCCTTATCTATATTTTTAGGAGATACTAATACATTAGCAAATATTTCTGAGACATTAACATTATAACGATTCCCTAAAAAACTTTTTAGATTGTCTGCCAATTCCATTGCTGAGTTAAAATCCTTCTTACCATTTTTCTTAACATGAATACTCATCGTCCATCTTCTAAATTTGTTTACCGACCAACTTAAGTTCAGTGAAATCTTTTTAGACTTTTTAGATAATTTCACCGTATCAACAAAATTCATATTTGCTTTCATTGATTTAGCCAATTTTTTCAAATATGGAGCAGTATCATTTCTTAAATCTAATAATTTTTTAAGCATCTCTATCTTACCATTAAAAAAAATAAATGCTCCATTTTCCCCTATGACCGGTCCGTTAATTTTGAATTTTTGTATAATTGGTCTTAAATCATGCAACGATCTATTAGAATTTAGACAGAAAAAATAGCCATACTTTGACATATTTTTTATTATACTCGTGACATTATTCGAATTTGTGGAATAATTAGGCTTGAGCAATGTTCCATCAATGTCCAAAAAGATTAGAGTATGTGGCTCACCATTGAGATCCTGTTTATTTATCATAAAATTTTTTATACATCAATTATAGAATATATAAAATCCGACTTCAAGGGCAAGCTCAAAGTCGGAACATAATTTTTTCTACAAATACTCCCCCAAGAGGAATGCCTCCTCCCCTACTTTATTACGGTTGTGTGCAAACAAAATGATACTCTTCCGTTCAGCAACCACAGCCAGACTTCCATCATAGCCAATAATTTGACCAGCTTCGACTTCAGTAAAATCTGCCAAAGGTTTGACCAAACGAAATTTCTTAGTTTTTGTGAGGTACAACTCATACATCTGGATTTGTTCTTTTTTAGAACGATTGAGTCTACCACTGATATGCTGTCTTGCCTTTAAAAAGGAGAATATGCTTTCCAAGGCAGTGTCAAAAGCTTTATCTGAACCAATAATTCCACACTCCACGCAAATCCCAACCTTTCCAATGGAGTTCATGTAATAATCTGTTCCGCCAGGTTCTACATCGTCAAAACCATAGACGATGGTTTGAATGGGCAGTACGTCCGTGATTTTTTTTGCGTTCCTTTCACATATAACAAACTCCCTACTTTCTGGATTAGAACTTGCATGGACATCCAATAACACATCACACTGATCAAGATATGTTTTAAGATACAGAGCCCTTTGGAATTCGTAACTTCTTAACTCTTGAACTGATAATTGACCAATTGGTCTAAACAACCGGTTTAAGTTCTGCTCAGTTGACCTAACACCTCTAAGGATCGCATTAGGATTAGCGTAAGCGATCAACAGCCGACCTCTTTCAATTTTGAGTTCAGGAAGAAGATAATCCATTGCCAGTGGTCCACAAGTTTCATTCCCATGAACACCAACGAGAACCATGCTAGTACCACCAGGTTCTTCTCCTAAAATTTCAACTACTTCACCGCTAAATTTCTTATTCATATCTTACTCCTTTAGAGAAATGCGGCTTATGTTATTTCTAACATAAGCCGGCTACATCACACTAACTTCAAGAGATCAACAAGAAACTCTCTAATACTCTGATCCATATTTGGCTCTGATCCCACCATATACGGAATAGAGTGCAAGGTCGAAAGCTTAGCCAAGTCTGCAACCTTCACAGGGCCAGCTATATCTTCGAGCTTAGAAAACAGATCTATATGCCACTCTAAGATAAACCGCGACAGATCATCTACATGCCCAGCCGGAATACTTGCAGAGTCCCCCAGAGCGCCAGTTGGCCTAGGGTAAGGCCTTGAAAAGTAGAAAGGCTGTCCATTGTGCGAGATAGAAAGCAACTGACCATCGTCAGCTCTAATCGGTTTACCGGTACGGGCAATAAAGTACCTTAGGTCTCGCTCGCAAACCCAATCTATTGGCTCATCGAGCGAAATCAATTGGCAGACCTTTACTCCCATTTTACGAAACTTCCTAAAACCTTTTTTCGTCGCAACGGGCACGTAAATTACAAACTCCGTTTTCCCTAAGCTTCGAAGCTGTTGAATTACCCACTCCACTGTTCCGCCGCTAAACAATCCGTCATCGGTAATGATGATCTTCTTGTCGCCAGACAGACGAGCTGCTTCTTGAAGTTGGACCATAGGATCCGGATAACCCGGTCGAGCACAATACGGATCAGCACCTTCTATTTTATTATCAGGTCGACAAATCTGTAATTTATAACCATCTTCACCCAACCAATCCTCTTCTAGCGATACAACGTAATATTCCGAGAGATCCAATTCACTCTCCATTTTCTCCACTAGCCGAGGCTGCAGTTCTGCCAAGTTGATAATCTTCACATCAACATCATCAAACATTTGTTCGATTTTATCTTTGATTAACTGCAAAAAACCGGCCGATTTAGTGCGAAGGTCATCACAACTCACCCCTAACAAACCAAAATATGGCGCCAAATGGCTCACATCAGAATGCGTCAAAAAATACTCTCTTTTAGCCATACAAACCTCCTATGAACTTTCACTAACTCAAAACTTTATGATGTTGCTTAGACCTATTTTCTACCGCAACCTTCTATCTACCATTTCGGTGATAAACAAAAAGTTATTGAAGAAAGTGGGGGAATTTTACATCCCCCTAGTATCAATTATTCACACTATCAGACTGTATAATCTGGATCGCCTCTTGTATACCTAAGGTTAGTTGACCATCACCAAATTGACTATTCATTTTTTTTAAAATGACTTTATCATCAGATAATTCAGCCTCACTAATAAGTACCACAAAAGGAATCCCCAAATCATTTGCATATTTCAGCTGCTTCTTTAGCTTAGCGACTTCAAAATAAACTTCACAGTTTATCCTGCTTTCACGTAACTCATTTGCAACCTCCATGCAACGTTTCCTAGAAGAATCATCCAACCCGACCACTAAAACACTAGAAATATGTTGTGGTATATTGGGAAGCAATTCCACTTCTTTAAGCTGAGAGAACAACCGAGATAAACCGATTGATATCCCAACACCGGGAAGATTCTTGTCAGTATAGTATTTACACAGATCATCATACCGACCACCCGAACAAATACTTCCTACTTTAGGAAAATCATCCAAAAGTGTTTCATAAACTGTACCAGTATAATAATCAAGCCCTCGCGCAACGCTTAGATCGATACGTACGAAGTCTGATGGAACACCAAACGACAACACCCCATTATAGACTGCTTCTAACTCAGATAGACCATCACGAACTAATTGATTAGAAAATTTCCAATCGGAAAACTTATCCATTAGCTCTGAGTAGTTACCTTTAAACGACAAAAGCCTAATTATAAAGTTGGCATCCGTAGTTTCTACACCTAGCCCAACGAGTTGATCTCGAACTTCAGTTTCGCCGATTTTATCCAGCTTATCGACGATTGTTAAAAACTCTTTCGTCGAACCTTCTTTCGAAATTTCTCCAAATACTCCAGAAATAAACTTTCGGTTATTTAAACCTATAGTAAATTTTGGGATTCTAAGCCTTTTGAACACCTCGTAGATCACACTGGGAATCTCTGCGTCAGTCAAAGGATTATTTGTCCCGATCACATCAATGTCGCATTGATAAAATTCTCTGTAACGACCCTTTTGAGCCCTTTCACCACGCCAAACTTTTTGCATTTGATAGCGTCTAAAAGGAAAAGTTAACTCATTAAAGTGTTCGACAACATATCGAGCCAAAGGCACTGTAAGATCAAAGTGCAGACACATCCCAGTATCACCAGCTCGACTAGAGAGACCGTAGACCTGCTTTTCTGTTTCACCACCACCCTTAGCCAGCAGAACTTCCTTAAGCTCTACTGCTGGTGTTTCGATTGGGAGATAACCAAAAAGCTCGAAAATGCTTTTGATCTGCCCAAACATCCAGTTGAATATAATTTGATCCTTTGGAAGCAATTCCAAAAAGCCACTCGGGGTGCGAGCTTCTACCTTATTATTACCCATAATTCCTCCTATTTGAGCACTAAATCACTTTGAGGGATTTAGCTAATCATCATGCATGAACTAAAAAAAGTTGTCAAATGAAATTGACAACTTTTTTGGTACTGACTACCTAATTCTGCTATTTACCACTCCCCCAAGGACTCAATATGTTCGTTCATGAAAATTATGGTATAATAGACTTAACAAATATGGAAACTACTCCAACCCAACAACCTAATCAAACTATAGTTATTGTTGAGGATGATGTCGCGATGCGCGAAATTGTTGCTCATAAACTCTCTACCAACGGCTTTTCTGTTAAAGAAGCAGAAGATGGCCAAGAAGGTATAGACCTTATCATCTCTAGCAAACCCAATTTGGTGTTGTTAGATTTGATGCTACCGGAAGTAGATGGTTTTAAAGTTCTAGAAACAATCCGTAAGAATCCAGACCCGCAAATTGCCAAAACTCCAATTATTATTTTAAGCAACCTCTGGAGCAACAAAGACATCCTCAAGACTAAGGCACTCAATGTGCAAGCTTATCTTGTGAAGGCCTATTTTACTACCGAGGAGATTATGAAGAAAGTTCAAGAGGTTCTAGCTAATCCAGAAAAATCTGCCGAGCTATCAGTAAGTAACCAAGAAGGTTCACCTACTATTAATCAATAATTACTGTATAAAATCAAATAAAGGGCCAGGCCAACCACATCGGAAAGCCTAGCCCTTTTATTATGATTAAAGAATAGAATCTTTAGCAGCTTTAGCGACTGTAAATTTAACTACAGTTTTTGCTGGAATAGAAATAGATTCACCAGTTGCAGGGTTACGGCCCATACGAGCGTCACGGTGCTTCTTCTTAAGCTTACCAAGACCAGGGATAGAAAATTCTCCGCTAGACTTAGTTTCTTTGTAAGCTAATTCGACCATGGCATCCATGAATTCGATTACTTCTTTTTTGGTCTTGCCAGTTTTTTCGGCAAGGTGCTGCAAGATTTCTGACTTAGTCATTCTTGTATTCCTTTTATCTTCGCCCCGCGGTTGATATAAGACCAACTAGCTTTTCAGCCTGCGCAGTATAAAGATAATTATTTAATTAAATTGCCCGTTCACTGATTCGCTTCAGGGCTCTTATGTATAAATTAATAGTATCTAAAAACCCTATGTTTTACAAGGGTTTTTAAAGATTCGTCAAGGGTTTGTGGGGAAAAGTTCAATGTTTTCGGTACTAGGGTTTTAAACAAAGTCAATAAGGGCAAAATTACCGCTTAAATAAGCAAGGTTTACTCCTCAACCAACCTCGCCTTAACAATATATCTTTTCAAGGCTGTGCCAATTGGGTAAGAAGTTTGGAGGGTTAAAATGGCCTTGCCGTTAGTTTCTTGGCTCAGTAAATCTGTACGATTCTTTTCGGCCACAAACTTGTCATACACCTTATATGTATATTTCGTCCCCTCTTTATCAGAAACAATAATAGGAGCACCGATTTCTATTTGAGGAAGTAATGCAAAAACAGTTTTAAAGTTGCCTTTACTAAAAGCAAAGTCGGAAGAATGACCAAAGATATATGTATTACCTGCCTGCCCTACCTCTGCTGTTCCAGGGAAAAGCACAACTCCATTAACTAAAGCTGTTTGATAAGCTGTCTCGTTTGCTTCTGTGACAAACTGAATCGGCGCAACTATGTCTAAACTTTCGATAACTAATTGATTTGGTTCGTACTTAATTGGGTTTTCTTTACGAAGTTCTTGACGTTGAACCTCTGTAATAAACACCTTACCTAAATGGAACCGAGCTTGCTTAGTAAAGTAAGTGAAGTTTAACAAACCAAACACTAACAATCCTAGCACAACAATAATTAATAAATATTTAATAAATTTAATACCCATATTTTTAAGATTAGTAACTAAAAACTACCCGCAGGATAACCTTTGGGTAGTTTTATTATATCACTTTAGTTGTTTTGTTTAGCTATGTATTTTGGTAAAAGAATAATACCAAGAGTAGCTAGCATAACCATTACCACATAAGCAGGAGTTCCTGTTCGAGGTAACTCTGTAGTAGCACCAAGTACAGTTCCTGTTGTTGGGGTACTTGGGATATTTGTACTATCACCAAGGACTCGTCCAACTGTAGGGTTTGGTACTTCTGGAGCTGGCCCGCCGCCAGTGCTTCCACCACCGCCAGTGCTTCCACCACCGCCGCCTCGATAGATATTCCCAAAGTCTAGACCAGAAGCATCACCAGAATAATTTGGATAAACATCAACTGATGCATTGGCTGTTTTAAACATAAAGTCTGTCCAAGAAGAATCTTTATTAGATTCTAGAGTAACTGCTTCGCAAGGCCAAATTGCACCACCAATAGCAATGTTGTATTCAGTCAAAACAGGTTCTGTCTCTGCCCAATTAGATTGTAAGACTTCTCTAACTGAGTAACAACCAGCTACTAAACCAGTAAATTGATAATTCCCGTTGCTATCAGATATAGTTGAGGTTTCTTCGTTATTTAGAGTATTACTTCCATCCTGGTCAAGGTACACAACCCAACCTTCAAGCTCATCTTCTACTTCACCATCATGATCACCATTATTGCTGTTATTATCATGATAAACTGTACCGCTTATCTTGAATCCACCATTACCACCACCATCTTCATCATCACGGTTATAGAAGTTTTGACCAGTTTCAATTGAATCAGTAACTAATACTTGATTAGCGCCGTTGTCTGCTGGGGTCATTTGTGTCCAACCTTCTTGACCAACTTCGCGAACGAAATATGTTCCTGTAGGTAAATCTGCAAATGAATAATTACCATCTTTGTCGGTTTTATCATATGGCTCATTATCATCAAGTTCACCATTTTTATTTAGGTCCAGATAAATTACCCATCCACCTAATGTGATTGGTGTTAACTCTTCATTGCCAGACTGATATTTATACTTTGTTCCTGAGATTCCATTTCCACAAGTTGGGAGTTCTGGCTCATCATTAATAATCTGGGTAAAGATACTAAATAATGATTTACGAACTTTTTCCTCTTGTCGTTGTACACAAACTTGATGGTTACCAAAATCATTATTGATACTATCTGCGTTAGCAGGGACTACATTTAGACTACCTTCTGGAGCACTTTGTTGCCATCCAGTTTGCATACCTTCAACAATAGCAAGATTACCGGTTAGATCAGTCACATCAAAACTATAATTACCGTTGGAATCTGTTGTTGTTGAAGATAAGACTTCGAAAATTTCTACATCTAGAGTTCCAGTATTATTACCTGGAGCAATATCATTAATTGCGAAATTAACAGCAGCCCCAGTACCAGTTAATGTTTTCCAATAAATATGAGAGCTAGTGTATGGACCCCAGTAAGAAGAGTTGCCATCTATTTGCAGGTCCAATAAGTCTGGACCATATATTTCATAATTCTGAACTAAGTCAGTCCAATCAGGGTTTAAATTTCGAGATGAATATTGAGCATCGGATAGAATTCCATCGTTAGCGTCATAAGTTCCGGAAGCTTTTACTAAATAGGTAGCGCCATTGGTTAAAGGCAAGCTATCAACACCTGTAACACTAGTTGAATCAACTTCATACTCTGCTACTTTTTTAGTTAAGTAGATAGTCCAATCTTGAATTCCATTTTCCCCTTGTTCTCTTTCACCGTCACCATCAAGATCATTCCACTTTGTTCCTGTAGCATGATAAGTAGGCTCTCCTTGGCCAGTTTCATCACCACAGTAATTAAAGTCTAGGTTGTAAATTAATCCGGTTGGATTGTTGGTTGGTTGGTATGCCCAGTTCTTTACAGCAAATTTTAGAACATGTGTACCTGGTGTTAGTGCTAATGGAGAGCTATCAGAAACTACGGCATAATCATTGCTAAATCCTACCTGAACTCCATCTAAGAAAGCAGTTACTTCATTGTCAGCGGTAAAATGTAAGATTGCAGGAGAAATGCTTGTTGCCCCGGCAGGAATAGTAAAGGTATGGCTATACAGTCTCCATGTATCAATAGAACCATCCCCACCTGCGCCTGGTGGATTTGTTGGTTGAGCTGCGCTATTGCTGACCCATACCCCGGACCCCTCTGTTATATCTGGATCATTTTGCGGCCCATCCCATGCACCTGGATGACCAGTAGGACCAGCTAATACAGCTGGAGCATCAATACCTAATGGGTAATTAGCTTCATCACTTAAATCACTCGGTGCTGTATTTTCCTTTAGACCTTCAAACTTAGTAAACATACCACTAGCGATAGCTGGGTCTTGCTCCACACAAGGAGTTAGTGACCCAATATTATACGCGATACAGTAGATATGCTCTGGTTGATTATTACCTAAGCTAATATACTCTAGATTATCACCATTTAAAGCGTCGTTAAAACATCGAATTGCGGCAAATTCGTAACCATATTTTTCTTGTTCACTCACCCACATTTGCCCGTTAACAATTGCTGACTGCATGGCTGGGTTAAGCGCAGAATCTTCTCCAGAAATAGGAGTTACGAATTCACCATCTTCGGTAGCACCTAGAACTTGTGCATCATCACTTGTAAAACTACTCTCATTGGAAACGTTAAACTTCCACCCATCGGCACGAACACAATTAGAGTCCTTGCCAGGGATTTCACTTGGATTTACCAGACCATTCACTAAAGGTGATGGTAAGAACATCCCGTTATTATAGTTATTAAAGTAAACATAATTACCATTGGTTTCATCAGCAGAGCTTCCAGACTCGTTCCCTGCAACATCACCATATTCTTCACAGACGACTTTGATTAAATGAAGTTTAGGAATCGGTCGATCACAACCATTTTCACTACATTGGTTCACGAGTGTAAATGATTCATTTTGAGTATCAACCATTTTAGTTTCATTCTTTCCAGAAATATTGGTCCAGCCATCCTTCATGATTTCATCTAGTTTATATGAGCCAAATGGAACATTTTCGATTGTCACACATCCATCCTGACCTGTGGTGCCAGAATAAACAGGATAAATATCCACAGTCATGGTTCCATTGTTATCACCAAACCAATCAGGATACTGAGTATTAGTTAATGTATCACCGTCAAAGACGCGGAAATTGACAGTCGAGCCAGTTCCAGAAGTTACTAAACTATATGCATGAGAAGTAGCATATGGACCCCAAGAAACAAATTGACCATCAACTTGCATTTCTAGTAATCCATTCGGGTAACCACCTTGTGGTCCATCAAGAACCGTAGTCCAACCATCTGGTGTAGTAAAGCGTGGATCTACAGTTTCAAAACCCCGATTTTGCCATGTACCACTAGCGACAATTAAATAATTCTGACCACTAGTTAAGGTGTTTGTAGAATTAAAACCTGTAGATGAATTTGAATTTACAGAAACTGTTTCTAGTTTAGGACCCTTTAACATGACTTGCCAGTTAGATAGTGGATTTTGATTACTATCCAATTTACAAATTTTTACAGTAGAAACACAGCCTGTGTTACATCGATTGACCAAAGTGAAGGTTTCTTTTGGTTGATCAACAACAGCGGAAGTGTTTTTCCCTGAGTCGTTGCTCCAACCATCTTTCATAAGTTCATCCAATTTGTATGTGCCGTAATCGATATTTTCGAAAGTCACACAACCGTCTTCACCAGTAGTACCTTTAATGACAGGATAAATATCCACGGTTAAAGTACCGCTATTATCAGAATAGTTGTTGTCTAAAATTCGGAAACCAATTGAACCTGGTACTGCTAATGTTTTGAATGCAGCATAATTATGAGAAGCGTTAAAGCTCATTGCCCAATTAAAATTGGCATCATCTACTTGAATACCCAAGTATCCTTCATAGCCAACTAAATCTAGGTTACGAACCCAAGGCAAATCTGCACCAGAGTAAAAACTTGGGTGAATACCAGCATCACTAGCAATTCTCTTAGAGAAAGCTGCGTCACTAATATCGCCTTCACTGCCTGGTCGATAAACATAGGTTCCACTTGCTTCTAATACATAATCACCTGCTGGCAAACTATCAGAAAGAGTGCTTAAACCAGTAGTAGAGTCAACAGTCACGGAGTCTACCATGTCGCCTTTTAAGAATACACTCCATCCCGATAAAGGATTTTGATGATTGTCTAATTTACAAATTGTAACATCAGATTCACAATCTTCTTTTACACTTACGTCATCGACAAAACCACCGAGTGTGTTTCCTTCACCAAGATCGGTAATACTTAAACGAGTTACTCCACTTGTCGCAGTGAATGAATAAGTATGTTGAGTCCAAACTGTGTTGCTGTTTGATGTGCCGTTTTCTGTAATAGTACCTAAAACGGTTGCACCCATTTTTACCTGAGTGATATTTTCAGACAAGCCCTGTCCTGGACGAGGTGATGTCCAAAGGCTTACTGTATAGTTGCTTCCAACTTTAGTAATTAAATCTTGAAAAAGACTAACTGAAGCATCCTCACTACCACCGCCTGATGGGCCTTCCCAATCTGAATCTAACTCTGTGTACTGAGACCCACTCTTTGGATTCCAACCATTTACACCTCGGTGAAGCTCGGCTTTAGCTATTGCAGGTGCTCCACTTGGATTAACCCAATCAACACTCCATGCTAAACCGGCAGTACCAGAATCTCGAATATCCCACGAATTCCCTATTGCAGGAGATTCAAAGCCACCGTTCGCCACCATTTCGGTACCACAAGGCACTGGATTTTTTAACTTATTTACAACTTTATGTGTACAAGTATTATTTGGTGAACATACAGGAGACACTGTACCGACAGTACTATCGTCTACTTGCCAACCTGCCGGAAGACCTGTTTCTGTAACAGTAATGTCTTCATCTGTAAAACTATTAATAGTTTCGTCACAAACTAAAGCAGATTGTTGATTATACTTACATACTATTGTATCTTGTCCTGCGTTTACTGTAATTGTAATATCATCTTTATTATCAGGAGCATCAATAACCTGTCCATTTGCATCCTGCCATTCTTTAGAGATAGTAACCGTGGTTGGACATCGCAATACTGCTGAATCATCATCTTGAGCAACTTTAAGATCTTGCCCAATTAAACATGGATCCGGGGGTGTAACTGGAATATTACAACCTTTGCCTTGTTGATCTTTTGTATTGTATATAGTTTGCCCGTCAGTCCAGTTATACCCAGCAAACGAACCACCAGAATATGTGAACGGTGGAATAATATCTCCCCAATCTTCTGTAATTCCAGAGAACCATACAGGACCTGTGTGAGTAGCATGACCATTTGGTCCCTTCATAATACTATTTACACTAACTTCTAACTCTACATAAGGATTTGTGCCATTATTTTCGTGACAGATAACTACCTTTTTGGTCTCATCATTTTCACAAAGTCCATTAACAGAAAGGTAATCTTTGTCATGATCCTCATGATCATCTTCATAGTCTTCCTGTTTCATTAACTTTCTTTCATACTTACCATTTTTTTCGTGACAAACAATAACCATTTTACTATCACCTGTACCCTGACCAGGACACTTCTTGTTTTCACCATCAATCACAAAATCTGAATCATGAGCATCATGAACACCTACCTCACTCTTCTTCATTTGAAGATTATCCCAAGTTGCGCCGTTATAGTGACAAACTGTGACTTTCTTGTCGTTATCATTATCCCTGGCAACAGCAGTAGTAGGAATACTAAAACTTGAAAGCACTAACGAAAAAACCGCAACTACCGCTAAACCACGAGCTGTAAAAGCTTTGATTCTACGGATATTTGCAGTTTTAGGAAAACCTCTCAAAATAGCCACATTTGCCCATAATTGAGATATATTTTTGAAAAACTTGTTTTCTGTCATATATTTTAATTAATTAGTTGTTTAACAGTTAATAATAAAGGAAATAATTATATAAATATAACTAAAACATCACTTCCTGTCAATTGAGTATTAACAGATAAAGCTATGATTAGATTAATTATAAACCTCGCACAAATAAAAGGCAAATCGGGAAAAAGCAAACAAAAAAGGCCTAGACTAAATGTCTAGACCTTGTAAAACTACAAAAACAACTTACTGCTTCTTAGGGTTGATTTTAAGAATCAAACCCAGCACCATCAGGTCCGATGGTGAAGTTTTTACTTTACTGGAGTGCTCAAGCCTAGCTAGTTTTTTCTCCAGAGAAAGTTCAATGTTAATCAAAACACTTTTAACCATATTGTTTTCTCTGGTCAAAGCCATAGGTTTACGATCTACAACCAAAAATTGATTGTCGATTATATATGGACTTAATTCACCAGCGACCTTACTCAATGATAAGAAAATATTTCTATTTGTATTAACACCAGCTTTCGCTATCCCAGCACCAGACAATGTCCCGATTATTCGGCAACCCTTGGTTTCGTAAACTCGTTTAGCAATCCTGCCCTTCTGAACATTGAGCCTTTCGAAACCGATAATTACATAATGACTGGGATTAACATACCGATCTATAAAATCAACCAACTTTCCCCATTGATACAGATCGAGAATACTTCCTAACTCTCGGAATATACCCGTAGGTGCATTACGAACCAAATCACCAGCTAAATAACTAAGCTCATTTGGTCTTAGCCGGCCGGGTTTTTTGGACGATCCAGATAATCTGATACTAAGGAGGTCCAAAGATTTAACTCCGTACAAGTTTGAAGCAAAAACATCATTATTGGTTGATCGATTATATATCTCGACACCAGCAGAAGCTATGTACTTCATCAAATTGGTATTGATCTCAGCCAGCTTCTCCACTCCATGACCGCGAAACTCGGAAGATTTTTGTAGGCGTTCAACCTCAGCACGTAAGCCTTGATTGATACCTTTTAACTTCTGCACCTCTTCCGAATCGGCCCTCTTTTGAATATTGCGTTCCTGACGGAACTCATTTAGAGCTTCTTTGAATTGCTCCACGTCCTTAATAGCCGTGTGCGCAGCATTAAAGTGTTGAGAAATATCTTTCCTTTCGGTTCGATCTTCGTGCTTTATTGCGGCCAAAGTCTGAGCCGTTCTTAATGCCAACTTATGATATTCATCCTCGGTTAGCTTAAGTTTTAAGATGGAGTAATCCCACCCAATTACCTCTAAAGGATTTTTGGATACAATTACTCCGTCCGAATTTTGCAACGCTGTTACAGTGGTCATAAATTATACCTCTCGCGCAGATCTTCCCAAGTGATGTTTTGATACATCTCCTTGCGCTCTGTAAAGTCCATTTCCCGGATGCGTTCGACATAATCCGTCCCTAGATAGGAAATCGAAACTCCTCTATCCATGTCTGCCCAAGCACAACGCACTAAGGCTAACACTGCTTGACGCAGGACATTTCTATCAATCGCAGCATCGGGCATGAAGAACAATTCTCGAATATCTTCCAAGTACCCGTAAAGATCCGAGATCAAAGATTCAGCTGAATCGCCAAACACAATAACCAAAGCCACGGCTGTGGGTTTATTTATCTCCAAGCCGTCAAACTCTCGTGCCGTCGGGCCGTTGAGTTCCAAAGCGATAACCAATTCGTTCCGAATCTTATCGGCTTTGTTGGCGACCAAATTTTCGCCCACACTTACCCATTCATCGTCGCCGTCTCGTAACCGGTTTGGACACGAAATGACTTCCAACATCTTGGCACAATCCTGAACGTTAAGCTTGTAGTCAACCGCCAAGCCAAAATAGATATTTTGAGCGATTGCATCAGGCAAATACTTCTCCAGGTTTTTTTCGATCGTTGCAGGCTTAATACCTAAACCATAACCAATTTTGATGATGGCCAAATGCCGCTCATCACTAACAATTAATTTTTTCATATTTCCCTCTTCTTCAGTTGTAATAGAACAAAGCAAAGAATAACACGTTTTCTGTTTTCTGTCAACCAAATATCCATATAAACATTGGTCAAAAAAAACAGTGGAACCAAATCTTGGTATCCACTGTTTTTAAAATATATATTAACGTTTTGCTCTTCCAAACGTGCAAAATTAACGTTTTGCCCATTGAGGAGCGCGACGAGCGCCACGCAAACCTGGCTTTTTACGTTCCTTTTTACGGTCATCACGAGTGAGGAATCCATTCTTCTTAAGAACGTTTTGTAAATCAGCATTTAGTGTAGCTAAAGCTTGAGCAACACCATGACGGACTGCTTCTACCTGAGACATGCGTCCACCACCAGCAACGTGAGAAGTAAAATAGTATTCACCAAGTAATCCACTCACAGCTAACGGACGTAAAGCTGTATCTTGTTGAGGTTTTTCGGAAAAATAAACTTCCAAAGCTTTCTTGTTAACAATGTTTTCGCCACTACCAGCAAACATCCGAACATTGGCGATTGCAGTCTTACGACGACCTGTAGCAAAAATATAACGGCCAGTAGCTAACTTTTTGTGGTCAGCAGTCTTAGCAGCTTTTGCAATTGGATTAGCAACAGCTTCTGTTTCTGTAACTTCTTTAGCAACCACAGCTTTTTTAGCTACTGGGGCTTTCTTAACAACAGCCTTCTTGACTGCTGGCTTGTCTGCTACTTTTTTAGTTGTAGGTTTCTTAGTTTCCATATTATTTAATCTCTTTATCAATCTTATAAGTGTGCTTATCGCCCTTAATTAACTTTAAGCGAGAAACTAACTTTTTACGAAACTTAATGTCATCAATCATAGAAAATACTGCGCGTTGTAAAACCTTCTCTGGGTTACGAATATTTTCGTCACGAAGAGTTTTGGTTTTTAAACCACCTAAGTAACCAGAGTGATGGTAGTACTTCTTTTGTTCAACTTTGCGACCAGTGAATTTAAGCTTATCAACATTAATAGCTACAACAAAGTCACCCATATCCATATGAGGAGTGAAGTTACGCTTGTGCTTACCACGGAGCAAGTTAGCAATTTGAGTTGCTACACGACCCATTGGCAAACCACTAGCATCAATTTGATGCCAAGTGCGAGTTACTTCGCTAACTTTTGGGAGTGAAATTTTTTGATTCTTTAACATATATTCTTCTATCTGATTATTGGCAATTTATTCAACAAATTCTATCACTGCTTTAGACAGACCAGCTTTAGGGTTGTTCAGCTTGGTTAATCGCAAGTATCCGCCATTACGTTCTGCGTAGCGTGGGCCATAGACTTCTAGAGCCTTAGCTGTAGCATTCTTAGAAATCTTGGATAGCAACATACGACGATTGTGCAAACTTGGATCCTTAGCTCGGGTAATCAATTTTTCTAAATATGGCTTAACGGCACGAGCATATGAGTAGCTTGTTTCGATTCTTTCATACAGAATAGCTGAAGAAGCCAACGCTCGTAACAGTTTACGACGGTGGTCCATACCTTTTCCAAATTTTTTCTTTTTCTGGTGTCTCATATAATTATAATTAAATTCTTAAGCCTTAGGCCTGATTTCTTCCTAGCATTTCTAGAATTTCGGTAATTGTCTTTTCACCTAATCCGGAAATATTATTAATATCATCATTTGTCATAGCAGTCAACGATTCGATAGTAGTGATGCCAGACTTCTGTAAAGCATTCTTCGCGCGGTTAGAAAGAGTTGTGTCATCAATCGGAGTTCCAGTAGCAACAGCTTCGGTAGGTTCTGTAGCAACTTCTGCAGGAGCTTCTAGCTCGGCTGCTTCTTCCAAAGCTGCTTGATTCATCATTTCTAAACGATCAGCTCCTTCATTGTTGAATAACATTGAGAAGTGATCCACTAAGATATGAGAAGCAATGTCGATAGCTTCACCACCGGTGATTGTGCCATCAGTTTCCATGCGAACTACCAATTTATCAAAGTTAGTCATTCCACCTACACGAACGTTAGATACATCAAAGTAAACTGAACGAACTGGTGTGTAGATTGCATCGATAGCTAGCATACCAGCTTCGAGGTTAGAATTCTGACGAACTTCTACTGGTTCGTAACCACGACCTTGTTCAACAATTAATTCCATTTCTAAATCGGAATTTTTGTTGTCCAAAGTACAAATATATAGATCTTTGTTCATTACTTCGACCTGATCAGTTTCTTCGATCATGTCGGCAGTAACTACACCTTCACCTTTAGATACAAGCTTCAAACGAACCGGCTCAGTAGAAAAACTACGCAAGCGAAGTTGTTTTAGATTCAAAATGATTTGAATCACATCTTCTTTAACATTTGGTACAGATGCAAATTCGTGATCCACGAATTTAATCTTTACCGCAGTTACTGCTGCACCTGGCATAGAAGATAGTAATACACGGCGTAGTGTATTACCAATAGTAACACCATAGCCAGGATAAAGTGGCTCGAGTGTGACTTCGTAAGAGTTGCCCTCTAAGTGGGTAATCTTAGCCTGATTAGGTAATGGGATTGGTTGCATAATGCCCCTTTTTACTGTTCGCTTTGTCCAAAAATCATGTGTCTGCGAAGAGTAGATTAATTAATATTAAATTCTAGAATAATGTTCAACGATCAACTGGGTATCAATTAAGTTACCGATTTGATCTGGTGTTGGTGTGGATAATACTTTACCCGAGAAATCTGCTGCTTTTAGCTCTACCCAGTCTTGAGTTTTGAAATTCTTCAAAACTTCTTTATGAGTTTGCATGTACTTAGAAGCTTTCTTGTTTTCGCGAACCGCGATTACATCTCCAGGTTTAGTAGCGTAAGAAGGAATATCAACTTTTTTGCCATTAACTTGGAAGAATCCATGGTTAACTAATTGACGAGCTTGGGCTCTAGTCACTGCAAATCCTAAACGGAATGCAATATTATCGAGACGAAGTTCCAATTGAGCTAATAAGGAATCACCGGTTACACCAGCGCTGTTATATGCTTTATCGAAGTAACGTAAGAACTGACGTTCTGTAATACCATAATTGATTTTAGCTTTTTGCTTTTCACGCAACTGAGTTCCGTATTCCGAAATTCGAACGCGATTCTGACCGTGTTGTCCAGGTGGAAAACCACGCTTTTGCAAAATCTTGGCATCTTTGTCTGTGAAGGCAAAGCCTAAACGACGAGCTCTTTTAACTTTTGGTCCTGTGTATCTCATATATTAAACCCTTCTTACTTTCTTAGGGCGAACTCCGCCATGAGGTGTTGGGGTGCGATCTTTAATAGTTAAAACGGTTAAGCCAGCACCTAATAGTGCGCGAATAGCTTGTTCACGGCCGGAGCCAATTCCTTTGATGAAAATATCAACTTCTTGTAAACCACGATCTTTAACTCGGGACAAAACGTCTTCCATAGTCTTACCACCAGCATAAGGAGTTGATTTCTTTGAACCCTTAAAACCAGCTTTACCAGCACTACCCCAAGCAATTACGTTACCAGTTAAATCTGTTACAGAAACGATAGTGTTGTTGTAAGTGGAATTAATAAAGATCTTACCTTTAGTGACTTTGATCTTGTTCTTCTTTTTCTTGCCGCCTTTGATCTTTGATGCAATGTCGGCAGTAGCAGTCTCACCCTTAGCCGCAGCTAATTCGGCACTAACCTGTTCGGCAGCACTTGCAGTAGAAACTTCTTCAGTTGTAGTTGTGTCGTTTTCCATAGTTTAGGTCTTATCTGATGACTTCTTACGTCCGCTACCAGCTGTACGACGAACGTTACCGTGTCGAGTTCGGGAGTTTGTTTTGGTTCGTTGTCCACGAACTGGCAAACTCTTTTTGTGACGACTTCCTCGGTATGAACCAATTTCTTTAAGTCGCTTGATATTTAGCAATACTTGCTGTTTAAGGTTACCTTCGGTTTTAAAGTTTTTATCAATAAAATCGCGTAGCTTGGTTAAATCTTCTTCGGTTAAATCTTTAGTACGGATGTCTGGGCTAACTTTAGTCTCTGCTAATGCTTTTTTAGCTAAAGTTGCACCAACTCCGTAGATATACTGAAGAGAGGCTTCTATTCTTTTTTCTGTAGGAATGTTTACTCCGGCAATACGTGCCATACTTTATAATTTAATAACAATAAAAACGCCAAAGGCGTTCGTTCTAATAAATAGAACTAGCCTTGACGTTGCTTGTGCTTAGGTACTTCGCAGATAACAAAGACTCGACCGAATCTTTTAACGACCTTACACTTCTTACAAATAGGTTTTGCAGATGCTCTAACTTTCATAAATATTTATCCTTGAACTTTGAACCGAATTAATTAATCGGGTTAAAAGTCAATTTAGGGAGTTTTGGGGTCCCACAGCCATTAAGACTGGTTCTAATAAAATTGTTTAAACTTACTTGAGGTTATTACTTTAACCGCCGTGTGATGCGACCCTTAGAAAGATCATATGGCGTAACTTCGATTAGCACTTTGTCTCCGAGTAAAACTCGAATACGATGCAATCTCATCTTGCCAGATAAGTGACCAAGGATTACTTGGCCGCCTTCTAATTGAACGCGAAAAACAGTGTTAGGTAAACTTTCGATTACTTTACCCTCAAGTTCAATAGTTTGATTTTGTTCGGAACTTCCCAAATTCTTGTATTTCCTTACGGAATTTATCTAATTTACAGATTTCTCTAATCTTAACACAGTTGTAGCTTTTGTCAACATATTTTGCAGAATTTAACCAGAAAATCCAAGATATTGACAAAAGTAGTAATTTGTTCTGTAATAAAACAATACCAGCGAGGCCAATTTATGTTTTCCAAAAACCGCCAACTTTATGTTGGCGGCTTTTTTTATTCAATTATTTGTTATTCAACTATTTCGATATGAACTTTGGAGGTAATCCTAGGGAATGACTTTTGCCACGAAGGAGCAAGGTTTATAGTTACCCTTTCTATATTCGGATTGGTTAACAAAATATCACTAGCCTGCTCTTTAGACTTTCCTGCCAATTGAGTAACCAGACTATTTTTATCAATAGTAGGCTTAGCCTGGCTTTCGTAATGAATCGACAACTGCATTAAGCCAGTAGCTAAATCTAGATTTTTAATTTTGTACACCACGGAATCTTTATCTGGGACTTGTAAAGTTTTGTCGGTACCAAGGGTTTGAGTTAAACGGCCACGCACCATAGATTTTAGATCATTTTCATTAAACGCTAACCCAGTAATTTTTACATTCGCACTTGCTACAAAAACTGTACTTTCTGCTCCTTCTGGTTTATCTGGAGTGAAGTTAGTTACTTCAACATTATATGCACCATCGACTAGCTTTCTTCCGTCAGATAGATTTTTGTTTACTTCTTCAACAGCTTTATTAATCAATGTTTTTTGGGCTGCCTCTATATCTTCTTTAGCTACTACAGAAACAAAACGAGATGACCCACCAATAACCTGAGTAACTGTTTTGGCGTACAAGCGTTGTGGTTGGCTACCAAAAGATTGGTTGCTAATTTCGACTCGTGTTCCAGCCGGTAAATTGAAGTCTTCCCCACCGTCTGCGGCGACGATATCGGCTGTTGTAGCATTACTGTCTTTACTTGGGCTTTCTAAAGAATTTATGCCATTGATATCTGAGACAAAATAGTAAGTCTTATTCCCTACTGTTAACACAGTTGTACTACTTCTAAGATTCATGGCACTGCCTGTAAGGTTGTAAATAGCAATTCGTCCTTGTGCCTTACTCCCAACTTCCTTTTTACCATTAACATTAAACGAATCTGAAACTTGTTTAACCTCATCAACTTTAGTGGCAGGTAAAGTTAAACTACCAGCGTTAATAGAATCCTGATTGGAATCAATAACCAATTCGAGGTCGCGCGCCACTGTTTGAGAACGAGCATAAATCGTAACATTAGAACTTGGTAAAACTACTACTACTAAAGCAACTACGGTGATCAAAGCTAAAGCTACAAAAACCATTGCTAATTTTTTATACGAACGGCGTTGTGGTGGCTTATTAGTCTTACTATTAGGAGGCATGAACATATTGTCCTGCCTATCATTTAAATTAATTGGAGTTGGAGTAAGCCAAGTGTTGTTTTCTAATCTTGATTTTCTAACTGCAGTTTTTGAAGCTACTGATGGAGAGCTGTGTCTCACAGCAGTGCGTGGCTGACTGGGTCTCTGCTGATTAGTTCGTGGAGTGACAGCTGGAGCTGTTTTTCTAATAAGTTTTCTAGTTGGTTGAGTTGGTGCTTTAAAAGTTGTCACAGATGCAGCAGCCATAATAGGTTCGGAATACTGTGGTACTCCGGCTGGGCGAATATCGGAAACAGATCGACTTCGAGAAATTTTTGGCAACCGCTTTAGTGGAAACCCTGCCTCTTTGGCAAAAACCTGACCAGTTTCATCCATTGTTAAAATCGACACTTTAGTGCCAAGCATATCCACCTGCTTTTTAAGCAGTCGTAAATTAATGCTATCAGCCAAAACCTGGGCTTCTTTTGGAATCACTAAAACCAACTCTTCACCCCGTTGGGCTTTTACTTTAGCTGTAATTTTAGCTACGTCGTCTTCTAAATTTAAGTAAATTGTCTTCATTTTCTATGTATTTCTATGGGTATCTTAAAAAAACCTCTACTGTTATTGTAGGGGTTTTTTAAATCTGGGGCAACTATAATAATGGTGGGATAATAATTGGTTTATAGACTGCCCTTAAACTGTTGGCGCTTAGTAAAACTGATTTGTTTACTAGTTTCAACTTGAGGCTGGTCAAAGGGATTAACTCCTCGAAGTATAGAACTATACACCGCGAATAATTGCCAAAAAGCCATGAACTCCCCAATGTGTTTACTATCTATATTTTCGATAGTCATATCTACAGCGGGAATATTTTTTAGTTTGGCGTCTTCTAAAGTCGCATCTTTTTCGATTTGTAACAAACTTTGTAGAGGGATCCCGTCTAATACTTTAAGTGTTTGAGTTTTAAGTGATACATCTTCTAAGCTGGAAGGAATTTTTGTAACTAAATTATTTCCAGTCTCTGCAACACTTAAAAACCAGCCGGCGATATTTTTTTGACCACCAAAAAATCTCTGGTTAGTGTGGTGTTGAGATTCCGGTGCTTGATGAGCAAAATATGTTTGGCCCTTACCATTTTTGCCAAAACTTTCATGACAAAGTTGAACAATCAACTTTGAAAAAGAAAATAGTGACTCAGAATAAACCGGTAAAAATATATCGACGACACCAGATTGTTCCAATTGGTAAAAAATACTTGCTGCTTTGAAAGCAGTATTATCAGAACTGAACTGCTGTAATAATTCTTGACCACTTTCCCAAATTGCTTGCACGTCAACATTACTATCATTATCACCACCAAAACATAGAGCGATTGGTAGTAAAGCAATTTCTGTAAAACCAGTGAATCTACCTCCAATTGCTGGATGAACTACTTGGGTTGCATTCAATCGATGAGCTATTTCTGCTAATGGTCCTGCTACCCCAGTAATAATTAACATTTCATAATCTAAAAATTGTAGAAGAGCTTCTATCTGTGTGACAGTTTCGCCAGATTTACTAATTGCAATTACCAAGCTGTCCTCTACAGAAGCAAGGTTTTGTATATTTGTAATGTAATCTGGATCCACAGTCGAAACAAAGTACATTGACTTCGAAGCCTCTCCTGCTTTAACACCGGACTTAAAAGCCCCATACATGCCTTGAGCAGAAGTCACACTACCACCGTGCCCAATAATAATTAGATTTTTTTTATCTGCGTATTTAACTGCCAATTTTTTCATCAAAGCAAAATCTGGCCGATAATCTATAAAGTTTGGCTTTGTAGGTAAAATACTGGCGTCGAAAGTTTGTGCTTCTGGTGTATTGTAAAATTTTATGTTCATTTTTGTTTCTTTGATTTTGATTACTTTCCTATTCAATCACCGCTTTAATGCGACGGACACCAGCAGAGACAGCTTCTTCTTTAGCAATACGGAATTTTCCAATTACACTTGTGTGTTCAACATGGGGACCACCGCAGAATTCACGAGAGACAACTTCGCCAGTACTTTTGTCTGAAGCCGTGTAAATAGAAACAGTATCGGCGTACTTTTCTCCAAACAATCCAATTGCCCCAAGTTCACGGGCTTTATCTAACGACATCATTTCTTGCTTCATTTCTAAATCTTGAGCAATCCACTTATTAACCAAGTCTTCTACTTCCTTCTTTTGTTCATCAGTCATCTTTTGTGGGTAAGTAAAATCAAAGCGAGTACGTTCAGCAGTAATATTACTACCCTTTTGCCAGACGTCTTCGCCCAACACTGTGCGTAGCGCTTTATGCATTAAATGAGTTGCGGTATGATAGCGAACCACTACATCACTATGATCTGCTAAGCCACCTTTAAAAGTTCCTGCGCTAGCTGTGCGGGATAAATCTTGGTGCTTTTTAAACTCTGCTTCAAATTCTTTTCTGTCTACTTCATGGCCACCGATTTGTGTTGAGAGTTCATGAGTCAACTCCCATGGGAAACCAAAAGTCTGATAGAGATTAAAGGCATCTGTTCCAGATAGTACTGCATCATTTTTAAGAGACTTCTCGAATTCTTTTAGACCCTTCTCTAAAGTTTTACCAAATTTATTTTGCTCACCTTCTATGATTGAAAAAATTGATTCAGAGTTATTTACTAATTCTGGGTAAGCTTCACCGTATTCCTGAACGACTTTACCAACCAAGGCCTTAAGCCAGTGTTCGGACAAGTTTAACATTTTGGCGTAAACCATAGCGCGACGTAATAATCGACGTAGAATATAGCCACGGTCTTTGTTGGAAGGTTCTACTCCATCACCAGCAATAAATACTGAGGCACGAATATGGTCTACTATTATTCTAGCTTTACGAATTTCATCACCTGACATTACACCATTACCAAGATTATCTGTTAAACCAAGAACTTCGAACATACCGCTAAATAACTCTGTGTCATAAACAGATTTATGCCCATTCAATACAGCTATTACTCTATCAAAACCCATACCGGTATCAACGTTTTGTTTTGCTAGAGGAACCAAAGAACCATCTGCCTGCTTATCGTATTGCATGAACACGTTGTTCCAAATCTCAACCCAGCGTTTATCATCTTTGGTCTCTTGAAAATTATCTGGAGCTGGAGTACCATCATCAATCCAATAAAACATTTCGGTATCAGGTCCACAAGGTCCAGTACTTCCGGCAATCCACCAGTTATCTTCTTTTGGAAGTTTAGCGATACGTGCTTCGGGAATCCCTAAGCGCTTCCAATGTTCGTAACTTTCTTCATCATAAGGAGCGTCTGCATCCCCAGCAAAAACAGAAAAAGCCAATCGATCCAGAGGAATCCCTAACCATTTTGGATCTGTTAAAAATTCATAACTCCATTCGATTGATTCTTTTTTAAAATAATCACCAAAGCTCCAATTTCCCATCATCTCAAAAAAGGTTAAATGAGTATTATCACCTACTTCATCTATATCAATAGTACGAATACATTTTTGAATGTTTGCTACTCGTGTTCCACTAGGATGCTCTTGTCCCATTAGATATGGAACTAAAGGAAACATTCCAGCCATAGTAAACAATACCGATGGGTCATTTTCTGGAACCAACGATGCTGAAGGAATAATTGTGTGATTATTTTGTTTAAAAAATTCTAACCACTTTGTTCGTAAATCTTGTGCTGTAATTTTAGACATGTTGCTATTTAATTCAATATACCTTATAATTTTAGCGAAATTCGAAATTTATAGCAAAGGAGGGGCTATGCAAAATGCTTTAACAGATCTTATCTATAACTTCCCAGTCATAGCTGGATACATAATAATCATAGGCTTAATCCTAGTCCCATGCCTAATTATGCAGTTTATTATAACCCTGTTGAACCTAATAAGTAGCGTAGGTTTACCAAAACGACCCCTTCATAAATGAAAGGGTCGTCTTTTTTTATTTTACAACTTCCAGAAGTGCTCTATCTAATTGAGGGTCGAGTTCTTTGAGAATATCATCCTCGGTCATCTTAACTTCTATATCTGGTGGTAAACCATCTTTATGTAGATTTTTTCCACCGGGGGTGATCCACTTTGCAACTGTAACTTTGACAGCTGTATTTTGTGATAGTGGGATCAATTCTTGCACACTACCCTTTCCAAAACTTTTTTCACCGATTAGAATTGCTTTGCCATTATCTTTAAGGGCTCCTGCTAAAATCTCTGCCGCACTTGCCGAACCACCATTGATGAGCACAACAGTTTTTATACCACCCAATCGATTGATACCTGTAGAAGTATAATCTATGACATCTGTTTCGCTATGAGCTTCTTTAACTACCAACTTACCCTTTTCTAACCAATCTGAGGCTACAGACACAGAAGTATCCAAATATCCACCTGGATCATTTCTTAAATCTAATACAATTCCAGAAACTTTCTTATTCTTTATTTCAATAATCGCAGCATCAAACAATCTTTGAGTGTCATCACCAAATCTAGAAATTTTTAAGATTGCGATTTGTTGTCCGTTAACTTCCTTGTATGACACCTTCACACTTTTCACTTCGATCTTAGCTCTTGTAATTGGTACTTCGAAAGTCGAGTTTCGCCCGTCACGATAGATTGTTAACTTTACTGTAGTTCCTGCTTCACCGCGAATTAAATCCACCACTTGATCGACATTTAAATCGATAGTGGAAGTTTCGTCAACTTTAACAATAACATCTTTTGCTAACAAACCAGCTTTCTTAGCTGGACTATCATCTAGCGGAGCGATCACAACAATATTTCCATTACGCTTACCTATTTCTGCACCAATACCACTAAAGGTACCGTTAAGTTCTGTTTTAAAATCCGCTAATGTTTCTGGATCAAAGAATTGGGTATATTCATCTCCGGCAGCTGTGACAGCACCACTGATAGCGCCATACAAAACTTTCCTTTGATCAATTTGATCTCGGTCAATATATTTCTTCCCGACAACATCCAAAGCCTCCCATAGTAAGGAATAATCTACTTCTGCTGTTGGGTCTGTTTTGTTAACAACTTTAAATTCTTTAAAAGAAAAAGTATATCCAGCCTGCCCTGCGTTATACCCAACTCTGAATACTCCAATAAAGATAAAAATGAGTAGTACGAAAACTGTTAACCATAACCAGGTTTTGGTAGATTTTTGACTGTTGTTGAAATTGTTATCCAGTGGAATCTGTGGTGTTTGAGGTGTTTGATCAGAATTTTCTTCGTTCATTTATTTTGAGGATGTTAATTGTTTGTTTCTTAGCAGAAAGTTCACCACTGCCATAATAGCCATTAAATATAGAAGTACACGTTCATTTAAAATAGTAACATCAAACAGACCATAAGCCAATAACCATATTAAGGCTAACCCAATATTTATAAGCAGTTGAGATTGATCGGTACTTTCAAACTTCACAGACTTTAGATAAGTCCAAACTTTTTTGAAGAATCCCAACCAGATTGCGCCAAAAGCAATCAGCCCTAGCAAGCCTAGTTCTACCAACAAATGTAAATACAAACTATGGGCAGTAATAAATTTTTGAGGTAAATTAAAGCGAAGATTCTTTTGGTCTCCCACCTGTTCGAAGCTTTCATTCTGCGTATCGGTTATTGAAGAGATAAAGTTACCATAGCCCGTTCCTAAAGGATGGTTAATGGCATAGTTCAAACTAGACTTCCAGATTTCTAAACGACCAACATTCGAGCTTTCGTCGAGATCATAAATACTCCCTGCTCTTTCTAAAAAGTTATCATCAGAATTAACTGTTCGTACCCAATTCAACCCCATAGAAATAAATGGTGAAAGCACAAATAAAATAATTACTAAGCCATAACTAATTAGTGGCAACAGCGCTAGAACTCGAACCTTGTAACGAATCATCAAAAAAATTACAACAACTGCCGGACTCAACATCGACAACCAGACTCCGCGTGTACCACTAGCTATAATTGCAAAACACAAAGCGGTTAATCCTAACCAGAATTTCCAAGATACAAAAATTTCTTTAGAAAAAGACTTTGCTAAAAATAATGCGAGAGCAAAAATAACAATTACAGAGAATGCATGAGTATCTTGGAGAATTCCAAACATTCGCAAACTTTGACCACCACCATCTGCACTAAACCAGGAATTCGAATAAGATAATACTTCTGCTAGTGATTGTCCGTAATAACTACTAGATACTAAAGTTGCCCAATATTGCCAAAAATAATAAGGAGCATAAAATAAGCTTAAAAAATATTGAACAAACCCTAACAACACTGTTATCAAAAGTGAAGATTTTAGGTAATGCAATAAAGATTTATATTGCTCGGATGTTTCTACTACTAGTAAATAAACTAAGTAAAGCAAATAAATATTGATTATAAAAATTATTTGTTTTAGGCCGTGAGCTGGATAACGCGCCACTAAGAGTGATAAAACACCTAAACCAAGTAAGACCAACAACCATTTATCCCAGATTTGTAGTCGGTCCTTCCAAAAAGTTTTGATCTCGCGTGATATAGAAAAATCTCTGCTTTTACCTGAACCTTTATATAAATTGATTGTATATTTTGTGAGTGCAACTATAAACAACCAGATAACTAATAGTCGCCACATTGGCATACCCACCAACGCACTAATATACACACCAGGAAGGGCGATCATAAATGGAAGGGATAACAAAAATAACCCTAAAGCATTCACTCTCGGTAAAATTACAAACAGTATTGCTAATAAAAATAAATTTAGCACAGCTACTAACTGCGGCCACACACCCACAGCTATCAACGCTATAGAAATTAATTGCCAAAGCATGGCCAAACCAATTATTAATTTATTTTTATCTTTCAAAATATTTAACATAGAAAATTTAAACTTATTATTTATTTATGATGTTGATGTTGAACTGCTTGCTCTAGGACAGCTAAAGTCTGACGAGCGCACTTTTCCCAACTAAAAGCTGTTAACCTCTGTCGCCCTTTTTCTACCAACGACTTTGCCAATTCTGGGTTTTGTAAAACTTTTAATATCACTTGTTTTATTTCTTCCTTACTTGAAGGATCAAAATATAATGCCGCGTCACCACCAACTTCTGGCAAACTAGAGTTATTGGATACCGCCACAGGAACTCCACACTCAAAGGCTTCTAGTATCCACATTCCAAACCCTTCATAAAAACTCGGGTGAATAAATAACTCTGCCTTATGAAAGATGGGCCAACGATCTTCATCCGAAACCCTACCTAAATATTGCACGATGTCTTTATTATCTTCCATAGCCTGCATACTCTGTTCGTATTTCCAACCAGCTCCTCCTACCACAACTAACTTATGTGGTAATTCTGGATGTTCAAATTTTAACTCCTTAAAGGCTTCTATCAACCCAACTAAATTTTTTCGAGGTTGAATGGTAGACAAAAATAAAATATATTTTTCTGGTAATTTAGCTGCAACTTCTGGGGACAATTTACTAAAATCCCTGCCAGTTTCTTCGTAACCATGCGGGACCACACTAATTTTTTCGGAATCAACACCATAGTGCTTCATTAAATCTTGCTTAGTGTTATCAGAAATCGCAATAATCTTGGTACTAGATTTTCTAGCTAACCAAGAAAATATGCGATGGAACCAGCGCATGTAAAAAGTAAAGACTTCCGGGTAATGAATCCACGCCACGTCATGTTCTGTGTAAACACTGTTCGGGTGCACAATAGGTAAAGTTGAAGCAGGAACAAACAGCACATCTGGAGGATGCCATATCATTTCCCAACTAACTCGCAGCTGCGTCCAAAAAATTGGGAAGGGCATAATTTTCACTTTAAAATTTGGCGGTAAAGCAAAAAACCAATCTTCTGGTTTGGTTCGTAAATATAAAACATATTCATTAACCTGATCAATTTTTGCTAAGTGCAAAATTAACTGCTTGGCGTAATGCTCTACACCAGTTTTGACCCGATTATTAGCCCTTTCTGCTTCGATTCCGATTATCATAGTCATTTAATTATAGCATACAAAGACTTTACAAATCCTTAGATTTATGCTATAATACTGAAGTTCGAAATTTCAACTGGGGGTGGCATGAAATGTCTAAAACTAAGGGTAAATATCTTCCTGGTCAGTTTTCTTTTAAACCAGAAACAGCGACTAAGAAGTTTGCGTTTATGGTTTACGGCAACTATATGGAAACCACCGCGGTTTCCGAAGGTCAAGCGAGGAATGCGATCAAAGCCAGATACAATAAGGCAAACGGTCGCAGCATCACCGCCTGGGTCGATATGACTCCGACAGCAGTCAAGGACCTGACAGCCGCACTCACAACCACAGTTGCTAAATCAACCACGGTTGCTGTAGATGCGACTGAGGAAAAATGTCTCAGTCCAAAAGAAGGGATTCAATATCTCTTCGACCTCCTAGAACAGAAATGATCTAGGAGTTTTTTATACATCAATTTTATAAACTTCTTAAAAATGATATAATTAGCAAGAAAGTTATTAACTAAAAAATATGAAACAAACAGACAAAAATAATAACCTGCATATAATTGAAGGACTAATTGCTATAGTTCTTCTAGCAGGAATCGTATGGTTTCTAACCAAGGGCAACGAGGCCTCTGCACCAACTCAAAACGTTTACACCACTAATCAAAACTACCAACAACCTACAGACTCCACTGTCCCAGCCACATCTACTCCTGCCACAAACCAACCCAATGGCAAAGACATTGTAGTGGTCAGCGACCAAGCTGTAGGTAGTAAATCAGTAACAGTAGATAATGCGGTTCTAAGCAAAGCTGGTTTTATAGTAATTGTATACGCCAAAGACGGTAAGCAAGTATTGGGGTCAAGTAAGTTACTTACAGCAGGTACGAAACAAGATTTAGAAATTGCTCTTACAAAAGCAATGGACAAAGCCAATTCCTACATTGCCCAAATTTATGTTGATGATGGTGATAAAGTCTTCAATATTAACAAAGATAAATCCTTAGCTGCTATCACCTCTCCAGCAATTGGATACACTGCATTCGAAGCTAAGTAGCTAAAGCGGGACCCTACAACTCCGACAAGCCAAAGAGTTTGAGCTGATGCTCAAGCTCTTTTTTATTTGGAAAACGTTTTTGTAAACGCTTTTTAAAATTAACCCCGTGATTCATATGCATCAAATGCAAACACTCATGATAAATCACAAACTCTATTAGTTGTAGAGGTAAATTTTTCAATTTGGTATTAATTGTAATTACACCTTTGGTGGAGCATGTCCCCCATCTACTAGTCATTGACCGAAACTTAAGTTGTTTACAAACAACTGGATTCAAAGCACCTTTGCTTATCTCCTCGCAAAACTTGGTTACAAATTGTAAAACTTGCAACCGAAAAATATTCAATGGGACATATCGAACTTTTGGTTCTAATACTGTGCCAGTTCTAGGCCTTCTTAAATCTAACGGTGAAGATAGGTTCATATTTTTGGTCGTTCTCGTCTACAATTTCTACAGTTTCTCCAGCCATCAATTGATTAATAGCCAAATCTGCCATGAGTTCGGTGTCATTAATGATATGCATTTTATATGCGTCTAACTTTTGGAAATCGCTTTCTAATTCAGACTTTATATCATCTTCCAATGATTTTTTAGTAGCCTTCATTGCATCTAGTTTTTCTATTAGATCTTGATAGGCCCGGCTTTGTTCTAAAGCATCTTTATAGATGCGACGAATTTCTTTCTGCTTACGCTTGGTTTCTTTGATTCGAGCAAAAACAGTTTGTAAATCATTCATAAAAAATAAAAATTTAATGTTAACCTATTGATTATATCACAACAAAACGGTAGCATATTTATGTATGGAGGAATTATGAAATTTATACCTGTGGACCCTGATGTCCAAGAATTAAGTTTACGTGACTTACGCCAGTTGTACATGCAACGGCGATTAGAAGCAAGGCGAAGCGTAGAAACTTTAAACTCTGGCGGCAATAATAACTGCTGGATTGATATGTTCAAAACAATTCAAAATCTCTTGCCTGCAAACGAAAACAAACAATTTCATTTAGGCAAATTTAATATGTGCTCTAACGAAGTGCTATATAATTGCAGAAAGTGGATAAATTTTCAACAATCACAAGGTAATGTTTTGCCAGATCGAGAACCAAGGTTATTATAAAACAAGCGAGTCATTACGACTCGCTTTTCTTTTCAAAATTTAATGCACAGGAATTTATACAATACCTCTTACCACCTTTATCTGCAGGTCCGTCATCATAGACATGACCCAAGTGCGAACCACACCGTTTACAAACTACTTCTATCTGATGAATATTCATGTAGCTGTAGTCGTCCCGAAGCTCAACGTGCTCTAGGTTCATTGGATCTGTAAACGAAGGCCAGCCTGTTCCGGAATCAAATTTTGTTTCCGAACCGAACAACTGCTGACCACATGCTGCACAATTATAAACTCCGGCTTCTTTATTTTCTAAATATTGCCCAGTAAAAGGAGCTTCGGTTCCAGACTCTCGTAAAATTTTATATTGTTCGGGAGTTAAATCCTTTTTCCATTCTTCTTCAGTTTTGATAATTTTATCCATATAAATTTATTGTATTAGAGAGGCAAATTTTTCTTTAAATTTTTTAATCTTTGGATTGATGATGATCTGACAGTAAGGAGAGTTAGGATTATTTTCGTAAAAGTTTTTATGATCCGCTTCGGCTTCATAAAACTTTCCTAATGGCTCAACGGTAGTTACTATCGGATTTTCATAAGTTTTGGACTCTACCAACTCTTTGATAATATTTTCTGCTTCCTGCCGTTGCTGGTCTGTACTATAAAGAATAATTGAGCGATATTCTGGTCCTTTATCGTTGCCTTGTTGATTTAAAGTAGTCGGGTCATGAGTTGCAAAAAATACCTCTAATAAGTCACGGTAAGTAATTTGCTCTGGATCATATGTAAATTGCACTACCTCTGCGTGTCCAGTATTTTGTCCTGCTACCTGATAATAAGTTGGGTTTTCTGTGTGCCCACCAGCATAACCTGGAAGAACAGACTTCACCCCACGAATTCTTTTAAAAATAGCCTCTGTGCACCAAAAACAACCCCCGCCAAACACTGCAATTTGTTGATTATTTATTTCTTCATTCATCTTATTCATTATAGCACCGCATCTATTTAACTTGACTAATTAGCATAAAAATGATATAAACATGTTAGTGTTAAAAACTTATGGAGGACTTTAGTACTTATGGAAGGTAGAAAAGAGTTAATAAACTGTGACTTTTGCTTAGCAAAAGAGGTTGTGGTATCTGTAAATGATTACTACAAGTGTACTAATTGCAACGCAGAATACCACCTCAAACATATCCCCGGAAAGACCAACATTCGCTCGATCGTCATTCAGGATGTGGCGGCTATGCATGACAACAGCTGGATGGGATTCATTATAGTCCACCCAGCCCAAGGTGATATTTCTAAAAAAACCGCTCTTCAGATTCTTGCCACAAAACAGGAATACCGCACCAAAGGTTTTTCTCGTCTTAGCGAGGATTTCGAAAATCGCTTGTGGTGCAATTGCACTAATGCGCGTTTCGAAATGGTGGCCATCGAAGAAGTCTGCAAAAAGTTTGCATTTGAGTTCACGGCCGCAACAGACAAAGAAGCAATGACACAGTTGGTTTTCTTTCACGACATCACTAGTGGTATTAGTGAAAGAGAGCTCAACAAAATCCACGAGTTAATTAACTCCATCCCTCGCCGAAACGATAATCTCATCCGGTATTTCGTTGCAGAAGCGCAGACCCAGCTTATAGTCAAAGCTGCCAAGCGAGCTCACGAAAAATATGTTAAGTACAGAAACGAGTTCGGAGCCAAAATGGTCCGGGCCATGTGCGTCTAAAAGCACACTTCTAAACAAAACCGCTGTTGCAACACACAGCGGTTTTTTTATCTTCAATTATTTACCACCGAAACTAAACCAATCATGCAGTCCACCCAGATTTTTAGCATTTTTATAACCATGATTTATCAAAGCCGTTTTGACTCGACCTGCTCGCCCACCACTAACACAGTATAAATAGATTTTTTTATCTTGATCAATTTCTGGAAGCTCGCCATTCACTAATAGACGTTCGCTACTAAAATGGATAGCTGGTTCGGCATGCCCCATCTCCCATTCTTCATCTCTACGAACATCGATTAAAACTGCATCGCCACGACTAACCTCTTCTACTGCTAATTTAACTTCTGCTGGTTGCATTTAGAAATTTAAATAAGTAATTGTTAACTGCAAAACTGTCGCAAAACTAACCCATAATAGGTATGGGATAAGTGTGTAGGTAATCCAACGAGCCTTAGGCCAGATTGCCCACATCGCCCAGATTAAAGTTCCTAACACTAATAAGATATCAATTGCTGCTAATAAATTACTCTTTAACCCGAACTGAAGCGGTGTAAAACTAAGATTAAAAATTAGATTTAACATAAATGGGGCCAATAAAGACTTTGGCCATTGCTTCTTCCAAACATTCCAAAATACTGTAGCAAAGGTTATGGCAATAGTAATGTACAAAAAAGTCCAGACTGGTCCAAATAAATAAGAAGGCGGTGCCCAATCAGGTTTAATCAACTGCATATACTCAGGATAGTCGTTCATATTTTTTAAATTAAATAATATAACTTAATTATATCAGATAATAAAAAAGACTATCTCTAGAATAGTCTTTTTATATATAAGATTATTGATCGCTCGGTACTGTAGTTTCTGCTGGGAGTACTGCCGGCGTAGAACTAACTGGTCCTGCATCACCCATCGGCATTGGTTGAGGGTATTGAGGATTTTCATTATCAAGAATATCTCGAACTAATGGAACAATAACATTTTTGCGCCAATAGTTAGCTTGATCTGCATTAGTAATTGGGAAGATCAACGCTGGAAGATATAATTCTTCGCCTTGTTGATTATAATCTTGAGTGTACCACATACGTACCATCTCGATAGTTGGAGTACCAAGTTCTAATGTAACTACTTTTCCTGGATATTCATAAGAGTAATTTCGATATCCACCGCGTTCGGCAATTTCTAGAATACGCTTGGTATCTGTTTCACCTTTATAGTTAGACTTTTGGAATTGCTTTGTGTCTAAACCATAGAGACCAGATACGCGCTTGCTTCGAATATCTATAGTGATATTCAACCCAGATTTTGCACCACTTTCGTCATAAACAATTTGTCCTTCTAAAATTAGAGGGTAAATAACATTAATCTGTTCTGGGAGATACACTGAGGATTTATCTTCGGCTTGTTCATATAGGATTCTCCAATTTGAGTAATCTTGAATATAAGGTGCTGCATACCCTTCGGAAGAAATTTTATAATCAGTCATGAACTGCTTTGAAATACCAATTAGTTCATCATCGGAAGGAATATCTTTTGGTTCTAAACGTGGAGTGTTGCCACAAGAGTAACCAAAACAACCATATGGATATTGCGGCCACTTTTCCCAATTCTGGTACATGTTAATTGTACCTACATTAAGATCGATATTTGCATTGAGACCATACTTAGCGTCTTCCATAAAGGAAACTGATTGCATGCGAGGATTTTGGAATTTTGATAAATCGATTAGTCCAAAACTGAACATACGAATCAAACGAGAAATCAAATTAGCAGGTTGTTCTGGCTTAGAACGCTTTAGAACTGCTTGAGTTTCTGATGGCTGCTCGAAAGCCTTGCCGGTGTATTTAAATTTATAAGAAATAGCACCACCACAATCGCCTTCACATGGATAAGTTTCACCAGGAGCGATTAATTTTTCATTTTGAGCAACAGGTTGATTTGGTGTTTGAGCCGTGTCCGCCTGTGATAATGCATTAGTGCCTCCACCAGCGCCGCGACCACCTTCATTAATAATATTTACTTTATTTAATTCTCCGAAGGAATTTTCGTCGACTTCGGTAACTGCGTATTTTCCAGAGAGCAGTTGGTTATCACCAACGCCCAATAATGCTGGATCATTCTTACTGGCGAACCAGTAACCAGTACCAGATGCTAATACAGCAACTGCTACCAGTGGGATAATTAGTTTGTTCATAAACCCAAAGAAAGTTAATGGTTGTTTAAAATTTTTGCTGTTTCCAGCAGATACTTGAGATTCTATTAAAACTCCACGAGACTGTACAGTCTCTGATAATTCGTCACGGAACAAACTAGCAAACTGCTTGTCTGCACCGACTTGATTAGCTTGAGTTTTGAATTTTGATAACTTATCTAACGTAACGCTATCAATATCGTCTAACTCACTATTATTTTGATTATTGTCTAAATTCATAAGTTTGCCCCCCAGATCGCAAAAATAATAAATGAAAGTAACATAGGGTGACCTTTTAAGCTGGCAATAACGCGAGAGAACTGCATCTTCAAGCTAGCTTCACTTTTATCCATAATTTTGGCGATTTCTGAATATGGGAGTTCTTCCCACACTCGCAATACGATTAATTCTTGAGCTGTCTCTGGTAAAGTACCAAGGAGTTTTTGAATTTGTTCGATTGTTAACTCTCGATCCGTATCATGTTCAGGTGAGCTGTCTGAGGCAATATTTTCTGCGGCAGACAAATCTACATTTCGGCGAGGAACTCGATAATGATCAATCAACAAATTATGTGCGATTCGGTATAACCAACTCTGGAAGGTTCCTTTGCTGGCGTCAAAACTGTTAATCTTATCAAAAGCTTTCAAAAAAGTCTGACTAGCTAAATCTTCGGCAGTTTCTTGATGATTTGTTCTAAAATACAAAAAGCGGTAGATCTTATCTAAATAAGCATCATAAAGAAGAACGAAGTTTTCTGTTTCGCCTGCCTGGATTTTTACAACTAGAGTTTTATCTTCGGTTGCCCTCGAAGCCACCTGTATTGGTTCAGTTTCTTGTAAGTTCTGTGTTTGATTAGGAAATGACATGAATAGCACAGCCGAAGTATCGGCCATAATTACTTCTTTCTGCATCTATTTTAACATTTTTGGCATATTTCTGCCATGTTTATTGTTGTTCAAAGCGCTTCTGACTACTATTACGCTCCAATTGGCAATATGTAACAAACAAAATAAAGTTAAAAACAAAACCCTATCTGAGGGGTTTGGCTTTTTTGGTTAATGTTGTTGATTTGGTTGAACCAGATAAGATAATAGATGTTTTATATAAATGGGGTTTGTATGGTTTTAATCGAACAACTTTGGTTTTTAAACCAGCTTGTTTTAAGGAAGAACGCAAACCACGAACGTACGCGGTTTGATCGTATCCCAAGGCGATAAGGTCTGGTTTTTCTTTCTTGATATGAGGAATAGGGTCACCCACTGCACCTAACACAACTTTATCAACACCTATTACCTTAGAGACCAGTTTTTGACGCTCAGATTGGCTGTGGCGCGGGCGGTGGCCTTTGATGCGTTCCACATTACTATCGCGGGCGATAGAAACAATTAAGAAAGGATTTTTAGATAAAGATCGAGCCTGTTTAAAAAGATGTTCATGCCCATCATGCACCATATCAAAAGTTCCAAAAATCATTATACGAGTTTGTAAACTATCTATTTGATTCTGTTTAGGAGGCGTCATAACTTTTGCGCATTAGACCAATAAAAAATCTTAAGTCATCTTTGCGGAAGAAACCTAAGGCCAGTAAACTTAAAGTGTAAGTTACTGCACCAACACCAACTGGTATTAATATAAATCGATCTCTCAAGAAGTAAACCACAACACCCATTATACTGCTAGCAATAAATGGTTGCCATAAGTTAATTAAAAATTTAAATTGAGTAATTTTTTTGCGTACAAAATAAAAGTAAAAAATTCCTTGAATGCTTTCGGAAACTAAAGTCATTACAGCAGCTCCGATTATTCCTATCCGAGGCAATAAGATTAAATTTCCTACTATATTTATAACCACATTTACTCCGGTAATGGCTACAGCAAATTTTGTTAGCTGGGAAATTACTAATGAATTCACCACGATATACATAAACAAAATTGCTGGCGCCCAAACCAAAACTGCTAAAACATTGGCAGCTTCAGCATATTGATCACCAGCTAAAATTATAATTAAAGGACCAGATAACAACATAGCCCCAGTAGCCATTGGTAACGCCACTGCTGCCATAAACCTAAGGTATCTTTCTAGGATTGTTCGAACCTCTGTCAGTTTATTTTGAGACATTAAAGTCGCAAACAATGGATACAAAGAATGAGAAACAACAGCTGGGAAAAAGGCTAACAGATCAAAGAATTTATAAGCTGCGGTATATAAACCGGTTTGAGTATAACCTAAAAATCTTTGAATCAAGACAATATCGATTCTATTATATACAGTGCTAAAACCTACCAACATGGCAAACGGTAATGCAGCAATAAAGATCTTTTTAATTAACACAAAATCTAATTTTTTAAAACCAGAAATAATCTGAGGAGAACCAATATATTTTTTTACAAACTGATAATACAAGATTAGAGCCAAGCTCGCATAAATTAATTGCTGACTAGCAAGCATAACAATATCCCCTTTGACCCAAATAGTAGCGAAGATTATTCCAACATTAATAACCGAGGCTATAAAATTCAAGATAGCGGCCTTTTTTAAATCATAAAATGCAGTAATTATTGCTAAGAACGGATAAGTTAAACCATGAAGAACCATCCCGATACCGGCAAGCATAATTGCTTTAATGACAATTGGTTCATAATTATTAAAGTAAGCAATGCCTACCATTGTTGAATAAACCAAAAAGGCTAAGACAAACTCTACTGCAAGAAAGTTGTGGAAATAAGTCTTTGCCTTACTACGGTCTTCGCTTATCTTTTTTATTACATACTGTTGGATTCCAAAATCGATAATGACACCAAATAAAGTCACGTAAGACAAAACAAACTGAAAACGCCCAGAGTGCTCTGGCCCTAAATAACGAAACAATTGAGTGTATGCCAAAAATAAAAGGCCTAAAGAAACGACCCTAGACACACTAAGCCAAAGGATGTTTTTTGAAGGTGTAGACATTACATATAGTGTAGCAAATCATTGACAAAAGTGCTATAATGTGATAAACTACAAAGTTCTCAACTTAACCTGGGATCACAATTTAACAAGAGGAAATTTATACATAGGAGAAAAAATATGTCAGCAGCACAAACCGCTTCGGCGCATGCATGCCGAAGAACTATTGCCAACATGGTCTTTGCGCTTGGTGGAAAAACTCTTCCCGAAGAAGTTATAAAAGGTGTTCGCGATTGCGACGTTTGTTTTACAGACTTCTACGGCGAGCACTTAACAACCAAGTTCATGGAAACACATCTCATTGACCGATTCGATCATGTGGTTAAATTCCATTTTGACCACTGCGAAAAATGCCAACGTGAGTACCGTAAAATTCATCCTGTTCCAAACAAGATGGGGAGATCGAGTCAAGGGTACCGTAATATGATCTCTTAATCGGGACTGATCGCTTTCGATTTACAAAGACTAATTAAAAGTCCGGAAGATTAAACTTCCGGACTTCTTTTATTTCTCTTAATATTTATTATTGTTGTTCGTTCACTCCCTTTATAGGATATTTCGCCATTTCCGCTGCAGACAAAATTGTTACATTTTTGAAGCTTAATTTTCTTGCTGCAAAATCCGCGCCACTCAAAGCTAATAGTTGACCTTTTTCTACAATATATACGGTTGGTGAATTATCTGCTTTTAAGACTGTCCCATCTTTAGGCAAAATAGCTTCCCCTTCTGGCCATTTACTAACCTCATCGGCACTAAAGGTGACATCGGGAGTGATCTTCTTTTGCTTAGCAACAAAGCTGGATACAAAATGACGACTCGAATTTTTATAAATATATAACTCACCACTTCCTGCTACTTGATAGTAGGTTGGATCTTTAGGCTCGGCAGTGTTACCGGTCGGCATAGCTAAGAGTTCATCATCACTGATAGTTTTAACATCCGTAAATTTAAAGTTATAAGTACGGAATACTAAGTAAGTCATTGGTCTCTTAATGCGATCAACCACTAAGAATACAGTCTGTACACTTGGAGACTTCACTAATGTTCCGTCAGCAGGAGGTAAGAAACCACCTTTAGGATAAATAACCAACTCTGAATCAGGTATCAACTGAATTTTTGGAGCCAGATTCCTTTGGGCGAATACCAATGCCGAAACTAACCGAAGTTGATTATTTTCTACAATATATACTGCTGGCCCATTGATTCCACGCAACACAGAACCTTCTGATGGAGTTAGCTGTGCGCCATCTTGATAGGCAGATAAATCTGCCATAGATGCATTGACTGCATTCCCAACAGACAAACCTCGTTGGCGTAACACAAAATCACTGACAGGATGTTTTTTATTATTCAAGAACATGTAAATCTTGCCTTCGGCGATTGCAATGGTATTATCTGCTAGTCCCAGGAGTCCACTATCTGGATAGCTTTCTAATTCATTAAAAGATAACAGTACAGGATTAGCCAAGTTCAAATTTCTAGCTCGAGCTATAAAGTCGTTGATTTGCAAGCGAGCCCCATTTTGAATCATATACTTTTGCCCGCTAGGTGCACTTATAATTGTTCCAGATGGATATCTGAACCATTGGTTCATGTATCTCCAAAAATTATAATTACCATTAAAAACATGAGGAGTAAATCTATACAATGCAGCAGTCGCAGCGTTTTCTAAAACTACAGTCTGCTGTGCTTCTACTCCGGAATATCCACCAAGTGTATTTCCAAGTACGATAGTGTTTCCAACTTTAGAGACTGCTCCATTATAAAATGGGCCACGACCACCTGGAGTGGTAAATGATTTCATTAAAGACTTTGATGCTCCCAAATATCTATTATTTTCGGAGTCAACGTTACCAAATAACTGGTAATAAAAACCTTTGTATAGAGCGCCACAGCCACCTGAGTCTGGACAACCAAAGCCCATGGCATAATCAAGAGGTGTTTGTAATTGTTCTGGCGTAGCGTTCTTCCGTGCTGTGATTAAACCTTGCTCCTTCTGTAAAGTAACAATAATAACCTGCGGGTTTAAACCACTAGACTGACTAGCGTCCCAAATTAACTCCGCAGCAGTTCTAAGTCTATCTAAACTAGGACGAGGGTCATCTAAAGTGACTTTTAAAGTTGAGTTAGTTGGTTCTTTTAATCTGGCCAAAAAATCTGCTGAAGTGTTGGCAAGGACACTTTGTTTACTTTCTAAAAATTTCTGAACACCTTCGGAATTCCCTAAAGCAGTCTTATCAGAGAAAACAGCGTCTTCTATTAATCTATTAGGAGTGAAACCCGGCAAGACAGACTCTTGAGCATAACTAATTGGAGTAATTAAAAATGAGCTTGCCAGTACTGCTACTGCGCTAAATATTAATGTGAAGTGTTTTATTTTATTCATATCTTAAATTTTAATGTATCTATTTTTATTACTCAATCCTTTTAGCCATAAGTTATTTTTTTAGGCATAACCATAACATAAATTATAGTATGTACCCCTCCCCTTTTGGAAGTTTTGTTAAGTCTGAATCGGGAATGTAAATAACTGGAAAAATCTTTAAACCTCTATCTTCATAAAATGCAAAGTTAATTGGATGTAAGATTTGCCCTACCACCCAATAGACCGTTGGATTCTGAATTGTGCGAATCAAAGTTCCTTCAGGTGGGGTTAAAAACCCACCCATCACCCAAGAATTAACCTCGCTGGTTGATAAAGTAAACACATCTTTAAATTGAAAATTGTACAATCCAAAAACCTGAGCAGTCACAGGCAACCGCAGACCTTTGCTCATATAATAAACAGTGTTGTTATTTGGAACTTTGACTAAAGTTCCATCTTTCGGTTCGGCAAAAGATCCTTCAGAAAATCTTTCGATTTCCGAAAAAAATACTTGCTTCGGAACCACACCTGTAAAGCGTTGGTTTTTTACAAACGGAGAGATTATTTGACGTTTCCCACCATTTATTAAATACCAATCACCTGTATTACTTACTTGAACTACATCACCGTCAGTAATTGGAGAAATTACCTCCTGTAAACTTTTTGCAACATTAATTCGGCCACTTCCCAAAAAGCCTTTACAGGAAGATCCGCCACACTGGCTTAAATTTAGATTATCAATATTGTCAGCTGTGGAAATTATTCGATCACGAATTTGACGATTAGAAGCAAACGGATATAAAGATTTTAGTAATGCGGCCTGACCACTAACATAAGGTACTGCTAAAGAAGTACCCGATGCATAAGCATAGGAATCTGGTGCAAAAGTTCCAGTTGCAGGGTCATGATTAATAGTAGATAAAATTCTTTTTCCTGGAGCAACAACATCAACACAAGCTTTACCAAAATTAGCAAAGTTAGGCTTGAGGTCGTTTACATCACTAGCCGAAACCCCAATCACCATATTCTTACCATTATCATTGCAAATCGGAAAGACAGGTTCGACATCTAAATTACCACCGGTAATAGCAACGTCATTCCCAGCTGCTGCAACAATAACAACATTTTTTTCAAAAGCGTATGTGATGGCATTAGATAATGTTGTATCATGAGCAAAGCCAATTCCACCCAAAGACAAATTGATTATGTTTGCACCATGATCGGTAGCCCAAACAATGCCTTCAGAAATATCGCTAGCAGAACCACTACCACTAGAATTTAAAGCTTTAATCGCCATCAAGGTGATATTCCAATTGGTTCCACTAATACCAAGACCATTATTACTAACTGCCCCAATCACACCAGAAACTAAAGTCCCATGACCATTATCATCAGAGTTACCAAATTGTGAAATTGTTTGTGAGGTTAAAACATTATATCCATCTATAAATCGGGTTGAAGTAATATCTTCATGAAACCTATCTATACCAGTATCAATTACAGCTACAACAGTTTTTGTATCCCCTTTGGTTTTATCCCAAGCGTCTATGAACCCAGCTTTAACCAAACCCCATTGTTTATCGATATTAGAAGCGTTAGTAGTAAATCCTGGATCATTAGGTAACTGCGTGACGGTAAGTAAGTCTGCCTGAACCAGCTGATTATAGTCTATGTACTCAGCACTTGTAACTTTTGTTTTAAGCTGATCGAGTGTTAAAGCCGATTGAAAATTATAAATATTTTGGAAAAGTGGATTTTTAGAGAATGTGAATTGTTTTTGAATCCCAGTAGCTATAGCAGCTAATTGAGAGGCATCTGAGGTCTTTAATTTAGCTGTATACGAATAACCGACACCTACCACAGTAGAATTAGAGTTAATTTCGTTATTTTCTGTTGAGATAGAACTTATAGCTTTAGCATTTTTAACCCCATAAATAGAGGCTACAGGACTAATAGCTAGACCAATGACCAAAACTGCCGCAAATGCCGGCAGGGAGGTTTTGGATAAAATTCTGAAAAGAGGTGTGTGTAGCATCATTAGTTATATCGAGATGACCTAAAAAAAGTTTCAGTGATTAATTTTGGTTAATTTACTTCTTCTTGTACTGACCGGAAAGTGAGCGAAGCTTAATTTTAAACAAATCAATTAGTGATTCTACGTAAGCCGATAATGGTACATGACCGCCACCATGCTCTGTCCAAGAAACACCAACTTCTTTGATCTTATAACCACGAGCCAACGCAATGGTTAAAACTTCCATGTCAAAACCCCAACGCAATACTTTAACTAGTGGGAAAATTTCTTTTGCAGCAGTTAAGGTGAAAGCTTTAAATCCTAGTTGAGTGTCTTTAATCCCAGGAACAGCTAAAAATTGAATAAGTAAATTACTCATTCGGGATAATACGATTCTATAAAATGGTTGATGAACTTTTACCAAATCAGGATTAGTATAACGAGAACCAATCACAACGTCATAACCCTTATCAAAGAAAGGTAAAAACTTTTCGATTTCAGAAATCGGTGTTGCATTATCTGCGTCCATAAACATGACTATATCACCAGTAGCTTTTTCTAAAATACCTCGGCGAACAGCATTACCCTTACCACCTTCTACTAGATTTAGTGCAGTAGCTTTTTGAACTGTGGTCTTTTCTAAATTTTGGACCACTTCAAAAGTCTTATCTTTGGTATTGTTTACAACTACAATAATTTCGTAGTCATAATTTTGCTTTTCTAAATAACTATCAATATTCTGTAGAGTTTCGGTGATTCTTTTTTCTTCATTATATGCCGGAATTACGACAGAGAGTTTTTTCATAAAAAAAGGTTTAATTTTTGGGTTTTCTTTCAAGCTCAAAGGCCTATTACATATATTATAGCATTGAAAACAGGCAAAATAAAAAAGGCAAATTAATTGCCTTTTAATTTTTTAAATCCTAGAAACTACCACCCTGGTGTGTAAACCCTTACATAAGGTGGCCTATTGCGAACAGTACTTCGAATGTCCACATCTTGAGTGATTACAGTCACTCTGTAATCGATCCTAGGTCGCCATCTACGACTATAAGACCCTCCAATATTGGTACGGATGTCCTGACGCACAGTCCTAGTTCGTTGCCTGTGCTCCACTAACGGAGGTGAGCTACGAACTTGTTCGGAATCTTGAGCCTTAGCAGTGCTAACTGCAAAGAACATCACGCCGAAACAAAAAACAAGCAAAAAGACCTTTTTCATAATACCTCCTGTAAAACAACTGCTTTGCTACAATAGCTCTTTTCACCTAGCTATTTATATACATTCAGCATAAAAAAAATACGCGAAAGAGTCAATGACCCTTTCGCGTGTATTGCCTGTGCCTTAGTTGGCACAAACTCGCCTACCGTTGACAGTGATCAGGTTGGCGCAACCTGATGTGTTTGAATTGTAAGTCCTGTTCTGCTGGGTTTGGATATTACCTCTGGTCCGCGAACCGCTCTGATAAGGAGCGACTTGCTGAACAAAGGTGTTCGTCCCTGCTCGCCTTCGAGAACCTACAGTCCCAGTTCCATTCGAGCTACCAGTAGCGATAACTCGTCCGGTTCCGTCCGAACGTGTACGAGTTCCTGGAGTGATTCCGGGTTCTTTACCGTCGTTGCCTCGGCCTTTGGTCGGGATAACCCCACCACCGCCGTAAACTGTTTTAGTTCCGCAGAACTTCCAGATACGACATGCAGCATACATACCAGCAGCTCCTCCACCGGCAATTGCCCCACGCACCAACCAACTGTCGCCTTTTTTAGGCTTCACACACTGCCCGGTCCTCTCATTGCGGAGAGTATCTTCCGGACAAAGCTCAGCTTTGGTTTCCGCCACGACTTCGCGGGGGAATTCCTGGCAACCATTGGAATAGATTTCGAATTCACGACCCCGAACGGTGTCGGTTCGAATGTATTCCATTGATTTGGGCTTGCAGACCTCAGTTTTTGCTATTGCCGTTGCATTCGCATTGGCGTTAGCAGAAACATTGATGTTGGTCTGCTGTTGCGGCTTCTGCGTCGGAGTCCAAGACTCCTCCTGCTTCTGAGCGACGGCGATAGCGTAAACGGTATTGTGACACCGTTTGTATTGACCGTCTGCTGTTCCAAGATAGTAAGCCATTCGTTCAGCGGTAAAACCCACTTGCGACTGGTCTGCTGTTAACACCCAACCGATACCGTTATTGGCACGGTACTGAGGCAGTGACGTCTGCATGCACATCAGAGCGAGACCGTAAGTCTCGAACCTGCTGTATGATTTCACTGAAGACTGAAACTTCGGAGCATAAGGAACTCCGTTCAGGTTAATGTTCGGAACAGCACCGCACTTAGCAGTTGCGTCCGCTCGTGAGTACACGAGCTGCATTGACCCTGTTTCCGAAGACTCTTCGGTATTTTCCGAGACGTTCTGAGCAAAGCTCATTGCGACACAAACGAACAAAACGATAGCAAACAAAAAGATAGTTCTTTTCAACATTGATTTTTCCTCCGTAATTTTTTTTCTGACCATCCGCGCTTCCAATATTTCTATTGGGCGGTTTTACAACTGTTTGGCGCGGTGCCAGACATGTTTTCGCTCATTTCCTGCCTGACTGTAGTTAAATACCAGGGGAAACGAGCAGAAACGCATCTAGCACGTAGATATTCAAGGTTCTTAGCTTGACCCACTATATTAGCATAATTTAGGGGTTTTGTCAATAGCTGCCCCTTTTTCTGAATATCTGCTTTTATATAACAAAACCGCTACTTTAGAACGATTCCGCAGGTTTGCCACTGGAGGTGGTAAACCGAGGACTAGTGAAAAAGTAGCGGTTTTGTTTTATTTATATTAGATTAACTTCTTTCAGTTTGAGTAAGCTTGGCAAATAATACTAATCTACGAGCTGTTGTGCCAACTGGCCAACAAGTGGATAAAGCGACTATGGATTCGGAGGTACTAATAAACTGAGCTTGATCATTTGCAGCAAATTCACCACGACGTTCGACAATATAATTAAACTTTACTTTCTTGCCATTTTTCTGGGTGGCTGTGATTGTAAATGAAGTTCCATCTTTAACACTTCCTAAAATCGCAAAGATTTGTTTGTAAGGACTACTATCCCACACATAGCCACTGGAATGACCAGAGATATAAGTAGTGCCAACTTCGCCAGGAAAGGCTGTACCAGGATAATGCACAACGCCGCTCTTTAAGTCATCTTCAAAATCTTTAATGTCTTGTGTCCAAATTAAAGGTACTGAAATTTTATTGGCAGGAATTTCTAACAAAGCCGGTTTCGACTGATCGATAGCTTCATCGGGACGTAAACTAGGTACGGCTGGGGTGTTATTTGAAGAAGTAGGCTTTTGGTTATTAGCAGGATAACCTTGTGAAGGGTTGGTATTACTAGCGATGGTTGTTGTGGATGGAATTTGAGTTGGAGTAACCACTGCCTGACCATTAGCACCAACTTGTTGCAAGGTAACTGGGTCAATATAATAAGGTGAATCCGAATTTACATACTGTGCGTACTTAGTAACACCACGAGTTATAGCTGCGGCAGTAATTCTATTACTAATGAGCTCGGGGTTAATATACTTCTCTACTAACTGCTTTTGCTTATCGGTAAAAGTTTTCCCTGTCCAAGGGTTGATACCATCTAATACAGCTTGACCATCTCCTAAATTACCTCTTGTAGAATAAACCTTAGGATTTAAGTTTAATAAATACTTTTCAAAGTTTGTTAAGCCATTACCAGAAACGTCCGCATCCATACTAGAAATACTATCGTCATTAACATCTGTGAAGAATTGATTTAACCAAGTTTTGTAATCAGCTGCAGCATCTTTTTTAAGTTGCTCGTATTCTTTGTTAGTCTCGGAATCAGTTATACTTTCAATTTTTAAAGTGTCTGAATTGAATAAACTTTTAAAACTAAAGTCGTTGAAATAGAAAAAATACAAACCAATTGCTATTGCAAAAATAGCTAAATATGGCGCGATCATTTTTACGATTTTTCCTGCTGTCCATTGGGGTGCGATTTCTGCTGCTGGTTCAATTTTAGGTTCAACTTTTATAACTTCTTCTAAAGTTTCTTGGGGAGACTTATTAGGGGTCACGTCTGGATTGTCTCGAGGTGTTTCCCTTGGGTTTTCTGGAGTGGCTGTAACTGATGCTGTATCCATGTTAGATTCTTCTAAATCGGCAATTGGTAAATTACTTGGAGCTTCGACGGTGTTTTCCGCGAATATTGAATCAGACTCTACAGGAATAGAATCTTTTCGAGGACCAGTATCACCATGTGGGGTTATGTTTAATAACCCAGCGATGCCTTCAGTTGAATTAGGGAATTTTTTATTATCTTCACTCATAACTTATATGTATATTTAAATTAAACCATATTATATCGAAAATTCCTAATTTTGTCAATATTTGGAATTAATGAACTGCCCTACTTTTTGTATGGGTTTGGTGATCCAGAAAAAGAAGCCCCTGGATAAACCTTAAACCGGGCAATTAATAGGTATCTCCCCCAGATGGCTAATTGAACTAACCAAGTAAATATTCGGGGATATTTACTTAAATAATGTTTGTAATAAAAAATAATCATGGCACGATGAAATTCCCAAGTTGGTCGTGGATTATGTTTCTTCTTTCCACCAGCCTTACCAGATAGATAGCCTTTGTAATGCAGAATAGTTGTTTTAGGATAATACCAAACTTCCCAACCAGCTTGTTTAACACGATAACACCAATCAATATCTTCACCGTACATATAAAAAGTTTCGTCCAAATATCCAATTTGTTCCATGGCTTCGCGGCGAATCATTTCGAACGCGCCTACACAACTATCAATTTGATAGGATTCATCTTCACTCAAAAATTCCAAGTTGTACTGATTAAAAATTTTGCTTTTAGGAAACAACTTTGCCAAACCACTAAAGCGAGTAAAAGAAACCCACGGTGTAGGAAAACTTCTTCGACAAGCCTTATCCAACTTTCCACTAACAGCTAAAACTAACTTCCCTGTGGAGATCCCAACTTTTGGGTTTGCATCCATAAAAGAAACCATGGTTTCGATTGTATCTGTAGAAATTTCTGTATCAGCATTTAACAACACTGCATACCGACCAGTGGATTTTTTTAGTCCTACGTTATTAGCAGCGGCAAAACCAACATCACCACCTCGAATTAATGTGACTTGAGGAAATTCTGATTCTACCATTTCTAAACTGCCGTCAGTCGAGCCATGATCATAAACAATTACTTCGTAAGAAAATTTGGTTTGGCTAGAAAAAATAGACTTCAATGTCGCTTGAAGTAAATCTTTACAATTCCATGGTGTGATTACAAAAGAAATATCCATAAATAATTTGTCTGGTTCTATTTAATAAATTCAATAATATTATTTTTGCCTAAAACGCTGCGAGATTTTATAATTTTGCGTTTGCGGAAGATGTTAGGCAATTGTCTATACATTGTCGGTAAAATTAACAAAGTCTTAGTCTCAAATATAATTATAAACCCTAGTTCGGCTATTTGGCGAATAAGCATTGTCAAAAAGTCTCGTCTTAGAGTTTTGCCGAAATCATTTTTTAAAACTAAGTAAAGTTTATTCTTCCAACTCAATTGCTTGGTGTACAAACTAAACTGCTTACGGAACTTTACCAATGCCAAAATATGACGATAACCACCAGGACTAGAGCCTACCCCACGTTGGTGGTATGAAATTGCTGTGGGTTGATACCATAATTTCCAACCCTGATGACGCAGTCTCCAACCTAAATCAGAATCATCAAAAAATGCAGTGATATCTTCATCAATTATTTCTCCATCAATTGCAACATCTAATAACGCTGCACGACGATAAACTGGATTTGAACCACAAATAGCAAAAACCTCTTGAGGAGTGTCGTACTGACCTTTGTCGATTTCTAACTGACCACGATCGCGGACAATACGCATTCGATCAATCGTTAAACCAGTACCATCTATTAATTGTGGCTCGTTGGGGTCGTTAGGATTATTTTTTGGTCGTAAAGTTTTTCCTTGCACTCCTGCAATTTTTGGATCGGATAACAACGCAGTGACAGCTTCTGTTAAATAATTTGGAGCTAATTCTAGGTCGGAGTTTAAAATACAAACCAGTTCGCCGTCAGTAGCAGCAAAACCTTTGTTTTGAGCTGGGCCGTAATGACGATTCTTACCAGTTTGCACAACTTTTATATTAGGGAAGTTTTGACGAACATATTCCTCGGAACCATCTGTGGAAGCATTATCGATATATGTGACTTCGAAATTCGGGTAGTCTTGTTTAAAAATGCTAGAGAAAGCCTTCTCTAGCAATTTTTTTTCGTTGAACCCTAAAATATTTATAGAAACTTTTGGAAAGTTCATATTACAAACAATGTTACTTACAAGATTACTTACGAAGTAAATTGGTGATTACCTGATCTTGTTTAACTTCCATGCGCTTTTGATTCTCTTCCGCGGTTGTTTTCATAACTTCTTGAGAGGATGCATTTCGTAAATTATCTCGTAAAACTGTAATGATTCCGCGGAGTCGTTGATTGATTTCTGGCATGTGAATACCTTCACGGTTAAGTTTTTCGATAGACAGGATTGTATCTGGTCTTTTGATAGTAAACATCTTTTCGACTTCTGCCTTAGAAAGTTTTTCGATTTGCATGTCAGGGTTAATGATCTCCTTTAGCATGTTAGCAATTTTAAATGGAGAGCTTAAACCAGAGTTAACAACATTGTACAAACCAGTTTTTTGCTTATCAATTAATTGACCTGTTACAGAAACTAGGTCTTCTACTACAGTCATAGAGTTTGGAACATCGTGGAACTTACTATACATCACCATCTTAGCCAAAACATTTTTTGGATGAGGGACAGCAGATAACAACATGTTTGGGCGAACAATCAAAAGTTTTAACCCTTGATTAGCCATGCGCATTAAAACTTCGTCTGCCTTAGCTTTACTATAAGAATAATAATTTAAAGGATTTGGTTGATCTTGTTCTTTACGTTCGTCGGCAGTGCTATGAGAATGATGAACATAACCAGTAGAAACATGAACCATGTACACTCCAGCAGACTGGCAGGCCTTAGCAATATTTTCAGCGCCCTGAATGTTTACTGCTGCAGTTTCTTCTTGATTTGTTTCCGCCCAATCTACATTAGTTACACCTGTAGCATTTATCACTACAGTCGGTTGTGTTTGGGAAATGACAGAGTTGACTTGATCAAAATTAGTCACATCAACTTCAGGACGGGATGCAACAACAACTTCTGAACCTTCTGCAGAAAAATAATTTTGAAAATGCATGCTTAATTGGCCGTTACCAAAAATCAAAACCTTTTTCTTAACTTGAGGTGTTAATGGCTTTGCAGGAATATTAGAATTTTCTAAAAAAGTGAGGGATTCAGTGTTTGCTTGGGTAATTGTTTTTGCAGACTGTCCATAAGAGCTCTGCATCTGTGGTATTGGAGTGGAATTAATAGAAGTTGATGATTCTTCTTCTATATGCCCAGTACTGCCCCACGCAAAACTTTGTTTAACAAGTGGTCGCCACCATGCTTCATTCTGTTGATACCAAGCAATGGTTTGTTGAATCCAATCATCAAAACTGAACAATGGTTCCCAACCAAGCTCACGGTTAATTTTAGTCCAGTCTAGTTTGTAAGCTTTGTCATTACTTGGACGATCCGGAACAAATTCAATACGATCTTCACCTACACCCATAAGTTGGCAAATACGCTGAGCAACTTGTAAAGTAGAAAGTTGAGCATGACCAGCGACAAGATAAACTTCACCGAGTTTACCACGGCGTAATACAGCTTCGATTGCACGACAGTGATCTTCTACGAACAACCAATCACGAATGTGGTCACCCTTACCATGTAAACGAATATTTTTCCCGTCGATTAAACGAGTGATACATAGTGGAATAAATTTTTCTGGAAATTGATACGCTCCAAAATTATTTGATGTGTTTGTAATTGTTGCAGGAAAACCGTAAGTCTTATAGTAAGCACGAACAACCATATCCGAACCAGCTTTACTAGCTGAGTAAGGATTGTTTGGCTGATAACGAGTTTCTTCGGTAAACATTTCATCGCCTTCAACTGTTACTGTACCGTAAACTTCGTCAGTAGAAACATGATGAAAACGCCATACACCGGCATTCTTAGCTTCTTCTAAAAGTACTTGAGTACCGATTACATTTGTATGAACAAACAAGCCTGGTTCGACAATACTACGATCAACATGAGAGTTAGCAGCAAAGTGAGCGACCACATCTACACCACGCATAGCTTCGCGAACTGCAATTGGATCTGTAATGTCACCATGAATAAATTGGTAACGGTCTTTAGTTTCTGGGTTGATGGTTAAATCTTTAAGGCTATCTAAATTACCAGCGTAAGTTAGTGCGTCAAAATTAACCACAGTATCGTGTGGGTGATTTTTTAACCAGTAACGTACGAAGTTACTTCCGATAAAACCGGCTCCGCCGGTGACTAAAACTTTCATAATAGGTTTGATTTCTTAAGATTCTAGCGTGTTACTCGTGAATGTATTCTAGCAAAAACAGGCATATTGTCAAAGTAAAAACGGTTTCAATATTAGCTAAACTTTATATACAAAACTTTGCATTAACACAAAAATTCAGCATAATAAAAACGCGTTATTTTAGTAACGCGTTTGAGTAGAACTTAAATTGCCTACTATTCAACAATCGAACCAAGAGGAACAGTCAGTTGGCCGTCTTTAATACTTTCGCGACCGATTCTGATATATGAAATCAGGTTCTCGAAAGTAGACAGGTCTCGAACCTCCTTAAGCATGTACTCAGGAATTCTGGCATGCTCCTCAAAGAGTTGATTGTACCTCTCTCCGTCTCCAATGATATCTCCTTGAGCGCCTTTGACTACTGTAAGCCATTCGCCTGCCGGAACTTTGGGAGCGTTGAAATACATCTTTGTCCAATAACCGGTTCGCTTCATGTGCTGAACAGCGCCAAGAGCGATACGGACCATGTGATATGGCGAACCGACCAGATTAACGCCCTCGAAATTATTTTCTTTGGCGACTCGGATAATCTCTAAATGCTCATCTGGTGTGTTATAGACCGGTCCAACAGTTTTGATGTGATGATGCCAGACCCCTTTGTCTGATAATTTCTTTCTCCAAGCTGTGTATCCTTCCCAGACAACATACTTATCAGTTTTGCCGCGACTTTCACCTTCATTCGAGCCAAGCCAAACCTCAGGAGCAAGAAAATTATTTGCAGTCCTAAAGGAATTCAATACGTACAACTTAGCAACTTCATCGATAATGATATCGCTATCATAGCGAACATGACAAAATATTGGGTAAGTATGGGTTTTTGGACCCGCGTCTAGCAAAACCATATTACAGGCCATAAAAAGTTTGGCCATTATTGAGTTCTTGGTACTAAACCAGTCGTCTACCAAACCCTCGGTCCACTCTCCATCCCCTGTTCTATTTTTATCTAGAAAGGTAAGAGCTGGGCTACGGTGTTTCTGAAACAATTCCTCTAATAAGCGCCGTGAGATCATTTAATTTTCCTCCGATTCGATCTGAAATTTCGTACAAGTACGACTCAGTATCTTACCTGAGATAAAATTGACAGTCAAGACTACTATCCTTATACTAAGGTTTATGGAACTAGTATTTAAAAAATTAGACATCAAGCACGTTAAGGGTCGTGACAACATGTACGAGCTTTACGAAATTGATGCTGCCACTTACGTTGATTACGATATCAAGCGTATTTATTATTTAACCGATCTTGGTGGTGATACAGGTGCACATTGCCATTATGTTGAAAAAGAATTATTTGTCATGGCTACTGGTAGTTGCATAGCTAAAATAGATTACGGTGATGGAATTAAAGATGTACCAATGGCCCAAGGCCAAGCGGTGTACGTTGGTAATATGGTTTGGCATCAATTTACCAATTTTAGTGAAGGAGCAATGTTGCTAGCAGTATCCTCTACCAAACATAACCCTGACCGCAGTGATTACCTAGAAGATTACGAGGCGTATAAAGCAAAAGTTAAAGAGATGGGTTTAACCCCTGCCCAGTATTCAGAATAGAAAATAGTAATAATAATTTTGCAAAATAAAAACCGCATCACACTTAGTGACGCGGTTTTAAAATTTAAATCTTGGTGATCTCGACTTCAGTAAAAGCCTGGCGGTGACCAATTTTCTTTCGGTACTTACTTTTAGCTTTGTACTTTAGAACGTGAATCTTTGGGCTACGGCCCTGTTTAAGGATCTTACCTTCTACAGCTTTGCCCTCTAAAATAGGCTTGCCTAGTTCATATCCTGTATCAGAAATGTTTACTAGAACTTGGTCAAAGATTACTTTGTCGCCTTCTTCGCCTTCGAGTTTTTCAATTTGAATTCTTTCACCTTTGGCAACCAAATATTGTTTTCCGCCGGTGGCAATAACTGCTAATGACATAAATATAGTTAAAATTAATACCCCGTAATTCTAGCGAACTAGGGGTATTTTGTCAATACGTAGTTATACGTGGGTTATGGGTTTTGGAAATGATGAGGTTTCAAATTAACAAAGTCATGGCCAATGCTATTCATCGTTTCGGCTATGCCTTCGTTCATTTTAATGTATTCTTCCAGCTTCGAATCAAACTTTCCTGATTTTAGATAGACCATGATTCGTTTAGAGAAATCAAGATGAATACCGTGAACGGCCTTACTAATTTCAGTTGGAAATTGTTCGTCTGTAAATATGTCTGCTCTGTGAAAGTAGACTTGATCGATAATTAAACAACACACCGGGCAGTTCTTTTTTACACCCGCATAGTGAAGTAAACTGCGCCAATTGTTTATTAATTGATTCGCTTGGAAGTACTCAATTGCAGAATCATGCTGGCCTGATAACTCTAGGTTACGTAAGACCACATAATGCTTAACCAATTCTTCCTCATTATCCTTCTTCATCCTAACTTGTGGCATACAAGTTTCTATTCCTCCTAATTGGTTTGACTTTGTTTGTAGAAATTAATCCAACTGAAAGTATAACAGAAAGTTACCTTGTGGGTCAACTCAACTGCTTAATTGTTGGTTACGCTGACGACGGCGATAAGCATAAATCACTCCAAGAATGAGCCCAGCCATAAGACCAAATAAAATTAACAGAGCTACCAACTTACCCATACTCTGCAAAAACACTGCGGTAAAACCAAACACTGCCGAGATAGCATACAAAACCAAAGCGGTCTGTTTTTGTGAAAACCCCAGATCTAATAATTTAAAATGTAAGTGAAGCCTATCCCCTATAAAAGGACTTTTTCTATGCCAAATTCTCTGAGCAATCACCCAAGCCACATCCAAGATTGGAATGCCCATAACTAAGAGTGCTGTGGCAATTTTCCCACCTAAGATTACAGAAAATACTCCCAAGAAAAAACCAATAATAGTGCTCCCACCCTCACCCAAAAATATTGATGCTGGATTAAAAGCGTAGAATAAATAACCAAACAAAGCCCCCACTAAAATTATTGCTAAAGTCGCTGTTATTGGCTGATTGACTCTGGCAGTCAAAGATAAAGCAAAAAGTGTAAGAGAGGCAATTAAACCAATACCAGCGACCAGACCATCGAGACCATCTAAGAATTTTGTCGTAAACATCATCCCCATCAGCCACAGAAAAATAAAAATTCCCGAAGCAGGAATTCCTAATACCAAAAAATCTAAACTAATCGGAGCGCCAAATGGATTGGATAAAAATGTAATACCCACACCAATTCCTGAGTATACAACAATCAGTGCAGCTAGGGTTGGAAAAATAATTAAATACTTTGCCGATAAATCATACTTATCATCAATCAAGCTACTAACCATCAATACGGCACCACCTAAAATTATCGCCCAAATAAATTTTGCTGGAACAATATTATAATCAATTCCCACCGTTAACCAAAATACTGCTATCGATATAACAACAGCTAAGTAAATAGCTAACCCACCAAGCTTAGCTACTGGATGTTTGTGAAGATTGCGAGGAGGTCGTGGAATATCTAGATACCCAAAGCGACTGGCAAATTTCCGAACCAGAGGAGTAATAACAACAGCAAGCAATCCTGCTAACAATAAAAACAAAATATAATTCATAGATACTCTTAGCTGTTAATCTTTTTCATTTCGGCCATATCTCGGCCTGTTACTTCACCTTTACGGGCCTTTGGAGTAACCCAAAACTCTAAATACCAACCCATCATCAAACGAGTCTGGGCTTCGATAGCAGGTAAACTACCGAACACAACAGAAGTTATTGGCACCAAAAACCACTGCAGATACATCATTACACTTTTACCCCAACCATATTTTTTTGGACGCGGTGGTAATAAAATTAAATTAATATACACGCTAAAGATTAGGAATGCAGTAGCGATTGTCATCAAAGTGCGAGTGGCAGTTGGCAAGTTATAAGCTATCACTGTTTGTTGAAACTCAGGCCCACCTAAAAATAATGGCAACCATCCTAAAATAGAAATTAACAAACTAGCAGTTGCCCAGTTAAAGTTTCCTTCTACGTACTGAAACAATTTATACATTCGGTCAACAAACGGAGCTTTACTCCTTAGTAGTGCGGGAACCAAGTGAGGATAATACTCTACATTGTATGCCCAACGCTTCTTTTGCTTGTATTGATTTTTTAAAGTTTGCCAGAAAGTGTCGGCCAAACAAGTATCTAATGATACTGGTACGAACAATGGCACAACTTCGTAATCCCCTTTGTAGTGCAAATAACATTGCCAAAATACATAACCATCTTCATTGATAATATCCTTCTTCCAATACCCAATTTCTACTAATGCTTTTAGAGTCATGGTGTGAGAAGAGAATGTTCGCAAGCGATCGGGACGAGAACTTTCGGTGAACTGCCAGAACGAATTGGAAACAGAAACCACTCTAATAAAAGCTGGGCTGTCCCAAATATTGTTATTGTACACAGAGATCGGTTGATAACTGCGACGGTAAGGCTTGTGATTGGTTAAAAATTCATACATCACCCGAGTAAAATACTGAGGATGAACAATTGTATCGCTATCAAAATTAGAAATTAAAACTTCTTCTTGTTTAATACCTAATTTCTCTAATTCTGGAACAGTCGTAGAAACCGCATAACTGGCATTAGCACTCTTACCTTTAATCTCACCTGGCATACCATCAGGGTGGATAGTTACAAACATTTTGGCAAAAATTGAACCATATTTTTCTTGAACCTGCTTGGCAACCACCTGAGCATTTTGACCAGCTCGTTCTTCGGTAGCTAGAATAATCATCATTCGATCTTTAGGATATTGAACCTCTGCCAAAGCCTCGAAAGTTGAACTCAAGACTTCAAAACTTTCATCTACAAAAGGAACAACAATTACATGATGAAAATCCCGATATGGCCGATCGATAATGCCATTATTAATAGGGCGGTTTAAACGCTTAATTTGTTGTCGATAAAATTTTCGCTCTAATGAACGGGTCGCAGTGGGAATGCGTGATTTGTATAATTCAATTAACTTTTCTCGTTGTGGGAGAAGCTCAACAAACTCTAACCAATCTAAGGTTACATAAACACGGAAGCGTCGATAGCTAGCGATTAAATGAATTGCCACATTACAAGCTTTAAGTACCCAGTACAAATCAAAACAGACTATAAAAATAGCTGCCCACATGGGTTGGAAGTAAGAAAGCAAAATGGCACCAAAAAAGACTGTCCAAAAAGACATGCCTGGTATAATTTCCCACAATCGATCAATTTTTGTGCGAGTTCTAAAAACTGCTACCTGATTCATAAATTAAAATTAGTTTACCTGAAATAACAACAACGCTGCTAACAACAAAATTAAATTTAGAGCAACTGTAACCAAAGCCGCTAACAAAGGTAAAATTTGTTGATTAGATTTATTAAACTTTACTAATCCAAAATTTACTACACCTATTAACAAACCAGCTAAGGGAAGTTGAAATAACTTATAACGGCTACCAATTTCGCTTACCCCCAAAATCACATTATATCTCAAGGCAGACACAGGGGAACTGTTTGTGACTTTGATAATTATCACTACCAATGATAGAATAAATATAATAACTGCTAAGAACCAAAGTATCTTAGCTAGCTTAGCAAATTGGTTGTTGGTATTAGTTAATTCGCTCATAATTGCAATCATTATACCAAACTTAAGACTTCCGACCAACCGACAAAAATAAGTCGAATGACATCAAAACAAAAATTTCTTTTCGTTAGTATCCTAATCCTCTCTATATTTTTCCGATTTTACCTAATCGGCCAAATGCCTGGAGGGCTTTTTCCTGATGAAGCGGCAAATGGGTTAGATATAAACCTCATGCAAGATGGGCAATTACAACCGTTTTACGAACGTGGTAATGGTCGCGAAGCTCTGTTCTTTTATATGCTCTGGGGCAGTGTCGAATTGTTTGGCAAAGGAGACTGGCAACACCATATCGTCTCGGCTTTAGTCGGAACCCTAGCAGTGGTAATGACTTTCTACCTCACACGTCGCTTAATCCTATTAAATGGTGAAGACGAGGAAGCTGATAAAAACAGCGAGGTAGCTAAACAAAAAAAGGAGAGGGCAACTTGGATAGCTTTGTTGGCCATGTTTATGATGGCGGTCTCATCTTGGCATGTCGTGCTTTCGAGAACGGCTTTTCGTGCCAACTTAATCCCCTTGTTCACAACTTTAACTCTATATTTTTTGGTAGCTGCATACCAAGCTAAAACCTTGGCGAAACGATATTGGCTAGCTGTTGGAACAGGTTTTGCATTTGCCTTAGGTTTTTATACCTATATTGCTTATCGAATATTTGCACCGGTATTAGCTATTGTGGTTTTTTGGCCAATGATGGTTGATATTTTAAAGACCCCGCGATTTGTTCAAGTTAAAAAATTCTTTTTGCCAACAATTTTAGCAGGGTTAGTTTTTGCAGTAGTGATATTCCCACTTTTTCACTACTTCTACACTCACCCTGGTTCTTTTATAGGCCGAAGTGGCCAAGTCTCAGTGTTTAACCCTGAATTGAATCAGGGAGACTTAATTGGCACCGTTGGCCAAGTTACATGGTTAAGTTTGAAGGCATACTTTACTGAGGGAGATTTAAACTGGCGACATAATATTTCTGGACAACCTTTCTTGTCTATTATAATCTCTCCTTTCTTCTTAATTGGATTACTTCTAGCAACTATCAAAGCGGCTCGTTATACGTTTTTACCACACAAATACAAAAAGGATTGGATATATTTTGTCTTTGCCGGTTGGTTTTGGTCAATGTTAGTTCCGGTAGTCACAACAGCGGAAGGAATTCCACATGGATTAAGATCCATTGGAACAATTCCAGTAGTATTCATAATGGCAGCCATTGGAGTCTGGGCAGTAAAGGATAGAGCCGAAGCCATTGGACACCCATATATGATGCAGATTTCGACATGGAAGCAAAAACTCATTAATGGAGCTGTAAAAGCGATGTTTGTAGTATTTGTCGCCGCTTTGACATCCCAAACCTATATCCTCTATTTTGTTCAAGCCTATAATAGTCCAGAAAATTTTTATGCATTCCGAAGCGATCTGACTGTTGTCACAAAATACTTAATTGAACAAAGCTCACTAAAAACAAACTCCCAAAATAAAACCTACTTGATTCTCGATAAATTCTCTGTGCAAACTATCGATTACACTACCTCCGATGCGGGGAATCCATACATCCAAGTAGATCCAGAAGATTCTTGGAAGTTAACCGATCTAAAATCAGGTGATATATTGATCTTCACACAATCTAGTATTTTTGACATTAAAAAATTTAAACAATATCACCCAGAGGCTAGCCTAAAACAAGAGACACGAAATAAGTTCGGTCAAACTGTGATGGCTGTATATGTGATAAACTAAATTCTTATGCAACGACTAATCACGTTTTTAAATAAGTATTGGATTTTACTTAGCATTACTGGTGCTGGGTTGTTATTAAGATTATATAAACTCACTGCGATTTCTCTTTGGCACGACGAAGCGTTTTCTGCCTTACTAATTAAATACTCTTGGGGAGAAATGACTTACCGCATTGGTTTGGATGTTCACCCTCCAATGTATTACTATTTCTTGCGCATCTGGCACTATATTTTAGGTGATTCATTGTTCAGCTTACGAGCTATGTCTGTGTTGTTTGGAGTAGCTACAATTGTTATCACCTACCTACTAATCAAACGAATTTTTGGAAGTATTAACACAGCTTTGATTGCCGCAGCCTTGGTAGCTGTTAACCCTTTCCAAATTCAATACGTAACAGAAGCTCGAATGTACACCATGGGCGCATTCTTTGTCGTGTTAAGCTCATACTTTCTTGTCCTTGCATTAACAACCACCAAAAATTACTACCAACCGACTGGGTTAATTCTTAAGCCGACTTGGAAAAAATTATTTAGTGCCTATTTTGCTTTTACAATCAGTGCTTCCATTTTAACCTACACTCACTACTACTTATTATTCTCTGTAGCAGCTTTAGGATTATTTGGAATGTTTTATTTATGGAAAACTTTCCGTTGGCAATTTACTAAATATCTCTGGCTGATCCTATCCGGAATTGGTATTGGTGTACTCTTTTTGCCTTGGCTGAAAATCTTCTTATTTCAATATAAACAAGTTGGTGGTGGTTATTGGATTCCACCAATGGACCAATGGAGTATTCCTACAACAGTATACGATCTAATGTTCCGTATTGATGGAGCTAATAAGTGGATAATAGTTTTAGTCTTATTAGTTGTAATATGGGCAATTTGGAGAGCCATCAGAAGCTACCAACAGCCAGAAAAATGGCTTATTGTAGCCATGTTTATCGCACCATTTGCTGGCAGTATTTTATTTGCACTCCTCGCTAAAATACAAGGTGGGAACTCATCAGTCTATTTAGTCAGGTATTTCCTCTTTGCGTCCCCTTTCCTGTTGATGCTTATAGCGTTATGGTTACAGCAAATAAAGATTCGAGGACTTACCCAATTAGCTCTGATTATTCTTGTGGTATTAAACTTATTTAGCTTTTGGCATTATTGGAACCAACTTGATGTCGACAAAAAAACTGGTATGGCTGGAATGGCTAAAGTGGTTAACGCTAATGCTCGGGCAGATCATAAAATTTTTGTAGCCAGCAGTTTTGAATTCTTCAATTATAAGTACTACAACAAAACCGAAGTTAAACCTCTACTGTACACAGATGGTGCTAAAGTAGAAAACCTACCACACTTTGCAGGGACAGCAATCCTAACTAACGAAGATTTAGTTTTAAATTTTGCTGACAGTGTTAAATCAGGTGACACAGTTTGGATGATTTGGACCAACGGTTTTGGAGGAAATAAACCTGTTGTACCAACTAACTGGACCCAGATAGATGAACATGGATTTGCAGAGGTAAGACCATATGTTGGAACTTGGGTCGTAACAACAGAATACAAAGTTAATTAAAACTACTCAATTAAAAAAACCGTCTAATTTACATAGACGGTTTTTATTTTATTAAAGCTTTAACGATTACACGGAGAATTTAACAAACACATATAGGCTTTACCATCAATTCTCATATCAATATATGAAAGTTGATTAAAGCGATCCGGATTAGTTTGAAGCAATAAAAGTTTAAGGTCAGTCACAGCTTTTTGGGAATCTTTTGTTGAATCAAAAACAACTTTAAAAAACCTTTTCTTATCTGTTCCTTTATAAAATACTGCATTCACTTGAGAGCTAGAAAATGGAAGTTTAAGCTCTGGAGGCAAAACTGGTTCTGGTGGTTTAGCAGGTGTGGCAGGATCACTAGGAACATCTATATTACGCTCTGCTGGAGTTGAAATACCTCTTAACTCTAAATCATTTTGCACAGAATCATCAACAGGAATAGCTTCGGCTTCCGGCTCTTTAAAGCTGTAATAAGCTAACTGATAAGTATCCAAAGCACGGAGTTGATCGGTAAGTATGTTGATAAAATCTCGAAGTTTGTCATCAAAAAATTGCTGGCCATTTTGTGCATTCACTGCTTGATATAACTGGATTTTAGTCATCGAAGGGTTGTCTGTTGTGGCCCAATCAGATCTTAACACTCCTGACTCTGATTTATAACTCCCGTCATTGTAAACATCGAAAACTTTATCTGGTGTAGCAATTAAATACTTTTCATATTTTGCCTCTGCAAAAATTTCGATAGTCTTAGTCTTATAATTTTTCCTAACCTTGCTAATCTGATTAACACTGCTTAATTTAGAAGCGGCTGCGTTAACTAAATTAGGGCTAAAAAATAACAGATTGCTCTGAGCTGTGTAAAATTTACTTGCCGCAATTTGATCTCGAATATTACTTTCTAAGTCATGGGTTTGTGATTCTGATAATCCAGAAATAGAAATTTCTTTGATACTTAAAAAGTTTGGAAAGTAAACCAAGTACAGTCCAGCTAAAATAACTACCCCTACTAAAATCTGAGACCATAATGAACCTAATCCAATTTTATTTAACCATTTTTGATAATTACTTTCTGGTACGGCAACAGTACTGCGTCGATATGAACGCGCTGAACCAAGTTTAGTAGTAAACTGCTTGTGTTGAAAGCGAACTTTCGCATCTAATTTTGGTTTTTTCTTTTTAAAAAACATTATTCTAGGGAAAGTTTAATTATCTTATCTATTAATTGGGTAAATCCAATCCCAACAGAAGCGGCAGATTCTGGAAACAACGAAGTACTAGTCATTCCTGGTAAAGTGTTAGTTTCTAAATAATACAACTTATTGCCTGATAACAAAAAGTCGGAACGAGACATTACCCTACAACCTAACAAATTATGGATAGACAAAGCCGCATCGGACAATTTAGTATGTACACTTTGGGGTAATTTTGGATTTAAGACATGTTTCGACATTCCTACAACATACTTAGCTTCGTAATCATAAATCTTATTTTGGCTAATGATTTCTATGGTGGGTAATACTTGTTGATCTAAAATAGGTATGGTAAGCTCTCGGCCAAAAATTCGTTCTTGAAGAAGATAATTTCTGTACTTTTTTTTGAATAATTCAATGTTCTTTAATAGTTCATTTTTAGTCAATAAAATCACACCGTCAGAAGAACCACTATCATTAGGCTTAATAACAAAATGATCAGGTGCAGATTTAATCTTTGATAAAGCTTCGTTAATCACCCATGTCTGGGGAGTATCCACGCCCAAGCTTTTAGCTATTATCTGAGACAGTTGTTTGTTCATAGCCAAGCTACTCGAAGAGACACCACTACCAGAGTAAGGAATATTCTGGCTCTCAAAAATTGCTTGAATGACCCCATCTTCACCGTAACTGCCATGCATGGCAATAAATGCAAAATCAAAATGCTTTTTTAAACTTTCGATTCTAAAATTCTTAGGCCACTGCCCTGTTTTAGAAATCTTAACTAACTGATGCTGATACTTACTAGAATCGATATGCTTCGATATCTCTTTAGCAGTTTTGATAGAAACCTCATGTTCCTTAGAAGGACCACCATAAAAAATACCGACACGCAATTTTTTATTTTTGTTTTTTGTTTGAGTCATTCGTAAAATAAAGATTTAACTATCTAGCCACGCGCCATACTGGCGGGGCAATACATTAGTAGCACTCATTGGGTCTAACAACAATTCCTTAGAAATTCTTTCCATTCGCACCCCTTGGGAGCCTTTAACTAAAATAATTGACTCTGGCTCTATTTGGTCACGAATTATATCTTTAGCAATATGGCTATTCTTAAACCATGTGATTTTACTTTCGTCGAACCCAGCTTCCACAGATCCATCCAACATATGCTTAGCTAACTCACCTACTACAAAAAATTTATCAGGATTAAGATCGGCTACTAATTCGCCGATTTGTTTATGAAATTGCTCACTAACACCACCTAGCTCGAGCATATCTCCTAGAACCACGACTTTTTTTGATTGAGGTGCACGTCTTAAGATTTGTAAAGCCGCCTTAACTGAATCAGGTGAAGCATTATAACTATCTTCGATAATGAGAGTTTTTTTAATCCCTGCCAGAAAGTTTAACCGTCCTGTCATAGGTCGATATTTACTCAAACCTTTGATGATATCTTCTTGAGAAATATTCAAATTTAAACCCACCGCCACAGCCGCCGCACAAGAACTTAGGTGAGGCAACCCAATGGCTTTAACAGTCGCCTTAAAACTATTGTAGTGAGTAATAACTTCTAAAGTAGTAGAAGCTGGTGCGGAAAACTGTTCGCTATCAATTTTGACCCTAACATCGCTATCAGTAAAACCGTAGGTGATGATTTTAGCACCTTTACTAGTAGCCTTAATTGCTTGTTGTTTAACTAGGTCATTGTCTGCGTTTAGAATAGCGACACCATTTTGATTGCTATGATTAAGTGCTTCAACAAGCTTTCCTTTTTCTTGAGCAACAGCTTCCATTGTTTGGAAGAATTCATAATGCGCCAAACCAATATTGGTCAAAACGGAAATATCTGGCTTAGCGATCGACAATAGATAATCCATATCACCAGGCTTATCTACTCCCATTTCTAAAATTAAAACTTTTGGATAACCACCTATCCATAAAGTAAAATAGCCTTTAATAAAAACCATTAACCACTTAAAAATATTTCGCTCTGGACCTGATACTCCCAAGACAGCAAAAGGCAAACCAAACTCATTGTTAAAATTCTTTTCACCTTTGCGCACAGAAAATGCTGTAGAGACTACAGCATAAATTGCATCGCGCGTGGAGGTCTTACCGACACTACCAGTTATGCCAATTATTTTCGGTTTGTGTTTAGCGAGAATTTGACGTGCTAAGTTTGCCAACATTCGCTGCACAAAATTTTTCATGTTATTTCTTCTTAATAACGTCGGTGCCTACATAAGGAACTAAAATTTCTGGAACTTTTACACTACCATCTGCTTGTTGATAATTTTCTAAAATTGGAATCAAAATCCGAGGACTAGCTACAGCAGTATTGTTTAAAGTATAAGCGTGTTTGATTGTGCCATCTGCGTCGCGATAACGAATATTCAATCGACGAGCCTGCCAGTCGGTTAGATTCGAATCACTATGAGTTTCACCGTAACCTTTACGACCTGCCATCCAAGTTTCAATGTCATACATTTTGTATTTACCCGCGCCCATGTCACCAGTACAAATATTTAAAACACGGTATGGTAATTTTAAATCTTGAAGAATTTCTTCGGAAATTTCTCGAAGTGCGTCTAACCACTTTTCGGCTTCATTATCATCTGCTTTACAAATAATAACCTGCTCGACCTTCATAAATTCTTTGACACGGTACAAACCTTTAGCATCCTTACCATAACTTCCTACTTCACTGCGATAACAAGGAGAGATTCCACAAACCTGAATCGGTAATTGATGAGCTTCTAAAATTTTATCTGCATAGTAAGCAATTAAAGATGGTTCGGATGTTCCGGCTAAATATTGCTTTTCTTTTTCGGCGCCATTTTCTGTTTCTGCCATTCCCGCAGCGTTAGCCACTTGATAAACTTCTGCCTTGCCAGCTGGAAAATGACCACTTCCGATTAAAGCTCGCTCACGCACCAAAGTCGGAGTTTGCATAATCGTGAAGCCTTTTGCACGAAGTTTATTAATAGCATAAGCAAATAGTCCGTACTGAATTAATACGGCTTCATTCTTTAAAAAGTAACCACGAAAACCAGAAACTTCTGTACCCTGTTCAAAGTCTACTAAATCTAAATCTGTTGCTAGCGCGATATGGTCTTTTGGTTCGAAAGCTAACTTGGTTGGCACACCGGCTACTTTATCGGTTTCTTTTGGATCGACATGACCAAGCTCAGGTGACCAGTAGCTCCATGGTACATTACCGCTGTCATCTTTCCCGATTGGTGATTCTGGAGAAGGAATATTCGGCACAAACAACATTAACTTGTTGTATTCTTCTTCGATTGATCGAAGACTTTCTTTTAATTCTGTTTGCCTGCTATCAAGCTCTTTCATTTCTAATAACTTTGCTTGCTTGTCGGCATCAGCTAAAGTTGGGATTTCTTTAGAAAATGAATTTTTGGTGGCTTGTAAGTCTTCTACTTCTGCCAAGAGACCACGACGTTTTGTGTCGATATCTAAAAGATTATCTAAATCTAAATCTACACCCTTGTCGGTGATGGCTTTTCGTACAGCGTCTACATTGTCGCGAATGAATTTTATGTCTAACATGGAAGTAATTTATAATGATGATTAATTTTGCTTAGATAGAAGATGCTCAGAAAGTTTGGTTACAGCTTTATGCCTATGGCTCATACTATTTTTTTCTTCTGGCAACATCTCGGCATAAGTTTTTTCGTAACCATCTGGTAAGAAGATTGAGTCCCACCCGAATCTAACTTCACCACGGGAACTAACTATTTTACCTTCTACAGCTCCTTCAAAAAATTCGATGCTGTCATTATCTTTAGAATATCCAATTATAGTTTTTGCAGTAGCTTTAGTATTATCAATTTTATTAGCTAAGCCTGTTAAACCATCGTGACCTAAAGATTGAAGAAACCATTTTATAAGAGGTCCAGGTAAACCATTTAAACCTTCAAAGTAAAGTGAAGTATCTTCGACGATAAACTCACCGTCATGATGCTTCCGCGCTTCGTGCAATTTTGCTTTGATAATCTCGTGTGCATCGATTTCTTGTAGCTCAGGCAAATCTAACTCAAGCTGTTCCACGTTGGGTATCATGGCTTGAATCTCTGCCAATTTGTTTTTATTTCCTGTAATGAAGAAAAGTGCCATTCTATTATTCCTGTTCTTTAGTTTCGTCTTTAGTTTCTTGCTTAGTCTGATCAACTTCTGCTTTCATCGGTGGGAAGATAACTGTCTCACGCACAGACTTGTCCGCTAAAACAGCAAAAAGGCGCTCTGAGAGACCAAAACCTGCTGCTGGTGGCATTCCATACTCCATGGCTTCCATATAGTCTTCATCAAGCATTTGAGCCTCACTGTCACCTGCTTCTCGAAGCTTCATCTGATCTTCAAATCTTTGACGCTGGTCGAGTGGATCATTTAATTCACCAAAGCCTTTACCGAGTTCTGTTCCGTAAGCAACGATCTGTAAACGTTGAACAACTTTTGGATTATTTGGATCACGCTTTGCAAGAGGTTCTAATTCTATTGGTTGGTTAACCAAAAATACTGGTTTGTCGGTTTTAATATTACCGCGGATCTTTTTAAAGATTAAATCTATTAAACGACCGCGTTGCGCAAAGTCTTCAAACTTAATATGATGAACATCTTTTGCATAAGTTTTTAATTCATCGTCTGTGCATGATTCTAAATCTAATCCGGTATGTTCTTTAAACAAAGCCATGTAATCGACTTTTTCCCAGTCACCACTCCAGTCACAGGTAACTCCGTCAGAAGTAATTTGTAAAGTGCCGAAAGTTTCTTGCAACACATGTTGATACATTTCTTGTAAAAACTTTTGGAGTTTTTCAAAATCACCATATGCCCAATAAAATTCCATTTGCGTATAGTCTTGTAAGTGAGTTGTGGAGATTCCTTCGTTACGGAAGATGCGACCAATTTCGAAAACTTTTTCGTAACCGGCGACAAGCATTTTCTTCAAAGGAAGTTCTAGTGAAATACGAAGATAAAAATCACGGTCAAGTGCATTGTGGTGTGTAACAAAAGGTTCTGCTTCGGCACCACCAGCAATTGATTCTAAGATTGGCATTTCTAATTCTAAAAAACCACGTTCAACTAAAAAGGCACGCATACTGCTCCAGAACTTATTTTTCTTGGTAAACAAATCTTTTGTTTCCGGATTAAGAAGAATATCTAAGTAACGTTGGCGAAGTTTAGTTTCGATGTCAGCAATTCCAAAATGATCACTTGGAATTGGACGTAAAGATTTTGCCAACATTTTATATTCATAAGCCTGAACAGTTTTTTCGCCAGTCTTAGTAATAAACAACTTTCCTGTAGCTTGAATAAAATCACCGAGGTCATAATTGTCTAAAAAGAAACCAAAACGATCATCACCGATGTCATCTGCCTTCAACAAGACCTGAATACGACCGCCGCCAGCCTGACCTGAGCCGTCATCAATATGAGCAAAAATAAGTTTGCCCATACCACGCATACTACGAATACGACCAACAATAGTTACTTGTTGATGCTGACTCTCTAGAGTTTCAAAATTATCTAAAACTTCTTGGTTTGTGTGAGTGCGATCAGTGCTTGATGGATATGGATCTTGCCCAGCATTTTTTAAATTCTCCAGTTTTTGCTTGCGGTGATTGATGATATCTTCTAGTCTTTCGCTCATGTTGGTTAATTTATTGAATATTTACGCTTAAATTAGTCCCTAAATTATAGCAAAACTAAGCCAAATTACATATATTGACATTTTAGTAAAAAAGTGGTATAATCCTTATAAATCTACTTAAGGAGTGGTTAATATATTATGTGCGAAAAATGCAGCGAACAGCGCAAGGAACGTAGGTTCTGTACGTCATGTGGTCGCCCAAATGCCAATTACGTTGAAGCAGAAGGGGAAGACCTCCTTCTGGAGAAGTATCATGCAGTTGATGAATGTGGAACAGGTCATCCGGTCTTGAGAGGAGTAAATACCCTTTCACCAAATGATCCAACGAATCCAAAGTTCTGCCCGCAGTGCGGCGAATCGCTTTCTGCAGCCCAGTCGGCTGCTGGGTAACAATAGACCGCTTCTGTAATTTAGAAGCGGTCTTTATTTTGTTCAAATATTTTAACTGATAGAAGCAATTTCGTATTCCTTATCCCCTGCTGGAGTAGAAACTGAAACTTTATCGCCAACTTTTTTTCCTAATAGAGCTTTACCAACAGTAGATTCATTAGAAATTTTTCCAGCACCTGGATTAGCTTCATTACTTCCAACGATCGAATAAGTTCTTTCTGCACCTTCAACTTTTACAACAACTGTAGAACCAATACTTACGTTATTTGTTTGAGTAGAATGAGTAATAATTTCTGCATTCTTGATCATGTCTTCAATTTCTTGAATACGACCTTCGATAAAACTCTGTTCTTCGCGAGCTTGGGCATAGTCTGCATTTTCGGAAAGATCACCATGAGCAGCAGCTTCGCGAATACGTTCGATTACATCTTTACGTTTTTCGGTAATTAGAATTTTTAATTCATCATTCAATTTTACAAGACCCTCTTGGGTCAATAGATATTTTTTTGACATAGAAATTTTAAAACTTCCCTGCAAGGCACAAATTTGTACCTACAAGAAAGTATGAATAATAAGCTTAACTTCGCTTAGTTTACATTTTTTATAAAACAATGTCAACCACAGCTATGCACAATAAATTCACTTCCCTCTTAATTCCGCCACCTTTACAACATTTTCTAGTAATTTAGCAACTGTTAAAGGACCAACACCTCCTGGAACAGGTGTAATATACTTAGCTTTATCTAGGCAACTTTCGAAGTCTACATCGCCAGTGATAATTGTCTCGATAGTATTTTCATCCTTACTAACTGCCTCAGATGTTCCAGCGTCAATAATAATTACTCCTTCTTTAACTTGATTGCCTGTAATAAAATTAGACTTCCCAACTCCAGAGATAATTACATCAGCACTTAACAATAACTCTGCGGAATTTTGAGTCTGACTATGAACAACTTCAACATTATAACCTCGCTGTTTTAATAAATATGCGATTGGCTTTCCAACTAATTCACCTCTGCCTAAAACTATAAACTTCTTTTCTAACCAATCTTCTGGAAGTGAATCGAGAATGTGCAAAATAGCGCCGGCTGTTGGTGGTATAAATTGATTAGGGCTTTGTGCTTTTTCGTTTGTATAAAATTGTTCTGAACTTTCTTGATTTAACAAATCTACATCAAGATTGCTTGGTATACAATTTAGCACAGCTTGTTGATCTATATGCTTAGGCAAAGGTACTTGCACAATCAGACCACAGATATCATCACGTTTAACCAATGCACGAATAAATTCAACCACATCTTCTGTAGTAGATGTTTGTGGTAAATGATGAGCTTCAAAAGCCATACCATATTTTTGTGCGGTACGTTGCTTAATACCCATATATGAAAGTGAAGCTGGGTCATCACCAACCACTACATCCACCAGTAAAGGTCGAAAAGCTAACTTATTAATTCTAGCTTGGGTATGTAAATTTAAATCTTGTGCGAGAGCACGTCCATTGATAATCATAAAATATTCTTATTTTCCCATACGGTTTTTTGCCCACCACTCTAAAGCATTTCTAACAATCGGTACAGCCGCGGCATGACCTTCCCCACCAGCTTCCACTAATACCGTAATAGCAATTTGTGGATCTTCGAATGGAGCATAGGCAGTATACCATGCGTGGGTCCTGCTTGGATCGGAACCGTCAAACTGTGAAGTCCCTGTTTTACCCGCAGAAGTAATCGGCAAACTAGCTAACTGCCTACCACTTCCCTTTGCTGACGTAACATTGTCACGCATTCCATTTTGCACCACCTTTAAATGCTCTGGATTAATTCCAGCATTAATTAAATTTTGAGCTTCTGGTGTAAAAATAGTTTTACCACTTTGGTCTAATACTTGCTTTAACAGGCGTGGCTTATTCAACATTCCATTATTAGCCACCGCAGCGGTCCACACTGTTACTTGTAAAGGAGTTGCTAACATATCTCCCTGCCCAATTGCGATATGATAAGTGTCCCCAAGATACCATTTACCTTGCAAGGGATCATTTTTAAAATAATTTAATTTCCAAGCTGGATCTGCTACACGACCAGGTTTTTCGCCATTAATATCAATACCAGTTTCTGCACCCATGCCAAATTTGCGGTAATACTCAGCAAGTTTTTCGGCACCAATACCTTTAATAGTAGACGAAGGATGTCCGCCAGCCACTGTATAAAAATAAATGTCGCTACTCTGAGCAATAGCACTACGCACATCCATAGCTCCCAAACCATTACGTTTCCAGCCATAAAAATTATAAGTTACACTTGGGTTAAACTGATTAGGAATCACTAAAACTCCTCGATCATTAATAATAGTGTTCGCATTCACAATGCCTTCTTGCAACACCGCTGCTGAAATTATAGGTTTAATTGTCGAACCTGGTGGATACGTTCCACTAACAGCACGGTTGTACAAAGGCAAGTTTTTATCGTCTAACAAAGCTTGATAATCTTCTGTTTTTATACCTGGGGCAAATAAATTATTATTAAAGCCTGGTACGGATACCAAAGCTAAAACTTCTCCAGTTTTTGGATTGATTGCTACAGCAGCCCCTTTATTCCCTACTGGGCTGGCGGTAAAATCATCGTAAAGTTTTTTTTGCAGACCAGCGTCAATGTTAAGCTGAACAATGTTTCCTGGTTGTGGCTGAGCTTCGCCTAATTCTTTGATTGGCAAACCCATGCTATCTACCTCAACTTGTTTATTACCATTAACACCGCGCAAATATTTTTCGTAAGACTGTTCGATACCAGACTTGCCAATAAAATCATTAAGTCCATAATTATCAGCTTTCAAAACCTTGTATTGTTCATCAGAAATTACACCTGTATAACCTAGTAAATGTGAGTAAACTTCTGCAGAAACATAATCTCTAACCGGAATGTTCACCAAAGAAAATCCTGGTAACTTATTAGACAGTACTTCAAACTGAATACTTTCTTGCTGAGTTAAGTTTCTTTTGATAATAATAGGTTCCAAAACTCCACCTGTACTAGATTTTAACTTAGCTTCTATTTCGGCAGGAGTAACACCAAATTTTTGATTAATCAAATCAAATGTTTCGCCACGACCTTCTTTGGGCAAATCTACCGGAGTGACAGCCAAATTAAAACTAGCGGTATTCTTGGCAATGATTTCGCCATTACGATCTTCAATAAACCCTCTTGGGGCTAAAATTGTTTGCAATCGCAATCTATTACCTTCTGCTAAAGCCCGATACCGACTACCTTGCATTACCTGTAAATTAAATAGTTGCCCTACTAAAATAATACTAATGCCTAGCAATAGCCATTTTGGCCAACTGATCTTTCTCTCGTCTCGACTGTCTTCATCAAAAGCTTGTACGTCTGTAGAGTGATTAGCAACTCCTTCTTCCCACTCTAAACCAGACCCAGATCTAATACGACCTGATTGACTAAAACTATTAAATGGATTAAATCGAGATTTTCTCATTAAGCTTATAATTTATAAATTGAACGAGCACCTGCAGCACCACTAGAACGTTGGGTAATTTTTGCTAACCATTCAGTAATTATTAAAATCGGATAGGTAAATAAAGTGTTCATTAACAACGCTGGTAATAAACTGCGCAACATCATTTTGCCACTTACATAAATTTGCGTCCAACCAAACACATGAAGACCATTAGTATACAACCATAAAAACAGATGAACTATCACTGTTCCAACAATCATTGCACCAAAAAAATATTGCCAAGGCTTTTCTGAGTACAACCAGCGATTAATTAATAAGTAAGATAAACTCCCGATTAATATTAAACTTAAGATCATACTACCAACAGGAAACCCAGATAAAGTTTCCAACCAGAATCCTCCTAGTACAGCAAAAATCAAAAAATCGTAGTTATTAAATGACCACACAACTGACAACACAAACAACAATAATAAATCCGGCGTAAACAATCCCAAATGAAAAACATTGAACAAACTTTGGTCAATGATGGCTATTAATAAAATTATTACTACATATAAAAGCCACTTCATAAATATAAGTTTACTTAACTACAAAGACATAATCTAACTGATGAGCCTTAATAGGAGAAATTAGAGTAAGTTTTTTAAACAAATCATTCGGACCCGAAAGTTGCTGACCAATTTGACCAATGAGTATATTTTTCGGAATCTGGGGGTCAATTCCAGCAGTGACAACTAAATCTCCAGGGGCTACATCAGCACTTTGAGAAACTAAATCAAAAACCAAACCAGAACCATACGAACCCTTTAACACACCCTCTACATTGTTTTTAGAGACTTTAGCGTCTACCGATGTTTGGCTATTGGTTATTAACACAGCAGTTGAGGTATAGGTTCCGACATATACAACTTTGGCGACTAAATAACCACCGCTAATCACAGGTTGACCTGCAACAACACCATCACCAACGCCACAATCCAAAATCAAGGCATCACTAGAATTCTGAGCATCTCGCGATAGAATAGTGCATGGCTGAAGTTCTTCCGCAGATTTAGACTTAAACCCTACCTCATCTTTTAATAGCTGATTTTCTAGCTTTAACTGCTCTAAAGCTATTTGTTTTTGTCTAAGATCTGAAAGCTCTGTTTTTAAATTATTATTTTCGGCAACCACACTACGTAATGAACTTAGTGTACTGATCACTGTTGTGACAGGTCGGAAAATTGTAGATACAACATTTGCTACAGGCTTCGGGGCTTGTGTAAACAGGTATTGAATTCCACCAAGCCAGCCATTAACTTGCAAAAACAAAGCAATTACCACTGCTACCAAAACGCCCGCAAATATTAGAAATGTTTTTGTATATATAAATCTCATTTTTATTTCAAATTATTTACTGACAATAGATAGTCATTACTCCAAACTTATCGCGGGATGCGGGAAAAATCTGTTGGCAAGAGAACGTCGCGCAAAGTTTCTAGTTCTTCCACTACAATACCACAACCACGTGCCACACAAGTAAGAGGGTCATCAGCAATTGCAACTGGCATTTTAGTTTCATCTCTTAACAATTGGTCAAGTCCACGAAGTAACGCGCCACCACCGGCTAACATGATTCCGCGATGCATTATGTCAGAAATTATTTCTGGTGGAATTTCTTCGATTACAGCTTTAACATTATTAACAATAGATTTTATAGAAGGAGTCAAAGCTTCGCGAATGTGAGTGTCGCTGATCATAATTTCTTTTGGTAAGCCAGAAACTAAATCGCGACCACGCATCTGACTGGTAAGCTGCTCGGCTAATGGATAACAAGAGCCAATTTTAATTTTTAGTTCTTCTGCAGTACGAGAACCAATTAACATTCCAAAATTATCACGAGCATATTGAACAATATGTTCATTCATTACATCACCTGCTACACGAAGTGAGCGTGCAATTACAACACCTCCTAAACTTAGAACTGCGATTTCTGTTGTGCCACCACCGATGTCGATTATCATAGAACCAGTCGCATCCTGAACTGGCAAGCGAGCACCAATACTTGCAGCCATAGGTTCTTCTATTAAAAAGGCTTCACGAGCACCGGCATTAATTGCGGCGTCCTGAACTGCACGTTTTTCTACTTCGGTAACACCACTTGGAATTCCAATCACAACACGAGGGCGACGTAAAAACGAATAGGTTTGATTATGAACTTTATCAATAAAGTAACGGAGCATGGCCTCGGTAATTTCGAAGTCAGAAACTACCCCATCTACTAATGGTCGGGTAGCAATAATATGAGTCGGGGTGCGACCCACCATGCGTTGGGCTTCGGTACCAATGGCTAAAATCTGCTTAGTTCTCTGATTAATTGCCACCACAGATGGTTCATTGATAACAATACCCTTGCCTTTAACGTAGACGAGGGTATTTGCCGTGCCGAGATCTATGCCTAGATCTTGGGAAAATCTTTTAAATAAGGCGTCAAACATGAGTAAAATTTCTTTCTATAATAACAGCGTCTCTATGTATATTACCGAGATTTTATGGTTATGTAAACTAATTCTTAGATACACAAAAACCGCTCAGTTGAGCGGTTTTGTTTTGGGTCTCGGAGACCTATTTTAAACCGGATTACCATGCATATCATACCATGCATATGAATTCTTTTTCAAGAATGGTGGACTGGACGGGAGTCGAACCCGCTACGAAAGGGTGGTAATCCGGTTCGTCCTACCGAGGAACCCAGCCCACATACTTATAGCTTTACATAGGGCCGATAAAATCTACTTTAAGAAAAACTCAAAGTACAATAAATCCCCAGAAATATCTGGGGATAAGTTATTTAATATTGATTTACGAGTAATTTTTTACTCCTAGGATATTTTTGATAACAGTTCTTCCGTCGTTATCAACTCCGAGTCTTTTGAACTACGGTGTTTAAATTCAACTTTATTTTCGGCCATAGTTTTAGATGATACTACGACTCTATAAGGTATCCCGATAAGATCACTGTCTGCAAACTTTTCACCTGCACTTGCATCACGATCATCATATAACACTTCTACTCCTGCAGAAAGCAAAGCTTGATACAAATCATCTGCTGATTTAGCCACAGAAGAATCCTTAGAAGAAAGTGAAATTAAGTGAACCTTAAATGGAGCAACGCTTTCTGGCCAAATGATTCCCTTTTCATCATTACTCTGCTCGACTATTACACCCATACATCTAGATGGGCCAATTCCATAACAACCCATGATTGGAGTTTGTAAAGAACCATCTTCTGCCGTAAATTTAAAATTAAAACTATCCGAAAACTTAGTCTTTAATTCAAAAATATTTCCTACTTCGCTACCCTTTGTTTCTCGATAATCTTTTTCGCCACAATCAGTACAAATTTTAGCATCATCAAAGATTTCTTTATTTACAGCTAGGCTGCATTTGTTACAAACATAAATAGTGTCTTCACCGCTTGCGGTTTCAACTTGAAACTCATGTGAATACTTACTAAACGAACCACCTGAAGCTTCAACGTATAAAGCAGGGATACCTAATCGTTCAAAGATTTTTTTGTAAGCACCAGCAACAGACTGATAATAATTAGCTAAATCTTCTTCTGAAGTATGAAAGCTATATAAGTCCTTCATTCTAAACTCACGACCACGCATCAATCCAGACTTAGCACGAGCTTCGTCACGGAACTTAGTTTGAATTTGGTACACAGCCAAAGGCATGTCTCGGTAAGAAGAAATAACATTCTGAGCCATTGGTGTGACGATTTCTTCGTGAGTTGGACCTAGAGCTAATTGGTAACCATGCTGAGATTCAACCTTAAACAGAACGTCTAAGCTATTCCAACGACCAGTAGTTTCCCAGTTTTCTTTTGGCTGCATTGCAGGCATTAAGACCTCTTGTCCACCTATAGCATTCATTTCTTCTCTTATGATGTTTTCTACCTTCTGAAGAACTCTTAAACCTAAAGGGAGGTAAGAATAAACACCTGCCATTACTTTTTGAACAAAACCACCTTGTTCTAAGAGCCGTGCATTTACAGATACATCATCCTTAGGTGCTGTCTTTGAAGTTTTTAAAAAATATTGTGATTGTTTCATATCATTAACCTTTCGACTTAACTAAACAAATTCTTAATTGATTCAAGTTGCCATACATCGCGGGCAGTAATCACAAACATTAATAGAAGTAATAACATAAACCCAATAGCGTTGGCGTACTGCTCGACAGATTGATTGTTGGGTTTGCCACGAAGTTTTTCTATAATCAAGAACAACATTCGCCCACCATCTAATGCTGGGAATGGCAACGTGTTTAATATTGCCAAATTCAATGACAAGAAAGCAGTAAACTGAAGTAACGGCAATAATCCAAGATCAGCAACCTGACCTGTAAGTTGAGCAATTTTTACTGGACCGCCAACTCCTTTAACACCATCTTTGGAACTAAATATTTTTACAATTCCTGTGGCAATAGCTTTTAATTGATTCACAGTGGTTTGCGCTCCCTGCCAAACAGCCTGCACAGGACCAAATTTAATCTTACCGTAATAAGCTAAGCCTATCCCTACCAAACCTTTGTCCGCATCACCTTCTAAGGAGGTAGTTACATCGGCAGTAATAACTTCATTAATTCGCATAACCTCGAACTTCATTGTCTTGCCACGATTAGCTTTAATGTACTCTTGTAATTGTTCAATTTGTGTAAAGGCTTGACCATCAACTTTAGTAATGATGTCGCTATCTTTTAAGCCAGCAGCTTGAGCTGGTGAATCTGCTCGGACTTGACCAATGAGTACTTGCTGTTCCGAAAACTGAGCGTTCTTAGGAACTTCATCTAAACCATTAATAGCAATTGGCAAACCGATCATAAATCCGATAGATAAAATCACCCATGCTGTAAGTACATTCATCCCCACACCTGCAAATAAAGTTCCGAATCGAGCCAAAAATGATTTATGTGTAAAACTACGAGGATCGGAAGCTTCGTCATTATCTTCTCCCATGATTTTTACGAAACCACCAAGAGGAATTGCATTGATAGAATAAACCGTAGATTCTGGATCAACTGGCTTCTTACCCCAAATCAACTTCCACTTACCATTTTGTTTTTGGATACCAAAAACTCGGGGAGGGAAACCAAATCCAAATTCATGCACACCCATACCACTGCGCTTGGCAACTATAAAATGCCCTGCTTCGTGAACAAACACTAGCAAGCTCAGAATTACAATAAAAATTATTACGGTTATTATCATTTAATTTTCCCAACCTAAACGGTCATTAATTCTTTATCTTTATCACTCGCTGTATCTTTGATTTGATCGTTATATTTATCAACCACCTCTTGAATTTTCTTTTGAGCATGAGCTACATCATCTTTTGTTATAGAACCATCAGCTTCGGCTTTTTTTACTGCCTTAATGATTTCTTCACGAACTTGTCGGATAGCAATGCGTGCGTTCTCAGAAATCTGACCAACTAGTTTTACCATTTCTTTACGACGATCTTCTGTTAACATCGGTAAAGTTACTCGGACTACTTGCCCATCACTAGAAGGATTGAATCCTAAATTAGCCACTTGAATTCCTTTTTCGATTTCACCAATCTGCGATTTATCCCACGGACTAATAGTTAAAGTTTTAGCATCACTAACAGTCACACTCGCAACCTGCTGAAGAGGTACTTTAGAACCATAACTTTCTACCATAACAGTTGCTAATAAAGCTGGATTTGCCCGTCCAGTACGAACACTAGATAGCTCGTGATGAAAATGTTCGATTGATTTTTCGAACTGTTCTTTATGTTGATTGATAATATCTTGAATCATATACTTTTAATTATTTATAAATTTACTTCGAAACACCGGCAAAAGCTAACTGAGGCAAATCTGGAGTAACTAATAGTGAAGTAACTAGACCATTAGTATTAGTGTCGGTAGAACTCCAATTACGACCACCATCAATTGTTTTAAAAATTATCGAGCCACTACTGGCATAAACTGTCGACCCAGAACTGGAAGCTACAGAAATCGCAAACGGCCCAGAATTTTTTTGCCCACCAAAGGGCATACTAACATAATTCCAACTGTTTCCGCCATCAACAGATTGGTATAAACCTTTATCTGTAGTTAGCCACATACTTTGAGAGTTACTAGGATCGATGGCCAACTGACGGTAGTCTGCAATATTATTACCAAAAATCGAGGAACGAGAGCGGTCTGGATTTGCTACTAAACTTTTAGAAATCTGCTGGAAACTTGTGCCATTATCAACGCTCTTGAATAATCCTGTTTTTTGAACCACTACATAGACCTCAGAATTACTTTGCCAATAAATCCAACTGATTCTATCGTTGTAATTATTTACTAATCTCCAAGATTGTCCAGCATCTGAACTTTGAATTAAAGCACCTTTACCTAATCCAATCATGATCTCACTAGGGTTATTAGGATTTAATGCCACAGCCCGAACAGGATTTTTTGTACTGGCATCACTGTATACTTCTGTCCAAGATTTTCCACCATCTTTAGTAGCAATTAGGCGACCCCGTTCACCTAAATAACTGGCTGCGTACATTACCTGATCATCGTAAGGATTGATCACAAAATCATAAATCGCTACACCACCAAGTACCTCGGTCCAGTTTTCTCCAGCATCCTCTGTGGAATACAAACCTCCGTCAAAACTAGAAGCAAAAATCTTTTCTTTATTACCACTAAATTTTAATTGAGAAATGCTACGAGCTAGCAGAGACTTCTCGTTATTCACGATTTTATTTGCAGGTTGCCAATCAACTCCACCATTCGCGGTTTTTACAATACCCACTTTTATTTCTTGTTGATTAAACGTACACGACGCTCCAATTAAACTGATGGCTATTAATGAAAGAAAAATCTTTTTCATATTTTTGTATTAGTGAGTTTGAATTATAAATTGCTGTAAAACTAATTTTGTATTATAACTTCGTTGTAAATCTTCATTCGTGTTTTGAGCTACCTTAAGATTATGAATAATAGTAGCTAACATTTCGGGTTTATTGTCTTGGCCAAGATGTTGTTTTAAAGAATGAATCCACAACTTGATTAACAATTTTAAATCTTCTGTTTCTAGATCAATAAGAGAATTTAAATTCATTAAACCCAAATGACGATCCTGGAGCTTGTTTAACAGTTCACTTACAACCTTAGTCTTTTCGGGGTCATTCTCTAACCTTTGTAATAATTCGGGATATTCGGAAACAATTGTAACTAAATTTTGCGGTAAGTTTGAATTTACTTTTAAATCTGCGACAGGAAAGCAACGAATACGAATACATCGAGACATGACTGTTGGCAACACTCCATTACTATTAGCAACTAGTATAAACATACTGCTAGCTGGAGGTTCTTCTAAAGTTTTTAGCATGATGTTGCTACTCGCAACAGAGGCAAGGTCAAAATTCTTTAGTAAGAAAATTTTACGTGAATTGTTAGCAGAAGTCAGGCTTGTAAAACCCATTAACTCACGAAGATTTTCTACACTACCAGAGTCTGCGAAGTCGAATTCTAAAATTTCTGCAACGGACTTTTCTTCATCTTTATTGGTGCTGTTTAGCGCAGAAATCTTTTGGGCAAACTCTTTGGCTAATAAAGTTTTACCCACCCCGCTGGGACCCAAAAACAAAAAAGCATGCGGTAAGTCTTGTTTAGTAGACTCACGCAAAAAATTGTTCAACAAATTTTTGGCTCCAGACTGCCCCGGAGTCAACCAAATTAAAGATTTCTGATCTATTTTCACACATTAATTATAACATAAAAACGGCTAAAAACTTAGCCGTTTTAAAGGTTTTAGTTAGTTCTATTCAACTGTAATCGAGCCAAAAGCAGAAGGAGTTAAGTGATCATGAAAACCCCAAGTACCGGTTTTAGTGAATTTGAATTCAAATTTTCCACCCGCAGAAATAGCCTTCTTAGCATCAAATTCAGGATAGTTTGTATGTTGTGGGTGTGGACCAGAGGCAGGCCAAAAATTCTTATCACTATTATTTTTAAAGATTACGATATCGCCATTCTTGATGGTTAGTTTTGAAGGGCTAAAGGCTGTGCCAGAGAAGCTGATTTCATGAACAGCGATGTCAGGTGCCTGAATATCATCTTCATTACTGAATCGTGCTTGATCTGTCTGGTCAGCTTTGTCTTTCGGTGCTGTTGGAGTTGTTGCCGGGCTATTAGTAGTAGAATCATCAGCAACAATTTTATTATCTGAATCAGCTAGTTGTGACTGCGCCTCTACCGAAGACTTGTCAGCAGATTCAGTGGAAGTTTGAGTTTTTGGCTTCCAAAGTAAAAATGCCGCTGCTCCGACCAGAATCACGATAATCGCAATATATAGTCCTTTGCTTTTCATATATTTTATAAGTTAATTATGTTATTTTTATTATATCATCGCTTATGAACACTCTAACGAAAAATTTGATAAAAAGTTACGACCTTATTTGTGTTGTGGGGCCAACCGCTTCTGGTAAAAGTGAATTGGCTGTTAAACTAGCCAAAAAATATAACGGCGAGATTATCTCGGCTGATAGTCGCCAAATCTATAAAGGTATGGATATTGGTTCTGGTAAAGTTGAAGGCAAATGGCAAGCAGTCACAGACACCAAAAAGATAGGAACAAAGAATCCGAAACGATCTTCTAAAAAAACTAAAGTCTTTATATACAAGACTATTCCGCACTACTTAATTGATGAAGCTAATCCCCGCGCCCAATATTCTGCAGCGAAGTTTCAGCGCCGCGCCCGCGCCGCGATTAATGATATTTTAAACCGCGGCAAGTTGCCAATTATTTGTGGTGGCACAGGACACTGGATTGACGCAGTTGTTTACGAAAGCAATTTTCCAAAAGTTAAACCTGACAGCACCATAAGACAGATGCTCAGTCATCTGACCAAACAGGAAATGTTTGAGATGTTAAAAAAACTAGATCCTCACCGGGCCGCGGAGTTAGATAAAAATAATCCTCACAGATTGATTCGGGCTTTAGAAATTGTCATCACAACTGGAAAACCTGTTCCAAAACTTTCTGGTAATTTGGATGAATCAACCCAAGAGCGACAAACATTCAATGACTACAAAATCTTATGGCTAGGTTTAAACCCTAGCATGGAAACTTTAGAAAAAAATATTGCGAAGCGTCTTAAGGAAAGATTGAAGATTGGCATGATAAATGAAGTCTCGGAACTACATAAGCCAACTACTCAAGGTGGGGCTGGTTTGAGTTGGAAAAAACTAGAAGCATTTGGGCTTGAGTATAAGTACTGTGCCCTATTCTTGCAAAATAAAATCCCATTAGAAGACTTACAACAAGGCATTTTGGTGGCAAGCAGACAATATGCAAAGCGCCAACTAACCTGGTGGAAAAGGAATACTGATATCCATTGGTTGGATAAGCCCTAAAACCAAAACCAAAGCAATATTTGAACCTCTTGCCAAAAACCCAGCTTTTTGATAGTATTACTTTTCGTTAAGCAAATAGTTGCTTGTCGAAAATCAAAAGTTCAAGGAGAAATAAATGAGTTCAGCCGCAGTAAAAGAATCTCTTAAAATTGACGAAAGTCAGAGTATGGGAATGGCCAAATTCTCGGTAGACATACCCGAAGGCCATATCGCGATAATCGAACACAACGGGAATTTTACAGAGATTCCCACGGTGCCATTTACCGATTCTGTTGTTCACTTTTTAAAGACAGTAACCATGAAAAATGGTTGCGAAATTGAAACCAACCGCGGAGCCACTGTAGTAGAATACAAATGCTCAGTATTGCCAAAATCCCTGGACAAGCGTAGTATTTCCAAATTTCCAACTTTTGACATTAACAAAATGTTGGAAAGAATTCAGGGTATCGCTGATAACTTAGCAGTCATATTGTTCGGAGACGGACTTGTCGGTGTTAATTCACTCACAACCAATATTGTTGCTGAAGGAGAGGAATACGAACTTAGATTTGAGTTTGAACTCAAATAAGCAAACAACGACAGCCAACCCTGGCTGTCTTTTTTTATACAATTTTAATGTTGCAACCACGCTAATAACATCACACCACCAATAGCCAAAGCAACTCCTAAGTACTGGTGATGTCTTAATCTTTCTCGGTTGATGAACACTCCCAACAAGACAGCAAGAATGATATAACTTTCACTAATAGTAATTGCAACAGAAATTGGAATATAAATTACTGCAAATGCAAAAGCTATCCAAGCTACATTATCAAAAGTAATTTCGGCTAGTACTGTAAGAGGGTATGTTTTTATATGCCTCATCATCAACCCAAAACGATTAGTAAAAATATAGTAAATCATGCAGGGAATTAAAATTATTAAACTAGTTGCCCAAATACTCATCAAGGGGCTAGTTTCTTGGCTTGCGTAACCGATAGTAAAATTACCAAGCGCCATCATTATGGCACCTCCAAAGGCCAGCAATGTCCCTTTCTCTAATTTTTTTAAAGCACCCTTAAAAACATGACGTCCTTCGGTAACTGTTAAAAATATTCCTGAAAATACCAAAGCAATAATTAAGTAGGTTAACAGATCTAATCTTTCATGACCTAGAAACCCAGCTATCACAACTGTAAATGGTAATTCCAGACTAGCCACTGGTTCAACAATCGATAACTTCCCTTGTTTGAGTGCGGTAAATAAAAAGAACGAGGCGCCAATCAACACCACACCAGCAATAAGTAAAATATAAATAGTTCGAGAATCCAGCAATGCTAATTCGTCCCAAACAAAGGGCAACAACACAACTGCCGCTACAATATCGATAAAGAACATGGCATCAATTATGCCAGTTTTGCGAGATGTTCTTTGAATAAAAAAATCACCAAAGCCCCAGCTGACTAACGCAACCACTGCAAAGATGATTCCTAAGTATTCCATAAATTTATTTTTGTTTTAGAAAGTTAAAAACTTTTAGCTAAGTTTTTTCTTAAGCAATTCGTTAACCACTTGTGGATTCGCCTTGCCTTTCATTTCTTTCATTACCGCCCCAACAATAGAACCAAACGCTCGTTCGTTGCCTGCTTTGTAATCCGCAACAGCTTTTTCGTTCGCAGCCATTGCAACTTCTATAGCTGCTTCGATTGCGCCTTCGTCACTAACTTGAGTTAATCCTAAATCTTCTACGATACCATCTGGTTCACCACCAGTTTCGTACATCTTTTTAAAGACTTGTTTAGCGGCACTGCTAGAAATTTTTCCACTATCAATTAATTTAACTAGCTCTGCCATATTTTCTGCAGACACTCTTGATTCTAATGGATTGGCTAGTTCGCTATTTAGCAAGGCTGAAAAATCCTGTAAACACCAGTTTGCAGCAGATTTAATTAATTTGGCACGAAGTTCTGTATTACTAGTACTATCAGCGATCATCCATGCATCAATTTCACTTACAACATTTTCAAAATACTCATTCAACTCTTTCCAACCCAAAAGATCTTCGATTGTATCTGAGTTCAAACCAAATTCTTGCGCAAAGCGTACACGCTTTTGAGCTGGTAATTCTGGAAGGTTGCCACGTAGATCTTCTATAAACTCTTTTGTAAAATGAAGTTCTGGCAAATCTGGTTCGGGCATATAACGATAATCATTAGCTTCACCTTTGGTGCGCTGTTCGACAGTAATACTTTGTTTTTCATTCCAACCCATTGTCACCTGCTTTGGCATTTCACCATTTTCTAACATTTCGATATGACGAGGAATTTCGTAATTAATTGCTGCTTCGGCAAATTTAAAACTGTTGATGTTCTTCACTTCAACTTTATACTTCGGTAAAGACTCTTCCCCTGGCTTACGAACAGAAATATTTGGCTCGCAACGCATCGTGCCTTTTTCCATGTCTGCAGTACTAGCGCCAACATAACGAACTATTCTCTGAAGTTCTTGTAAAAAGATTCGAGCTTCTTCGGCAGTTTCTACGTCAGGCTCAGTAACGATTTCTAGTAATGGTGAACCAGCGCGATTGTAATCGACTAACGAATAAGGTAACCCTTCTGGATGGGTATTTTTCCCTGCGTCTTCTTCTAAATGAGCACGAGTGATGCGGATTCTTTTGGTGTATGCATCAGGATTTGTTTCGCGTTGTGGGTTCGCTGGTACAGAAATCTCAATCCAACCCTTCACTGCGACAGGATGGTCTAACTGAGAGATCTGATAACCTTTCGGTAAATCTGGGTAAAAATAATGCTTGCGATCAAATTTAGAATATTCGGGAATTTCACAATTAAGAGCTAGACCAACCATTACACCCAAGCGAACAGCTTCTTTGTTTATAACTGGTAATGTACCAGGTTCGCCTGTTACGACTTCATCTATATTAGTGTTCGGTTCTTTTTGATTAGGATCATTGGGCGCACTCGAAAACATCTTACTTTTAGTAGCAAGCTGAACGTGGATTTCTAATCCGACAACTGGTTTATAGCCTTTTAATTCCATATCATTGTGGTTTCTTAGTATGCCAATCAGTTGCCTCCTGATAAGCAACACCAACATTAAACACTTTCTGTTCACCCCATTGCGGGCCAATAATTTGTAGACCAACTGGCATTTCTGTCGCTCCACCATCACTTGGTTTTGCAAACCCACAAGGAATAGATAAGCCTGGTGTTCCAGCTAAACTTCCTGGAATGTTCAACTGGTCAGCAATATATCCAAATAACGGATCACTAGCTGCTTTACCTAATGGCAAAGCAACATTCGGAGAGCTCGGCGCAACTAACACATCAACCTGTTTAAAAACTTCTTCGAATTCATTTAAAATTAAACGACGCACCTGCTGAGCTTTCTTGTAATACGCATCGTAATACCCAGCGGACAAAACATAAGTTCCGGTCATAATCCGACGCTTGGCTTCGTCACCAAAACCTTCGGCACGGGTTTTTGAATATACTTCAAACAAATCTTTACCCTCTTGTGTGGAGTGACCATAACGAATACCGTCATAGCGTGCTAGGTTGGAAGAAACTTCACTTGGACACACAATGGCGTAAACCAAAGAGCCATACTTTGTATTAGGTAAACTCACATCAACAATTTCTGCGCCTAACCCTCGCAACACCTCTACAGCTTCCATAACTCGAGCCCGCACCCCATCTTCCATGCCATCGACAAAATATTCTTTCGGCACACCGATCTTCAACCCTTTAATATCGCTTTTAAGTTCGCGACTATAAGCAGGAACTTCAACTGGTCCAGTTGTAGAATCTTTTTCATCCTGACCGCTAAGAACTTCGGCAATCATCGCTAGATCGCGAACACTACCAGCCATTGCACCCATACTATCCAAACTCGAAGCCATAGCAGCAACACCATAACGAGAAACACGACCATAAGTTGGCTTCCATCCCGACACACCTGTCAAACTTGCTGGCTGACGAATACTACCACCTGTTTCTGTTGCCAACACCCAAGGTGAAAGACCGGCAGCCACACTTGCCGCACTACCACTACTAGAACCACCAGGCATACGAGAAGTATCCCAAGGATTACGAGTCGCACCATAAAAGCTTGTCTCGCCGCTAGAACCGTGAGCGAACTGATCCATATTAGTCTTGCCAATCATCACTGCGCGTTGCTCTTTAAGCTTAGCGATTACAGTAGCATCATATGGAGGAATATAGTTATCTAAAATTTTTGACGCCGCGGTTGTGCGAATGCCTTTGGTTAAAAACAAATCTTTTGCTGCAAATGGAATTCCACACAAAGGTGGGTTAGAGCCTTCGCTGGCGATATACTCATCTGCCTCTTGCGCCTGACGCAATGCTTCGTCTTCGTCTACTGTGATAAAAGCATTTAATTTTGATTGGTCACCAACAGGAGACTGTTCGTTAATGCGTGCCAAAAAATATTTCGTCAGTTCGACCGACGAAACTTCTTTGTTGTCTAATTTTTGTCTCAATTCAGTAAGTGATAATTCTTCAAATTTCATAAAAATATTTTCCAGCACTATAATATTGATTTAACCTTATAATATTTATCTTTACTTTGCGGTGCGTTAGACAGAATATTTTCTTGGTAATCAACCAGCTCAGCTTTATCTGGGCGTTCAACATTTTCTAAACCTGTCACACTAGCTACGATATCCAGCCCTTCGGTATCAACATTTTTAAGCTCTTCAACATAATCCAAAACAGACGAAAGATCTTTTTGGAACTTCGCGACTTCTGCGTCAGTTAATTCAATTCGAGCCATTTCGGCTACTTTTTTAACTTCATCTTCTGTTAACATGGATTAATTATAATGAAACTTTGGCAAAAAGAAAAGCATCGCTTTGCCATAGATTTGCCTGTTTGATTTTGATATAATAGAGGAAATCATTAATTTATTAATTTATGTGGATTTTCTTAGGCATTATCGCCATTGTTGTAGTGGCAATTATCTTTGTATACAACGGATTAATTCGATCTAAAAATCGAGTTGATGAAGCTTGGAGCGACATTGAAGTTCAATTAAAACGTCGCTATGACCTTATTCCTAACTTAGTAAACACTGTCAAAGGTTTTGCTGCTCAGGAATCTGGTGTTTTAGAGCGTGTTACCGAAGCTCGTACTCGTGCTATGGGTGCACAAACTCCAGAAGAAAGTGCAAAAGACGAAAACATGCTTTCCGGTACTCTAAAAAGCTTGTTCGCAGTTTCTGAAAACTATCCAGACTTAAAGAGCAATGCAAACTTTATGCAATTGCAAAGCGACCTTACCGACACAGAAAACAAGATCCAAGCATCTCGTCGTTTCTACAATGGTAACGTTCGTGACTTCAATACTAAAGTTGAAGTATTCCCTACAAACTTATTCGCTTCCATGCTTGGCTTTAGCAAACGCGCCTTTTTCGACATTGATGACAATGGCCCAGAAGCACAGAATGTAGAAGTTAAGTTTTAAATGCATGCCTAAACAATTTAAATACTCTCTAGCAGCAATCTTAATCTTGCTTGTTGCTGTTTTACTAGCAATATACTGGAATAACAATAAAAAATTTGTTATTAATGATACCGATGTACAAAACTCCAAAGCCACATTACCGCCAGATAAGACGACAATCGAAAAGGCTACAGAAATAGGCACAGGTGATTATAGTAATCAAGATTTCGGCATTTCTTTTGACTATGATAATAATGTATATACAGCACCTAAAGCTGAGAGAGATGGTAACGGCCAAATTCAACTTAGAATGCAAGATGCAACATCGCCGACTCCGATGCCAGAAGCTCCCTTTGTATTAATTCGAAAAGTTCCAGGGTATCAAAACTATATTGACGAACAAGTTGCAGTACTAGAAAAAAACCAATACGTAAAAATTATCAATCGCAACAAAGTTGACGGCAATGACGCTGTTAAATACAGCGAAGATGGCATGGGAGAACCAATCACAGTGATAATAAAGCACCCTCTCGGATTTCATTTACACATCACAGCAAACTTCCCAGGCACGGCTTTCGACAAACTCATCAAAAGCATTCAGATTCTAAAATAACCAATGCTCACCTACACCGAAATATCGAAAAACAAAACCTATTCGGTTTTGCTAATATTTGTTTTTTTGCTCGTAATCATCGGGTTAGGTTTTGTATTCTCCCAAGTCTACAATGCTCCGGAGTTTGTACTAATTGCAGTAGTGTTTAGTTCTGTATCGGCTTTTATTTCCTACTTCTTTTCTGACAAAATCACTTTGGCGATCTCTCATGCTAAAGAAATTGATTTAAAAACTCAACCACAACTCTATCAAGTAGTAGAAAATTTAACTATTGCCGCGGGTTTGCCAATGCCTAGAGTGTATATCATAGAAGACACTGCCATGAATGCTTTTGCCACGGGTCGCGATCCGAAGCATGCTGTGATCTGTGTTACTACCGGATTACTATCACGGTTAGACCGTACTGAACTCGAAGGAGTATTAGCACATGAACTTTCACATATCGGCAATTACGACATTCGATTTATGACTCTAGTTGTTGTGATGGTTGGTGTAATCACTTTACTCGCCGACTGGATGGTTAGATTTTCTTTGTTTGGTGGTAAAAAACGTGACAGCAACGATGGAGGGAATGGAATATTTTTAATCATCGGAATTATCCTAGCAATTTTATCTCCAATTATTGCTACGCTAATTAAATTAGCTGTTTCTCGTCGCCGTGAATTTTTGGCAGATTCATCCGGAGCATTACTTACTCGTTATCCAGAAGGTTTAGCTTTAGCTCTAGAAAAAATTGCCGCAGATACCGAACCACTTGAAGCTGCCAACAAAGCCACAGCTCATCTATATATAGCCAACCCTTTCAAATCTAATGCAAGAAGTGAAGATGGTAAAAGCTCTACTAGCTGGATAGCAAACTTATTTAATACCCACCCACCAATTGAAGAACGTATCAAACGACTTCGCCAAATGGGATCTTAGAAAGAATCTAATTAATTAGACCTTTATGGGAACACTTAACGAACATGGCATGATTGGTTCTATAATGCATGCCGACGAAGATTTCAATCCTAATTTTAAAAACAAAGAAGAAGAAATAGCTTACCTCGAAGAAACTCTAAAAATCCGGTATCGTGAAGCAGACGAAGCCTTCAATCTAACAACCGAAAACCCGGAAGATATTACTCTATTAGATAAGGCTATGGAAGCGACCAAAAAAGCTTCCGATCTTGAGAATAAAATCGCTGAGCTCAAAGGTTTAAAATCAGAAGAAGATTAAAAATACCCATTAAATTGGGTATTTTTAAATTGACAATACCTTACTTTTAAGGTATAATGTCTGAAGTTAGTCTTTAGTCAAGTTTTAAAGCATTTTAGGAGGAATTTATAGATGCCAAAGCTTAAACCTGCAGAAATATGCTCGTTGGATTTTTTTGAGCCCGACGCCAGAGTTGTGCTCCCCACGCGAGGAGAAACCTCGTTGTCCCAGAAAATCATTAACGATTGTAATAAAGAAGCAATCAAATTTTCGGGATTCGAAGACTTCTACATGCCATCGTACATGCAAGATGATGATCGCAATTTGGTTTTTCCAAAGAATGCAAAATGGAAGCTCCACATTGCAGGTCGTGATGTAGATGATGAAATCCACACTTCCGTGCAACCTGCAAATGGTCTCAACCCCTGCCAAGCCGGTACATGTAACCTGTGTCGAATTGACGATGAGTTAACAAGTTTCGAAGATTATTTTCTTCGGAACGAGCTTTCGCAAATGATTCGCGAAGCTACAGGTCATACTCTCGTTTGGAACAGTGATGAACAGAAAGAACTGGCCCGTCTCGATCGTATTCACGAAGAAGCTCGAATCGGCGATGAAGCCGAATTCTACCATGAACGATTAAGGGACGAAGGTTATTACGATAACCCGCCTATCATGTCTAAGTAATCAGACATACCGCGATAACGCACAACAAAATTGTGATGAGTCGCGGTTTTTATTTTGTTACTTTTATATTAACTTTGTAGCTGTATCCATACCAAAGCCGCGTGACATTAGTTTGCGCAAAACTTTTTGTTTCTCGTCATATTCTAACTTTTTGATTGCTTTTAAATCTGGGTATAATCTTTGTAAAAATCTCTTTGCAATTTCTAATTCATCAGACTCTGTTAGGAGCTCTGATAGTTTTTCTTCGATCAATTCTACTGGTAACTTCTTTTCGTACATCTTTTTCTTCATCATAAACCTCCCCCAGCTTTTATAATTTTTCATGCTGTTAATAAATATCTCGGCATAGTTATCATCATCTAAATATTTATCTTGCAATAAACTGTTTATAACTTCCTTTACCACTTTTTGATCGTAACCCCGTTGCTTCATTTTTTCTTTTACCTCACCAACTGTGCGCATACTTAAATTGAGCAAGAATAAGGCATATTGATAGCCATGGTCATAATCAGAAGGGTCTTTTAATGCTCGTGCTTTTTTAAACATATTTTAGAAATAATTAAGAAAAACTTTAACTCAAACACAACCTTTTACGTGTTACAATTTAAGTATTAATAACGTTATTATAGTAGCAAACTGTTCTTGACAATGCGACTAAAATAGCTTATAAATAAATTAGCAGTCTCCATTAAAGAGTGCTAATATACTGTAACTAGCTTGTGGAATACAAGCCATAAACTAATTTAAAAATATCCTACTTATGAACAACTTTGCCTTTATATTAGAAAGACTATCCAGTAGAGCCAAAAACGCCTTAATTGCGGCTCAAATGGTCTCTGAAGAACTCCATCACGATCACATCGGGACGGAGCATTTATTGTTCGGGGTTGTAGCAGAAAAGTCTAGCTTTGCTGGAGAAATCTTAACCAAAGCCAAACTTACCCCAGATCTGATCAAATTAGAATTGGAGTCAGTTAATCAGAATAACGAAATCACTGTCTGGAAACCGGTATTATCAACCAATTTAAAAACCGCCATCGAAAAATCTGCCATCATCGCCAGTCAATATGGTTATCAATTTATTGGCACCGAGCACTTTTTGTACGGGTTAATTACAACCGAACATAATAAAGCTCGTGTAATTCTTTCTAAACTAGGAGTTGATATTGGCGAACTCGAACACAACTTAATTACTGTCTTCGAAAATATTTCTAAATTCCCTGACATGCCTCAACAAGAAGGTAGTAACGCTAATCCAATGGGCGAACAAGGTGGTCACATGCATCAATCCCCTATGCCTGGCGGTGGACCAGAAGCAAAGCGTGGCAACATGCTAGAGTACTTCGCAACAGACCTAACTAAAAAAGCTGCACAAGGTAATATCGATCCTGTAATCGGGCGTAAAAAAGAAATTGAACGTCTAATTAGCATTCTAGGTCGTCGCACTAAGAACAATCCTGTGCTTATCGGTGAAGCAGGAGTTGGTAAAACTGCAATCGTCGAAGGTCTTGCTTTGGCAATCGCCAATCGTGAAGTTCCAGACAACCTACTTGATAAGAAAATTTTATCTTTGGATCTTGCTCTAGTAGTTGCTGGTTCGATGTTCCGTGGTGAATTCGAAAACCGACTTAAACAAATTATTGACGAAGTTAAAGCTAATCCAAACATCATCCTATTTATAGACGAACTTCACACCATGATGGGTGCTGGCGCAACAACTGGTAGCTTAGACGCGGCCAACATTTTTAAACCTGCACTTGCTCGCGGTGAGTTAAGCACTATCGGTGCTACAACTTTAGCTGAATACAAAAAACATATCGAACACGACGCAGCCTTAGAACGACGCTTCCAACCAATTTTGGTAGAAGAGCCAACTAAAGAAGAATCTCTGGCTATCCTAAAAGGAATCCGACCAAATTACGAAAAGCATCATAACGTTCATATTACCGACGAAGCTCTTCAAGCTGCAGTCGATCTTTCTGATCGATATATTCAAGATCACTTCTTACCAGACAAAGCCGTAGATTTAGTAGACGAAACAGCAGCTTTCTTACGAAGCATTCACAGTAATTCAAAGTTGGCTAAAACTAAACGCAAAGTAGAAATTGAACTAGAGCAATTAGAAGAAGAAAAAACGAAAGCAGTATTATCACAAGATTTTACTACTGCTCTACATTTACGTAGCCAAGAAGAGCGTTTACTAGCTCAAAAGAAAGAACTTGAAGCCATGGCCAAAGAAGACACAGGCCCAGTTTATTCAATTTCTGCCGAAGATATTGCTCATACTGTATCTTTGATGACTAAAATTCCTTTGAAAAAGCTAGCTCAAAATGAAATCGGTAAACTTACTAACTTAGAAAAAGTATTAAAGACTAAAATCGTTGGTCAAGATGCAGCCATTACAGAGATCTCTAAAACTATTCGCCGTTCTCGAGCTGGGTTATCCGATCCAAAGCGCCCGATTGGTTCCTTCATGTTCTTAGGACCAACAGGTGTTGGTAAAACTGAAACTGCGAAGATGATTGCTCAAGAAGTATTCGAAGACGCAGATGCTCTAATTAGAGTTGATATGTCCGAGTTCATGGAACGTCACAATGTTGCCCGTTTAATAGGTGCACCAGCAGGATATGTTGGATACGAAGAAGGTGGACGTTTAACCGAAGCAGTTCGACGTAAACCTTATGCGGTAGTCTTGTTTGATGAAATCGAAAAAGCTCACCCAGAAGTATTTAATATCTTATTGCAGATTTTAGAAGATGGGCAGTTAACTGACGCGCAAGGCAAGCGTGTTAATTTTGCTAACACAGTGATTATCATGACTTCTAATTTGGGTATGCAAGAACTGAACACTGCCGCAACAAAGATTGGCTTTGCAGACCGTGATGAAGCTAAGGAAACCGAAAAAGTTAAGTTAGAAAATGAATACGAACGAATTAAAGCTGGTTTAGTAGAGAAACTCAAGAAGGAGCTCCGCCCAGAATTCTTGAACCGTATTGATAAAATTATTATCTTCCACCCACTTGGTTTAGTTGATTTAAAAAAGATCACTCAGTTACAACTGAACGATCTCCAAAAACGCCTGGATATGCAAAAAATTAGTTTTAAAACTACTCCAGCATTGATTAGATTAATTACCGAGAAAAGTTTTGACCCATTGCAAGGTGCAAGATATATTCGCAAGAGCATCCAAGATTTAATTAGCGATCCTCTAGCCGAAGAAATTATCCAACAAAATCTACGCGAAGGCGCAACAATCACAGTTGGTGCTGAAGGAGATAAAGTCACCTTCAAAATCCAACAATCCAAAAAAGTTGCAGCGGTTCCAGTTTAACTAGAAAGCCTAAATCAAATTTAGAAATTATAAAAACCCTTTAACAGATCTACTCTGTAAAGGGTTTTTGTTTATACCTGAACTGATTCAATACCCAACCACTTAATTGGAAATTGAGGAGGACTGAGCATAACTTCGTTACCATCAGGGTCTACGAGGTATAAACTACCTCTTTTGCTATCTCTCCAACCCATTTGGTCTTTCCAGCCATTAGCGATTAATTGACCAACGACAGTGCTGATCTCACCGCTAGTGAACTCCAACCTATGAGGATGACTGATTGGTTTATCAGTCCGCTCTGCTGTTAGAGGATAAAGCTCCATACCAAGCCGCTCACCAAGTTTTGCGTAATAATGCTCTGGGCCATCACCATGCTTTTCTAGCTTAAATGTTAGCCCTAAAGATTCGTAAAACCCCTTCATTTCTAATAATTGCTTTGTATATAGAACAATAAGTGATAATTTCATAGATCCTCCAGATCTTGTTTTATGCCCAAAATATAGCACACATTTCGCAAAACTTGAATAAGTCTTAATCGAGCCTTGAACGGGCCTTGAACGCTAATCATTTATACTTTAAACATGTTGAATAATATTTGGGACATCAGTTTCCCAAAACAATGTATCAATTGCAGTGCATGGAATTTATACATTTGCTTAAATTGCCAACAACAATTAAGAATGACTACCGAGCAAAGGTGTATTGTATGCCAATTACCAAGTCAGTATGGATTCACTCATGAATATTGTCAGACAAATGATTCACCCGATCGACTGATAACAATTTTTGATTACCGAGATAAGTTAGTGAGTAAAATCATTAATACCACTAAACTTGCTTTGGTATCAGAACTAATCACAGAATTATCGTTTACTGCAGTAAATAAAATTGAAGTAAAAAATGATAAGATTAATCATTTTGTACTATGCCCTATTCCTATGACAAGATTAAAAAAGCGTTTTCGAGGATTTAACCAAACTGAATTAATAGCCAAAGTTTTTGCTGATAAATTAGATTTACCGATTGATCCATTACTTGCAAAATCTAGATCAACAAAACAACAAAAGATTTTAAACAAAGAACAACGACAAAAAAATTTACACAGTAGTTTTAAAGTTTTGTATCCTGAATCGATGCCAAGGAATGTACTTCTAATTGATGATGTTTCCACAACTGGTTCAACTTTTATAGAAGCTGCAAAAACCCTAAAGGCTGCTGGAGTGAAAAATGTTTGGTGCTTAGCCTTGGCTCAAGACTAATATCGGTTAATTGACCAAACCATCTATTTTCGCTAGAATAGTAAAGATTCTACACAGGTAGATTGACCCAAAAACTAAATCGATTAAACATGGAGAGGTCGCATAGTGGCCTAGTGCGGCGGTTTGCTAAACCGCTGTACGGTTTTAAGCCGTACCGAGGGTTCGAATCCCTCCCTCTCCGCCAAAAAGCAATCACACCGCCGCGAGGCAACAGTGGTTGTTTTTTGTTAATTTCACGCTCAATAATATGCTAAAATATAGCTAATTGTAGCAAATAGAGACCGATACATACCCAAAAAAGCTTATCTGTAACAAAAGACCAGAGGGCACGTCTATATGAATGAACACACAAATATAAACTTAAATATTATAATTTCTGCTAAAGCAGGGCAACAAGATGCCTTGGCAGATATTTATGAAGCATATTATGCTCGAGTTTATAGATTCATATTCTATCGAGTCAGTCATAAAGAAACTGCGGAGGATATTACAGAAGAAGTGTTCATTAAAGCCTTCAGTGGTTTAAAAAATTTAGAACAGCTCGAAGCCTTTGAAGGTTGGTTGTTCCAAATAGCAAGAAATTTAGTTATTGATTACTACCGAAAGAAAAAACAACTAGTTCCTCTCGATAGTGTAGAAAACACTCTTGAATACGACACAAACGTTGTTGATATAATCAATTTACAAATTGAACAATCGATTCTTATCAAACTTCTTAAGGAACTAAATGATGAACAACAATCAGTCATCAAAATGAAGTTCTTCGAAGAACTAGATAACTCAACCATCGCCACGATACTAAATAAAACGGAAGGTGCGATCAGAGTCATTCAGCACCGAGCCATAACTCGACTTAAAGACATATTTAAAGATTCCATATCCGGAGAATAAGTAAAAGAATAGATGAAAGATAATAACTCAGACTACATATTAGACCAAGCCTTACAAAGCCTCTCAAAAGGAGAGATTTTTGATGATGCAAATTTAACCCCAGAACAAAAGCTAGAGCTCTCCTCTACTCTACAGATTGCCCAACTCCTATCAAATATACCAAAGGCAAACATTCCGACTCCGACTAAACAACACCGCTACGCTCAAAAAGTTAGCGTGTTTACAAAATTTGTTGAATTTATTTCTTCTCATAGAATAGCTGTTACAGCTGCCATGTTCGCCTTTATTATTACTGGTACTTATTCTGGTTATCACGCAGCGGAAAACAGTTTACCTGGTGATAAACTTTATGGCATCAAGCTTATTGGCGAAGAAGCCCGAATCAACCTGACTTTCGATCAAGACAAAGTTGCTAATCTTCACTTAGCATTAGCAGAAAAGAGATTAGACGAAACCAAGCGAGTAATAGAAATTAATAACCCAGAACAAGAAGCAGCAGCAATTGTAGCTTTAACCACACAAACAGAAAAAACTTTTAGTGCTGTTTCTGAAATAGCTACAGCTAAAGCGGTTTCCCAAAACGATTCTCGCCTGCTAGATAATTTAGTTGCCATCAACAAAGAGCAAAAGTCGGTACTAGAAAACGCCTCTCGATCTGAAAGCACAAAGGAATCTGCAGAAGTAGCTTTGTCTGCTACTAAACAGACAGGAAAAAGCTTGGCAAAAATTATTGCCACAGTGAACGAACAGGCGCTTCTAGATTTACCAAACAAGATTTCTATTACAGGTACAGTTAATAGTTATGGAAAAAACAAGTTAGTAATAGAAAAAAGTACTTTTGTAGTTAATGACGCGACAGTTGTGATTGGGTCAACAGGTGAATTAGTAGTAGACCGTTTTGATAAGATTGAAGGTAAGGTGACAGTCATTGGAACCAAAGATAACGATTCTATTTTAGCTAAAAAGATTATCATCATTGATGGATCAACTAGCCTCGCTTCTGATAAAACTCCAACCAAAGGAGAAGTAAAAGGAGTAACAACTACTAAACCAGAGGTTAAACCAACCACAACCAATACCCCAAACACGACTACAACCCCTTCAGAACCAGTAGACAACATCTCACCACAAAAACCTAGTCAAACCCAAGCTGGATTCATTATTGAACCTAGCGAACAACAATACGTACCGTAATATCCCCACACAAATATTCTAATTGATCATTTCTGGATCCCTGCCTGCTAGAACTTAAGCTAGCGTGCAGACTTCCCGAAACGATAGTACCGAAAGAAACACAAACCCAACAAAAAACGAGCCTATCTAGAGTACGGCTCGTTTTTGATTTATCCACATTTACAGTGGTATGCCATACCGCTATAATTTCCTTATGAGACTTACTCAACGCAAAGGCGATATTGCTGTTTCTCAAGCAGTCGCGACATTCACAAAGTATGGATATGATGTATCAATACCCTTAACTGAATCTGCTGCTTACGACTTGATTGTAGACACAGGTTTAAAATTAAAGCGGGTACAAGTACGATATACAAGCGGAAAAAAAGTTGACTTAAGACGAATTCATTCCAACTCACAAGGATATGTTGTAAAGAAGACTACCGAAAACGCATACGATTGGCTTTATATTTATACTATCGAAAATGAAGAATTTCTCATCAAATCATGTCTTCATAATCGCCGATCAATTTCTCCAACTAAGAAGGATTTAATAGCAAATACCCTAAAATTAGAAAATCAGGTATAATATATGAAGTGAGAGAAAACTCAGAAAAACAGGTAATCTGGAGAGGTCGCATAGTGGTCTAGTGCGGTAGTCTTGAAAACTACTGTGTCGCAAGGCACCGAGGGTTCGAATCCCTCCCTCTCCGCCAGAGATAACATTTAAAACAAACAATGCCAAAAAAGCCGTTAACAGTTTTTGAATGGGAAGCGCCGGAATTTAGGCACTACCCCAAAAATCCAGCATGGTATATCACTTTTGTGATAGTTGTTGGCTTGTTAATTGCCTACGAAATTTTTGCTAAAGATATTTTTGGTGCTATAAGCTTGGTGTTCGTTGCTCTTCTAGCTATCTATTTTGCAAGACAGACTCCGAAGATAATTCCAATGCAAATCAGCGATTTAGGAATTCATATCAACAATGATATTATCCCCTACCAACGTATAAAAATGTTTTGGATTGTCGATGACGGTGTCCATAAAACACTTAACTTCGAAACCACTGCGTACCTTAACCACCTCCTCACTGTAGAACTAGAAGATATGGATGCCGATGAAATTCGCGACTTTTTAATAGATGTACTCCCAGAACACGAAGAAATTATTCCTACTACTGCTCAAAAAATTTCTCACAGATTTAAATTTTAAGTAACTCATACTTTCGAAATTATTTTCATAAATGTATTCTTTAAATACAAAAATAGAACGATTGCCTGGCATTGGGCCAAGCCTAAAAAAAACCCTCAACAATTTGGGTCTTTTTTATATAGAAGATCTTTTTTATCATATCCCATTCCGCTACATAGACTTTTCGCAAAAAATTGCTATCGGTAAAGCTGAGCCAGGACAAATGGTCACGTTAGAAGGAAAAATTACCTCCATTAATGCCAGAAGATCTTTTCGATCGCGACTGCAATTTACAGAGGCGATTTTAGAAGACAATACTGGAGAAGTTCACTTAATGTGGTTTAATCAACCATATTTAGCCAAACAATTTTCCGAAGGTGATTTAATTGTCATAGCTGGTAAAATTGAATGGCGATTAGGTAAAAAACAGATAACTAACCCATACTTCGAAAAAATTGCTTCAGATGAACTCTCAGAATCAAAAGCTACTGGAAAGATTTTACCGATCTATCACCTAACTAAAGGTATAACCAATCTACGGTTGTTAAAACTTGTAAAAATAAGTTGGGACAATTGTAAAAAAGATTTCGCCGAACTTTTAAATCAACAGTCTTTAAAAACATACAACCTGCCGAGTATAGCAAAGTCTCTTCAGGAACTTCATTTTCCTACCAATCAATCACAAATTAACTCTAGTAGATACCGAATCGCTATTGATGACTGTTTACCACAACAAGTAGCGTCTAGTATCAAACAAAAAATCCTAATCGAAAGTTCAGCTCCAAAACTCACCAACAATGTTGAGGTGATTAAAGATGTCGTTAGCAAACTCCCTTTTACTTTAACTGATGGGCAAAAAAGAGCTACGTGGGATATCCTGCAAGACATGGCTACAGGCCACCCTATGAACCGTTTACTTGAAGGTGACGTAGGAAGCGGTAAAACGGTAGTAGCGTGGCTAGCGGCCTATATGGCGGCTTTAGACGGCTATCAAACCATTATCCTTGCCCCAACAGAAATACTAGCTAGTCAACACTATGAAACCTTTTTAAATTTAGCTAGCGACCAAGATGGCCAAAAAACCGGTGGGCAAACCACCGGACAGATAAAATCCCAGATTGCTTTGCTGACCCGAAATTTTGTTAAAGTTGGAACCAACTACTCGACAGACAAAGAAGATCTAACTAAGCAGCTTAGTACTGGCGACATTAAAATTATAATCGGTACACACGCACTACTTAATGATAATCTTCACTTCTCTAAATTAGGGTTAGTTATTATAGATGAACAACATCGCTTCGGTGTAAGCCAACGTGCTTTCCTACAAAAAACCCACAAGAGCGATCTTATTCCACACTTGTTGAGCATGACAGCAACTCCAATTCCGAGAACACTCGCCTTATCATTATTTGGGAATCTCGAGATATCACAACTTACCCAACTCCCCGCCAAAAGACAAAAGATTACTACCAAACTATTATCAGAAGCAGATCGAAATATCGCTTACGATAAGATTAGTACAGAGATTTTAGCTGGTAGACAATCCTTTATAATCACTCCTAAAGTTGAAGAATCTGAAACAGAGGTTAAGTCTGTAAAAGCAGAGTACGAAAGACTCCAAAAGTTATTTCCTAAGTTTAAACTGGGGTTAGTTTATGGCGGCCTCAGAGGAGAAGAAAAAGATAACACCATGAATCTATTTAAAGCAGGTAAAATTGATATTCTTGTTGCCACCACAGTCATCGAAATTGGTATTGATATTCCCAATGCATCTGTGATATTAATTGAAGGCGCCGAAAACTTTGGCTTAGCCCAATTACACCAATTACGTGGACGCGTTGGTAGAGGGCCCTTCCCTAGTTTTTGCTACCTCTTTACCACTACCGAAGAACAAATGGAAACTAATCGATTAAAAATTTTTGAACAAGTTAGTGATGGTTTTGCTCTAGCAGAACACGACTTGCAAGAACGAGGATTTGGAGACTTATTCGGTGAACAACAATCAGGTTTTGCGTTCCGTTTTCCAAAATTTGTCACAATCGCTGCTTTAAAACAAGCCAGAGAGATAGCACAAGATATTCTTCGCAACGACCCACAACTCACAAACCATCAAGCCCTAAAAAAATTATCCGATAAATACCTCGAGGTAATTCATACTGAATAAACAAACCTTGACCACAGAGGTAATTTTTGTTATAAATATCAAGTATCCACAGTTTATTCTGTGATACTAATAAAAACCCCAAACCTACAGGAGTGCCCATGCAAAAGAGAAGCTACGGAGAGAGATTTGCAACATTAACCCAAAACCTTGCCAGAAGGCATCAAAAGGGAGAGGATACTTTAATCCACATCTCTAAGGAACCAGTTAATGAACCATTCTTGGAACCATTCCAAGAAGTAAATCAAATGCGGCTTGATATCGTTTCTGGAAAGGTGAAGACCAACCCAAACCACTGGAAACCAGTGGACCCCATCGAGAAACAATACGCAGTATCTCACCTACTTGGAGTTTTCCCCAAATAAAACTCTAATTATCACAAAAGCGATGTTGCCATCGCTTTTTTATTTTACAAAAATATAATCTTAATCAATTACAGTCTTTATTATTAGAGCTTTAGGCTCCTGATTGACTTGGTAGTTTTAGAATTAACCACATTGGCAAAACCTAATTTTTTGGCTTCTTTTTGTCGCTTCTCTACCTGAGACACAGTTCTAATTTCCCCTAATAAACCAATTTCACCAAAAGCGGTTGTCGCTTTTGGCCAAGCTTTACCTTGATAAGAAGACAAGATAGCCATCATCACTGGTAAATCTGCGGCACGCTCTGTAACCTTAAAACCACCGGCAATATTTACGTAAACATCTTGGTTACCCAAATTGACCCCTAATGTCTTTTGCATGATCGCAATCAATAACTGAAGACGATTAACATCAAAACCCGATGCTACTCTCCTAGGATAACTTGCATTGGTAGTATTTGTTAGAGCTTGAATTTCTACCAACAAAACTTTATTCCCCTCAAGTAGCGTTGCGACGCAGCTACCTGGTAAAGCTTGATCCTTATGTTCCAAAAACATTGCCGCAGGGTTATCTATTTCGACTAATCCTGTATCGCGCATCTCGAATACACCAACTTCGCCAATGCTTCCAAATCGATTTTTACTACTGCGCAATATTCGTAAATTACCTAGTCTCTCACCTTCTAAGTACAACACACAATCAACCATGTGCTCGATGGTTTTTGGTCCTGCCAAAATTCCTTCTTTAGTAACATGACCGATTAGTATAATTGTAGTGTGGGTAGATTTTGCTAAGCGGATTAAAGAATTAGTAACGAAAGATAATTGCGCAACACCACCAGTGACTCCACCTGCTTCTTCGCTATACATTGTCTGAACGGAGTCGATAATAACAACTTCTGGGTTTAATTGTTGGATTGATGCAATGGCAGATTCTAAATTTGTTTCCGCTAAGACCATCACATCCTGCCTTAACCCTAACCGCACATTGCGCATCGCAATTTGTTGGGCAGATTCTTCGCCAGAAACATACAAAGCAGTATGCTCTGTGCCGACTAATAAATTTGCTAATTGAAGAGCCAAGGTGGATTTACCAATTCCCGGATCACCACCAAGCAAAACAACAGAACCAGTAACTAAACCACCACCCAAGACAACATCAAATTCATCTATCCCAGTAGATAGACGTTGTACTTTGTTCTGTTTAACTTCAGAAAGTAGGACCGGTTTGATCCCAGCAAATCCCCGCCCAGATCCAGAGCCAAGAGTGGATTTTTTTGTGGACTGAATAGTCTGTTCTGCAAAGGTATTCCATTGCTCACAAGAAGGGCATTTACCTTGCCAACGAGGGCTAGAAAACCCACAGTTTTCGCATATAAAAACGATTTTGGTACTCATAAAATAATTATACCTTATGAGTGATAAAATCTAGATAAAGTTTATTGAAGTATATGGTAATAGAGGGAGCCGTCTTGATTATTGCGGAAGAAGAGAATATCTCCATTTAGGCTTAGAAATGGCTCTGCCACATCAACATCTGTTCCTGGAGGGAATTCAGTTTTTTCTCCACTGCTGATTTCTATTTTATAAACTGAGTCTGTAGTTACACCTTGTCCAGCAATTCCTGAAGTTGGCACACCCGCAACAATATATGAACCGTCCTTTGACCAAACAGCTTTTGATGTAGAAGTTGCCACACCTAGATTTCGAATTTCCCCACTGGCAAGGTCTGACACCCAAAGATTAAACTTTTGAGTAGATGGATCTAAGCGGCTAAACAAAAACTTCTTGCTGTCAGGTGACCATAACACACCTTTGTTATAACCATCACGAACTACAGACTTAAAAGTCTTCCCATCTATGCTAACTGAATTGATTGTATTTTTTGTTTGATCAGATATCTGATTACGATAGAATAGAATAGTTTGCCCATCCGGAGAAACAACAATCTCGTTATCAGGTTCGTATAAATCGGTAAGCATCTGGTAATTATTTGTGTCTGGATCAGAAATATTTAAGGTAGCCTTACCGTCGCTTCCTACCCACACAAATAATATTTTATTTCCACTAGGGACCCAGTCTAAACTTTTTACCTGTGATGGCAAATCAATATAGTTACCTGTATCAGGATTATAATAACTCCACTGCTTGCTAATACCACTGCCAGATTCAGCTATATAACTATTACCCACTGCTGGCCATAAAATTCGAGAAATATTAGTTTTTGCTGGAACAGTGAGTTCTGTTTTATCACTTAATAATACTGTGCTGCCTGTTACTGACATATTAGTTCGGAACAATTGACCTTGACGATTAAAGTAAGCAATCCCATCACCTTGAAAGAACAAAGCTGGAGTTATTACTGCTTCGTCTGTTAACTTAGTAGCTTGACCACTACTAGGGGTTTCTTCGGTTGGATCTTCTTGGGGAACTTCCTCGGTTGGCTCTTCTACCACGACAGGGGTTTCTTCGGTTGGAGTTGTATCGTCTTTAGATGATCTACTCCAAATAATAAATCCCAGGGTTCCGACTATAAGGATAAATATTCCTCCTAAAATGGCGATAGCTTTTTTATTCACGATTCTATTTGTTTAATTTTGTTTCAATGTGTGCCAATGGCCAAAGAATGATCTTCAAACCTTTTATATATTATAGCACAATATGCTTAAAACTTACTTATATCAGTGCAAACTTCATTAAAAGTAGAAGCAAATTCATTACCACTCCACCAGTCTATAGCTTTTGTGGCCAAATTAGAAAAGAAGCCAGTACCCAGCCCTGAGGTTTCGCATATATACCAAAATATACTAGCTACAAAAGCTAAAAATATAATGATGGCTAGTAAATCAAATAATAACAGGAAGATTTGCATTGGTTTTTTAGATAAGCCTTGCAAATACCCTTGAGTAGGAAAAACTACCCCAGCAAACATATAAAAACTCATAAGTATTAACATTGGAATCCCTATTATCCATCCTAATATACTGAAGGTCATCCCGACAGCAATTATCAACAAAAAACCCATTAATAAAAGCATGGAAGCTTTCTCTGCATGGAATCTAGCTTTCTTATGATGTTCTGCTGCTCCTTTAACATCTCCTTTTCTTAAGGCATTAGCAGCAGAGCCAAGTTCAAACGTACAGTCTACAGCATCACTTAAACCTAAATACATAGCTATCTCTAACAGTAAACCGATTAACAGGCCGATACCTAGAGTTTCTGGAGCAGAAGCAACTGCAGCACCACCAACTACCGTAGCTGCAGTCCCGCTAACCGCAGCGGAACCAGCTCCTGCAGCAACTTTACCTCCGACCTCTGCAGCACCTCTGACAGCGAGCTTAGCGCCTTGTTTACCTAACTCTTCCCCAACCTTTTTGCCAACCTTTTTGACTGCTTTTTGTGCTGTCTCTTTAGCAGCCTTCTTTATAGCATCCTTGCTAACATCTTTAACTTCTTGACCGAACTTATCCTTAATTTTGTCTTTGGCGTATTTCTTTATCCTGTCTTTAGCTTCTTGCTTAATGCGTTCTCTGTTTTCTGGAGTATCAGCAGCAACACCTTTTATATTATCTAAGGCAGATTTTGCTTTTCCTATTGCGTTGCCAGCTTGCTTTGCCAAACCACCTTTTTGCGCTTGTTGATAAGAAGATTGAAACTCCGGATCTTTTTGACCATACTTTTCATTAGCAAAATTATAACCACTGTCATCATTCGTTGGTGCTTGCCTTGGGTTATTAGACTGATAACTATCTTCGTCTGTTAAAGGATTGTTCTGATAAGAACCTTGAGCATTTTGCCCAGGCACGTATTCGTCAGCATCTGACCCGCGAAAATTTGTTCCATCAAGTAACATCATATCTTTAAAATAATGGGCCCCACCAGCACTAGAGGGACCCATGGTAGCTTTATTTTATTTCTGCTAAATCTTCTTTGCTTTGTTCAATTTCTAGCAACTGTTTTGGGTCCGTGGTAATAATCTGGTCTTCCACATAAGATGCATATATCTTGATAGCTGCGTGCTTTAACCCAGCAAAGAAAATTCCTTCTCCAACATCACTTTCTAATAATAGATATTTCTCCCCTTCGGTTAAAAAGAAAGTTTCGGCAACAATATCTACAGCCGCAGGGCTTTGTTTAAGCAATAATTGAATTGAAGAGTTGGTAACAATTGGTTTACCATAACTACTAGCCATAAAGTCGGCTACGTCTTGAGTGATAGTAGTCAATCCTAAGTAATACTTACGAGCCCGCTTAGCGATACCAAATACGAATCGAGCAGAATCTTCATGTTGCATCATAATCCAAGCCTCATCTAATACCAAAATTCGGCGCTTTAATTGACTTCGCACCACATTCCAAATATGCCCCAAAATAATGTACATTGCGATTGGTCGAAGAGAATCTTCTAGGTCTCGAATAGAAAATACTAGTAGCTGATTTTGTAATACTACGTTAGTTTGGTTATTTAATAATCCTGCGAAAGTTCCTTCGGTAAATTTACCTAATCTCATAGCCAAAGATTCGCCACCGACCATTCCACTTAAAATTTCGATAAGATCGCTCATAACTGGCATTTCGACTGTCGCAAAATCAGATGTTTCGTTTATATCTTTCTTAGCGTATGTTTGCCACATAGCTTTATCTAAAATGGCTTCTTCTGTCGGATCAAGCTTACCTAAGACCAAGCCCATCAAGCCGATTAAATTAATAATGGCGCTACGAAGAATATCACCCTTGTCTTCATCTTCTAAGCCAATTGGCAAATCGAATGGATTGATACGAAAATCTGAGTTTAAAGAAATATTTAAATAAGTTCCGCCAACAGCTTCGGCTAAATGCTGATATTCATTTTCTGGATCCACGACTATCACTTCGATACCCACCATCAATGAGCGGAGGATTTCTAATTTTACAGCATAAGACTTTCCTGCCCCAGATTTTGCAAACACAACAAAGTTAGCATTTTCCATCTGAAATCTATCGAACAAAATTAAACTGTTATTATGACGGTTAATACCATACAAAATTCCATCGTTACCGGTTAGATCCGAAGATACAAATGGAAAAGTACTAGATAGCGGGCTAGTGTTAAGATTGCTAGCAACATCAAGATCATCGATTGCAAGCGGTAATGTAGAATTATACCCTGCCTCCACAGCCAACAAAGCTCTTTTTGTCACTACTAATTTGGCACCCAAAGCACTCTCTAAAATTTTGGAGTTCTTGTCTAATTCTTCTAAGTTTTCGCAATAAAGGGTGAAGTACAACGCAAAACGGAAGAAATGTTCTACACCTTGCTGAAGTTCGTCACGCAATTCTTCTACGTCATGATAAGCGGTTTCTAGCAAAGGATTACGAGCTAAACCTTTTTCTTGTTCAATAGTCATCTGAGAACCAATTTCACCCACCTTGCTACGCAATTTTTTTAGAACCATTCCGGAGTCGATTGGATAAATAAACATCGAAACATCCAAAGCACTCTCGGAGTTTATAATAAACGATAACCAATTTGTAGACAAGAATCGAGGATATGCCAAAACAAAGAAGCTACGTCCAAATTTACCGTTTAGTTCAAAATACGAATTAGAAAATTTTAAACTACTTGGGGCAAGTAAATCTTTAAGAGTAGTAACACCTTCGCGATACTCTTTTTCGACTTGAGCCAACTTTCCCTCGGCAGAAATCTGCCCCTTAAGGTGCTCTAACTCTTCCTTCTTTTTGTCGAGCTCTGATTTGTTAAATGAAAATAAACCCATATTATTTTTGTAAATCTTTAATCGTCACCTTAGTTAATTGCTCTGCGTCGATATTTGGGCCAGAAGCAAAATTGTAAGAGTTATAAACTAATTCAATTAATTGGTCGGTGTTAAGCTTTACGACTCGTAAACCAGAGCTAGATAACGACGCCGAGACGGTATTAGCTCTTTCGTCTAACTGCTTTTTGTATGTGACTAAATTAGCTTCACGGTCCGTGACAGCCTTGGTTTTACCGGTTCCAAATATACGGCTAAAAATACTGGTCGCAGCTGGGTTAATACTGGTATCGTAAGGAACGATAACATAAAAGTTCTTACTCATAACATTAGCTGACTCTACTAATCGGTCAATAAACTCTATATATTCCTGAGTTTGCATTCTAAGAAGTTCATTAGTCTGCTTTTCCATCATCACTTTAAGTCTTTCGGTATATTCGGCTATGTCCATTTTGCGAGACTGCATCAAAATTTGAACATGAAATTCCAAAGAATTCAAAAATCTTTGGTAACTATACACCAAAGCATTTTGCTCCTCTTCGCTCTTTAAATCAAAATTAGTACTAGACACAGCCAACACTGCACGCAATGTGCCATTGTCCATAATAATCACATCATCACGTATTTCTGCGAGACGTAAAAATTGCTGAGTTGGACTGCCAATTTGTTTTTTATTTTTTGTTATTGCCATTTGATTTTATTTAGCACGATCAGTTTCTCTATTTTTTTTAATTCGCTCGATCAGACTTAACTCTTCGGTTTGCTCTTTTTGTAATAAATAATTTAACTCTTTAATCTTTACAGCGGTACCTTTTAAGTCCTTTGGTGCCTGTTTTTCTTCGGAAATTATTGGAATGTCCATTTCGACAGATTCTTTTCCTTGTTTATGGTAAACGTACAACTTTGGACCAAAAAGGTAACTAAAAAAGTTTCCTGCGCTGGCATAGAGTGGCCGCCCGTTCAATTTACCAAAAACCAAAGCCAACGCCGGTAATCCTGTCAGAACTGCGGTTGTAATTGTAACTGCTAAGTTTTTACTTATTGTGTAAATAACAAAAGTAAACACGGCTGCACCAAAAATTATGGCAAACTGTTTAAAGGTTAGGCCGGCAATGATTTTATCTTCGACGTCTGTAAATTGTGGGACTGGAAATTGCATATATATTATATCATTTAAAAACGATTAACCTTGAGAGAAAGGAGAATGTCGGCTATAAATTCAAATTCTTCTTGTGATAAAGCCAAATTATCTTTTTTACCCATTAACATACTCTTACCGTAATTCAAATAATCTTGATACAAAGGGCTCTGCTCAAGATTTGTAACAACCTGAAAGTAACCGTACTGAGCCGCTAGTTCATTGATAGTCTTATGAAATGTTTCTCGATTCTGTTGATGTAGTGCTGAGCTAGTGAGATTACTGATATCCTCAAACTTACTAAGAACCATTGTATTCATAGACGAAGATACGTCTCTAATCGGAGATTTAGGAATAGACAGCGGATTAACAGGCGGCATAGGGACAGTCTCTGTAGGCTTAGGACTTGAAGGTGGCATAGGTATCGAACGTGGCCTGATCGGAGCAGCTTGAGAATGCATTGGCATCGGCGCAGAAATGGGTCGTGGTGCGGTTTGTGGTGCTGCTGGTGATGGAGCTGATTGGAAGGTTAGAGGGTCCTGTTTTTGATCTGAAAGTTGATTAGGTAAATTACTAATATGCGACAAAGACGAGCCACCTAATGGCTTTGGTGCAGTAGCAGCTGGTGGAGTAGAAGCCACTGGCGGTATTGGAGATACTGCTGGCACCGACCTAGTTAGTGGCACTGGCCTTGTTGGTGGCATTGGCTTAGTTGGCGCGGATGGTGTTGGTGGTGTGACTGGTGTGGTTGGTGGCATCGCCACAACTTGTGGTTGCTGTTGCGGTTGTGGTTGTTGTTGCGGTTGTTGTTGCGGTTGTGGTTGAGCGACAGGTTCTGGCTTTGGTTTTTGTAAAATTTCTTCTAGCTCTGCAATTTGCTTATCATTCATCAATTCAATTAAAGCCATCCATTCATTTTTTTCTTGCTCGCTTAAAACAGTAGCACTTCTTACTAAGTTTTGTATCTGTTTTAATTTTTGTTCGTTTAGCATTTTTTTAACTTTTAGTTTGGCCCTTGTTTCTGTTCTTGAGTTCTTCTAGTTTAGTTCGAATTTTTAATTCTTTAAGTTTTTGCTCGGCACGTTTTTCTCTACTAACAGCCTCTTGTTTTAAGTCTATGTTAGTCGGAATGTCGAACACCAAACCTTTTTTAGGTTGAGTGCTTAGATCTAGATCTTTTTGAGGGGCTATTTTGTAAGGAGATTGGGGTGTTTGAGGTAGTTCAGGTTCTGGAATTATGTTCTGATCTTTTATTGGTGGTATTTCTTGCGGAGGTGTTATTTCTGGTTCTTCAGAGATTGGCTCTTCTGCTACAATTGGCTGTTCGAGCTCTGCCCCGTACTCTTCTTCAAACTTTTTTACTGCCCAATCTTGAAACTCTCGAGTGTCCTCTGGTGACAACTTTTCTGGGAGCTCTTCATAAAGATTAACTAAAGAATCGACTCTATCATAAATTCTAAGAATACTTTGCAAGGCCTTGCGCTGACCAATAGAAAGAATCTTTAAATTAGGGCCAGTATTTATATATTTCATCTCACCTAAAGCATCTTTCATTTCTGGATTAACCATGGATTGATAATCTAAAATCCAGTTTGCAATAGTCGGAGTTACCTGCTTCCCGTTTACATTTATTTTTTGATCACCTAATAATTCTTGATGATTTACTAAAATTGCTTTCAATTTATAGAGAAAATCTATTTGCACATCAACATATTCTAACAGTTCAAAATAATCTGCTAATCTACTATCTAGATCAAAATCAGGAATTTGATAAGCTGCTAGAATAGACTCTTTGATGACCCCCAATAGACGTTCGGAATCCAAAGCATTCATACGTAAATAGTTGAGGCGTAAATAATCCGTACGAGGTAACTGGATTTGACTATCTCTTGCAGCCGCAACTAAAACTTCCCATGCTCTTTGAGCGTCACGGAATTTTATAGCTTCTTCAATTTTTAATTGAATTTCTGGGATCATACAACTATATGGGGTTTAAAGATTCTTGCAACCCTTGGAGTAGCCACTTCAACCAAAGCAGAAGCAACGTGATTTCCAATTGAGTTGACTTCTTCAGGATTAGACTCAAACTTGCTTAAAATATGATCAGCAATAGGTCTGTCGATTTTCTGTCGCAAACTCTTAGACTTTTCTTTTGTATCGTAAGCTCTCAACTTTTCCTTAATTTTCGCATTAAACTGTTCAACTCCGTTACTGTCAGTATGAGTAACATCGCCCTTTTTCCACTCTGTAACCTCTTTAACCTTTTTGGTTTCCAAAACTTGCTGTTGTTGGGTAATCGTATTTAATATCCCACCACCGTTTGCTAAACTTTTTACTGCGTTAGACAAAGAAGTGTTGCCATTTTTTTCACTAGAATTAGATACTTCACGAATTATGTTAATTTGAGACTTCCCACTAACCTTTCCAAATTTTTCCTTAACAAACCCAGCGAGGTCTTCAACATTGTTTTTCTTTCCACTAGCCTTAAGCAATCTATCCAAAACTCCATTATCGGCCATCTGCTTAAAATGGGCTCTAGCAGCTGCCATATTATTCTCTTGCAAAGCTTTGTTAAAACCACTCTCTAGTTGATCATAATCAAGATCACCAAGATTTTTTTGAATATCACGAGCTTCGGAATCTTCTTTTGCCGCCAAGGCTTTGGAGAAAGGTCTTTCTCTGTATTGAGCCTTTTCGGCATCATCAGATGCTTCTTTCATATACCTCTTACGAACATCATCATCCATAGTTCCGGTAAAGCCTAATTCAGTCCTTATGTTATTGTCATTCGTCAATACAACCGTGGCATCAGAAATATCTGCCGTAAGCTTGGCTTTTGTAGCATCGATATTTCTATTGAAGTCAGTACCCATATCATTTATATCAATGTCATTTAACCCATTAGCATCCGCGATTCCAATTGCAACATCAAGGGTATTTTTATCATTTCGAAGTCTAGCAACTTTTGCCCGAGTGCCTGGTGTGCTATTTTGGGAATCCTCGGCTTCTGCCGCATTTAACTTTCCTTCAATATCAGACAAGTTATCTCTTGCCATTTCGATATCCGCACGACCATTATTAAGAGCATTTAAATATCGTTGGTTAGTATTGAGATTAGTTGCCAATTCTCCCATATCTGAGTCATTACGAATTTCTGTAAATCGTTTCTTCTGCTCAGCCTGAGTCATTAATTTTTTAGAATCTTGACCCATAGCTTTCCAATACGCCATCTTCAATGGGAATAGTTTATTTTCACCCCACGGCTGGAATTTATCGGTAACGTCACTGAACTTTTCGGTAAAGCGCTTGTTCATCTCTTCCTTAGGATTATCAAACAAACCCTTCTTTATTGCCTTACCAGCTTGAATAGGACGAGCAACGCCCATAATTGCTTTTTGTAAACCAGGGCGACCCTTTAACATTTTTGAACTAGCTAGTGCATCAGCCCCAGTATCCTTAGCCCACTTACCAGCTGCGAGAGCGCCACGTCCTGCTGCTGCAGGAACAGTCTTAGTAACAAAATCAAATCCCTTCTTGGCACCATCAACAATTTGCTTAGCACCAAATGTACCACTCTTTAAAGCGAAGTGCATACCAGCATAAAGGAAAACCAAAACAACAAAGTGAGAGATGATTGTAATGGCATACTCTGTAATTTCTTTGGCTGGATCCATACCAGCAAAAAGATAACTTGGATTTCTACCAGCTTCCACTGCATCACCAGAACGAGAAGCGAAAGTTGTTGCCATCAACGCTGTTATATTCAAGAAGAATGCCAAAATCGGAACAGTAAAAGCGTACTTAATAAACTGAGACCACCACTGATCAAAATAACTTTTTGTCTCAGGAAGTATGCGTGCTACATATGCCAAAGGTGAAACCATATACAAAAGCCACAAAGCCACGAGTCGGACTAAAATAAAAGCAATCAAAGCAACAAACGAGAAGAAAGATGCTATGGCTAAAATTAACAGTACAATAGGTTTTGTAATATCACTTGCACTTAATTGAACAGTAAAGTTACTGTTTTCGGTTATATTTTCTGCGAAACCACCAGAGCTATCTTGTCCTCTAAAGAACTTAATCGGATCAACCATTAACTTTTGACCCAATGCTTCTATAACTTTACTTTCAGCAGGTAAAAATTGGGATTGCACAGTATCAGCTATCCCTACAACTCCTTGGGCAATGACTAAACTAAAGTTAACTAACAAAGCCATTAACACAAGCCATAAAATAAATCCGCGTGACTTACCAGCATCATCAACTTGAAATAAGGTACGCAAACCCATCCACAACAAAGCCAAAATAAAACCAATGTTTGCTACGTTACGTAAGATAATCCATCCAGGGTAAATAAAGTTAACAAACTGATCTTCGTATGGTCTGATTTTTAACAATGCATTTAGTATCGGTACTAATATAATCGCAAAAATCCAGTACAACACACTGGTCATCAAGAGCACTAAATAAGAGATGACCTTACGAAGGAAATTAAATAAGTCGCTACCAGCAGTTGTCTCAGACTTAGCTTCATCAGAGGTAGTGGTTTGGGATATTGGTTCTGCAAATCCAAACTTTGCAAAATTAGGATCTTTGCTACACTTTTCCTTATCTTCTGGTTTTACATCTGCCTCACAAGCTGCAATGATATCCTTAATATCTTTATACACCTCAACAGTAAACTTTTGTAAATTTCCAGAGCCAGCAACTAAAATAACAGGGTTAACATAGCCCCCACCACCAATATATGCTTGTGGACCAGCAGTGCCTGTAACCCCAATTATACCTGGCAAGGCAACAAACTCTGCTTGACCGATCATCTTTCCGCTACTAGTATTTGTAGTTGCAGAACTTGTAGCAGGTTTGTCGGTGGATGTTTTTGTGGTTTTATTCTTCCACGCAGCAGATTTTAAAATAGGTTTAAAATCACCTGGTATTTGACCTGGGGCTGCTTCATCACCATTACCACTACTATCACCTTTCCTAAAAACCACCTTAGAGCAATTCGTCCCAATCCAACCCGCCTCACAGGCTATAGGCACTATACTCTTTGCGGTATCGTAGTAACTAAAATAAACTGTACTATTTTTATAGATAGGTTGATAAGTAATCCCTGCTTGCTTTCCATCATCCTTCTTGGGTAGACTGAATTTCTGCTCCGGAACTAATTTTTTTGAACCCCACTCTAAATGAACAGCATCCAAACCAGCTGTGGTTCCAAAATTTAAATCACCGTCTGTCTCTAGTACTCGATATTTTGATCTTAAACCAGCACCACCTTCTTTTGGTTTAATACTAATAGGGATTGTTTGATAGTCAACTACTTCCCCTTCCTTTACATTAGTTTGACTATTACCACTCGCTCCTACTTCAGGCAAGGTTGTTTCTTCTGGACTATCAGACTTAGCCTTGTCGTGCTTCATGTTAACCTTACCAATCGAACCAGTTGAGGAACTTAAGGTTCCATTTTTGAAAAAATAACCATAAACACAGTAATTTGTCTGGTAAGTTCTAAGGCTAGTGTCTGATAAATTTTCTATACTCAAATTTTTTATTCTCGCCCTAAACATGTTTTTCTCTGGTACGAACTCTGCATCATAACCAGTTAAACCATTTCTTGCCACTAAAGAAGTTGCGCATGTACCTGCTACATTTTCACCATATAAAAATGGTGCAAAACTATATCCTGCCCCGTTATTTGCAGTCTTACAAGCATCGGAAGTTGCTTGATCTACAACTACCTCCATATACATATCAAACTTTTCTTTTGTCCCGACCACAGATTTATTTGCTAGGACCCGATAACTCTTAAGGCCAGAAATGATAGTTCCTACGGAAATATTACAACTAGCCCCTCTAATTGAAGGGATAGATGGCAAGCTCAACTGCGCCTCAGCAACTTTCACCCTGATAGGTAAAACAGGCAAAAATAAAGAAGCAACGAGAATCCCTAAGATAAATCTTTGGAGAATTCCCCTGCTTATTTTTAATGAGTTTGGGGTTAAAAATTTAAGTAATTTTTGTATTGATTTCTTGGTCACAGAAGGTAAAATTGACTGTAAAACTTATAAATATTATACCATATCGATCCTCAAAAACCCAAATATTTTGGACAAATAAAAAACCACTCATTTTATTAAAATTAAATAAGTGGTTTTGAAGAAATTTATGATACTTTATTCACCTCTAGGATTGAATTTGGCCGAAGGACTTGGACCACGAGGGTTAATTGAGGTAACACCTTTTACAGAACCTTCTTCACTAATGACACCATTATTGTTAAACTGTGCTTTTGGCAAATTAGAAGCTAACTCACCAATCGCACCATTCATGGCCTGGAACCCAGCTTCCTTAAAGATCTTTGATGAACTCTTACCTCCAGTTAATAAATTACTAAGGAAGTTACTAGCAACGTCGGAAAGGAAGTTAGCATAGAATGGTAAGTTATCGCTCTTCAGCTGAGAACCTTGGTCTAGATGTTGTTTTACAAAGTTATTTAACTGATCACCGACAAATGAAGCAGGTGAATCGATTGCTTTACAAATATCAATTACAGGCTCAGCATCTTGTGATGGTAAATCCTTGTACTTCTTTTCGATCTCATTGAAGGCTGCCTGAGCTTTATCCAACTCGGCTTTAGTTGTCTTTTTAGCTTTATAAGCCTTTTGTAATTTAGAGAGAACATCTGCTGCAGCTACTAACTCGTTAGTAGCGGTTTCGTACTTAGTATCAATTTGTTGTTGTAATTCTAACGAACCAGAACAATCACGTGGTGGGGCAAAGCCATTACTTTGATCCACCTCAGCTTGAGCAGATTGTTGTCCGGCTGCTTTAACTTTTAGTGCTTGATCTTGAGCTGTTTGGAACTGAAAAGCAGTACTTGCCTGCTCACTGCCAAACGCTGCTAAACACTTCAAAGAATCCATATTCTCTACATCTAGCTGACCAATGCCGTTACATTGAGAGCCTAAGTAGTCTTGGGCTTTAGTTGAAGCAAAAGCTTGGGCAATTTTTGCTTTTTGAGGAATTTTGTCACTTTGAATAAGTGAACGCATCATCATTTGAGTCCGAGCATCACCTTTAAAATTCTCGTTGATATACTTCATGGAATAAACCTGAGTAGCTACAGCATCACCATAAGCGAGGTAATCATCAATCTTATACTTCTCTACCATGCTGTTTACTAATTTTGTAGTCAGGTTTTTATTCAAATTTAGAACAAGTTTAACCATAAAGGCTTTTAACACATCCTTTACGCTTGCATTCTGACGAGCTTTTAAATCTTCGGTAATCTTTCTAAGGGATTCACTCACTTTAGTATATTTGTCTTGCTCCCTTTGAACATCTTGACCCATAGTCAAAGTTTGACTAGAAATCTCGCTAAGTAATCGAATATAAATATCTACACACTCTTTAGCTGCAACTGCTTTAACTATGCTTTTTGATAACTTTGTAGATTCCCCAATTCCTCCCCCAATTATGCTTAAGAACGAACTACTAGAAACGTCAATAATTGTATCCACCTTGTCTGCGGAATCAACAGCCTTTAATATTTTGTCGCAAGTCTCTCCTACTGCACCACGAGCAGCCTTTATAGTACCCTCTGAAACACCTGGTGTATAAATTCTTAAATTAAGTGGCGACAATGGTGATTCAATTGTCGGCACAGCTAAGGCCTGTGCATAAGAAGACTTCGCGGAAAATAAAAACGCACCACTCATTGAAGTAGTAACTAAAACAAAAATTAAAGTAGCAACTACTTTATTTTGGATATTATTATTTTTACGAAGTAAATTCATTTTTGTTTTTCGACTATAAAGAAATTTGATACTTAGACTCGATTTCAATTTTGATACTAGAAATTTTATCCATCAGACTAAACAGTGCACTACTGTATTGAGCTAAACCACTATCATCGCCGGAAAAAGATTCTGCTAATTTAGAAATTGTCTGGTAATAAAAAATGTTGTACTTATGATAATTTACTAGTTCAGTCGGTACAGCAATTTCTGACATGTCTTTAATAATATCTTTCGCTTGGGCCGAAGTTTTTGCATACAAAGCTTTGTCACTGCTATTTAAGTTTGCGAATAATTCTGCAGTGTCATAATAGCTTTCGATTTGCAAAATCTTATCTGCATAATTTTGAATTGTTTGCGTGTTAGTTGGAACAACTGTTTTAATAGAAATTAAATCTAATTGTTCTTGACTAAACAATTGTTCGGCACTTGGTACTTCGTCTAATCCGATTGCGGCACCAAGCACTGCACCATCTGCTTGACCACGATCTAATAATGCAAATTGATTTTCTAATTCTTGTTGATATTGTTCTTCATCTATCACACCAGCATCTGCGTAAACTTGATTACGAACTTGATCGTAAGTTAACATGGGTTGTGTTTCTTCTTCTGCCTGAGAGAACATCGCTGAGACACTAATGTTTGTTCTTGGAATAACCAGTAAACCAAAAACAAATACCGCCGCTAACATAATGAAAGCGTGGTTAAGTGTAAATCCTAATTCTTGTAATTTTGTTTTTATTTTATTCATTTTGTTTTTGATGTTCTATCTAGATACGTTAGGATGTTCCTATTTGAGAAATTGGAAAGATCGGATACATCGGGCAAGGAATTGGTGGTACTAAAAAAGTTCCAAGAACAAGAGTACCTTTAGTGTATAAATTGAAGCGCTCATAAACTTGAGAAGTTGGAACAACTGTAATCGGTAAGGGAGAACCTGTCATATAATTATTAACAATCGTATGAGCCACAGGACAAGTCGGTGTTGGTGGTACAAATTCTTCTACAGAACCAGCAAAAGGGATACCAGAAGGTATCACAAATTGTGCTTGAGTTTTGTACGCTTGACCAGGCAAAATAAGAAAAAGCCCAGCTAATAAAACTACCGAAGCTATTCTTTCGAGATATTCTTTATACATATTCGATTGTATTTTTATTTTTGTTTCGATTTTGTTCTACACATTGGTAGAACTTCTAAACTTGTAGTATTATTATAGCAGAAATTACTAAATTTTGCAAGTCATGAAAACCAAAATCTATTTACTCATTTTAAGTTCGTGTATTGTGCTATTAAGTGCTGGTTGCTACAAACAAGATCACGAGCTATTACGTCCCAGCATGGAGAATAACCAATCAACAGTTGACACAATTTTAGCCGAAAACTACAACACACCAATTACAGTTGGAGATAGAAAACTTTCCGTAGAAATTGTTGATACTGACGAGAGCAGAAAACTTGGTTTGTCTAATCGCGCAACTTTATTAGAGGGTAAGGGAATGTTATTTGATTTTACAAACACAGACACTACCCTACCAAGCTTCTGGATGAAGGATATGAATTTTGATCTCGATATAATTTGGATTAATCAAAATAAAATTATAGGAATAACAACAAACGTACCAGCACCAAAAAATAAAAACATTAGCGAGACGTTATTACCAAGTTATCCTCCACCCTCGGCCATTACCCACGTCTTAGAAGTTCCGAGTGGTTGGAGTAAAAAAAATAATATTAAGACTGGTGACGAAATAAAAATATAAAAACTCTTCCTGATGGAAGAGTTTTAAATTATTTTACAGAGTTGAGTTCGGTGACTAAATCTATCCATTGCTTGATAGTTAACTGTTGAGGTCGAAGCTGTGGATCAAGTTTTAATTTACTTAGAATTTTTAAAACAACATCTTTCGGCATTCCAAAATTATTTGTCAACGTATTGTGAATCTGTTTTCGTTTACCTGTAAAGCACGCTCGTAATACTTTAAATAATTTTTGCTCTGTTGTAGAATCCATTTTGTATTTAGATTTTTTATGCAGTTCAATATGCACCACTGCACTGTCTACTTTTGGTGCCGGAAAAAACTTTCTCGCTGGAACGACTTCAACTAATTTTGCATCCGCATAAAGTTGAACAGAGATTGCCAGCAGGTTCAAGCTCCCCTCTTTGGCAGTAAGATTATTAGCAACTTCTTTTTGCATTAACAAAGTTAAACTTGTTGGTTTATGTTCACGCTTCAAAAAGTACTGAACAATTTTTCCAGTTACATAGTACGGAATGTTTGCCACAACTTTATAATCATTTTTAACTGCATCACCGGTTAACACAGAATCAATATCAGTTTCTAAAATATCTGCTAACACATATTTAAAATTCTTATGCTTCTTTTTAAGAGAGTTAAGGACATTTGTAAACTGTGGATCTTTTTCGACAGAAAATACTGAGCCAGCTTTTTCTAATAAAAATTTTGTTAGGTTACCAATTCCAGGACCAACTTCTACTACAACATCTTTATCACCAACTTTAGCGACATCCAACATATCTTGTAAAACAATTTCGTCCAATAAAAAATGCTGACCAAAAGTTTTGTTTGGGCTTAGTCCGTAATCTATTAATAATTGTTTAAGAGTTTCTGGAGTCATGAAATTAAATTAATCATCGAACGGAACGTATCTAACATTCTCTTCGTCGTCTTCACCCTCGAGCCCGCTACTTTCAATAGCAGCCAGATTGCCATTCAACTTAATAGCTCCTTGTGGTAATGCCCGTAAAATCCGAGAAGGAGCATTGGCCTGAAAACTTCCGTACATTTGCCTGCTCTTAGCATACACTAAAAATAATCTTTTGCGTGCCCTAGTTAAACCCACATATGCCAAACGAATCTCTTCGGCTAATTCACTTGGATTAAGTAAACTGTTTGAATGAGGCAAAACTCCTTCTTCCAAACCAACAAAAAACACTGTATCAAACTCCAAACCCTTTGCCGCATGGAGAGTCATTAACGTCACAACATTTTTTGTATCTGAGGTTTTATCTAAATCTGTAATTAAAGCGACTTCCTCTAAAAACTCTAATAAACCTTCTTGCCAAGGCAGATGGTCAAACTTTGAAGTTACATTGAATAATTCGCGGATATTTTCTATCCGAGTTTCGCCTTGATCAGTACCGTCTTTATAAAACTCTTCGATACCAGAAAGCTTCACTACAACCTTTAACAACTCGCTGACTGTGGTTTCCTCGGGGACAATCTGAGCTTTGTGCAACATTTCGAAGAATTTATGCAGACTTTCAGTTTGCCGCGGGGGTAGGCTAATTAAACCGAGCCGTCTGACTGCCTCTGCAACATCTGTCACACCTGTCTGAGTTAACACAAATTCACGAATAGTATCCATGGCCTTATCTCCTATTCCGCGCGGTGGTAAATTCACTACTCTTCGCAATGAAGTGAAATCGAAAGGATTAACTAACAAACGCAAGTAAGCTAAGGTGTCTTTTATTTCTTTACGTTCATAGTACTTAACTCCACCAACAATTTGATATGGAATACCTGCTTCAATAAAAACTTCTTCAATTTCACGGGACTGCGCATGAGTTCTATACAATACAGCCATCTCGTTTAATCCACTATGATCTTTTGGAAGTTGTGGTACGAAACCTCCATAAGTTCCGCGACCGCCTCCAAAACCGCCTGTAGAAGTGAAACCACCGTTTGAAGAAAAACCACCGCCGCCATTGCGTTTGTAACTATTTCTTTGTTTAGCCAAGAATGTATCTAAAATAGAAAAAGACTGGGTTTGAATTTCTTGCTCTTCTTCAACAAAATCTTCTTCGTGAAAACCATCATCACCGTTGAAATCACCAACAGTAGCATCTTGTTCATATTCAAGATCGTCATGCTTCTTTGTAGCCAAACGCACTACGTGCTTAGCAATAAACAGAGCCTCCGCACGCCCATCGTAAACCTCCTCGATTAATACCTTGTCACCATCATCATTATTAGTCCAAAGTGTTTTTGGTTTTTGATCATGATTTAACTCAATGACTTTTTGAGCAGCAGCCAATATATTTTTGGTCGAACGATAATTTTGCTCTAGTTTAATTACAGTACTTTTTGGAAAGTCTTTTTCGAAATTAAGAATATTGGCTATATTACTCCCACGGAAACCATAAATACTCTGAGCATCATCACCTACCACAAATAAATTTCCTTTATTTGCTAACAAATGCAAGAAAGTATACTGAGCCTGATTAGTATCTTGATATTCATCTACTAATACATAAGGCCACAACGTTTGGAATTGACGTAAAATTTCTGGAAAGGTTTGGAACAAGACTATTGGCAACATTAACAGGTCATCAAAATCAACAGAATTTTGTTTATACAAAAAGTCTTGATATCTTGCGTAAACCTGACCAACTATATCGTGCATATGACCTTCAAGACCCACATTTAGATTAGCTGAGGTTTGCAACAAGTTCTTGGCTCCAGAAATGTAGGCGCGGAATAATGTCGGTGCATACTGTTTGGGTATGTTCAGATCTTTTAAGATATCCTTAATAATCTTGACCTGATCATCACCATCAAGAATGGCAAATCCAGAATTATAACCAAGCTTAACTATATACTTTCTTAAAATCCGAACCCCAATAGAATGAAAAGTTCCTAAGGCAGGTTGAGTATAAAATTTATGATCACTTTCTGCTATTAAGTTAGCCACTCTGGTCTGCATTTCTTTGGCAGCTTTATTAGTAAAAGTCACAGCTAAAATCTGATCTGGCTTAAAGAGGCCTTGCTCTATAATATAAGCTATTCGGTAGGTCAAAACCCTGGTCTTACCACTGCCAGCACCAGCCAAAACTAAAACCGGCCCAAGTGGGGCGGTCACAGCTTGTCTTTGACGATCGTTGAGTGAATTTAAGTCCATGTGTGATTAATTATACCATCAATTTTGACCCATTAGTTTTGATGTGCTGACTGCCAATTTTCCGCATATTTATGCGGTGTGTGGATAAAAAATGGCTTAACTCTAGGGTGTATTCCGAGTAATCCCCAACTAAGCTTGAAATCCCCAAACAGCCCTGTTAAACTACAAAAGTAATTGCTCAACTTGTTAAGTTTTGGTAGCAATTTTTCTATTAAATACACGTTTTTAGTTAACTATTATTCATATATTTGGTGGCATCCGGAGGGAGATTTTGACTACAAATAGTCGATTCTGAAGCTGATCAAAAGTATGATTTACAGGTACGAATATACCCGCTTCACATTTAACTCAATATATCGTAAAACTACTTAAAAGATACTGGCTAATTAGTCAGTACCTGTTTAAGAAAATTTGGCACTCTACAAAGTCCCAATACCCACACATCTCAAAACTTTATACTAATCATTTTCCTTCTGTTCAGATTAATCAAAAACTGAACGTCTGGGATTATTCTGTAAACTTCTCTAGCGAAATATTAGTTGGAGTTGTAGTTTTTGCTATCGCGATTGTAAACCTAATCGTTTTTAATCCGTTAAAAGCTGAGTACAACCACAACGACAATAGTCTCGCTGCTCAACTACTTCACTATCACCCTACTCTTAATGTAGCTTTGGCTAATAAACAAAACACAGTAAGTACAAAAGTAGCCAGCGAAGGTGTCTTCTCCCAAGCTAGCGCAAGTTCTAATGATATTCTTGGATCCACCCAAGAAGCTACAGAACTACCTCAAGAAATTCAAATTGAAGATAGTGGGATTACTAAACCAAACCCAGACAGCGTTAAGAGTTTAGCTGCTCATCAAGTAAAAATTTATAAGACCAAACCTTTTGACACTGTTTACACTGTTGCGGCCCAGTTTGGCTTGAGTCCAAAAACAATCAGAGAGACTAACAGCCTACCAAGCAATGCCCTATTAGCTGATTGGGATTTAATTATTCCACCTGTTGATGGAATTGTTATTCAAGTTACTAACCCTAATCTAACCTTAACTGATGTTGCGCAATACTATTCTGCTGACATTAAGCAAATCGTTTCTAAGAATGGACTAGAAGACGAAGAAGACATGGTAGACATGGGTGGTTTCTTAGTTATCCCTGGTGGAAGCCTGCCAAAGCCAAAAGCACCAGTAGCTAGTGTTCCTAAAAAATTCACTCCTTCAGTACCACGCGCTGCTAATATTAGTGGCAACCATAAGTTTGCTGGCGGATACTGTACCGATTACGTCGCTCGCAATGTCTCTGGAGTAACTTGGGGTGGCAATGCTAACCAATGGATTGGCAACGCTAAAGCTAAAGGTGTTAAGGTTGACAGGAATCCGGTTGCAGGTGCAATTTTAGTAACGAGTGAAAACCGTCGCTATGGTCACGTAGCCAAAATTGAAAGCGTTAGCGGAGACAAAGTTACTTTTAGTGAGTGGAACTACGCTGGTCTATACAAGAAGACGACCAGAACTATGGATATTGACGATGCGCGCATCAAAGGTGTAATCCATCCTTAAATCTACTCTGATAACCACTCTCAAAAATTTAGTACTAAAAACCCCTGCCAAATTGGTAGGGGTTTTAAATTGTCTTAATTCATTGATTACCTAATAGCTTCCGTGTTAATAACCTGAATACAGCCTTCGATTTCTAATTGGTGAGCTATGTTAACTAATTGATCATAATTGAGAGGTTTAGTAGTTAACCCTTTGACAAACAACTCATTCAAACCTGTACACCAAACTTCGTTATCAGAACTAGCACTAGCAGACATGGCTGATAAGCCGATAGTAGGCATTTTAGCAAATCTGGCAAGGATTTGTTTTTGCTCGGCTTGATCCTTACCTTTCATATCAGAAAGTAAAATTTTAGCAGCGGAGAGATCGCGCTTTTCTTGTGCATCTTTCAACAACGGCACAACTCCGTTTAACCCCACCAATAGAGCTAACAATAAAAATATAACTAACTTATTCATTAGGGTTGTTCTTGTGGCTGAAATTGATCGTAAAATCCAGGAGGAGGTGTAAATTTTTGAACAGGCTCTTCGTTTCCAAAAAAGATCTTAGGATCGGCAACATAAACGATCCCTATAAAAAATCCTGCTACAAACAAAACTATAATTGCCGTAAGCCAAATATTAGCTTTGGCTTTTGCAACGTAAGCAAAACGTGAACTTAAATCTGTTCGAACAAAATCAAGCTCTTTGTCTATTGGTCGTGTTTCTGATTTTTGAGTCGATTGATAATAAGCCTTGTCATGGACTGGAGTTGGAGGTGCTAAAAGTTTAATCAAATCACTTCTAGAAATAATGCCTAATAACTTATTAGCATGGTCTACAACAGGAATAGGGTTTTGATTTTTATTCATAAAGACTTCTGCCAAACCTTCGATAGGCATTTCCGGAGAAGCAAAATAAGCAGTACCAGTCATAATATCCTTAGCAGCAATCTTGGTAAGCTGTTGAGCAGCGTAAGGCAGTTCTTTATCTCCACCTAAAAACTTTGCGTCCTGTAAGATACGCATAAACCCAGGTAGGTAAAATTTTGAATCAGCAGAGAATAGTTCTCGCTCGGTAATTAAACCAAGAATCGTACCCTGTTCGTTAACTACTGGGATTCCATTAAAGCCGTGGGTATGTAAAATATCAGCGACTTCACTTACAGGAGTTTCGGCTTTGACTGTTAACACCCCTGTTGTCATTAAATCTTTTACCAACATATATTTTGGTTATTTCTTGACACGACCATTATTAGAGCCGCCTGGTAAATTATTAGTTCCTAAGTCGTCAACATCCAAGGCAATGCTTTGTCCTGTAAAATCGTCTGTGGCACTAAAATTGACGTTCTTAAACAAGACTACACTTTGGCCTGCTTGAGAATTAGAAGGGTTAATCTTAACATTGAATTCAAGCTTGCGTTCTGGTTCTCCATCGCCTGCATGAGCCACGAGTTGACCCAAACTCCAAGTTAGCTTTCCGGTCGAGCTATCATACTTAACTAAGTTTCTTTCACTATTAGTAAAGCTTCCAGTATCAATAGTAACTCCAACAGGTACAAACCCAGTTAAAATGCCATTGCGGAAATTATTAGAACTGTTAGATAAACTTAAAGATACTCTAAAACTACTTTCAGTACCCACTTGAGGCGGTAAAGATCCTCCGATATGGCTAACCCCGCCAGACAAACCAGCTGGACTAGAAATTTTTAATTCAAGATCAGAACCTGGAATAAAGCTACTATTTTGATTAGACTTTATCTTTGGAACAATTGTAATTACTAAATCTGTGTCACCAGAATCCGTGGCTGGGTCTTTAACCTTAAAGGAGAATTTAATTGTCCCGGAATCACTTGGATTCAAGTTCGCTAAAGTAGATAACGAGGAACCATTCCACGAGACTGTTTGGTCTTGCACATAACCAGACTCTGTTTTAATTGATCCATCAACAATTGCGTCAGATTCAATCTGAGCAACTACTTGTACTCCAGTATTTACTACTTGAGTATTGTTCTGGAATTTAAGTTCTACAGTTACATTATCACCTGGTTCAACCACACCACCTTTACCACTACCTGAGGCAGTTTTTGCTTCAATAGACAGCGGTCTGGCCGAAATACTAGTTGTAAAGCTAGTGCTGGATTGAGTAAAGAAGTTACCATTATCATCAAGTACCAGCAATTCAGCTTGGAAATCAAAGGATTGGCCAGAACGAGCAGTTTTAAATGATCCTTGAAAACTAATCTTACCGTTACCATTTGCTTTTAGAGTACCTAAATTCCAAGTGTTATTGCTTAACGAAGGATCTGGTGAACTGGACCCGTAAACAAAGCCTTCTGGGTAAGAAATTTGAATTCTAGCATTATCAATATTTTTAGAAGAGCTGTTTCTGTAGAATAAATCATATTTAACCACTTCGCTGTTATTAGCCTGTTCTGGGCCAGATAGATCTAAGACTACATCGGCTGCCACTAACTTTGCAGTATGCGATTGTTCTAAAGTAAATGGTGAGTTGAAGTTATCAAATCTATAACGTAAACGGGCCACTAATTTCTTATCATCATTCACATTCCCTTGGGCAACAGTCTTAACAATAATTACTGCGTTTTGACCAGTGCTAAGATCTGGGACTTTAAAACTTGAACCAGACAAGTTTTCTGCCTTAGGAGTACTGGCAGAATATGTAATGCCTTCATCGTAGACTAACTCCAAATTCATATCTACCAACTTAGATGAGTCTTGATTCAATATTTTAATCTTATACACAAGTTCACCACCAGCCTGAGTTGTTTCTGGGGCATCAATTGTAAGTTGCACTTTGGCTTGCTCTGTCCGTTCATCCTTCTGTGGCCAAAAAGCAAACACAGCTAAAGCACCAATAATCACCACACCAACGACAATTGCTGCGACATACCACTTATTATCAACTAAAAACTGCCGAAACCGTCCGAGACGACTATCGGGTATTTGAGGGACCTCAGGAGCTAATCCCGAGCTAGGTGTAATATTATCTGGGCCTTTTACAGGCTGAGGAGAAAAGTCTTCCATTAATATAATTATATCACGGTTAAGTCGGGTTTAAACGATTGTAAAATATAAAGTAGCCTTCAGTTCTCTTTCTAATTGATAACTGGCAAATCTTGTTAATAAACTAAGAAGCTCTCTGATAGCTGGTTCTTGTTCGTGAGAATAATGTGATGGTATATCAAAACTGCGAGAAAGCATGCTTTTGTAAATCTGATAAGCCTCGGTATTCACCGAAACATCCCCACTATCTTCATATTGATTAGAAAACTGTCCATTCTTTAGACTGAAGTACGCTGCTTCTGCTTGAGCAAGACGTGGTGCAAAACCAATGGCTTGCAAAGACTCTATATAAAACTTTGTGAGTACTGCAATCTCTGAGTGTCCGGAATTTAATGACTGAAGTGAGTCATGATAAATAGCAAATAATTGCTCATTAGGTTGTCCATCTGCCAGTGAACGAAGTACTAGTTCTTGCATAGCCAACAATACATTCATACCATGCATACTAGAGATAATATTTACGTAACGAGCTAAGGGTTGAACAGTAATAACCTTTTGCAAGCTTCCCTCTCCGACTAATGTAACTTGCACTAAAATATATGGCTGTAAGTTACCACTAAGCCTACTGGTCATTTTCTTTGCAGACCTTACAACAGCTCTAACCTTGCCTTCGGTTTCCGAAAAAAAAGTGAGGAGCAAATCTGCCTCACCTAAATCTTGGCTCTTAATTATAAATCCAGAAATAATCTGATCTGATTTGTTCATAAGTACTATCTGCGCTGGTTAGTTGGTAAATATTTTGGTTCTGGATCACCTTTAAAAATGTTTGGATCTGCAACATATATAATTCCAGCGATAAACCCTACAATAAACAAAACGATTGCGGTTGTTAACCACACATTTGCCCTAGCCTTGGCTACATAGGCGAAAGTTGAACTAAAATGACTTTGGGCAAATTCTACCTCGGAGTCTATCATTCGACCACGACCAACGGGTTCAACTGAAGGAATATAAGAACTGCGCACCATATCTGGAGAGAAAAATTTAATCAAATCACTTCGAGAGATAACCCCGAGTAATTTATTAGTACTATCAGTGACAGGGACCGGGTTAACACGTTGTTCGGCAAACATTCTGGAGACTTCTTCGATTGTGGTTTCTGGCCTAGCAAAAGGAATGTTTTGATTCATAATATCCTTGGCTTTAGCGTTTACAATTTGCTCTACAACATGCGGTAAATGCTTACCACCACCTTGAACGTAGTCCATATTTGATAGCATATGAATGTACGTTGGAAGGTATAAATGAGAGTCTGCTGTAATGAAATCGCGTTCCGAAATTGTACCGAGTACTCGCCCATCTTCGTTTACCACTGGTACACCAGTAAAATGATGTTGATGAAGTAGCTCTGCCACTTCACTAACAAGAGCATCCGGTTTAACGGTGATGACATTGGTGGACATTAAATCTTTGACGAGCATACGTATATTATATCAGATATTGATGTTAAAGCCCTTGATAATATAAAAAACCATCAACTTAATGATGGTCTTTAGATTTATATTAGCTAGTCTTGGTCGCAGAGCCAAAAACAAGAGGCATCGGCAGATGCAGAATTAGCAGTTTGCCTGACTTTAGTATCTTCCAAGAAAGCTTGGATCACTTGTCGCGCTTCTTGCTGAGTTTTTGCTTGAGCTACAGCAGCAGAAAAAGCTACCTGCTTCTTATGAAGCTGGCGTTCTAGGTATGTGGTCCATCCCAGCAATATTGCGCTGGTAACAAGAACCATAACTAATGCGTATTTTAAGCCTTTAAGTGCGTCCATAAAATTGCTTGTCCTAAATTAGCGAATAGGGTTACCATAATCATCTGTATCACCTGGCCCAGCAGGTAAAACTCTCACATTAGTACCTGTTCTTTGTGTAGTTTGAGACTGATTACGGAATCCAGAGTAAGGATTTCCACAAATCATTCCATCTTCACCACAATAAGAGGTTCCATCACTTGGAGCATTAGCGCTGCTAAATAATGGGGTTTTTGCATAAGCATCGAACAAACCGATAGTAATACCACCAGCGATTAAACCAACTAAGAATGCATAGGCAATTTGCCTAGTGATATAAGGAACTTTTTGATTCATTTTAGTTTCTCTTAATAATTTTTAACTACTTAAATCTATCTTTATTATATCCTAATTTCAGGACTACCTGTGGATAACCTACAAAAACCAGAATTTTTAAACTTCCACCAAGCCTAACCAAACCCCTACTCCATTTACTGAAGTTTGAATTTCATAATCGGCTTCTACTTCTAAACTTGTTTTGATCTGGTTGATAAAAGTCTTTTTTCGATCAACTAACTTGGTTAAAACTTGAGTTAAGTTTTCGTCTGTTGTCGTATAATACAAATCGACAATCTGACCAACCTGTAGACCACTCTTTTTACGCAAATCCTGAATAGCTCGCTCTAACTCTCGAGCCAAACCTTCATCTTTAAGCTCTGCTGTAATTTCTAAATTTAAATTAACGCTAAGCTTGTTATCAACTTTTGACACCCAACCAGAACGAGCAACTACTTCGGCCTTAGATACTTTTTTGACATTCAACTCCTCAGCCAAAATTGCTTCCAAACCCGCATCCAAACTTTGATCACTATCACCCAAAGCATCACCTAAACTATACTGTAATTCACCTAAAGGCTGGCGAACTTTTAGATTTTGCTCCTTTCGCAAACTTAAACCCAGTTCTACTAAACTTCGCACAGCTTCCATTTCTTGCAAACTACTTTGTCGATATTCTCGAACATCACTCCATTTAGCAAGATGAACAGATGATAGTCCTGTTAAGTCACGGTAAATTTGCTCGGAAATATAAGGCATTAGAGGTGCTAACATTTTAGTAATCTCTACTAAAGTAAAACCAAACACAGCCAAGGCTTCTTGCGATTCTGGTGTTCCTGCTTTCATGCGATCACGACTACGGCGAACAAACCAAGTAGAGAGCTCAGTAACAAGTTCGCTTATAGCTCGGCCAGTTTTAGCGGTGTTATACTTATCCATCTGTTCCGTAACTTCTTTATGAGTGGCAAAGAGTTTTGATAACATCCAGACATCCAAACTATGTGTCGCTGTCGGTACACTCTCCCCAATCAGAGCTGTAGAGTACATTCTAAAGAACGTCCATGTGTTCCACAAAATCAAACTAAGTTTACGATTTACTTCGGCGACACCAGCTTCAGAAAAACTTAAGTCTTCTCCTGCAGTAACAGAGCTATTCAATAAATAAAAGCGTACCGGATCAACCCCATACTTCTGAATAATTTCGTTAGGGTCAGGAAAATTATTTTTGGATTTCGACATTTTACTGCCATCTTCCGCTAAAATTGTTCCGCTGGTAACCACATTCTTAAAAGGAGCTTTATCAAATAAAATTGTACTGAAAACATGCATGACATAAAACCATGCTCTAGTTTGAGGGATGTATTCGGCCACAAAATCTGCTGGCATACGTTGTTTGAATAACTCTTGATTTTCGAAAGGTGCATGGAGTTCTGCAAATGGCATACTAGCAGATTCCACCCAACAATCGACAACTTCTGGAACGCGAGTCATTGTAAAACTGCACTTATCACATTGTAATTTAACTCGATCAATATATGGGCGATGCAAATCTAGCTCGTTAAGTTTTTCCGGATTGAAATCTGGATAAACTGCTCCAAAATTGGTCGATTTTTCTTGCAACTCATTAATAGAACCAATACAAACTACGTTATCACATGAATCACTTTCACACTTCCAAAACGGCAAAGCAGTTGCCCAATAACGGTTACGAGTAATATTCCAATCAGGTGCATTCTGAATCCCTTGCGCAAAGCGACCTTCTTTTAAGTGTTCTGGATACCAATTAATATCTTGATTGAGTTCGAGTAAACGAGATTTGATTTTTTGAATATTGATGAACCACGCCGATAGCGCAGAGTAATACAGAGGTGTACCACAACGCCAACAGTGCGGATAGCTATGAGTAAAATTAAGGAACTTATAAACCAAACCTTTCTCTTTTAGTTCCTTTAAAACTATCTGATCGGCATCTTTGAAAAACTTCTCGCGAAGAGATTCCGGAGCGTTGCTCATGAATTCACCTTTGCTATCCAACATTTGTTGACGAGGGAGATTACGATTTTTTGCTGCTAAATAATCTACTTCTCCATACATTGCAGCGTTATGAACAATCCCTGTTCCATCTTCGCCGGTGACATAATCTTCTAAATAAATTTTGAAAGCTGTATTATCTGGGTTAGTAATAACGTCATTATAAAGCGGTTCGTAAAATAGACCTTCTAGTGACCGTGCCGAAACTTCCATCTTAATCTCATATGGAGTTGGTGTTTCGTTACCTTTACCATCAGTTTTAACTGTCTTTAAAATCTCTAAACGATCTTTGGCTAAAATATAGTTCTCGCCATTTTGTTCGACAACAACGTAGGTCATTTCTGGACCAATGTTAAGAGCGGTGTTCCCTGGAAGAGTCCACGGGGTTGTAGTCCATGCAAGCGCATAAGTATTATCACCTGTTTGCATATCTACAATGCGTTGACCAGGAAGTAATTTGAACTTTACAAACACCGAAGTCTCGGTAACATCTTGGTAGCTGTTATCCATTGCAACTTCAAAATTTGATAATGGAGTCTCACAGCGACTGCAGTACAACAAAACTTTATTATCTTCATAAATTAAACCCTTGTCCCAAGTTTGTTTTAAGCTCCACCACACACTTTCCATAAAAGTAGTGTCCATGGTTTTGTAAGAATGTTCAAAATCAACCCAACGCGCCATGCGTTCGACCATCTTTCCCCATTCACCAACAAAAGTTAAAACATTATCCCGACAAGCTTGGTTAAACTTTTCGGTTCCCATTTCTTCTATCTGTTTCTTTCCAGAAATGCCTAATTTCTTTTCGACAATGTTTTCGATTGGCAAACCATGACAGTCCCAACCCCACACACGTCTTACGTAGCGCCCTTTCATGGTTTGGTAGCGACCAATAGCATCTTTTTGGGTGGAAGCTAACATGTGTCCATAGTGTGGTAAGCCAGTAGCAAACGGTGGGCCATCATAAAAAATAAATGGTTCACCATCTTTGGTTTGTTCTAATGATTTTTGGAACATCTGGTTCTCGTTCCAATATTTGAGAACTTCTAATTCTTGTTGATTAAAATCTGGGGCACTACTTTCGAACTTAGGTTTAGCTTCTAAATTTTCTGGTGTATTTTCTTGAGGTAACATATGTATATCAGACATATTAATTATTAAGGGCACGGGAACTTTACATTTCTTCTGGAGCCTCGATACCTAGCAAAGCTAGACCGTTTTTTAAAACTTGAGAAGTTGCTTTGATCAACGAGATTCGAAAATTCTTTTGTAACTCATCTTCTTCTTTCATAATCGGCGAAGCTTCGTAAAAAGTGTTAAAACTTTGAGAAAGCTCAAATAAATAATTACAGAGGATATTGGGTGTGTAATTTTGAGTAACGGTTTCGATAATTTCTGGGAATTGATTTAGCTTTCTTAAAACTTGTAGATCTGCAGATTCAATTTTTACAACCCCTTCAATGCTATTAATTGAACCTCCTCCGACTTTTCGCAAGATTCCGTTTATTCTCGCATGGGTATATTGCAAGTAAGGGCCAGTGTTGCCTTCAAAAGACAACGCTTTCTCCCAGGTAAAGACAATGTCACTCTTGTAATTGTGGGATAGATCAAAGTATTTAATCGCGCTTTGCATTACCGACTTTGCCACTTCTTCCTTATTTTTTAAATCTGGATTCTTCTCTTCTATAATTGCAGCTGCTTGTTCTTTTGCCTTAGTAATGAGTTCGTTAGCTCCAATAATAGTGCCCTTACGAGTACTCATGGCACCCTCTGGAAGACTTAGGAATCCATAAGCAATGTGAACGGCTTCGTCTGGTGATTGAATCACTCCCATCAACTCTAAGATTTTAAAGGTTTGGTTAAGTGAATGACTCTGGCGATTATCTACTACATAGATCTGCTTATCAAACCCTTGGGATTTTCTAAAAATATAAGTGGCGATATCACGAAGTAGATAAGTTGTGCCACCATCAGATTTTACTAACACCCCAACTCCTAAATTATAATCTTCGAGATTAACAATCTTAGCGCCTTGGGATTCTATGAGAAAACCTTTTTCTTGAAGCTCGTTCAGAACAGCTGGCATTTTGTCGGCAAAAAAACTTTCTGGCCAATCGTTATCAGATTTTCTTACACCAAGGTCGTCATATATAATACTGTATTCTTTCCAACTCCAATCTCTAAATTGTTGCCAGAGTTTTTGAACCTCTTCGTCGCCTTGTTCGAGTTTAACAAATTCCAACTTTCCTTCTTCGCGAAGTTCAGGATTGGTTTCTATCTCTGAATTCATCCGTACATACAGCTTGTTAAGCTCTGTTATTGGATCATTTTCTATCACAGATAAGTCGCCCCATTTTTTGTATGCGAGAAGTAGCAAACCGAATTGAGTCCCCCAATCACCTAAGTGAGTGTCACTTTCTACATTAAAACCAGAGGATTGTAAAATTTTGAACAAGCTGTCGCCGATAATTGCAGTTCTTAAATGTCCCAAGTGCAACGGCTTAGCCATGTTTGGTTGAAAGTACTCTACTAATACTTTTTGCTTAGCGCCAAAATCGGATTTTCCAAAATCTTCTTTGGCTTCTAAAATGGTCTGTAAATTTTTATTAAGATGCTTGGCACTTAAAGTAAAGTTGATAAATGCACCAGCTACTTCTACTTTAGAAAAAGTTTCGCCTTTATCTATATCACTAATTGCTTGAGCTAAGTTATTGGCGAATTCTATAGGGCTGGTGGCTGGAGCGGAATTGAACTTTTTAAACAAAACCATAGCCGCGTTAGAGGCATAATCACCAAATTCTGACTTAGGATAAGACACATCAAACACCCCACTACCCAAAACTTGAGGGGCTTCTTCTGGCGAAATCTGAGTGACTGCCTGGCTGATTAATTGAGAAATATACGCTTTCATAGAGTTTATTATACGTTATTTAACCCAAATGTAGAAGTCTAATATTTCTACCCCCCTTCCACTCCATAATCCTTGACTGAGGATTTAAAACCTTGATATTACCTTTGTCAAAGGTTGTAAGCTCAATATCACCGCAGTCACGAAAAGCCGCCAACAGGTGGTTTTTCTTTTTGGTAAAAAATATTTTATACCCCTTAATCAACTGAGTAATCCTTGCTAAAATACAGATATGAAATCCTTAGCTGTCAACAAACGAGCCCGATTCGACTACGACATCAAACAAACCTTTGATGCTGGTTTAGTATTGGAAGGTCGCGAAGTTAAATCTGCTAAAGCTGGGAATGTATCCATGGCTGGAAGTTATATCAAAATTAACCCTAAGGGAGCGGTACTAGTCGGTACTCATATCGGAGCATACAAATATGCCCCAACCGAAGATTATGACCCCACCCATGATCGTCAAATCTTGTTAAATAAAAAGGAACTTGACCAACTAATAGGAAAAGACAAAGGAAGCATTATTGTTCCACTAGAAATATATGTCGGTGCTAGAAGTTTGATAAAGCTAAAAATTGGAGTTGGTTTTGGGAGAAAGAAACAAGATAAACGTGAATACATAAAAACTCGAGACGACAAACGTGAAGTCCGTTCAAAAATAGATAAATAGACAACCGCCATACGCGGCTGTTTTTTTATTAAAACTTTAACCCAAATTGATACGCGATAGTCTATAATTAAACTATGAAGCTCAACAAAGATTTAATCTACCTAACTATCATAGTCGGCTTAATTGCTTTGTCGGCACAATTCTATTTTTCATTTCAAGTTCAACCAGCTTTAGAAGCCCAACAACAACGAGCTGTTAAAGTTTATTACAATCGAGACGTTCAAGCTAATCAAGTTATAATCGACCAAATTCAGCAAGCCGAACAATATGTCTATTTTGCCATCTATACTTTCACCCGTAGTGACATTAAAGATGCCTTACTTGCAGCAAAATATAGAGGTTTAGAAGTTAGAGGTGTGGTTGATAAAGAGCAAAGTCAAAAAATTGATGACCAAAGAGCTATAGTCAAAGAGCTACAGTCATCCGGTATTCCCATAAGCTTTCAAGATCATAGTGCCATTATGCACCTCAAATTGCTTGTCACAGATAAATCGTATGTATCAGGATCATACAACTGGACAGCCAGTGCTACAGATAAAAATGATGAAGTTATCGAGGTTGGCAATGATGAATCAGTCCGTAAACAATATCTTCAAGTTATAAAAGAAATCTTTACCAATTATCCTTAGAATTCAGAACTTTTTTAACTGAACTGTGCTATAATCCCTCTATGGAAACTCTTACACTTACCGATTTATTTTTCTGGTTAACAGGAATCGCTGTCATCATCATCACAACATTAGCTGTGATAGCCTTGGCTTACTTAATCATTTTTCTAAGGGCTTTAAACAGCGTAGCGCGACAAGCAAAACGAGCTGGAGAAATTGTTAGCGAAGATTTTGTAACCTTGAAAAATAATATTAAAGAAAAAGGGTTCAGTCTAAAAACATTAATTACATTTTTATTTGGATTAAGATCCAAACAAAATAAGAAAAGGAAATAATATGAAAAAAACACAAAAACAAGCAATTGCGGTTGGTGCGAGCTTAGCAGCAGTAGCAGCGGCAGCGGCAGGAGTATACTTCTTCACTGGAAAGAATGCAAAGAATCGCAAGAAGGTATCTAAATGGGCTAATGATATGCAAAATGACATTGTTAAAGAACTGAACAAAGCGGGTAAACACACCAAAGCTAGTTATCAAGAAATTGTTGATAAAGTTGCAAAAAATTACAAAGGTTTAAAATCTGTCAGTACAGCAGAGTTAGCTGAGATTGCTCAAGAGCTAAAGGGCCACTGGGACACAATTAGCAGTGAAGTTAGCAAAGCCAGCAATGTTGTAAAGAAAACAGTCAAAAAAGCTGCGGCAAAATCACCTATCAAAAAAGCTGTAAAAAAAGCTGCGAAGACTGTGGCCAAAAAAGCTGCGAAAAAGGTTGCAACAAAAAAAGCACGTCGCTAAAAAGAAGTTCAAAAAAATCCTAGCATGGCTAGGATTTTTTATTTATGAGTTAAATTAATTAGGCGGGGTTATTCCTATCTACTAGCCAATCAACACTCTTCATTGCCATAATTTTTGGAACCAAGTAGCGATCTACTCCAATCCATCCAGAAGTTCTCCATGCTAAGACTAACAAAATTTGGAAAACTAACATCAACGGGTTTAATCCTGCTGTGCCAGCTAGTAAATAATTTAGGTTCATAAATCCACCCCAAAAGGCTGCTTTACCAGTCATTATTCCCAAAATCAAAGCTATGCCGACGGCTAGTTCCCCGTAGGTTACTAAATAGGAAAAAAATGCCGCATTAGGTGTCACAACATTTTGTAAAAAATTAGCGTACCATTCAAAGACTTGTGGATGTTCTCCTGTAGTTAATGTGAGTGCATGAGCTACAAAACCTTTAATGGCAACACCAGCCTTGTCTCCAGCCCAGGCTGGATTACCAAACTTTTCCCACCCTGCTTCGAGCCACAACCACCCTATATAGACTCGGATGATAAGCCAAACCCAAGCAAATTTTGTGTCATTAGCCATAAAATTGTAGGGGCGAATGACAGGCAAATTCAATCTCATATATTTGAGTTAATAATTTTTGACCAAGCGTTTTGGAACGGATAGTCTATATATATTGTATACCTTTTTGCGTTTCTTGACCAAAATTGGTATATTTGGTATAGTTAGAAGCTTTATTATAAGGAGGAAATCTAATGTAATGGATACTAAGGAGCCAGCAGTAAATACCACTCCGGTTAACACTAAACCGGTTGTCAAAACCAATCAAATTGAACTTGCTATTGTTGAGTTGGCTGACCCAAAAACGGGAAAGCTGGTCAATCCTGCAAAGGTTATTGCCCAACATCTGAATGTCCCTGAAGCAGATGTTAATGAAAAAATAAGACAGTTAAAGAGATTAAAACTCTTGACTGCGACGAGAAGCAATAATAACCCTAGAGGATTTGGCTATCTAAAACTTAACGAAAGCTTGATCTCTAGACTTGGCAAGAATGCTAAACCTTCCAATGGTGAAGTTGCCGAAAGCAATGGTTTGGAAATTAAAAGTTCGGGAAATGGGCATGGCCCTTCTTCCAAACCAATACTTGTAGTGATGGATTACGAAAATATCTACCACACCGAACGTCATAGTGGGCAAAGAATTTCATTGCCTAAGTTAAAGCAATACATCCGCAATTTCGGATCTCCAATCTACGCTGTCGAGGTTTTTGTTCCTCATCACTTTTTTAAGGAGCAAAACCAAAGACAAATTGATTACATCTGGAAATCTGGTTGTATGGCCCTACATTGCCCCAACTGGGTTAAGGATAAAGATCAGGTTGATAATCTGATGATGGATAGAATCAGACAAGCAACTTATCTATATCCCCAAACCGAAGTTTGGATCGTCAGTCGTGATTCTGATTTTATGCGCTTGATCGAAATCAACAAAGATCGGGGTCTGCATACGATTAAAATGGTTAACCCCTTCGATATCCCAGAAGTTTTGGGGTACGAAGATCATGAACTTGCCACATTGCTTAGTCGCCCAGTTTTGAATCTTAAAAGGTCAGCAGAGATGCTTGCCGAAAATAAGGTTCTACACGAAACTGACGAGCATGCGCTCATCCGCCAGACAATGGCATGGCTAAAAAAATCCGACGAAATCCTGATCTATAATAATCATGTTCACTTCGTCGATTCTTTAAAGAAGCACCTGAATAAGATAGAAAGATCTAGTCTTTCCAATCATCCAGGGTTTCCGGTCAGCATTGTCCCAGCTTTAAAAGAAATGGGGGTTCTTCGCCAAATTGACCATAGAACTTCCTATAGAATACAAGTTGATCGCAATCACAACTTGTTTAGTATCTTAGACCAAAATGTACCCTTGCAAAACCATGCAAGAGCATAAGCAAAGCCCCAGCTAAAACTGGGGCTCTTTTTTTACTCTGGTTTCCACAACTTTTTTAAGATGTCTGCAAACTTCATTGATTTATTCTGATACTCATTATACTTCTCTTTAGTATTCAGCTGTTTTATCTCTTCTAATAAATTTCCTATTTTATCATTCTGCATATACAAATCTTCTGTGGGGTAAAGCTTATAAAATTCTTTGAGATCATTTTGAGTGAGAGATTGCCGAGCATCAAAGTCATCTCTGACTAGGTAAGCTAAAATACCTTTTAGCTGTCTGTCATCTTTTATCTGATCCCAAGCTTGTTCATAGTCACGTTCAGAAGGTTCAGATTCAATTGGCAATAGCCCCAACGAATCATTCCCCAAATCAGTCTTCTGAATAATATATTTTTTGTTAGCTATCTTTAATTCACCGAGGTTGGTAAATAAGGTGTGCTTTGAACCATCAAAAGGTTTAGAATATTTTTGATTATATTCATCAACTAAAGCCTTAGCTTCTTGTTCGGTAGAACAGACCTGTAGCTTAGCCAAAACTAAATCGAGTTGTTCTTCCTTTTCAGAATTTTCCTTATTATCTATTGCATTAGCTGCTTGATAAGCCTCTCTTAAGTTGCCAGAATTCGGAGAAACAGTCTCATCTTCGGGAGCTTCTTTTTCTATAGATCCCTTTTTGCTAAAAGGAATAACATCTTTACCTTCTGAGCTTCTAAACACTGGCTCTTGATCAAACTTATAACCATTTTCTACACTCATATATTTATAACTTGAATTTATTAAGCTGTAATCTTGCTTAAAGAATACCATAATTACATCAGATATTAAACCAAAGTCTTGACAAATCCCTTATTTTACAGTACAATAGGCCAACGGGGATGACGGATTTTGACAGAATTTCGACATCACTTTATATGCAAGATGAGCCAGCTTGCAAGCTCATAAATCTTACAAGCAACCCATAAGTGTAAACTCATGGAACAAGGTCGTTGCTGCATTTAAAAATGCGCAACTTGCACCTGCGTTCGCTTAACATTTAGGCAAACGCCCAGCACTCGATGTGCTCGACATCAAGATTCGCTGGTTTATTTTGAGCTATAGTTTTGTTGCCTGATATATGTAACAAAATCGAAATTCCATATATCACCCAATTGCTTAGTTGTTCGTTGTGAGGCATTTGGTAACTTAACGAACTAATCTTGTGAATAATAGAGCGGTGAAAAAGTTTTGGACGCGAGTTTAACTCTCGCCATCTCCACCAATAAAAAACCGCCTAACAGGCGGTTTTAAAGTATCACTGAAATTTTTTATAATTCTTATCTATTTTTACTAATTCCCTATTGCAACAGCGACGTTTCACCACATTCTTGCCAAGCCGCATTCATTGTTTCGTAATAAGACTGCCAATAATCTCTACTTTCATTTTCAGGTATACCAGTTCTTTTTACCCTAGCGTCTATTTCCCTAACAACACTAGCTGCGAACCTACTAGCTTCGAAATAATCATCACAAATTGAGCTTGCTTTAGAAAAGATCGGCTTTGGACGCTTTGCGTCTAAGATGCCGATAACAGCACCGCCAACTATAAAACCAATTAACAAACCAACTATTAAACTATTTTTATCAATTTTCATATTTTATTTTTTAGAAGTTCCTACCTCTTTAGTATACGTTTTTAAACCAAATACGAAAAATCACTTATCCCCAAATTTATTTAGTATTTGTGTTCCAACAAAAAACCTAACGACTGTTTTATTTTCCCCACTACTCCTTGACAACTCCTCTTAACACTGCTATGTTTATACTCCAATTTTGGAAACAGGAGGAATTATGACCGCAACACTACAAGACATTAGAGGATATGTTGAACGAGGCCAAAAAAATGGCTCAACCCATGTAATCATCGCCTGCGATACATTCGACCACGACAATTATCCGGTATTCGTCTCTTCTCAGGAGAACGTCCAGGAAAAGATTGATGATATTAACAAGTCCGAGATGCAAAAGATAGATGAAGTCTACAATTTGCAAATACCGATTGAGCCGCAACTCCAAGCCCCGCGTGCGTACAATCTTTAACAAAAAGCGGAACTTCAGAGTAAGTTCATGCCCCGATTAAATTCGGGGTTTTATTTTTTGCAAATAAAAAACTAGTTCATGCTTGTACACAAACTAGTTTGTTAAACCACCATAAGACTAAAGCCTTGATTCTATTTTGCAATAACCTACTGGTCACTTACCTTCTAAGTCCTCCAGTTTCTCGACCATGGCCGGCTCGTCCTGAATGACAGAATCACCACTATCATCCAGTTTCAACTTGGCATCGATTCGATTACTTCGCTGAACGATCTTGTATGCTCCGTAACCCAAGATTCCAATGACTAGCATAAAGAAGCACAAACCAACCAGATCACCGATTGGGATTTGAAATAGAAACATCTGCATATTTATCCTCCTAATTTCCGCTATTTCTGAAAACATCTCAACTAACAAGATAATATACCCTTTTATATGCACTTAGTCAATGATTCTTTTGGAGATAATTTCCCCATCTTTAATTATTGACAAAATATATTAAACGTGGTATTATTAAAAAGTTAAATTTATCTCTTAGAAAAATCGTCGAGCTTCAACAAACATTTAAATTTATTTAATCAACTAACACTATTATCCATGAACGGTGTAATCAAGAAGAAAACTGACAAAGGTTTTGGCTTCATCACTCCTGATGGCGAAGACAAAGATTTGTTCTTCCATAGCAACTCTCTAGTCGGAATTTCTTTCGACGAAATCCAAGAAGGCGACCAAGTTTCCTTCGAAGTAGAAGATTCTGCTAAGGGCAAGAACGCTGTCAACGTACAACGAGCCTAGTCTTTTCAGACAAACAAAAAACCGCTTTAGCTTATAGCTGAAGCGGTTTTTTGTTAACCAATTTGTATTGCATTCTAATTAGTTTTCTAGTAAGCTATGTTCAGATTCAGAGGAGGAACCCATGCTTGATTCAGCAACCAGACAAGTTTTAACTGAACTTAAAGACAACGCTCAAAAAACTAGCGAAGCGTTGATTAATGACTTTATCTTGGAATTAGACGACAATCAAACCCAACAAGATGCAGTTCGTTTTTCTGAAGAAGAAGCCAGGCCACAACTGCTAAATCTGTTGTATCAACAACCCCAAAACTTGTGCTTAAACTTCGCACAAACTAAAAAATTCTTGCTTGCAAAAGAAGGTTTTGAAGTTCCAAAAATCTCTCTTCGTCAAAGAATTTTGAAAGTAGGAGAAATTGTGAATGTCTACACCGACAATGCTATTTATAAAGCCGTTGTAGTGTGCACATCTCGCTATGAAGGAAAATGCAACAGTGAATCAGGTTTAACAAATGTAACTATAAAAAAAGTGGATTAAGCTTAACGCTTAATCCACAAAACTTTCATAGACAGGAAATCCCTGTCTTTTTTATTCTTTAAACACAAAAGTAAATTCTGCGTCCTTACAGATCCTAACTCTCCCCTTTCGGAAAGAGCCAATAATGTAGGGGTCCATTTTTTCTTGCCACTCTTTTGGGATATGCTTTCTTATTCCCCAAATTGCTGAGAGAGGATCATCCATCTCATAAGCAGCAAACCAAGCCATGGTAATTATGAAGGATGCGATCCATGTGGAAATATAATTAGCTTTTGGAACTCCAAAATCACAACAAGCCACCGAATAAACAATAATCACAGACAAGACCAAAATATATGTCTTCATCTGACGAGGGATTCTCCGGAAGAAATAACTGACAAACTTCTTAAAATCACCTTCTCGAATTGCATCCTTAATTTTTTCGTTTTGTTCCCAAATAACATTAAAAGCATTACTTAGCAAAATGCCGTGCAACACTCCGGCGGGCAACAAAACAATCGCACCATAAGCTTCATCTTTTAAATTCAACTCCATGAATACCCCTGGCACAATATCTCTAATAGCACTGATTAGGTATAGAATTATAAAAGAAAAAAGAGCTGGCTTGATGATCAAATGACGACAACTCCACACAAGACCCAAGTCCATCATTAGATTTTGATAAGTTTGCTTTAGAGCATTCTTTGCTTGCACAACATATCTTAGTGTCGAAATATTCATTCGCCACCTCCTTCAAGATAAAAACAGTCTTTAAAAGACTGTTCATAATACTAATATTTGGCTGTTTTGTCAATGCTCAAACAAACATAGAATAGATAGCACCAACTGCTGCAACTGTCATTAATACCAAAGAAATATAACCTATAGACTTAGACCATAAACCACTAGCCCACTTACCCATCATCTCTTTGTCACTACTAATTCTTACTATAAAAAATAAAATAATTGGGGCCACAATGCCATTTAAAACAGCTGACCAAATTAATGCTTTAATTGGATTAATCCCCACTAAGTTTAAACCAAAACCAATGACCATGGCAATAATAATTACTCCATAGAAAGCCTGAGCATGCTTTAACCCACGGTTTAATCCAAAACTCCAATGGAAGCTTTCGGCCAAAGCATAGGCAGCGCTTCCTGCTAAGACAGGCACAGCTAATAAACCAGTACCAATAATTCCTAAAGCAAACAAAGTGTAAGCTTGAGCTCCTGCTAAAGGTAATAGAGCTCGAGCGGCGTCTTCTGCGGTATTAACCTCAATCCCTTGTGGGAACAATACTGCCGCACAAGTTACGATCACGAAGAACATTACTAAATTAGAGAAGAACATTCCGACCCAAACATCAAACCTCATCTTTCGAACCTCTTTTTTTTGCAATGACTGATGACGTAGTTTGATATTGATCTTGCCATTCATTCTTCGCTCTTCAACTTCCTGTGAGGTCTGCCAAAAAAACAAGTATGGAGAAATCGTAGTTCCTAAAATAGCAGTAACGATAATAAAACTTTCCTTGGTCCAAGTAAAATGAGGAATTACTGTCGAAAGCCAAATTTCTTTCCAAGGTAAAGCTTCTAAACTTAAAGCAGTTGCGATGTATAACAGCAACACAAACGACAAATATTTTAAGAACCGCGCATAACCAGAATATGTCACAAATATTTGCAGACCTAAACTTACTACAGTGAAAATCAAAAGCATCACTACAAAATTTGCCTGAGGGAAAATCAACTGAGCCGCTTTGGACATTGCCCCTAAATCTGCACCAAGGTTAAAAGTGTTTGTGAAAAATAAAATCCCAGCTAAAAACCAAACAATGTGTTTAGAATAATTTAGTCTAATATTTGCTGCCAGACCACGTCCAGTAGCCAACCCAATTCGAGCACACATCTCTTGGATAGTGGCCATCAAGGGAAAAGTGAACAATGCCAACCAAGTAAACATGTATCCAAACTTTGCCCCAGTCTGAGAATAAGTAGCGATCCCCGAAGGATCGTCATCCGAAGCCCCTGTAGTTAAACCAGGCCCTACAGCATGCCAATAATCCTCTGCTTCGTGCAAAGGCTTGTTAAAAGATGTTAAAGCTCGCTCACTGCCCACAATGGCATCTTCCAAGGCCTTGGCTGGTGCTGTTGCTAGCTTGGTTACAATATCTTCAGTTTTCATTGATTTTTTACTTTTAAAACTCTGTTTTTGATTTCTTTTATAGTGTATAGGTTGGTAGAATTGCTTGTTGTCTCAACAGCGCTTTCGGTCTTACGGTCGGCACTTGCAGACTGTTTCGAATATCAAGGATTCCTGCCATAACTAGACTAATAGTAATTCAAAATAGGGCTTTTGACAAATTTATCGATAAAAGCTATAATATACAACAGTTATACTAAATATTTAAGTTCAACATTGCAAAAGACCAAAGTCAATAAGCAAATAACAGCTCCAGAAATTCGTCTATTAAATGACGTCGGTGAGCAACTTGGTATCTTCACAATTGCCCAAGCGCAAGATTTAGCGACTGAGCATGGCTTAGATTTAGTAGAAGTGTCTCCTGGTGCAAAGCCTCCTGTAGTTAAACTGATCAGTTTTGATAAGTTTAAGTACCAGCAGAAGAAAATGGAGCAGCAACAGAAGAAAAAGGTCAAAAAGGTAGAAGTTAAAACTATCCGCCTCAGCGCTAAGATCGCCTCTCACGATATAGCCACCAAAGCCAAACGAGCAGATGAATTTCTGCAAGATGGCGACTGGGTCAAACTAGATTTGCGAATGCGTGGCCGAGAACAAGCTTTTATCAGCTTGGCTGAGCAACAACTCAAAACATTTCAAGATTCTATAACAATCCCATTTAGAGTTGAAGTTCCTCCAAAAAGATCTGGGAATGCCTTAAGCATGACCATCGCCCCTACTAAGTAATCTTTAAGTAAATAGTTGATTTTCAATATTAATAAGTTTGATAATTTAGATATATGCCAAAGCAGAAAACTCACCAAGGAACCGCTAAGCGCTTCCGAAAAACTGGAACTGGAAAAGTAATGCACCAAGTTAGCGGTCAAGCTCACTTTAACACTCGCGAAACCAGTAAAGTTACTAAAAACAAGCGTCGCGATGTTACTATGAGTAGCGCTAACCGTCGCCTTAAGAAATTAATTGTTCACAAATAATATATGACAAGAGTTAAACGAGGCGTTGCTGCTAGCAAGCGCCGTAAAAATTTAATCCAAAGAGCTAAAGGCTTTGACAACCGTCGTTCTACCAACTTTGCTTCTGCTCGACAAGCCCTCTTAAAAGCTGATACGTACGCTTATCGTGACCGTCGCAACAAAAAGCGCGATCAGCGAGCACTCTGGTTAGTTCGCTTAGGCGCTGCTCTCCGCGAAAATGGCACCACTTGGAGCAAATTCGCTGCAGTTCTTAAAAAGGAAAACATCACTGTCAACCGAAAAATGCTTTCTGAAATGGCTATCAAAGCCCCTAAAGGTTTTGACAAACTAGTCCTAGACTTAGTTAAATAGTTAAACCACTTAAGAGTCAAACTAAAACCCGCTAAATTGATTAGCGGGTTTTATATTAAAAGAACCACCTTGCGGTGGTTCTTTATAAATGCAACTATTCTAATTCTTTGGAGCTGGGGTAGTAGCAGCTGGGGTAGTTGCAGGAGTTGTTGCTGCAGGAGCAGCAGCTGGAGCTTCATCCTTAGGAGGATTTGCTTGGTACTCACGAATCTTAGTCATAACAGTACCGTCTTCTTTGATATCTTCAAAGAACAAAATTTGATCACGATTGATCTTCATTTCGTCTACAGGACCATGTAATTCTTTACCTAACTTAACTAACAATAATTGTTGTTGCTGTTGTTGAGTTTGTTGGCTCTGTGAACCTTGTAATGCTGGTTGTGGAGCAACTTGTAGATAATAAATATCTTTTAGAGTTGCATAGCTAGCGCTAGCATCAGCTAGTTTTCCAAAGTAAACTTGTCCGTTTGTTAAGAACACAGCTTGGTATCCAGAAAGCTTTTCTTCTTGAGCAGTACCCATTTTCCCACCATCTTTGTCGGTGAATAATTTATCACGGAATAATGCAACACCAAGAATGATCAATAATACAACTACTGCCAAGATAACCCAAGGCATATTGTTGCGGCCACCGGAGTGAGAACGATTCATTCCACCTGATAAATTACCGCCGTTATCCATATTGTTTTCGTCTGACATAAATATTTTTAATTAATTTTTTAACTTACTTGTAATAGGTGTTCGACTTTTATCTCAACACCTCATTACTATAATCTGCATATAATTTTTTTGGTCAAAATTAGATGTTGATCCTAATAGCAAAGACGAACTTTCGATTGCAACAATTTTACTAATTAAATTTGGCTTGAAACTAAAACCTAGAATTGGCAACACAGAATTCTCTTGTCTTCCCCCTGAACTCAACACCATTTTTAAATTCCAAGAGCTGGTAGGAGTCTGAGCAATGAGGGTTGGTAGATAAGTTGGCTGACTAATAACTACTATCTGAGGGGTTTTGGGTTGTGGAGCTATGTCTAATTGATTACAACCCTGCCATAAGAGTAAATCTAGCCTTGTAAAGTCTAATTGAGATGAACAAGACGGATTGACATAATCTGTAGCTAATATACTAGGATCATTGGAAGGGGTGTTTGTAACTTGCATGGCTGATACCTGGCCTTGTGATGGAGTGGAAACTTCCCCACTGACCGAATTACCAGAAGCAACCTGAGGCCCTAAGGCTCCAAGCAACACACTAGCTATTACAATAATTTTATATGCTATTTGTTTCATTCTGAAATTAAATTTTGTAATGGAACGCCGACTTCTAGATTGTTGTTAGCCTGGTCGGTTACTTGAGCACCAGCAACTTGTGGTTCAATTTTAGTCCCTTGTTGTGGTTGATATATAACAGTGCTTAATTCTGGCTGGGTAGACGAAGAACTAATACTAAAAATGAATAGACTTGAAACTGTGATTGCTAACAATAAGGTTAGCGCTGGCCAGAGCCAAACACTCTTTATCGAATCTAGATCTTCTGTTTTTAAAGATTTGTTAGTACCATTAAATATCTCAACTTGAGTAGTACGACTAGCTCGAGGCTGTGCGCCTATCTCTAAGCTCGAACTATATACATCACGTAAATCTGTACGGGATTCCAATAACAATTCATGACGTTTTAAAATTTCTGCATGGTTCATAACCTCATCAGAAATTTGATCGATTATACCAGCGAACTGCATGACCTCAGTTTTTAATTCTTCCAACTTCATCCTTGTAATTAAGGTCTGAATAGAATGATGGGAATTCGCCACTTGTGGACTCTCTTCTAAACGAATTGGCATTGAATCAACTTCACTGATTACATAATTAGAGGCCACTACTGGGGCTTGAATGGCTGGCTCTAATGACTCGCTTTGGTCCGTTGTTTCGTCTGTTGCCTCATCTGGATTGATCATAAACTGATTCAATACACCATAGGCTTCTGAATTATTAACCAATGTCTGTAACTCTGACTGGGTAGTGTACCAATTACGACCAATTTTTGCCGCGCGTAATTTACCGAGACGACAAAGCTGTCCCAGATAATCCTGATGATAGCCAGACAACCGAGCCGCTTGTGAAAGCGAAATTCGATGTGGTAATTGGGTTTGAGCAAGGGTTGATTGCACTTCTATTTTGTTTCGTTTTTTTACTTTATTACTTTAAATATTATAGCACATTTTGATACTAAAGGGAGGTTTTGTCAACTTATTTCACTTTTTATACTTGACGACTTGGTTTATTAAAATGTATGATGAATTTACGTTAAAATCTTACCTTATGCCACGTCCATTATCACCATTTTCTCAAGAAATCCTCTTGCACTTGCAAGATCAAGGCCCGCAAATGCTTCACCAGCTTTACGAAAAATTTGAAGACAAGGCGAGCAAGAAAAAAATCTACGACACTATGTTCCGCTTGGCTACCCAAGGGGTGGTTAATCTCGAATCTGATCGTTATGTCGTCAGCAGTGAAGCTAGTATCTTGATGCATACTATTAGCAAGGAGCGGGATGGTGTTTGGAAAATGGTCATCTTTGATATTCCAGAAACACAACGCCATATCCGCAACGTGCTTCGTGCCAAACTAGTCTCATTAGGTTTTAAACGATGGCAAAATAGTATTTGGATGTCCCCTTACACAATGGCTCCGGAAATAGAAGACGAGCTAAACCAATTGGCCAAAAAATTCTTTATCCGACTTATCAAGACTTCTGACATCAATGTCACAGCAGATCTAGAAAAATTATTTGTCGATTAAAAAAACCCGCGATTAACATATCGCGGGTTTGTCTTTTGCCATTAGGCAACCTTACCTACTAACTGAAGTTGTGCATTCGTGCAAAACTTATCTGGCTCCGGTAGAGATTTAGCCATATTGATGATTCCAATCTGAATGGCATAAATTTCTCCAAGCCTTTCATCCAGAGAGTCACTGATTTCCTGAGCAGCCATTCGACATTTTTCGATGTACTCGTCGATTGAGTACTCACTGCCAAACTCGGCCTGCATGTCTTTCATGATTTCGTCGAGGTCTTTATACTCAGCCTCTAGCTCAATCAAGAAAATGATACCTTTCTCCAAATTTTCTAATTGGGCATTGGCCACAGCTCGTTTGGCTTCGATATCTAGTTTTATCGGTTCTGTCTGACTAACCAGCTCTCGATACTTAGCAATGCTAATTTCTGCATTGGCTATCAATGTTGGCTTGTCTGGGAGTTGATTTTCCCTGTACTCAGACAACCTTGCCAAACTAGCCTTCCATTTAGTTAGCTTCCGTTTGTGATCGGCTAAAGGATTAGAGACTTTTTGCTCTAGCTCCTCATCAATCTTACTAAGGTCTTCGTTAATGAGAATTTTTTGCTCTTCGCAATAAATGCGAGCTTGTTCCAGTAAAAACAAAGGATTAGACGTTAGCTGAGCAATCTGCTGTTCACAAGTTTGACGAATGGATTCCAAGCCTGGTTCTATTAATTTTTGATTATTCCTTATCCATATTCTAATTGATAACTTAATCGAAATGAAAGAAATAATTGCCAAAACTACAAAGGTTATGATGTACGATAATAAAACAACCCCTGAGAGTGGGAAAAACAGATATGCAATCACTTGAATCAAGAACAGAACCAGCCCTGCAAAAGCGCTTCCTAAAAATACTAACCCCATAATACCGATTAAATAATCGGACGCAGACATACCCTTTTGTTGGTCTTTTTTCTTGTACTCCTCAGGATATGCTTTAAGTTGCTCGTCTCTCTTTTGTTGCAACATTACAACCAAACGCTCAGGCAAACGAGTAGCAATACCAAAGTTCTCCAACTTCACCAAAGGATCTTCATTCTTTACCAAAGTTAATTTTGCCATAATTTCCTCCTACCGAAATATACGAACCAGTTATTATAAGCATTTTTAGCCTTCTCGTCAAGACAGCATTATAAAACAAAAAACTAGCCTGTGGGTGAGGCTAGTAAATTTTTAAAAGATGAACGGGATGACTAAATCATCCCAGGTTTGAATTGGATGCCAAATGGCATACCAAACTTTTTTGATCGCATTTAACATATTCTTGTACCTCGTATTGAATTTTGTTGACTAGCCAATTGTACACCCACTAGAAATATAAATCAAGCCCTGATAACTGCTTTGACCAGTAAACCAAATTTGGCTTTCAACCAAGTAATCGAAAAGTTCTTCGACAAGTACTTTGCAAATTCATAACTAGCAAACAAAGCCACTGTATAGCCAACATCACCCATCAGCGTTCCTCTTAAGAACGGCAATGCGTTGGTATAACTAAGCATTAGCCCTGACCAATCTTGAGTATAGTTATGAGGATAGAACATAACAAAATTAGTAACTAAGAAGAATATACCAGCAGAAAAGATTCCTGCACTGCCAATCTTTAACCAACGGTTTAAACTCCCTGCCTTGGCCTTCCGTACCCATAATCCTATTCCAACACCTGCTAAATGAGACGCGTAAACTGCTACCATTAGTGGCCAAGAGAAGAAGCCTAAGAAGATATCAGAAACAAATCTTACAACCAATGGTACAGCGATAGCTTGTTTCTTTGGAAGATAGACCGCTGCAAAAATCGCTAAAGCTGTCACAGGTGCCAAGTTAGGCATGTGTGGTATAAATCGAGTCGCTATCGCCGCTAAAATTATAAAATATATCATTGATATTAACTTGCTAAATTATTCTTTATACTCACCTACTTTATCAAGCTTCCACTCGATTTGATCATCAGCTTTACTTCGGTACTCACCAGCACCTACGTTACTGCTTTTACCATTAACATAGAATCCCCAAAATTGATCTGTGCTTGGAGTAACCCCGTTGATAGATTTTACAAACTCACCAACACCTTCATAGTTTTGAGTCTCTACTTGGTATTGTGCTTTTAACAATTCAAGGGCAGTCTTACCTTCTACACCTTTATAACTAATTGCTTCTGGTTTAGTCTGGGCTTGATCCTGAGTTGTAGCCGGTACGTTACTAGCCTGCTCTGGCTTAGCAGTAGAGTTACATCCTGCTGCGATTAATACTATAGCTGTACCTACTAAAAATACTTTTCCGAATTGTTGAAGATTTTTCATTATCATTTATTTAATTATTTGCTTATTAATAGTTTTAAAAATCAATGCCACGCTGAGCTAATATTCCTTTGTAATACGGATGCTTAATCATCTTCATCTCTGTAACCAAATCACAGTGTTTGATAATTTTAGGAAAATTATTATGGCCGGTAAAAATTAAATGTGTTTGAGGAGGTTTAACTTTAATCACATCTACCACATCTTGCTGAGAGAGCAATTTTAGCTCTACTGCCGAAACTAATTCATCTAAGAATACTACGTCGTACTTTTTAGATTTAAGAATTTGTTTAGACTTTGCCAAGGCTCGTTTTGCTTCTGCGATATGTTCTTTCCGTTCTTTAGTATCGCCGAGAATCCCTACAAAGCCCTTACCTAGAACTTCTGTTGTGATTCTGCCAATATTTTTAGCTGGTTTTAAAGAGTTGAAAAAGATAATTTCATTTGAGAGCGACCATTCCCCGGGAAGCTTTTTTTGACCCTTTTTTGGGGCTGAGGCCTTCACAAACTGTAGCACATGGACATTCATTCCAGAACCCGCAGCTCGCGCTACAACGCCCATAGCAGCTGTTGTTTTGCCTTTTCCTGCTCCTATATAGCAGATCACGAGTCCTTGTCTAGGCTTAGATTTTTCAGCCGGCTTTAAAGCCGGCTGTTTTTTAGTTTTTCTTTGGACTGCCATTTAGTTAACACTTACTGTAACCGCAAGATTCACACTTAATACATCCTTCAGTCATCACCAACATATTACCACAAACTAAACAGACTGGGGCGCTACCGAGATTAGCAATCGACACCGAACTTGCTGATGATGAACTTGGATTTGAAGCAGTTATAACCATTTCGGGCTGCTCCACTGTTTGAGTAATTTTAATCTGAGTCTGCTCTTGGATTACAGTTTCTACCTGCTCTGCCCCACCTTCGGCAAAAGGCAAAGTTGGCTGTTGTTGGGTGCGAATATGTCGATCAAGAATTTTTGCAATCGCATCAGGAACCGAGTAAATCGTCTCACCATTAGTAAAGGCTACATCTGGGCCACGGA
>CAZRKK010000002.1:0-4938 GCA_964600695.1 uncultured Candidatus Saccharibacteria bacterium
GAAGCGACCCGTAACATCGGGATTATCGCTCACATCGACGCCGGCAAAACTACAACTACCGAAGGTATCTTGTACAACACCGGTATGATCCACAAAATCGGAGCAGTTCACGAAGGTGAAACTGTAACCGACTGGATGGAACAAGAACGCGAACGTGGTATCACTATCACATCCGCGGCTGTTACTTGTTACTGGAAACCCCAGTACATTAAAATCGCTCACGAAGGTGATAGCGTAGATCAATATAAAATTAACATTATCGACACACCAGGACACGTAGACTTCACTGTAGAAGTTGAACGTTCTTTGCGTGTGCTTGATGGTGCAATTACCGTCTTCGACGGAAAAATGGGTGTAGAACCTCAATCCGAAACTGTATGGCGCCAAGCCGACAAGTACGGTGTGCCTCGTATGTGTTTCATCAACAAGATTAACCAAACTGGTGGAGACTTCTACAAGTCTTTGGATTCTATCCATAATCGTTTAACTAAAAATGCTTTCCCTGTTCAATTACCAATTGGTTTCGAAAAAGACATCGTTGGTGTAGTTGACCTTGTTCATATGAAGTCTTATACATATAAAGATTTCACAGACAAAGAATTTACCATTGGTGAAGTACCGGCAGATATGAAAGAAAAGGCAGAAAAGTATCGCCAAGAATTAATCGAAAAAGTTGTTGAGTTTGATGACGACTTGATGGAAAAGTATCTCGGTGGCGAAGCCCTAACAGAAGAAGAATTATTACTTGCCATTCGTAAAGCTACTCGTAGTGGAGAATTCTATCCAGTATTTGGTGGTGATGGTCGTGGTATTATCGTGCGAACACTTCTAGATGGTGTTGCTAACTTCTTACCATCTCCTTTGGATAAAGGTCCTGTAAAAGGTCATAACCCAAAAACTGGTGAAGAGTTACAACGTAATGCTAGTGACGATGAACCATTTACAGCTTTAGCTTTCAAAATTGCAACCGATCCTTTCGTGGGACGTTTAGCTTTCTTCCGTGTTTACTCCGGTAAACTAGAAGCTGGTTCTTACGTTTTGAATGCTCGTTCTGGTAACAAAGAACGTGTTGGACGTATCGTACGTATGCGTGCGGATCAACGTGATGAAGTTAAAGAAGTTTTTGCTGGTGATATCTGTGCGTTGGTAGGTCCAAAAGATACTATCACTGCCGACACTCTCTGTGCCGAAAGTGCACCAATGGAACTAGAAAAGATTAAATTTGCCGAACCTGTTATCAGTATGGCGATTGAGCCTAAGACTAAAGCTGACCAAGAAAAGATGGGTATCGCTATGCAAAAACTTGCAGAAGAAGATCCAACTTTCAAAGTATCTTCCAACGAAGAAACTCAGCAAACAATTATTGCTGGTATGGGTGAACTTCACTTAGAAATTTTAGTAGACCGTATGAAGCGTGAATTCAAAGTGGAAGCTAATGTTGGTAAACCAGAGGTAGCATACAAAGAAAGCTTCAAGAAGATGGCTACTGCCGAAGTTAAATATATTCGTCAGTCTGGTGGACGTGGACAATACGGTCATGTTTACTTACGTGTCGAGCCATTAGAACAGGGAAGTGGATACAAATTTATCGACGAAATTGTTGGTGGTGTAATTCCAAAAGAATACATCAAGCCAATTGATAAAGGTATCCAAGAATCTGCAGCTAACGGTGTTATCGCTGGATATCCATTAGTAGACTTTAGTGCTGCAGTTTATGACGGTAGTTATCACGAAGTTGACTCTTCTGAAATGGCTTTCAAAATTGCTGCCTCAAAGTGTTTACAAGAAGCGGTCAAGAAAGGTGATCCTATTTTACTTGAACCTGTGATGAAAGTTGTGGTAACAACTCCAGAACTTAACATGGGTGATGTAATCGGTGACCTTAACTCCAAGCGTGCCAAGATTCAAGATATGGAAGATATTACTGGGCGTAAGGTTGTAACTGCTCATGTACCTTTGGCAGAAATGTTTGGTTACGCAACTCAATTGCGTAGCATGACCCAGGGTCAAGCTTCTAGTATCATGGAATTCGATCATTACGAAGAAGTTCCAAAAAATGTTGCTAATACAATTATTGAATCTCGTGCGGGCATGAATGTTCGTAAGGGTATGCAATAAGCAATAGATATAAACTTTAAAAGACGGGTCAAGGATCCGTCTTTTAATTTTGGTCTAATTTGCCAAAGTTATTATTGGCGACTATAGTATTAAATATGAACCTTAAAGAATTACTACAATTTGCAGGAAAAGACGGCAAGATTGTTATTGCTGGAGAAGATGGGGAAGTTAAGGGTGTGTTTTTATCATTTGATGAATATCAAAAAATTTCTGGTTTTGCTGTTAAAAAAACCCAACCAACTGGCCCTGACCCAGAAGTTATCAATCGCGAAATTTTGAAAGCCCAACTTACAGACACACTCGATTTAGATAATAAAAATTTAGAAACCATAGCAGAGGATGACCCTAATCCTGTTGCAGAACCTTTGCCTCAGACAGTGATTATGCCATCACCAATAAAAAGCATTTTGGCTAAACGTGCCAAGGATTTATTTATGAACCAACCTTATGGTCGACAAGAACCACCACCATATGATTTACGCCAAGAGGTCATGGATCCAACTTTTGGCCTTCCTTCAACTCAGCCAATTTCTCAGCCAGTAGTTGAAACTGACAGTGATGAAGAAATCAAACCCAACTTTGACGATATATAAAAAAAGAAGCAGCCTTTTGAGAGGCTGCTTTTATAAATTGGCGAAACGACGATAGGTCTACGCTGCGTTAGCGTTGCTCATCATTTCGAGTTCGTGGTTGTTTCGGTATTCGAGCCACGCGTCTAGGATCTTATTAAGTTCGTACGCGGAGTTAGTGCAGATTCGGTCACCTTCGAGTTTGAGCGTCAGGCCTTTGCTCTTGAGGATCTTCTTAAACTCCTGCACCGCCTTGTACTCTTTGGTCCTGAAGTTCGGATGAAGCTTTTCGTCGGGGATGTCCCAGAACGTTTCGCGATCTTCTTCGTTCCAAGCGATTCCGTTCATGATCAACCAATCATCCATATTACACAAGAACTCGAAATTGCCGTAGTTGAACAGTGCTGGATCAAGATTGTAATGCCTGTCGATCGTGAGAAGCATGGTCAATTCGTCGTTCATCATGGATTTACACTGATAACAACCTTTGCCACCATGGAGACTTTTATGGGTGTGACAGATGATCTCGTCGCCGAAGTCCCTATACTCCATTTCGATGTCGCCGCGAATATTTTCGACAGCCATTTCGTGGGGTGTAGGGTCGTGTTCAAGCTCAGCGTCGCAGGGGATTTCACCTGCTTTGAGCATTTCTAGTTCAAGCTCTTTACTACTCAGTTTAGCCACTTTATGTGACCTCCTATATATGATATTAAATACCATGGTATTGTACCATAAATCTGATATATTGTCAATAGTCAATAATTTAGGTCTTACTTAATTTCTACTAGCTAGTTTCATATAATTATTCTGTCCTTATATAGGTAAGGATATAGTTAATCCGCTTGACTTAGTTTTAAAAAAACCATACAATAATCAATGATTGGCGCTGCTTTCAGCCCGCCAATTTTAAAATCATTAAAAAACTATAAGTCTCTTTTCTAGTCACCTGGATTCCTTGCGAAAAAAAGAGAAACCCTCCCTTTCCTTCGTATGCGCATATGGGGAAAAGCGAGGGTATCTCGGGGCAGATACAGAATTTATAGAACGAAAGGTATCAAATGGCAGAGCAATTTGATCGTTCAAAGACTCACGTCAACGTTGGTACTATCGGTCACGTAGACCATGGTAAGACCACATTGACTGCAGCTATCACAACTGTGTTAGCAAAAACTGGTGGCGCTAAAGCTCGCGACTACGCTAGCATCGACAACGCCCCAGAAGAAAAAGCTCGTGGTATTACAATTAATACCTCACATGCAGAATACGAATCTGCAAATCGTCACTACGCTCACGTAGACTGTCCTGGTCACGCCGACTATATCAAGAACATGATTACCGGTGCTGCTCAAATGGATGGTGCTATCTTGGTAGTATCAGCAACTGATGGTCCTATGCCTCAAACTCGCGAACACATCTTGTTAGCGCGTCAGGTTGGTGTACCTCACATTGTTGTTTACATGAACAAGTGCGACATGGTTTCTGATCCAGAACTATTGGATCTTGTCGAAGAAGAAATTCGTGATCTTCTTACAAAGTATGAATTCCCAGGCAAAGACACACCTATCATTCGTGGTAGTGCGTTAAAAGCTTTGGAAGGTGATACTTCTGATATGGGTGAACCATCTATCTTGAAGCTTGTAGAAGCTTTGGATACTTTCATCCCAGATCCTTCTCGTGCTACAGACCAACCATTTTTGATGCCTATCGAAGACATCTTCACAATTGAAGGTCGTGGTACAGTGGTTACTGGTCGTATCGAACGTGGTATTATCAACATCAACGAAGAAGTTGAAATCGTTGGTATCAAACCAACTTCTAAGACTGTTGTAACTGGTATCGAAATGTTCAACAAGCAACTCGACAAGGGTATGGCTGGTGACAACGCTGGTCTATTACTTCGTGGTGTTAAGAAAGAAGAAGTCGAACGTGGCCAAGTTTTGGCTAAGACTGGTTCTATCACACCTCACACTGAGTTCGAAGCTGAAGTTTATATCTTGAGCAAAGAAGAAGGTGGACGCCACACTCCTTTCTTCAAGGGTTACAAACCTCAGTTCTACGTACGTACTACCGACGTAACCGGTGAAGTTATCTTGCCAGAAGGTCAAGAAATGGTTATGCCTGGTGATACTGTAACTATCACTGTTAAACTCATCACTCCTATCGCTTTGGAAGAAAAAGGTAAGTTCGCTATCCGTGAAGGTGGTCGAACTGTAGGTGCTGGTGTTGTAACAAAGATTGTAAAGTAATTTAC
>CAZRKK010000002.1:5038-190470 GCA_964600695.1 uncultured Candidatus Saccharibacteria bacterium
AAGGTGGTCGAACTGTAGGTGCTGGTGTTGTAACAAAGATTGTAAAGTAATTTACACTCAATAATTAAACTCCTCTGTGTAAGCAGGGGAGTTTTTTGTTTGGGGATAACTAATTTGTGGGATTATATAAAACTACTCATACTTAAGGTAATAATTAATAATTTTTTGAAACAAAATGTTTACAAAGTACAAAAATGTATTCTTGGCAGTTGGTTTTTTCGTATTTGGAGTTGTTGGAACGTTGTTTTACACCGCTCGTTTTGGCGCTCCATCTATCATTGCTCCACTTTTGTCCAAGGCAGACGGAGAGTGTAATCGAAGAAACCCAGATTACATAGGTAATATGAATGGTCCAGCGGGGAGTAGTTCAGTCTACGATATCTGTATCGATACAGATGGGAATATGTATTGGAATGAATGGCTTATTCGTGGGCAGATGTTTAATGATCCAAATTATCCTAATTTCCATCCAGGCTGGTTTTTCCCAGCAAATCAATAATGTCCAGATTTACTGATTTTGTTTGTGGATAACTTTTTTGGGAAATCTTAATAAACCACTATACTTATAGTAAGTAATTAAACTTTAGAAATAAAATGAAAATAGAGAAGCAGTCTTTGTTTATTGGCTTAGCAATTGGAGCTGTTATGGGCGGGGCAATTATTGGTTATTTAGATGCCAATCGCCCAGAGCCGTTGTTTTCTTCGGCTGATGAAATGGGTAGTATTTGGATTCCATCTTTTGAATCATGCCCACAAGGATATTCACCAACAGGTGCTGTAAGAACGGTTAAGCGTGGTGGCATAGGTGGAAGTAATTTGACCCTAAAGGAATGCACAAACGAACCTCAAGAAGGTGGTGGACAACCCCTATTGGATTAGTCTAAATAGTTAACAAAAACTCTCCTCTACACTTTAAGTAAGGGGAGTTTTTGTATTATTGACTAATTCTTAAATATATCGTAAAATAAACGCATTGAAATTTTAGGAGGAATTTATCAATGATCAGTAATGAAGTTGTAGATGATTTGGAAGACCGGATCACCAGCGCTGTTGATATCCGAGAAAAGGGTAATCCATTGTTAGCAGCCGGCTTGTTAACCGAAATTATAAATTTTTGTTATGACAATTGTCTTGATGTGATTTGTGCAAGCGCACTTGGTGAAAGAATTGTTTGTAGCAAGCACATGTTTCAAAAAGAAGGATTGCAAATATATCTTAATCAGATGCTGGCTGATATCAAAAAAGGAAAGACTTTGAATATTTCCGAGTCAGATCATGCCGTATTCTACCTCCGTCATGGGGATGTTTGTGCGTCTCTTGGCGAGCATGCAGAAGCGGAGGGTCTGTACTATCAAGCACATTGTTTAGTTAACAAAGGTGGCAGGGAAGAGGCGGAATATCTTGGTCATTATGCCGAAGCTTTGGCTACCAACCCAGAAGCAACCGAAGAGAAATTAGAGAAAGCTATGGACTTGCTTCGCAAGGCCTTTTTGATTCTCGAGGATGTTCCAGAAGAGCAGCTCGATATTAAGTATCGTTTGATCATTCTTTCTGGATTACATGGACGCTTAGCAAAAGTTGCTGTTAAGTCACGGTGTTATATCTTAGCGTTTAGAGCATTAACTGAGTGTTGGCGAATGTCACGCGAGTTGGCTTATAAGCACAATTACCCAATGCGATTAGAGCAGTTTTGGCTTCGCGCGCGAGGTAGAGGAGCTTAGTTTTTATCCCGGAACGTTGTTTCCGGGATTTTTTTGTACTAAAATTTTTCCTTTGACGACAGAATATTATTGAGTTAAAATCAGCGTAGTTTGAATGGAGGTTAGATAAAATGACTCAACCACAATGGAAAAGCGTAGATTCTATTTCGCGCATGTTAAATTCGGCTTCCGTAGTCACTAATATAGTAAATCATGTTGCAGAGGAGCTTGTTCAGATACCTCAAGAAAAACTGGTGGAATTATACAGGTTTAGATCTGCTACCATTCCAATTAAAAACCGTCATTTAGAAATTAATTTTTCTCAACTGAGTGATAGGCAGAAAGAGGCTGTGATCGAAGGCGTTGGTGCGTTGGGAAGCGAACTAGGTTTTGAAATTGGTATCGAAGCCTGTGAATTAGGCAATCCGAATGATTTGGAGTATTGTTTAATAATCTCAGAACCCATTGATGATGTTATTGATGGAGGTGGCGATGATGATAGTGATAGGCGAGTTGATCTGCCAATCACATCTTCGCAAGATGAAATCCATGCCCCAAAAGTAATGGCAGCTCATGGTTGACGCATAGTTCAATTCAAAAACTGTATATTAAAAGAAGCGTAATCTCGCTTCTTTTTATTTTTGTAAACAATAATGCGAATGATGCAATACAATTAATTAACTTATGAGAAATATATTAGTCTAGCATTATGGAATATATTGGCTAATATGTCAACAATAGGGAAAAACCCAAAATTTCCTCAATAAAAACTTGACACTAACCAGAATATGGGATAAAATTTTGATTAAGTTCTACTAGCAATAAAGCTAGTGGTTTTAATTGCTGTAAAGTCCCTTAAATAAGACAAAAACAGCATATTGTCAATCTATTTTATGGAAAAGGCCGAACACAAGCCAAAAATTCGCATCAAGATTCGCGCATACGATCACAAGTTAATTGATCAAAGTGCAAAGCAAATCGTTGATACTGCCAAGAGAACTGGTGCCAGCGTTTCTGGTCCAGTACCTTTGCCTACCGCAAAGCGAAAGTACACAGTGCTTCGTTCTACTTTTGTACATAAAGATAGCCGAGAACAGTTCGAAATGCGTACTCATAAGCGTATGATCGATATCCTCGACCCAACCCCTAAAACCATCGATTCTCTCACTAACTTGGCTTTACCAGCTGGAGTAGATGTAGAGATCAAAATGAGTTAAAGGCGTGCCGCAAAATATAGCGGCCGCTCGGTGTGAATCTGTTCTGAAATTTTAGAGTCCAAACAGCTCAAAACTTCAGATAACTATTCGCCAAATACAAGCAAAGCATCCTAGATGATGAATTGTTTATATGTGGTGATTAGCCACATTTTTTTATTTAATAAGACGTGATGTCCACCACTTAAGTGGACCAATCAAAACCGTATGAAATTTATTGTTGGAAAAAAGTTAAATATGACAACCTACTTCGCAGAAAATGGCGAAGTTATTCCTGCTACCGTAGTCAAAGCCCCAAACATGGTGGTTACTCAGATTAAGACTGCAGACAGTAAAGATGGTTATAACGCTATTCAAGTTGGTATTAGCGCAGTTGTAGCTGGAAGTAAGAATTCAAACAAAGCAAAGACAGGTCACTCTAAAGATCTTGGTAAATTTGGAAAATTTGTTGAATTTCGTGTAGACAACCCTCAAGATTTTACTCTTGGTCAGAAGGTGGAAGTTTCTCAATTCGAAATTGGTGAAATGGTAGATGTAATTGGTGTGATGAAGGGACGCGGTTTCGCAGGTGCGATGAAGCGTCACGGTTTCCATGGATTCCCAATGAGTCACGGTCATAACCGTCCTCGTAGTGTAGGATCTATTGGTTCTCGTTACCCACAGCACGTTAACAAAGGCCGTCGTATGGCTGGTCATATGGGAACTCAACACGTTACTGTAAAAAATCTTCAAGTTGTTGATGTTGATGGTGGAAACGGTTTAATTTTAATCAAAGGTGCGGTTCCAGGAACTCGTAATGGCATGGTTCGCATTTCTACAACTGGAGTAAAGAAGCCTTTGTTTGTAGCTGTTGTTGAAGATACTAAGAAAAAGAAATAGTCTAATATCTATATGAAGATTCAAGTTTACAATCAGAACGCCGAAGCCGTAGGTGAAATGGAAGTTAGCGACAGCATCTTTGCTGTTAAGCCATCTTTGCATTTAATGGCCGAAAGTGTCCGTGCTCAAGCTAACAACGCTCGTAAAGGTTTAGCTAATACCAAAACTCGTGGTGAAGTTAGTGGTGGCGGTAAGAAGCCTTGGAAGCAAAAGGGAACTGGTCGCGCTCGCGCAGGTTCTACTCGTAGTCCAATTTGGCGTCATGGTGGAGTAACCTTTGGTCCAACTTCTGATCGTAACTGGAGTGTGAAGATCAACAAGAAAGCCAAGACTAAAGCTTTATTCATGTCTTTGTCCGACAAAGCTCGTGATGGCAAATTTATTATCATCGAAGGTATCAACCTAGAAACTCCAAAGACTAAAGAATTCATCAAGGTTATGGAAGCTTTCCATTCTAAGCTTACTGTTTTAGGCAACAAGCAGATGATGGTTCTACCAAAGAAAGATGATTCCTTAATCCGTGCTTCTCGTAACCTTCAAGAAATTAACACAGCTTTTGCAACTAGTTTAAATATCACAGATATCCTAAAAGCAGATTCCATGCTTGTCATGAAAGACAGCTTGAAAGTTATCGAACGAACTTATTTAAAAGAAGCAGGCAAAGCAGTTAAAGAAGAAAAGGCAGTCAAAGAAGTTAAAGCAGAAGATAAAGAAAAAGCTCCTGCAAAATCTGAAGCTAAGAAAGAAGTAACTAAAGAATAATTATTCCCCCTAACACTAATTAAATGGCAATTTTTTCTAAAAAAGAGAATACTGACGAAGTTGTAGTTGATGCTCCTGTAGCAGATCAACCAACATCTTCTAAAGATACAGCTGTAACAGCTGACTCTGAATCCCCAAAAGCAATGGCGGATGTTGTTAATAGTGGAATCGGCACTAAGGGTTTAATTGTTCCTCGAATTTCCGAAAAGGCTGGATTTGTAGCTCGCTTTAACCAATACATTTTTACCATTCACGGTAAGCTTAATAAAATTGAAGTTAAGAATGCTGTGCAAAAAATGTATGGAGTTAAAATCGCTAACATTAATATGATCCAAGTTGCTGGCAAGGGCCGTCGTTTTGGTACTAAAAAAGGAATGCGCAGCGGTTTTAAAAAGGCAGTAATTACCTTAACCCCAGATAGTAAGAAAATTGATATAGTAGAACCTAACTAAATTTATGGCAGTTAAAATTTACAAACCAACTACACCAGGCCGTCGTCAGACTAGCGTTATAGACTACGCTAAAGTCCTCAATAAAACCGAGAAAACTCCGAAGTTTTTGATTATGAGCAAGGCTAAGCAAGCTGGTCGTAATAATTCTGGAAAAATCACAGTTCGTCACCGTGGTGGTGGTGCACTTAAGAAAGTTCGTATCGTAGATTTTATTCGTGCGGACCGAAAAGATATTCCTGGAACAGTTAAGACCATCGAATATGATCCAACTCGTACTTCATTTATTTCTCTAATCGATTACAATGATGGAGTAAAGCGTTTAATCATCACTCCGATTGGTTTAAAAGTTGGCGATAAAGTCATTTACAGCGAAACAGCAGAAATTCATCCTGGTAACCGATTGTCTATTTCTAATATCCCAGTTGGTAGCTTAATCCACGATGTAGAATTAGTTCCTGGTCGCGGTGGTAAGCTTGCTCGAAGTGCTGGAAATAGCGTATTGTTACAGAACATCGAAGCTGGTTATGCCTTTCTAAAATTACCATCAGGTGAAATTCGTAAGGTTCGCGAAACATGTACCGCTAGCATTGGCCAAGTTTCTAATAATGATTGGATGAATGTCCGAATCGGTAAAGCTGGTCGTAAGCGTCACATGGGTTGGAGACCTCAAGTCCGTGGTAAAGTTATGAACCCGGTAGATCACCCTCATGGTGGTGGAGAAGGTAGTAACTCGATCGGTATGAAATATCCTAAGACTCCTTGGGGTAAGCATGCTCTCGGTGTAAAGACTCGTGATAAGAAAAAAGGCTCTTCCAAGTTTATTGTGAAGCGTCGAACTAAGAAGCGTTAATTAATATAATTTATGTCTAGAAGTTTAAAAAAAGGTCCATTTATAGATCCTCGAGTGATGAAGAAAGTTATCGCTGGTAAGCCTGGTGATAAAATCAAGACTTGGGCTCGCGATTGTGCTATCTCTCCAGAGATGGTTGGTTATACTTTTATGGTACACAATGGCAAAACTCATCTCGAAGTATTCGTTACAGAGAACATGGTTGGACACAAACTTGGTGAATTTTCACCAACACGTAAATTTATTGGTCACGGTGGTAAACTTGCTAAAGAGCAAAAAGCCGAAGCTTCATCTAAATAATAATTTCCCGATATTTTAATCCCATTATATGGCAGAAAAAACTGTACAAAAGAATAAGAAGACCCCAGCGGCTAAGCCGTCTGTTAAGGCTGGATCTAAAACAGCAACTGCTGTTGTAGAAGCACCTAAGCAATTGGTACGTGCTCATGCTCGTAATCTTCGAATTTCCCCACGTAAATTACGCTTAGTTACAAACATGGTTAAGAACATGCGTGTTGGTGATGCTTTGGTACAGTTGCAATTTACCAATAAAAAAGGTGCACCGATGATCGCGAAGTTATTACAATCTGCTGTTGCTAACGCTGAACATAATTTTTCTTTAAATCGTGATGGGTTAATAATTAAGAGCATTACCTGCGACATGGGGCCAGTTCTCCAACGTGCCTTTCCGCGTGCCCGTGGTAGTGCTTTTGTAATCCGCCGTAAGATGAGCCATGTCAACGTCATCTTAGAAGAAAAGGCGATTAAGAAAACTGCTGGCGGCAAAAAGAAGCCAGCGGCAGCAAAAGTACCAAAGACTACTAAAGCAGATAAACCAGTACAAACAGTAGAAGGTTCAGCTGGCTTACCGGTCGAAAAAGTAACCAAGTTACCTAAAGAACAGAAAGTCAAAGAAGTTCATCACGAGAACGAAGGCAATCTAGTTGACCAAAAGACAGAACCAGAAAACTTAATAAAATAATATGGGAAATAAGATCAATCCAACTTCATTTAGACTTAAGATTACCGATACTTGGAAGTCCAAGTGGTACTCTAAAGGCAATTACGTAGAACAGCTTAAAGAAGATGTTGCTATTCGTGAATATCTCGAAAAGCATTTACGTAAGGCCGGTCTTGCTCGAATCGATATCGAACGTCTTAACGACGGTACTATCACTATCGTAATTCGTACTACTAAACCAGGTTTAATTATTGGTAAAGGTGGTGCGGGGATCGAAGAACTTAAGAAGCGCGTTAAGAAGCAACTTAAGATCAAGAGCGAACTCAAAGTTAACATCGAAGAAATTCGTGACGTTAACATGCATGCTCAAGTGATCGCTAACGGCATCGCCGAACAGATCGAACGCCGTGTTGCATTCCGTCGTCTAATGAAGCAATCTCTAGAACAAATTATGCAGGCTGGTGCTAAGGGTGTAAAAGTAGCAATTGGTGGCCGTTTGAATGGAGCAGAAATTGCTCGTTCCGAACATTTGTCTAGTGGTAAGATTCCTCTTCATACACTTCGCGCAGATATTGATTACGCTAAAGCTACTGCTCACACTACATATGGAACAATTGGTATTAAAGTGTGGATCTATCGAGGCGATGTGTTCTCCGAGAAAGCTAAAGAGATTAAGTAGTTAAATAAATTAAGTAACGTTTAGTTTTATACAAAGATTATGTTAATTCCAAAAAAGGTCAAACACCGCAAACACCATCGCGGTCATAACAAAGGTAAAGCAACTTCTGGTAATTTTATTGCTTTTGGAAGCTTCGCTCTTAAGGCTATGGAAGGCAGTTTCGTAACTGCTCGCCAAATCGAAGCCGCTCGTCGAGCTATGACTCGTAGTGTTCAACGTGGTGGTAAAATCTGGATTCGTATTTTCCCAGACAAGCCAATGACTGATCACGGTAACGAATCTGTAATGGGTAGCGGTAAAGGTGCCGTATCTCACTTCGTAGCTGTAGTCAAATCTGGTCGCATCCTATTCGAAATGGATGGTGTCCCAGAAGTTGCTGCTCGCGAAGCGATGAGACTCGCTGCACACAAACTGCCTGTGAAGACTAAATTCCTAATCAAGCAATAAGATGAAATATACAGAAATCACCTCACAATCTATAGAGGCGTTACGCAAAGAGCTAACGACTTTACAAGAAAAACGCGAGAACCTCAAGATGAAAACTAAGCTTGGTCAGGTTAAGAACACCAACCAATTGTCTATGGTTAAAAAAGACATTGCTCGCATTATGACCTTTCTAAGATCTAGCCAAGGGGCTAAATAGAGCTAACTAATTATATTTATATGGAAAAGCAAGTTACAAAACAACAAATGTCCGGCACTGTAGTGTCAAATAAGATGGATAAAACCGTTGTGGTTAAGGTTGATATTTTAAAACGTCACCCTAAGTATCACAAGAGTTACACAAAATCTTATCGCTACAAAGCACATGACGAAGACAACAGTTGCCAGATTGGCGATAAGGTTGTAATCGAAGCTATTCGTCCTATGAGCCGCGACAAGAAGTTTACAGTTTTAAAGAGCTAAGTCGCGGACAGCTAGTCGCAAATTACTCGTTACTAAATACTTAATAAATTTATGTTACAAATAAGATCTTACATTAAAATCGCAGATAACACTGGCGCTAAAGTCGTCAACTTGTTCGCAGTGAACGGAAAAAACAAACGTCGCTTTGCACGAGTTGGGGATATTGTCGCTGGTTCAGTTCGCCAAGCTGCTCCTAATGGGCAGGTTAAGAAAGGTGATAAGATCTATGCAGTTATCGTTCGTACTAAAAAGGAAATTCGTCGTAAAGACGGTTCATACATCCGATTTGATGAGAACGCTGGCGTATTGGTAGATAAAGAAAAAGGTGAACCACGTGGTACTCGTATCTTTGGTCCAATCCCAAGAGAAGTCCGTGATGCTGGTTTTTCTAAAATCGCTTCATTGGCTCCAGAGGTTATCTAACGCGACAAGTAATTTATTTATATATGACACAGATCAAGTTAAAAATTAAGAAAGGCGATACCGTTAAAGTATTGTCCGGTAAAGACAAGGGTAAGACTGGTAAAGTATTACGTGTTCTTCCAACTATCCAAAAAGTAGTTGTAGAAAACGTTAATATGCACACTAAGTTCGAGCGTAGCCGCCGAGCTGGTCAGCCAGGTCAGAAGATTGTATTTGCTGGAGTAATGGCTTCCTCTAAGGTTCAATTAATTGACCCTCATTCTGGTAAACCAACTCGGGTTAGCTTCCAGACCTTAGAAAATGGCACTAAGCAACGAATAGCTAAGCAGAGCGGAAAGGCCATCTAATTATATGAACAGATTACAAACACAATATAATAAAGAGATTGTCCCTGCGCTTAAAGAAAAGTTTGGTTACACAAATGTAATGGCAGTACCAAAGATTAAGCAAGTTAACCTCAACATTGGTGTCGGACGTTTCCTTAAAGACAACAAGTTTATGGAATCAATTAAAAAAGATTTCACAAAGTTGGCTGGTCAAGCTCCGGTAGAAACCATGGCTCGTAAGTCTGTCGCTGGATTCAAAGTTCGTGAAGGCCAACAAGTCGGTCTAACAGTAACTATCCGCGGTAACCGCATGTACGAATTTCTAGATAAGTTGATCAGTGTGGCTATGCCTCGTGTCAAAGATTTCCGTGGTGTGTCTCGTAAAGGTTTCGACGGACGTGGTAACTATAACCTTGGACTTAAAGAACATCTCGTATTCCCAGAAATTTCCCAAGAAGCTCTCGAACACATCTTCGGTCTTCAAGTAACGATAGTAACAAGCGCAGGTAAAGATGAACCTGCATATGAATTATTAAAGCAGATGAAGTTTCCCTTCAAAGATTAATTAATAACAATGGCTAAAAAATCTCTAATCGCAAAAGCTAATAGAAGTTTGATCAAACCGAAGTTTTCTACTCGGGTGATTCGTCGTTGTTTTAAGTGTGGTCGAAAAGCTGCTTTTATGAGAGATTTCTCTCTATGCCGTATTTGTTTCCGAGAACTAGCCAGCCGTGGAGAAATCCCTGGTGTATCTAAAGCCTCCTGGTAAGAACTAATTAAACTACTATGTACACAGATCCAATTTCAGACATGTTAACAAGAATCCGAAACGCGCTTGGGGCTTCCAAGCAGGATTTAGTTATGCCTTACTCTAAGTTTAAACACAGCTTGGCTCAGGTTCTTTTAGAAGAAGGCTTTATTGCTGGCGTTAATGAACTTCCAGGTCGCATCAAGATGCTTCAAATTAATTTAAAATATGATCAAACCGGTAATCCAGTAATCTCAGGTGTTAAGCGTGTTAGCACCCCAGGTCAAAGAATTTATATGCCTGTGACTAAAATTCCTCGTACTAATGGTGGATTTGGAATCACAATCGTATCAACTTCTAAAGGCTTAGTTACAGATAAGCGCGCACGTAAGGATCGTATTGGTGGAGAAGTAATTTGCCAAGTCTGGTAATTTTTAAAGAATAAATATATGAGCAGAATAGGAAAAAAACCAGTAATCTTAACTCAAGGCATCACCGCTGAGCTTAAGGATAAGCACCTCACTATCAAAGGTAGTAAAGGTACTTTAGAGTTGGATATTCACCCAAAAGTTTTAGTTGAAGTAAAAGATGGGGAAATCACTGTTGATGTTGCCAAGAAGGAAGACAAGCGCGAAAAAGCTCTTTGGGGCCTGTCTCGAGCTTTGGTACAGAATATGGTAGATGGATTAACAACTGGTTTTTCTAAGCAGTTAGATATTGTTGGAGTTGGTTTTAAAGCAGAAATGCGTGGTCAAACTTTAGTTCTGAACTTAGGTTTTTCTCATGCTATTGATTTTGAAATTCCTGCCGGAATCGAAGTTAAAGTAGAAAAAGATCCTTCTAAAGTAACTATTGCTCAGTATCAAACAACTGTATCTCTTTCTGGAATCGATAAGCATTTAGTTGGTCAAGTTGCTGCTAATATCCGTGAGCTTAAAAAGCCAGAACCTTACAAAGGTAAAGGGATTCGTTATAGCGATGAAAATATCTTGCGTAAGGCAGGTAAGGTTGTTAAAGCAGTAGGAAAGTAACCTCTAATAGAGAAATAATTATATGAACAAACAAGAGCATAAAATTTTAAAGCACAAATTACGTAAGGGTCGTGTTCGAAGCCGCGTCAGCGGTACCGAAGCGAGACCTCGTTTAAGCGTGTTTCGTTCTAATTCTCAAATCTACGCTCAAGTAATAGATGATATTTCTGGTAAGACTGTAGCTGCTACTTCTAGCATCAATATCAAATCAGCAGGTAAGAAAGTTGATCAAGCCACAGCTGTTGGTAAAGAAATTGCTGCTAAGGCAATCGCCAAAGGTGTTAAAGCAGTAGTGTTCGATAGAGGCGGTTATAAGTATCATGGTCGTGTAAAAGCATTAGCAGAAAGCGCTCGTGAAGCTGGGTTACAATTCTAACTAATTTAAATATATGGAAAAAAGAACTCGTAGAAACAATTCAAGAGACGGCGGAGAAGCCCGTGAATTCGACCAAAAAGTGGTTGAGATTAAGCGTGTAACCCGTGTAGTTGCTGGTGGAAAACGTATGCGTTTTCGTGCACTTGTTGTAATTGGTGACCACAAAGGTAAAATCGGTATCGGTTTAAAGAAGGGGATGGATGTAACCGAAGCTGTAAACAAAGCTGTTAATGCTGCAAAGAAAAGCATGATCGTAGTACCAATTGTTAACGATACAGTTCCTCATCAAGTTAACATTAAGTATAAGTCTAGTAAGTTGTTAATGATGCCTGCTCGTCCTGGTACTGGTGTAATTGCTGGTGGTGCAGTTCGTAGCGTACTCGACCTTGCTGGTGTTAAGAATGTAATCAGTAAAATGATTGGTTCTAACAACAAAACTAATAATGTCCGAGCCGCTTTCGAAGCTTTTAAAATGATGCGTAGTAAAGAAGAAATTTTAAAGAGCCGCGCAAAATAGTTCTCAGTTAAATTTAATTTCAATTATATGATCAAACTTCATCAATTAAAACGTCATCCAAAAGCTACAAAGCGCCGCAAAGTTGTCGGTCGTGGTATTGGTAGTGGTCACGGTACTTACTCTACTCGTGGTGCTAAGGGACAAAAGTCTCGTACAGGTCACTCTAAGTCTCCGGCACGTTTTGAAGGTGGTCGCCAACCATTGATTCGTCAAATTGGTAAACTTCGTGGATTCAAGAGCTTAGCTCCGAATGCATTTGCAGTTAAGTTGGATTTGTTAAACTCATTACCTGATGGTACAGAGGTTACATTAAATAGCTTAAAGGCACACGGCATCATTGATACTGGTGTTAAGAAGGTAAAGATTCTAAAAGGCGAACTTAAGCGAAAGCTAGTGGTTGCTGTTCCTGTTTCTGCTACTGCTAAGGCTTCTATTGAAGCTGCAGGCGGTAGTATCAAATAAACTTATTAAGAGCCTATGGCAATTATTAATTCCTGTCGCTAAACTGCTACGTCTGCTAAAAATTTCTTCGAAACTTTTGCATACTGGGCAGTGATGCTCCTTGAATCAACAATTGCCATAGGCTTTAAAGTTTAATTAGACCTGATTTGAGGATTAAAGTATAATACAAATATGAATAAATTAAGCTTAATTTGGAAAACTAAAGATTTGCGTTGGAAGATCTTCATGGTCATGATGTTGCTTTTAGTGACTCGTGTTTTGGCTCATGTCCCAATTCCTGGGATTAGCGTCACTGGCTTGAAGGCTTTCTTCGAAAGCAATCAATTTTTAAACTTATTGAACGTTTTTTCTGGTGGTGGACTAAGTAACTTTTCTATCGCTATGCTTGGTGTTGGACCATACATCACAGCATCTATTATTATGCAGTTGTTGGTCATGATTGTTCCTTCACTTACAGAACTACAGAAAGAAAGTGGAGAAGCTGGTCGAGTTAAAATCAACCAGTACACTCGTTTTTTGACTTTGCCATTAGCAGTTTTGTCTGGTTTCGGAACTATTCGATTATTACAAAGCCAAGGTGGGGCAGAGTTACTTGGAACTTTCTCTCCTTTCCAGTGGTTCCTAACTTTGTTAACAGTTACCGCTGGTACAATGTTGGTTATGTGGATCGGTGAAATCATTTCCGAATACGGAATTGGTAATGGTGTATCTTTAGTAATTTTCGCCGGTATCGTTTCTCAGTTACCTAAGAGCGTTGGTTCGTTGGTTCAGTTATATGATCCAAGCCAATTACCAACCATTATTGGATTTGCTATTGTCGCTTTGATCGTTATCGCCAGTGTAGTATTTGTGACTGAAGCTCAGCGCAATGTCCCGGTTACGTATGCAAAGCGGGTGAGTGGAGATAAACAAGTTGGTGGAGTTAACTCATTCTTACCGTTACGTCTTAACCAAGCAGGTGTTATTCCAATCATCTTCGCAATTTCATTATTGTTGTTCCCAGCGATTATTGCTCAGTTCTTCTTAAATGCCAAGACTCCTTTGATTGCTGAATATGCCCAAAAAGCTATTGATTTTACAAATAATCAAGGCGTTTGGTATGGCGTATCTTACTTCCTATTAGTTGTTATATTCACTTATTTCTACACTAATATTGTTGTAAATCCAGATGAAGTTTCCGAAAACATGCAACGCAGTGGTGGCTTTGTTCCTGGTATTCGCCCCGGGAAGCAGACTGCTGATTACTTATACAAAGTTTTGAACCGCATCACTTTGCCTGGATCCTTATTCCTTGGTTTAATCGCTATCCTGCCTTTCATCTTACAAACATGGACAGGAACCCGAGCATTAACATTTGGTGGTACTGGATTGCTGATTGTAGTAGCGGTAGTAATTGAAAGTATCAAGCAAGTCGAGGCTCAGCTAACTATGCACGACTATCAAAAATAAATTATTAACTCCCTCTAGTAATTAGGGGGAGTTTTTTTATTGGTATTTATTAGGAGTTTTGTGGTATAATATTCATATTATGGCAGAAGAAATAAGAAAAATTCCTGGATTCGAATCAGAGCAATCTGCGGAACCAAATAGCAACGAGTCCCCAGAATCAGAACAGACTGAATCTCTAGAAGCATCGTCTTCGGAAACTCTGAGTGATAATAACTTAGACCAGCAGGATTTGAACGAGACACCAATTGAAGAAGAAGTCGATACATCTAACTTATCGATCGAATCAGCTTTAGAGCCCAAATCAGGAGTGACTGCTTCTGATTCTATTGCTTCCGAAAGTAACGATGAAGTTCTTTCTGAAAGATTGTTAGCCGACAGTAAAGAATTAGAGACTGCCACCGAAGCCCGTAAACTTTTAAATGATATCTTAGGCACAACCGAAACTAAAAACTAGGTTTGTAAAATAAAAGCAAAAAATAAAAATTATCAATGCCTTTTGGATTTGAACTCAATACTGTAATTTATGCATCACTACTACTAGGAATTTTAGTAGTAGTGTTTTTGCTTGTCGCTGCTTATTATATTCACAGGCATTGGTATTACAGTCATGTCATTTTACCCCGCACTAAAGAGTGGGTGTTTTTGGAAATTCAAATGCCAAAAGACAACAGCGAGGATAAAGAAAAATATCAACGCGATGAAGAAAAAAAATTACTAATTGGTATTGCCGAGCAATTATTCACAACTTTATCAGGAATTAGTCACACTAATTGGTTTTGGCAACCTAAAGAATATATAAGTTTTGAAATTGCGTGTACAGACAAAAAGATTTCCTTTTATATCAATTGTCCGCGTAAGCTTCAGGAGCTAATAGAAAAACAAGTTCAAGCTCAGTACCCTCACGCTTTTATCGAGGAGATTAAAGGCTATAATCCCTTTCCAGAAACTGGGGAGATCGAAGCTACCGAGTTAAGATTGACCAAGCCTTATATGTATCCTTTTCGTACTTACAAGAGTATGGAAACAGATCCATTGAATGCGTTAACAAACGCTATGTCAAAACTGAGCGATGGTGATGGGGCGGTTATTCAAATGATTTTGTATCCAGCAGGGGATCACTGGCAGCATCGTCCGCGGCACATGGCTTTAGAAATTCAGCAAGGTAAAAATCCGAACATTGTTGCCAAGAGTGCGTTTGGAAGATTTGCGCGCGAGGTAGGAAGCACAGCTAAGGATGGTGTCTTAGGTGGAACTCAGTTAAGTAAAGATCAAATGCAACAACGTACCGATTTGTCGGGACGTTATTCGGCCATCAACTTAACTCCGATGCAACAAGACATGGTTAAGCGTTTCGAAGAAAAAGCTAGCCGCCCAGGCTTCTATACCAACATTCGTATTGTCACAGCATCACCAACTCCTGGAACAGCTAAAGTGAATATGCATAATTTAGTGTCTTCATTTTTGCAGTACAACATGCCGCCGTTTAATGGTTTTAGAGTTAAGCGTCGTGCTAAGAAGCGTATTATTAAAGATTATATTTTTAGAATTTATCGCCGCTACGGACGTAAGTCTATTTTAAATACCGAAGAATTAACTAGTATTTGGCATCTTCCGACTCCATTTTTGGAAACACCTAATATTAAATGGTTGTTATCTAAAAAAGCTCCACCACCTATAAACTTGCAACCAGAAGGAATATTACTAGGCCGAAATATATATCGTGGGCAGGAGACACCAATTCATATGGCACGTGATGATCGTCGTCGTCACATGTATATTTTGGGACGTACTGGTGTGGGTAAAACCGAAATCATGAAATACATGTCCGTTCAAGATATCAAGAACGGTGATGGAATTTGTATTATCGATCCTCATGGTGATTTTATTGAAGATGTTTTACCTCACATTCCAAAAGAACGAGCCGAAGATGTAATCTTATTTGACCCATTCGATACCGACAGGCCGATGGGTTTGAACATGCTCGAAGTCACTAGTGAAGGTCAAAAAGATTTTGCTGTTCAAGAAATGATCTCTATCTTTTATAAATTAGTTACAGATCCTGCGATGCTTGGACCTATGTTCGAGCACAACATGCGTAATGCCATGCTAACCTTAATGGCTGACGAAGAAAATCCTGGAACTATTGTTGAAGTCCCACGTATATTTACGGACACTGAATTCCAAAAGTATAAAGTCTCTAAATTAAATGATCCTGTGGTAAGAGCATTTTGGGAGAAAGAAATGGCCAAGACTTCCGATTTTCATAAGTCGGAAATGTTAGGTTACTTAGTTTCTAAAGTAGGCCGCTTTGTAGAAAATTCCATGATGCGAAATATTGTTGGTCAACCAAAGAGTTCTTTTAACTTCCGTGATATCATGGATAACAAAAAAATTCTTTTGGTGAATTTAGCAAAGGGTAAAGTAGGGGAGGTGAACGCAAAATTAATTGGCTTAATTTTAGTGAGTAAAATTCAAATGGCGGCATTGTCCCGTGCAGATATTCCAGAAAGCGAACGCCAAGATTTCTATTTATATGTTGATGAATTCCAAAACTTTATTACCGATGCTTTTTCTTCTATTTTGAGCGAAGCCCGTAAGTATCGATTGAATTTGATTATTGGTCATCAGTTCTTAGCTCAGTTGGGGCAAGCAGCTGGTGCGCAAGGTGCAGCTAGTAACGATTTACGTGATGCTGTGTTTGGTAATGCTGGTAGTATGGTAACTTTCCGTATTGGTGTAGAAGATAGTGAAGTTATGGCAAAGGAGTTTGCACCAACTTTTAATGAGTTTGATTTATTAAATGTCGATAGATTTAATGCTTTTGTAAAGTTGATGATTAATGGAACAGCCAGCAAACCATTTAACATGGCCACATACCCCTTAGCTAAACCAACTGAAGATCAAAAGAAGACAGGGGATGCTATTCGACAGTTATCAAGGTTAAAATTTGGTCGTCCACGGGCCGAAGTTGAAGCAGAAATCCTAGAAGCCAGCCAAGTTGCTGATATGATGGCGGCTGGTCCAGGGAGTATCGAGAAAACGGTTTAAGTAGCTGTAAGCAGCCATAATTAGTAATAAGTCAGTGGGTATTGACAAAATCAACTATTTGTGATATTATATTCGCAGTAGTTTTTTTGTAGTTTAAATCAATTTAGTTGGAGGACTTTGTTAATATGTATAAAAACTCGTTGGTCATGAAGATGATCCTAACGTTTGCGGCCTTTAGCGCCGTCGTTGTATTCCTGAACTACGTGGTCGGCATGCCGACTACTAAGCGCATGAACTTCGTCTTGATGAGCTATGGTGTTGGTTCGGCCACCATCTTGGCTCTCGCGGCCGTTTTTCCGAGCCGTCTGACATCGGCGCTGTGCCGTCTTGTGCAGATTGGTTGGGCAGTGGCCATCGTTCTCGGTGGTTTTGCTATGATTATTATCATTGTGGTTGGTTTGGGGCAGTTTAACCTGCCGTTCCTATCGCTACAGTGGTATAGCCTGTTCATGGCTTTAGGAATCTTGGGGGCCAGCGTGTTCATGTTTGTCAACGACTCGTATTTTGAAGTCGTTAACGAATATGAAAGCAAAGCTGGGAAGCCTAAGGTGGTGACACCGCCGGCAAACAGCACTTCGTCGAGCGTTTCGGCATAGAAACTCCGCACAAGGGTTAGAAGTATTGGGTAAGAGCGAAAATATTCGCTTTTACCCTTTTTTTATTGCCTAAAATTGCCATTTTAAAATTTCTGTTATCAGCTATTGACAAAACATCAAAAATAGTGTATACTGTTACTTAAACTAAATATTGGTTAGAAAGTGAATTACCTTCAGAAATTCAGATTTATCGAGATATGGTTTTCTGAAGGTCATGCACGTGTATGACTGTTGTAGCGCTGTAAATAAAAAAACAGCATTGTAACGGTCAATCACATGACCAAGTTTTCAAAAACAGCCTAAGGAGGGCTAATCAATACTATGCAGAAATTCATTATTTCGTTCGTTTTTGTCGCAATGTCACTTATGGCTGTTTCGTCGGCCTCGGCCCAGAATCCGGACTTGAACGTTCCGGTGCCTTCGGGAAAGACGCAGACCACGAAGAGCCCGGACTTGAACGTTCCGGTGCCTAACAAGTCGGTTCAAAGTTCGGCTAACGTCTATAGGACGTACCGCAACACTACGGTCGTTAAGAAGTATTCCATGAACGGCGTCGACAAAGACGCTCGTGAAGTGAATGTCGCTCAGGACATTCGTATAAAAAAACTGGAAGACGGCAAGGCTAACTCGTCGGACGTCGAAGCAGGATTTAAGTCGGTTGACGATCGTTTCGCGGCTAAGGATCAGGTGGATGCACGACAGGACCGAGAGCTCGGATATACTTTCTGGGCTTTCATAATCATCCCGGTAGTCTTTCTGGTTCTGGCGTTGTTGTACTTCATGTTTGGAGGCAACAATAATAACGTTCAGGTTAACGGTGGTGGACATGCACCGGCATACGTACCTCAGGCCCAGCCTGCAGTACAGCCGATACCATACTACCAGCCTATTCCTGCACAACCCGTTCCTGCGGCACAACCGGTTCCTGCAGCCAACCAACAGCCAAGCGTAAATGTTCCGATCAATATTGCGGTCGAGCCGATTCAGATCGATCTCCGACCGTCGTTGCGTGGAACACCGCCGGCACCCGCTCAGTAGTGAGCATCTCTCTTACAGAGAGCAAGGTAAAACTTGCTCTCTTTTTTCATTTTTATAAAAAATAGTGGTATAATTAAAACAACTTTAAATTGTTAATTCGAAACAAAAATATGGCTAAAGCCGAAATGGCTCGTCAACCAGATCAAGGTCCAGAACCGGCAATTGACTTGTCGAAAACACTCAAAACCAGTGTAGATGATGCTAAAAATAGAGCACGACCACGAGGCCGTGATGTTGATTTTGCTATCCAGCAGAATGATATGCGCGAAGCTAATTTAAGACAGGGTCATCCAGACATATCTGATAAAAAAGAGTTTATTCGACGGGAAAAGGCAAAGAACGAGGCGCGTAGTAAGTCTAAATCTGAAAAGGGACCTAAAAAGAATGAAGTAATTCTTCAACCTATAGCTCCGGCAGAAAAATTAAAAGCTGTAGTTAACCAAGAAAAAGCCGCGCAGAAACAAAAACCAGAGCAAAAGCCGGAAACACAGCCAGAACAAAAGATAGCTCAACAAGAACAAAAAGCAGCCCAAGAAACCAGTAAAGTTGTAGAAAGTGTAGTTCAGGAAAGCACTAAAGAGATGTCCGCAGAAGTGGACAAGGCACTTGCCGTACATGCAATTAGTCCAGAACATGCTCAGCAAGCCAAAGCAGTTATAAACAATGAACAGGTAAAGCAAGGAGTTTTTTCTAGAGCTTTTGGTGCTATAAAAGACAAAGCAGTGGGTGTTAAAGAGTGGTTTGCAGATAGTCCTAGGTTAACTTCACTTTTGGTTGGTGCGGGTACTGGTATGGGTGTTCGTTACGCTGTTAAGGCTGGGTTTATTGCTGCATTTGGAGCAAACTTACCTTGGTTGGTTGCCGCAGGTGCCACTGCAGGTGGTTTACTAGAAGGTGGGCGTTCATTTTGGCGTGAATCAAAATCCTATCAATCTAAAGAGATTATGGATCGGTTCAGAAGCGCGGATTATCTAGAAAAGGCAGCCATGCTTTCTAAGCTTGAGGAAGCATACAAAACCCAAAGATTTGATGCGTCTCCAGAAGGTTACCAAGAAATTGGTACAGCTTTGGCTCATGCTCGAACAGAAATGCAACTTGAATTAGACAAAAAGGATGGCAAGTTTGCTAATCATTCCGATCGAGATAAAATTCAATATATTTTAAATTTATCACAAGGTATTAAGGGTGAAATTCATAAAGATAATCGTGGTAAGGAAGCCAGAAAGCTTATTCGTGACATCGAAAAGAGCTTAGAGTACAAGCGTGATTTTAAAGGTGTCTTACAGAACAAAAAGATGGTAGTTGCCAAGGCAGCTCTTAAAGGTGCAGCTTATGGTGGGCTGGGTTCATTAATCGGTGGGGCAGTATCACACTATTTCTTCGAAAGTGGAACAACTCAAACTGTCAGCCATGTTGTCGAGAACAGACCTACTGTGGCAGATCATTTTACAAAACATTTAGATCATCGAGGTTTAACCGGTGGTGCTCGTGATTCATTGCATGATTTGATAGAAGAACAAAGAGGTATTGATCCTAATTTTGCCGAAGGAGTCACTGTAGAGCAACTAGTTTATGCAGAAGACACTCTCGCTAAAGAGGCTATTAAAAATGGCGTTAAGTCTGGCGTTTCGGAGCATACTTGGACTCATGATGAGTTGATGCGAGCCTTAGAAAAATCTGGAGCGGTTGGAGATAGTTCTACGCTTACTGAAGCAGGAGAAAGGAATATCGGACGATTGATTTCGCATCGACCTCATTTCTTGTCCGAAGCTACCAAAGAGAAAATGCTTGATTTTACACCTAAAGATTTTAATGTAGTTGTTGAGCAAATTACTTCTCAACCAGAAAATATCGTTCTCTCAAACGAAGATTATGCAGCTATTATTGGTGCACTAACCCTAGTAGCGGCTTCAGAAGTGGCTAGTGCCGCCGACAGAAGAATCGCTAAGAATCGGCTTGAACAAATGCAAGCGAATCCTCCAACTGGCCAGCCAGGGGATGGTGTAGAAACAGCTCCAGCTAATAATGTTGTATGGCCTACAGAAGGTGTTCTTACTGCAGAAGAAGCACGTGTGGATAATAGAAAATTCCCTAATGGCCCACCACCGTCACCATTTGATGGTAATGTAGAAACTACTCCTACACCTAAACCAGAGGGTAGTCCTTTTGATGACGAAAAAAAGCAAAATGCAGAGTCGACTACTAATAAAGCAGGTAAGGTTGAGGAAATTGACGAAGATGTTGAAGCTCAAGTGGATGTACAAGATTTGCCTGGTGTAGAAAAAATCAAAGACTCGGAAGTTACTCCCGATGCAATTAATCGAAAACTGAAGAGTGCAAAAGTTAATGCAGAAGTAGTACCATGGCCTTTAGAAAAGATTACCAACAAACAGAAAGGACAAATTAACAGATTAACTGATTTATATATTTCTTCGGCACGCAAGTTAAACGCCTTAAATATTACAAATAAGGTTGTCTTGAATTTTTATCCAACAGGTTCAAGAGAGTTAGATTTTACAGATTCTGAATTTACCGCTGGTATTCCTCTTAGTGATAAAACTTATAATAAAAAGAGCTTCGAGAGCTTAGTAGATAGGATGATTGAAACTAAGATTTCCGAAAAGTTTGCTGAAATACAAAATAACTATGCATTTCAAACAGAGATGCCTGTCATAGGAAATTCAGAGGATGATCAAGCTGTTGAACAGTATAAAGCTTTAGATAAATTCCAGCGAAACATGGAAGCAATCGACGCAAAAGAATTAAAACGACTAACTTCTGGACTTAAGAAAGTTACAATTGGTGACTATTCATTTATAGGTACTGATGAGGTGGTTCTACCAATGTTTATTAGAGACAACAGGGGTTATCATTATAAATCTTTCAAGCCTAACCAATTAAAGGGTATGTTGAAAGAGTATTCCAAAGATCGGTTTGCGTTAAAGCCGATGGATTTAAAAGAGCAGAATGATAAATATCCAAATATTGGAGCAGATAAAAACTTTTACGATAATATCGAGGAAGCTGAGAGGATAAAAGCAGAAGAATTAGTATACAGTGTTATTGAAAATGAATTCAAAGATGGTTTTCCACCAAACGTAAAGGTATTGTTTTCGGATAGATTCCAGTCAAAGCCAGGTGTCTTATACCTCGACATGTCAAAGTTTGACCAAGCATATATTAGTCGTCAGCTTCACCAAGGATTGCGTCGTTCTGCGCCAGATCGTTTACAGCGCACTCCTGGTCCTGTTAAAGAGCGTTTAAAGCGGGTTTCTCCTGATTATGGGAATAAAAAGTCTGACCAAGACAAAGCCATTGAAGCAGCTGTTGATAGAATAATTCGACCCGAAGATTGGGAGAAAAAAGAAACTGGGCCAGCTAATTTAAACCATATTGAAGAACAGAACGGAGAAGATGAGCTCTATAGTTTACTTGGAGACATAGATAAGAAATATCCAGGGTCTATCTCCGAAAGCATGCAAAAAAAGATCTCTAGTTACTTAAAAGACAATAATTTATCAGCAGAGGATTTACTAACCGCCGATAAATTACCTAAAATTACGAGTGTTCTTCCTAAAAAACTTGAGCAGTACATAGCCGAAGAGTCGTTTGCTAAACTAGAAAAACTGGCAATGGCCGACGAGGATTATACTGACGAAGGCATTAGATTAAAAAATCAGTTAGAAGAATTCATCAAAAAATAAGCCATGATTAAAGATACAATAGACAAGGTTCTTAAAGAGTTAAACGTCAACAATCTATCTGATGATGATAAGTTTGCGGTGATGGAGCAACTTACAGAGCACTTTAACAAAATCATTCTAGACACAGTACTAGCTAATCTTAATGACGAGCAACTCCTCGAGTTTAAGAATATGGTTGATCTGGAGGATTTAGATAAAATGGAAGAAGGAATTGCTCTTATTGTAGCCAAAATTCCCGCAATAAACTTTAAAATCGAAGAAGCCATTAATAATGAAATCGCTCATATTAAAGAATCCAAAGCGATAATCGATCGATAGTTACTTTCTTTTTAAACATAGTTGTGGTATAGTTCTGGTAACTGTCTAGGACTGAATTTATTGCGGAAACAGAAATCAAAATTTAAAAATCAAAGAAAACCAAAAACAAAATGGATAAATCAGCAAATTTTGCTTTGATCGTGCAAATGATCGAAGCTGCAGAAAAGAATATTCAATCGGCTAAGCATTTATTGCGAGAAATGGCCGGTGGAACTGTATCTAAATCTTCCACTAACTTTTTAGAAAAGGCTAGTGGTCTTGATGTTAGTCAAGGTGGTAAAGTTGTCGAGGGTGTGTTTGATGGACAAAACATGATTGGTCCGGATAGCAAACAGTACCCAGTTCCAGCTAATTATGCATCCAAATCCAAATTAGTTGAAGGTGATGTGCTTAAATTAACAATCGCAGATGACGGCTCGTTTATTTATAAGCAGATTGGGCCAGTTGAGCGTCGCAAGTTGATTGGTGTGTTAATGCAGGACGAAAATGGTGATTATAAAGTTATCGCAGATGGCAAAACTTTTCGGGTTTTATTGGCTTCACTTACTTATTTTAAAGCTCAGGGTGGTGACGAAGTAACTATTGTTGTCCCTAGTGAAGGTGATACTCAATGGGCTGCAGTAGAAAATGTGATCAAGCATTTAGGTGGTGACGGAAGTTCCGACGGGGAATTTAGTGCATCCGCTGGGCTGCAAGACCAAAAAGATGAAGACATGGAAGCTGAGGGTTTAGCCTCTGGCGAGACAGAAGAATTTTAATTTTTAATCTTAATTAGGATTAGTTTTATGGAAGGTCAGTTGCTTACATTCAATCAAAAACTAACTCAATTGCTGGCAAATAAACCAGTTATTTTGCAAATTCTAAAATTTGCTGCTATAGGTGCTCTTAACACAGCTTTAGATTTTATTATTCTCAATTATGTTACTAAAGCTTTTGGTGTGGAATCAGGACTTAATTTAGGCCTTTTAAATGTCATTAGTTTTGGAGCAGCAATGATTCAGAGCTACTTATGGAATCGGGCATGGACCTTTGCAGCATCTAATTCTTCTCCTTTATCTAATCTATTTCGGTTGATAGTTGTTGGTGGTTTGGGGTTTGTTAGCTTTTTATTGGTGGTTATAGGTGGAATTTACAGCGTAGTCGATACCTATTACTTATTCATTTTAATAGTATTTTTAATTGCAGAAATCTTGATTTGGTATGGTTTTAACCTTAATTTAGGTAGTGATTCCAGTGTTGGTGTCGGTCATCAGTTTGGAATATTCATGATTGTTAGTTTAATTGGGTTATTGATAAATAGCGGAATTGTAGTAATTGCTTCTATGGCTCTAGCCCCGACATTATCTAATTTAATTAATGTGGATTCTGTAAAGAATGTAGCTAAGATCCTGGCAACCATGGTTTCTTTGATCTGGAATTTTGTAGGTTATAAGCTATTTGTGTTCAAGAAATAATTTTTAAAAAAGTAGCATAATTAAGCTAAATTTTACTGGCGTATAGCCAGTTTTTTTATGGTATAATATAAGGAGCAAAGACAGTGATTTACTCAGCAAAACACTAGCAAATCTGGTATCAAAATAAATTAGAAACAAATTTAAATGGCAGTATTTTACCAAACATATCGACCACAAAATTTTTTGGAAGTCATTGGCCAAGAGGCGATTGTTAAAACCCTTCAACAAGCTGTTGCAAGCGGGAAGATTGGTCATGCTTATTTGTTTACCGGCAGTCGTGGTATAGGAAAAACTACACTAGCAAGGATACTGGCTAAGGCCGCTAACTGTAATACTCTTAAAGATGGTAACCCTTGTGGGATTTGTGATATTTGTTTAAATATCGCCAATGGTTCCTTCTTGGATGTAATAGAAATTGACGCTGCATCTCATACTGGTGTAGATAACATCCGCGAACTCATCGAACATATTAGATTTCAACCTTCACAGGGTAGAACTAAAGTTTTTGTAATAGACGAAGTACATATGCTTTCCAAAGCAGCCTTTAATGCTTTACTCAAAACTTTAGAAGAACCACCATCACATGTCTTGTTCATTTTAGCTACTACTGACATAGAAAAAGTTCCGGATACGATTATTTCTCGAACTCAGCGATTTGATTTTAGAAAGATTACTACCGATCAAATTAAAAAAGCTTTGCAACAAATTGTTAAGGTAGAAAAATTATCTTTGCCAGAAGAGGCTATTGATGTCATTGTCGAAAATAGTGAAGGTGGTTTACGAGATGCTTTATCTCAATTATCATTAGCTGCTCATTTAGATAGCTCTGCAAAGGCAGAAGACATTCATTTGTTGTTGGGAACAACATCACGGTCATCAGTTTTGGAGTTGTTGAATTTAATTTCCGAAGGTAAGACTTATGAGTTAAACGCTTTTTTTAACAAATTAACTCAAGCTAATTTTGATGCTGTTTCTTTTGCCAGAAAGACTTTAGTTATTTTACAGGAGCATTTAGAGGCAAATCTTTCTGCTTCGAGTGACGGTAAAAATGGCGCTAATGATTTGATTGCAAGTCTTAGCCTTGCTCAGTTACTTTACATTATTCGATTGTTTATGCGAGCTTACAAAGAGATTGATAAAGCCTTAACTCCAGAACTTCCCTTGCTAATGGCTAGTATCGAAGCGGCGTTATTTATTAAACCTAACTCGACAATTTCTGTGGAAAAAGGCCGAAGTGAGCAAAGTAGCTCCGCGGCTACAGCATCGATAATTTCTACAAGTGAATTAGTGGATATACCAATTCAAAAGCAACCAGTTTTTGCTACAGAAAATATCGAGCCCGAGCAGGATAGTGATTTAAATTTAACAGCTGAACAGGTTAAAGAGTGGTGGCCTGGTCTTGTAGCAGAAGTGAAGGCAGTGAACAGCCCTTTGTCTACTTTGTTAAAAAATTCTCCTATCCATGAGGTTTCCGGTAATCGAGTCAGTGTAATGGTTAGATACCTTTTCCATAAAGAACATTTAGAAAATGCCAAGATTCGCGTGATGATTTCCAATTATCTAGGCGAAAAAGCTGGTGGAAACGTAGAATTTAGAGTAGTGATCCAAAAAGATTCGGTTGGAGAACAAATCGTTGATACGGCCTCTGCTGTATCTGATGCAATAAAAATATTCGGTGGCGAATTGGTGGAGTAAATATTCTTCAAAATTCCAAGGCTCATAAGCAACTTAGATCAATCATAAAAATAAAGTTAAAATCTAAATTAAAATAAAAATATTAAAATGTTTACTAACCCAGAACAAAAAAATAAAAAGATTACCTTTGCAGTAATAGCGATGGCGGTCGTTGCTTTGGCCGTGGTAACAATATGGCAACCAGGAGAGTTAAGCTTCACGGATAAAACAGATTACAATGCTGAGACACAAAGAGCTCAGGCTGAATTAGCACAATACAAAGCCTTTTTAGCGGAACTTGAACCAAATTACGAAGCTAGTCAACAGTTATTAAAAAAGATTGCTAGTGCAGATGTAGTTCGTGCAGAAGTTGAGCAGACTTTACAGACAAAGCAGAAAATTGTTATTCCACAAATCGCCAACTCCGAATTAAATATCAGCGATCGTAAGGATAAAGACTTTGTTTTAAATTATTTGAACACAGTTAGTTCCATGGTGGCTAATTACAAAAATGCAGTTCAACCCGGAACTAATGATTTATTTGTTGATAATGCCAACTCTGCTAGTTTGGCTAGGGCTAAGTCGGAAACCGATAGATTTTTAGCAAATTTACGCGGTGTGTCTGTGCCTGCTAGTTTAGTTGAATTACACAAAGCTAATATTGTTTCTTTTCAAAAGTACGGACAAATTTTTAATGATGCAGCAAGTTATAGCGAGGGAAGTAACATCGATCCATGGCCAAGTTTCTACCAGAGTTACGCTGTGATCGATAATAGATTAGCTGTAGTAAGTAACGAATTAACAAAAGTTGGAAATCAGTTTGCTTTAGCCGAAGAGTTAGAGCGCGCAACAGGGCCACCATTTATTAAAGTAGCTCAAGCTCAATTAGGTGGTGTGGTAGTAGTTTCTACAGATTTAAAGCGTGATATTTTGGAAGGCATTAAAGAAGGTTTGGCTAAGTCTTTTGCAAACTTTTCCATGAAGATGCTAGATAAATTAGTCTCTCATATCGAAAAAAGTTTTGCTATTGCTAGTCAACTATATTATTCCAATGAGCTTGGTAGGTTCTATTCTGTTGAGTATATGAAGAAATTTGTTTCTGATCCACTGGACCAAAGTATTATCCAAAAGTTTTTACCCGAATACTTTTGTATCGCGCCAAACAAAAAAGATTTGAATAAAATCTTTGTAGCCAAGGCAGCCGAAAATGTGGGTAATGATATAACCATTAATCCGAATGATCCAGACTTTGTAGAAAAACTAGCACGGTTGGGAAGTGATGAAAAAAATTATCCACAATGGTGGGAAGGTTACTATCAAGGTTTGGCAGCACAAACAAAGGCAGAGGCCGAAAGTGCTTCTACTAAAGAAGTTTTGAGCCCTGGAGTAAAAACCGGGAGAGACATAATTACTAACCAAGTTAACAAAACAGTTTCGGCAATTTTCAGTGTACAAGAAGCGGCAATTTCTGGAGCAATTAACTTAGGAACCAATAACACAGGTAGCCCTGTGAGTCAGTTAGTTTCTGGTGTGGTAGAAGGCTTGGTTAATAAATTTGTGTTTACCCCAATAAGTGGTGGAGCTTCTAGTGGCGGTGGGATTGGCGTTATCCAAGAAAAAAATGTTTGTCTACAAACTCAAGAGATTAAGCCTTTGATTCCATTACCTTCATCGGAATACGAAACACCTACAGGAACAACTACAGCTCCAGTTACATCACCACCGTTTGTACCACGTAATTAAGGAATTAATTTTTAGTTTAACCATGAATGATTTAGAAACTCAACAATCAAATAATAATTCAGAAATCACCGGCCAAAAACTTGGTATCGTTGTGTTGGCTCTGGTGTTTGGTATTGTCGGAGGGTTATACGGATCATTAGATTTAGCTCGTCGACCATTTTTCCAAAAGATATTTGGTGGAAATAATTCAACCAATTCTGGATACACTCAAAATTTAGTTTTAAACGAACAATCAGCTACAACCGATGTTGTAAAAAAGGCTGGTCCAGCAGTGGTCTCGATAGTAGTTTCCAAAGATATTAGTCAATCACAGCAATTTAGGTTTGACCCATTTAACTTTTTTGGGCAGATGCCTAACCAAAATTTACCTAAAACACCAAATGTTCAAGAAGTGGGTGCTGGGAGTGGGTTTTTTGTTAGCAGTGATGGGATGATTATGACTAATAAGCATGTGGTCAGTGATACATCGGCAAAGTATTCTGTAATTACTAACGATGGAAAATCTTATGATGCCACGGTATTATCTTTAGACCCAACAAATGATATCGCCATTATAAAAATTGATATTAAAGACGCACCATTTTTGGAGTTAGCAGATTCTAGTCAATTGCAGTTAGGTCAACATGTTATAGCAATCGGAAATTCTTTAGGTCAATATCAAAACACTGTAACTACTGGAATTATCTCCGGTATTGGTAGAAGTATTACCGCAGGTGGAGCAGGGGAATTGGAACAGCTAGATGGTGTTATCCAAACTGATGCTGCGATAAACTCTGGTAATTCTGGTGGGCCTTTACTTGATCTTGCTGGAAGAGTTGTGGGTATCAACACCGCTGTTGACCAACAGGGCCAATCTATTGGTTTTGCTTTACCTGCTAATGATGTAAAAATTGCTCTAGAGAGTTATAAGAAAGACGGCAAGATTACTCGACCATATTTGGGAGTTAGATATTTTATGATCACTGATGCCATTGCGAAGACAGAAAAGTTACCTAAAGATTATGGTGCATTTATAGTCGGTGGTAATAATGCAGACGCCGCTGTTGTACCTGGTAGTCCAGCCGATCAAGCAGGTCTTAAAGAGAATGATATTATTTTAGAAATTGAAGGAAATAAGTTAACAGATAATTATTCATTATCTAGAGCAATGAAGAAGTATCGACCTAACGATCAGGTGAGTATAAAAATTTTTAGAGATGGTGAAGAAAAAAATGTAACAGTAACATTAGGCGAAACTAAATGAAGATATTAGGAATGGATTATGGTACTAAACGAATTGGCTTAGCTATTTCGGACGAGACTCATACTTTGGCTAGGGAATATGCCATTTGGCCAGCAGTAGAAGTTGATGATGAGTTCTGGAAAAAACTTGCTGAGCTTATAGAAGCCGAAGATATAGAAAAAATTGTTCTAGGGATGCCACTGAATATGTCTGGTGAGTCAACTCAAAAATCTGAAGAGGTCCAAAAGTTTAATCAAGTTTTACAAGAGCAAGTAAGTGTACCAGTGGAATTAGTTGATGAAAGACTCTCGAGTGTGATGGCCGAAAACTTATCTGGGCAAATGTCCGGCCAGCACCATCAAATAGATAGCTTAGCCGCTCAAATCTTCTTACAAAATTATTTAAACCAAAATAAAAAATAACAATGTCACAATTTAGACGCAATCCAATCAATAAACAGTGGGTATTAATTGCCCCAGGTCGCGGCAAACGACCTGAGGATTTTCGAACATACAGTGTAAGTTATGGGCTTCCAGAGCTTGACCCGACTTGTATTTTTTGTCCAGGAAATGAAGGAAAAAACCCAGACTTGTCAACTGATTCTAGTCGAATTCCAAATAATAAGGATTGGCAATTGCGTGTGATTCCTAATAAGTTCCGGTCGTTGGAGCAGACTAAAGTTTATAGTAATAAGGATTTTTATGAATCTCGCTCTGGTTATGGTGATCACGAAGTAATTATTACTCGTAAACATAATGAACCACCGGCTTTGCAATCCGCAGTGCTTGTTCAACAAAGTTTGAAGTTATTCCAGGATCGGATTAAAGAAATTCAAAAAGACCCAGAGATAAATTATGTTCAAATATTCCACAATCATGGTCGTGATGCTGGGGCTTCGTTGGTTCATCCTCATTACCAAATTTTAGCGACTCCAATGGTGCCTCCTCATGTACATGAGGAACTTCGTGGTTGTTACCATCATTATCAAGAGACTGGTAAGTGTTTGTATTGCGAGATAGTCAAAGAAGAGCTTAAGCATAAAGATCGAATCGTTTATGAAGATGATTATTTTGTAGTCATGTCTGCTTATGCATCTCGTAGTCCGTTTGAGACTTGGATTTTGCCAAAACGTCATCATTCCAGATTCGAAACAACTTCTGATGTGGAATTACTTCACTTAGCTCATGTCTTAAAAAAAGTACTCGGTACATTATATGTGAAGCTTGCTGACCCCCCTTTGAATTATTATATTCATACTATGCCTCGCTCGAGTGATAAGCATTTAGTGCACGAAGAGAAAAGTTACCACTGGCATTTAACAGTATTCCCACGTTTAACTATTTGGGCAGGCTTTGAATATGGAACAGGGATTCCTGTAAACCCAATGCCTCCAGAAGAGACAGCTAAGTTTTTAAGAGGGGATGCAAATCTTGGGAGGTCTAACTAATGTCAAAAATAATTATTGCTAACTGGAAGCTGAATCCTATGACTGCTCGCGAGGCTACAGATTTAGCAAGAAAAATTGATGTAGTTTCTAAATATGAAGTTGTGTTATGTCCACCAACTCCATTTTTGGGAGTGATTGAATATATGCACAAAGGAGCTCAAGATGTCAGCTCTCAAATTAAAGGACCCTACACTGGTCAAATTTCGAGTGCCAACCTAGCAAGCCTTGGAGTGACTTATTGCATAGTTGGTCATAGTGAAAGAAGAGCTTTAGGCGAAACCGACACACAAATCAACGAAAAAATTCATGCTTTGCTAGATTATAAAATTACTCCAATTTTGTGTGTTGGCTATGGCACAGCAGTGAATCAGGACGAACTAGAAGTTACAGATGTATTAGCTTCTCAACTCCGACAAGATTTAGATGAAGTTGATGTTAAAAAAGTTATTGTCGCTTACGAACCAGTATGGGCAATCGGTTCTGGAAGGCCAGCTACACCAGATCACGCCGAGCAAATTGCTTTGTATATCAGTACAAAGTTTGGAGTACGGTCTGTGATATATGGTGGTAGTGTAAATAGTACTAATAGCGCTAACTTTTTAAGTCAGCATAATGTTGGCGGTCTATTGGTTGGTGGAGCTTCATTGCTTGCCGACGATTTTAATAAAATTATTCAGTCATAACGCGGCTCAGCCGCAATACAAAAATGATTTACATTGGAGCCGATCACGGCGGATACAAATTAAAGGAACATATTAAAAAGTTTTTAGTTAAAGAGTGGAACCGAGAGTCTGGTGGCCAACAGCTCGAACTAAAGGATCTTGGAGCAAGCAAGTTTAAAGATGGGGATGATTACCCTGATTATGCTGCCAGAGTAGCTAAGCAGGTTTCCGCAAATCCTTTAGCTAATTTAGGAATCTTGATTTGTCGCAGTGGGCAAGGTGTATGCATAGTGGCTAATAAGTTTAAAGGGGTTCGAGCAGTATTAGTATGGAACGAACTCGAAGCCAAAATGAGTAGAAATGACGATATGAGCAACGTGTTATGTTTGCCAAGTGATTATATAGATACAAAGATGGCAGAAAAGATTGTTAAGGCGTGGCTCGAGACGCCATTTTCGACGGAGCAGAGGCATATGCGACGTGTGAAGAAGATCAGTGCTTTAGAAAATAATTAGAAAACATAAATGCTTATTCCGGCAATATTAGAAAATAATAAAAAGAAATATTTAGAAAATCTAAAAGCAGTTTTAGCATTGAAGAATATCAAGTCTATACAAATAGATTTTGCCGATGGGGAATTTGTGGCCACTAAAACTTTACCAATCGCCGAGATAGAACTTCCTGCAAGGTCTAAAATTTTGTTCGAAGCACATTTGATGGTTAAAGAACCCAAGGATTTTGTTTTGTATCAAAAGGCTGGGTTTAAAAAAATCATCGTTCATTACGAAGCTTTTAAAAGTGAACTTGATTTAGAAGCAGCTATAGAAGAAATAAAAAAGTTAAAAATGATTCCTGCAATAGCCATTTCTCCAACTAGTGAAATTTCTGTAATTCGTTATCATACTGATACAATCAAGGACTTCACTTTGTTGGCTGTGGTTCCGGGTAGGCAAGGACAAAAAATGTTACCAGAAACTTTTGATCGACTTCGAGAATTAAGAGATCATGCCCCAGGTGCAAATATCGAGATAGATGGCGGAGTTGATGGTAAAAATATTGCTTCTTTAATAGACGCCGGCGCAACAGATTGCGTAGCAGGTTCAAGTTTACTAAGAGGTGATATTAAAGAGAATTATAAAGTGCTTATGGAGGCTTTAAAATAATGTCAAAACTTTCATCAACAGATTTACAACTAACTGCTAATAAAATTCGAGAAGATATTATCAGTATGTTAGTGGAGGCGGGGAGTGGTCACAGCGCCGGACCTTTAGGTATGGCTGATGTTTTCACTGCTTTGTATTTTGAAGTCATGAATATTAATCCTCATGACCCTAATTGGGAAGAACGTGATTGGTTAATTTTATCGTGTGGCCATATTTGTCCAGTGTTGTACGCAACAATGTCTGAACGTGGCTATTTCCCAGCGTCAGAATTAAAATCGCTTCGCAAGCTTGGTACTCGTTTGCAAGGACATCCTCATAACTTATCTTTACCTGGCATAGAAACAACTAGCGGACCCTTAGCACAGGGTGCTTCTCAGGCTGTGGGAGTAGCTTTAGCAATGCGGATGAGTGGTAAAAAGAATCGTGTTTATTTAGTGATGTCGGATGGTGAGCAAAATGAAGGTCAGATTTGGGAAGCTGTTATGTTGGCTGGCAAAGAAAAACTTCATAATCTTACTGCCATTATAGACCGCAATAATATTCAAATTGATGGTTATACAGAAGATGTTATGCCTTTGGACAATTTGAAAGCAAAGTACGAAGCCTTTAATTGGCACGTTATAGAAGTTGATGGACACAATATTCAGGCAGTGATTAATGCCTATCGTGAAGCAGAGGCGGTGTATGAAAAACCAACAGTCATTATTGCGCATACCATTCCAGGGAAGGGCGTGGACTTTATGGAGGGTAAGTTTGAATGGCATGGTAAACCACCAAAAGCTGACGAAGCCAAATTAGCTCTGCAAGAGCTACGTACATTGCAAGGAAAAATTAAAAGTGAACATGAATAATTTTATTAATATAATTAACCAAAAATCATGACAATTCTAATAGGGCTTATTGTAATAATATTTTTAATTACTTTAAGCAGAAGAGTTTCTAAAATTGAAGATGCTCTTAAAATCAATCCTGCATTAGGTCGGGCTGTACAACAGCCAGTACCACAGCCACAAACCGCACAACCATTACAAGTTGCTCAAACAGCAAAGGTTGCCCAAAAAGCTAGTGCTACTCAACCGGTTGTTGTTGAAACTAATCATCTTGATTCAAAATCTTTTGTTAATGCCTTGCCAAAAATTGGGGTCATTGCTCTAGTATTTGGTTTAGCATTTTTCCTAAAATATGCGATTGATCAAGGATGGATTAGTGAATCTTTGCGTTTGGGTTTGGGTGCAGTGGTTGGTGGATTGTTATTGGTTCTATTTTATTTATGGAAAGAAAAATATGCTAAGTATGCCTTAGTCTTGGCTGGTGGAGGATTAGCTATTTGGTATTTAACAATTTTTGCAGCAGTAGAAATGTATGCCATGTTGAGCATGAATGGTGGATTAATCATTTTGTCGATAGTTACTATAATCGGTTTATTGCTGGCATATAAAACAAAGTCTCCGAGTTTATCAGCTTTGGCTTGGGGAGGCGCATTTTTATCTCCAATCATATTGTCGTTTAATTCCAGTTCTTATAGTTTAATGTTGATTTATATCAGCATCGTCGTGTTGGGATTACTAACATCTATTGTTTATACGAAGTCTTACAAATTATTTGCACTTATAATTGCTGGAACTGCCGTTAACTTATTATTCGGGTTGTTCGCAGGATTGTTCACAGAAGAATATTATATTAGAACTCTAATCTTTTTAATAATCCATCTATGTGCTAATACGTTTGTAATTACTAATCTTATTCGATCCGATAAAGCAGAGAATAAAGAAATAAATCAAACAGAGTTCGGGCTTTTATTAGTTTTGATATTTGCAATTTTTGTGTTGCCAACAGCGTTGATTGCATACTTTAAGTTTAATGATTACTCTACACTTATCATGACTGCTTTGGCTGTTTGGACTTTCCTAATTTATGCATTTATTGATCGATTAGAGCTCACTAAGCTTAATTATTTGTTGTCTGGGTTTGGCACATCTCTTTTAGTAATTAGTGTGATTTGGCAGTTTGGTGATAATTCTCAAGTAGTTATGTTTTATATTCTGGGTTTGGTGGGGATTATCGTTGGTTATATTCAAAAACGAGCGGAACTTCGAGCGTGGGGAGTTTCTACAGTTATGGTTGGTCTAGTCTCAGCTTGTTTGGTTAGTTATGGTTCTGTTCCACAGTTGATTGTCACTCAAAAATTTGGTCTCGAAATGCTCGGGTTGGTAGCATTGGGTGTCGCATATATTTTCTTTAAGGAAGATCAACTCTCAGAATTCGAACATGATATTCATTTAGCAATTCAGTATCTCATAGCTGGATTTGCATGGTTCTTTATTTCTTGGGACTTGTATAACTACTATTCTGCTTTCGACCAAGTTAATCAAAGAAATCTATCCTTAAGTTTGTGGTGGTTGGTTTATGCAACACTCTTACTTGGAGCTTCTGTTACTCACGTTCTTAAACCTTTAAGAAAAGTAGGTTTGTTGCTATTTGGTTTAGTAATTATCAAAGTGTTTCTTTATGACGTGCAGAGTCTAGATATGGTTTATAGAATAATTTCATTTATCAGTTTAGGTGTAATTCTGTTGGTGGTCTCATTTATCTATCAACACAACAAAGAAAAAATTATCAAATATATTGAATCTTAATGTTTAACCCAACGCAAAAACTTAATCCCAAACTTAGCGTGATGAGCGCAAGCGATCTGGACAACCTAATAGAGCAAAAACCGACTCGGGATGGTTTTGGCGAAGCTTTGTTGCGTCTAGGTGAGCAAGACGAACGAATTGTTGTTCTAACCGGCGACTTAAAAGAAAGTACGCGCGTGCAAGCTTTTGCAGATAAATTTCCTGATAGATTTGTAGAATGTGGGGTTGCAGAACAAAATATGATGGGTGTGGCGGCAGGACTAGCGCTTGCAGGAAAAATCCCTTTTGCTGCTAGTTACGCTACTTTTAGCCCTGGACGTAATTGGGATCAATTTCGAGTCTCGGTTTGTTATAGCAAGGCTAATGTGAAGGTAATAGGTGCTCATACAGGGGTTTCTGTGGGCCCTGACGGTGCAACTCATCAAGCTCTAGAAGATATAGCTATTACCCGTGTGCTTCCAAATTTAACTGTACTGCAACCAATCGACGCCATCGAAGCCTCAAAAGCAGTGATCGCGATGAGTGATATAGATGGGCCAGTGTATATTCGATTAACTAGAGAAAAAAGTCCTGTTATTACAACGCCGGATTCTCCATTCGAAATTGGGAAAGCAAATATATTAAGAGATGGTACGGATGTAGCGATAATAGGGTGTGGCCCAATACTGTATAATGCTATTAAGGCCGCAGTAGAGTTAGAGAAACAAAATATTAGTGTTTTGATAATCAACAACCATACTATCAAGCCAATCGATAAAAATACTATTCTGTGGGCAGCTAAGTTAACTAAGGCGGTTGTGACAGTAGAAGAGCACCAAATAGATGGTGGCTTGGGAAGCGCAGTGGCAGAAGTCTTAGCCAGAAATTACCCTGTGCCTGTCGAGATGGTGGGGATGCCAAATACTTTTGGTGAAAGTGGAACCCCAGAAGAATTATTCGAAAAATATGGCATGGGTGTACAGTCTATAGTTAAGTCAATAAAGAAAGCGATATCTAGAAAACAAAGTTAAAGAAATTATTAAAATAAATTATGCCGAAAACCAAATTTGATTTAATCGCCATTGGTGATCCTACAATAGATACTTTTTTGTTGGTCGATGATATTGAAGTAAAAAAAATTAACGGACAACTAAAAGCTATTATAAGCTGGGGTGATAAACTGCCAGTGCAAAAATTTTATCGTACAGTTGCTGGGAATGCTGCTAATAATGCTGTTGGAAGTAGTCGATTGGGTCTTAAAACGGCTTTCTATACAGTTCTCGCTCATGATGCAGGTGGAAGAGAGATTATTCACAAAATGCAAAAAGAAAAAGTTGTTACAGATTATATTGTCATCGATGACAAGCACCCAACTAACGCATCTACAGTACTAAGCCATAACGGCGAACGGACTATCTTTGTATATCATGAGCATCGAAAATATGTTTTGCCAAAATTGGCACCAGCAAAATGGGTTTACTTAACAAGCTTGGGTGATGGCTTCGAAAAAATTTATAAAGATTTGGCTAAGTATTTAGATAAGAATAAAGTCGAGCTAGCTTTTAATCCGGGAACATTTCAACTTCGTAAAGGCCCTAAGTTTAATAAATTAATGCTCGAAAGAACTTCTGTATTGTCATTAAATAAAGAGGAAGCGCAAAGCTGGGTAGGGAATAGTGAAGATATCGAAGTCTTGGCGAAAAAATTACAGAAACTTGGGCCAAAGTGTGTAGTAATTACAGATGGTCGTAAAGGTGCTTATAGTTATAGTAACGAAGGTTATTTTTATATCACAGAATTTCCTGGACCACGCATAGATGCAACAGGGGCAGGTGATAGTTTTACCACTGCGTATGTCGCAGCTTTGGCAAGTGGGCAATCTCATAAGGAGGCCTTACGGTGGGGTCCTGTGAATGCTGCTAGTGTCGTTAATAAAATTGGTCCACAGGAAGGCCTGCTCACTAAGAAGGAACTAGCAGGAAAACTTTCTAGAAGTAAAAGTTATCAGGCCACAGAAATGAAAGACGAAAAAATTAAATCTAAGATTGCTGCTATGGTAGGAAAGATGAAGGATTAAAATGTTAGTTCATATCAAAGAACTTTTCAACTCAGAAGTTAGGGGAAAGTTTGCTTACCCAGCCTTCAATACTATGAATCTCGAAATAACTCGAGGTATTATTGAAGCTGCCGAGGAATTAAATACTCCAATTATTATAGAGACAAGTGAAGGAGCCATTAAGTATGCTGGGCTTGAGCCTATGTTCGAAATAATTGCTAGCCTTGCAATTAAAGCCAAGATTCCAGTAGCTTTGCATATGGATCATGGTAAAGATATGGAACAGTTGCAGAGAGGTATTGAACTCGGATATTCTTCAGTGATGATTGATCATTCTTCTTTACCTATTAATGAGAATATAAAGAACACCAAAGCAATGGTTGAATTTGCACATAAGGAAGGCGCTTGGGTTCAGGGTGAAGTGGGCCGTATCCGTGGAAGTGAAGACTGGGTGTCTGTATCTGAGAGTGAAAGTTTGCTGACTGAGCCCCAAGAAGCTTTAAAATTTTGGCAGGACACCAATGTTGATAGTTTAGCTTGTTCTTTTGGTACAATTCACGGTATTATTAAGATGAGTGGAAAGGCTGAAGCTAATGTAGACATCGACCGCATTAAACAGGTGTCTGAACTAGTTCCAGTTCCTTTAGTGTTACATGGTGCAAGCGGTGTACCTGATGATGTGATCGCCAATGCAATTAAAGCCGGCATCAGTATTATTAATATTGATACGGAGTTAAGGATAGGGTTCACTAAAAATTTAAGACAGGCGTTATTAGAGCATCCTGATGAAGTTGACCCAAGAAAATATTTAACACCGGCAATTGAAGGTGTTAAGGATGCAGCAAAAAAGAAGTTATTAGCATTTAAAACAATTAATCAACTTAATTAATATGGGAATGGCTGGTTCCGGTTTATCGGACAAAAATGTAAGGTTACGTTTTTTAATCTATATTTTCATGGGGGTAATTGCTCTCGGTTCTGTGATGTATTGGAAAGTTAAACTTTTTGAGAATTCAGAATATGTAGAACTGACTTTCGGTACTCATAAAGAAAAAGATCCATCACTCTTACAATCAGAAAATTATCAAATCGAAACATTCGAGACTTCACCAAGTGTAAAGTAGTTATACGTAGCAACGCAAATAGACCGTAGTATTGAAATAAAAATAATAAAATGCAAAATAAAATTAAAATTGGTATCAATGGATTTGGTCGTATAGGGCGACAGGCTTTTAAAATTGCTTTAGATAAACCAGAAATCGAGATTGTGGCGATAAATGATTTAACTAGCCCAGCAAGTTTGGCTCATCTTTTAAAATACGATAGTAACTATGGGAAGTTTGATCATACTATAGAGTCAAACGAAACTCATTTAATTGTAAATGGTAAAAGTTATTTAGTGACTGCAGAAAAAGATCCCGCTAACTTGCCTTGGGGCAAGCTTGGTGTAGATGTAGTTATCGAAAGTACAGGTAGATTTACAAGTGGAGAAAAGGCTAGTGGTCATTTAGCTGCGGGCGCGAAGAGGGTAATTATTTCTGCTCCAGCTAAAGATGAAGGTATTACTAAGACATATGTTTTAGGGGTAAACGAAGATGCTTATACCGACGAGGCTATCATTAGCAATGCCTCTTGCACCACAAACTGTATTGCTCCTGTAGCGGCTGTTATGCATGCAAAGTTTGGAATCGAGAAAGCTATGATGACTACCATTCATAGTTACACAGCCGAACAAAACTTAGTAGATGGTCCTCCTCCAGGAGGGCACTCCGAAGATTTTCGTAGAGCACGAGCAGCAGCGGTAAATATTGTACCAACTACCACTGGGGCAGCTATTTCTGCCACAGAAACAATTCCAGAATTAAAAGGTTTGTTTGATGGTATGGCTATTCGCGTGCCTACTCCTGTTGGAAGTTTAACCGATTTTACCATGTTGTTAAAAAAAGATGTTACGGTCGAGGAAGTTAATCAAGCGTTTATAGATGCAACTACTCATCCTTTATACAAAGGCGTGTTAGTAGTAACAGATGAACAATTGGTTTCTTCTGATATCGTTGGTAACCCTGCTTCGGCTATTGTAGATTTATCTTTAACTAAAGTTACTGCCGGTAATTTTGTAAAAGTAATTGCTTGGTATGATAATGAATTTGGTTATTCCAATAGACTTGTCGAACAAGTAATTTTAGTTGGCCAGAGTATTAAGTAGGTAAAGTGTAAAAAAAAAGAGCAGAAATTTCTGCTCTGGATGAGGTGTAATTTGTTTTAGTTAGGGAGAAAGCTTATCCCTACGGCAAGAATTACAATCCCAAATAAGTAAGCGATGATTAAAATTTTAATATCTTTTCTCATTTGTCCTCCAGTCGATCGATGTAATAATTGATGTAGCACTAGTATTAAATCATAAATTATCAATTTTGTCAATAGAAAGCTTAACAAATATTCTTAAAAAAGATGCAAAATCTCTCAAAAATAAGAGAGTTTTGTTAAGATTAGATTTAAACGAAGAGATATCCACAACTGGTAAGTTGCTAGATAATTTTAGGATTCAGTCGGCAATACCTACAATAAAAATTTTGCGTTCTGCTGGTGCAAAAATCATTATCGTCTCTCATTTGGGTCGGCCAGAAGGGAAGTGGGGTACTAGCTTGTCCTTAAAACCAATCGCTAATTGTTTAGCAGAGATGTTGGATTATAAGTACGTAGAGACTGATGGTAAGTTACCGACATATTCAATTCCACATCTCGTACTTTTTAAAAATGATATTACCAAGCCTGAGTCTTTAGAATTTCTAAATGATCAGTCAGCTCAGGATATTGTGATGTTAGAAAATATTCGCTTTTACGAAGGCGAAGATCTAAACTCAGATATTTTTTCGGAACAACTTTCTAAGACAGCTGATTTATTTGTTAATGATGCGTTTAGTGTTTGTCATAGAGCAGCTGCTTCTGTAGTTGGGGTTACTAAATACCTACCTAGTAGTGCAGGGCCCTTACTAGAAAAAGAAATTAAAGCACTAGAGTTCATGCTTTCTAATAAAGTTGCAAAACCATTTGTTCTTATGATGGGCGGAATTAAGATTGCCGACAAAGAACAAACTTTGCGTAACCTTGGTAAGCGAGCCGACAAGATTTTACTTGCCGGTGGTTTGGCTAATTTGTTTTTAAAAGCTCAGGGTTATGATGTTGGTGTTGATGTTGCAGATAAAAAAAGCCTGGCTTTAGCCAAAGAGTTATTACTAAATTTTAAATCAAAACTAGTATTACCTTCTGATGTTGCAGTTAAAACTATCAAAGCCCCAAATCAGGCACAAGCTAAACAGTTATCAGAAATTGTGGCTACAGATAAACTTTATGATATTGGTCCGCAATCAATTTTGGCTTTTAGCAAGATATTAAAAACTGCTGGAACAATTTGTTGGAATGGCCCACTAGGGTATTTTGAGGATAAGTCTTTTCGGGCGGGGACAATGGCTATCTCCAATGTTATAGGTGGTTTAGGTAAACGCAAAGCTTACGTATTGGTAGGTGGTGGTGAAACCGTTGCCTCTGTTAGGTTGGCTGGCCAGTTAGAACACATTGACCATGTGTCTACAGGTGGTGGTGCTATGCTAGAATTTTTAGCCGGTGCTAAACTTCCTGGAATTGAAGCCTTAAGAAAATAATTTTTCTCTATATGATTTCCAAAATTAGCAAAATTACTGCTCGCCAAATTTTAGATAGCAGAGGCAATCCAACCTTAGAGGTTAGTGTGTATGCCGGTAAATCTTTTGCTGTGGCGTCTGTACCAAGTGGAGCCTCGACAGGAAGTCACGAGGCAGTAGAATTACGCGATGGCGGCAAAGCTTGGCGCGGTTTAGGGGTGCAAAAAGCAGTAAAAAACGTCGAGAAAATCATCACTCCCTTATTAAAAAATATTTCGGTTTTTGACCAAATGGAAATTGATAGACTAATGTTGGCTAAAGATAATACACCCGACAAGCGACGCTTAGGAGCCAATGCAATATTAGGAGTATCGTTGGCGGTATCACGCTTAGCTGCGCAATTAAAAAATCAAACTTTATATAATTATTTAGCTAAGACCTATCAGTTTAAAAAACCTTCCTCTCTACCAACACCTTTACTAAATGTTTTAAATGGAGGACTTCATGCTGATTCTGGCACAGACGTGCAGGAGTTCTTCTTTATTCCAAAGCGGGGAAAATTTGCCCAAAAGTTAGAAATTGGTAGCCAAGCTATATCTGCATTAAAACAACTAATAAAAAAGAAAAAACTTTCTGTTGGTTTAGGTGACGAAGGTGGATTTGCTCCTAAGGTTCATTCTAACGAGAAGGCTTTACGTTTATTACTGGCTGCTGTGCATAAAGCTAAGTTTCGTTTAGGGAAAGATATCGCCTTAGGTATCGATGCTGCTGCCAGTGAATTTTTTGATGCCGAGAGAGAAGTCTATAATTTTAGTTCTGATAACAAACATTACAAACCTGCAAGTGTTTATAAGTTATATGCAAGTTGGGTAAAACGATTTGGTTTAGAAATAATCGAAGACGGATGCGCCGAGGATGATTTTGCGGGTTGGCAAAAGTTAACTTCAGCTTTAGGGGATAATATAACTCTGGTAGGTGATGATTTGTTTGTAACAAACCCTGCACGACTACAGGCTGGAATAATTTCTGGAATAGCTAACAGTGTACTAATTAAACCAAACCAAATTGGATCGGTGTCGGAAACAATGGCAACGATTAAGTTGGCCAAAAAGTTTAATTATAAAGTTGTCATTTCACATCGAAGCGGGGAAACGGCCGATGATTTTATTGCCGATTTAGCAGTTGCGGTTGGCGCGGATTATATCAAGGCAGGTAGCTTAGCTCGAGGGGAGCGTTTAGCAAAGTATAATCGATTATTAAAAATTGCCGACGAACTTAAGCAGTAGAGCTTAGTTACGGGAACTTAATTTATAAATGAAAAGAGTTTACAAAAAAATTGTCTTGGTGGTCTTAGATGGATTTGGTGTGGCTACATACAGTCACGGTAATGCCATTGCTTTGGCTAATCCAGAGGCGATGAACGATCTCATTGCTCACTATCCATCGTTAACTTTATTGGCTTCTGGTCCAGTGGTTGGTTTGCCGTGGGGTGAAGTAGGTAACTCTGAAGTTGGTCATTTGAATATGGGAGCTGGTAGGGTTGTTGGCCAAGATTTGCCGCGTATTAATGCGGCAATTTCGGACCATTCATTTTTAAGCAACCCAGTCTTTTTAGAAGCAATTGAGCATGCTCGAAAAAATAACTCAAAACTACATTTAGTTGGGTTGGTGAGTGACGGTGGTGTTCACAGTAGTTGTGAGCATTTATACGCGCTATTGGGTGTGGCAGCCGAGCAACAGTTTAATGAGGTTTATATCCATATGTTTACTGATGGACGTGATACAGGGCCAAAAGTCGCCTTAGAAAGCATTGCTAAACTCAAAGACACAATTGCGAAATTAGGTGTAGGGAAAATTGCTACAATCGCTGGGCGATTTTATGGCATGGACCGTGGTAAGCATTGGGATCAAACTGAAGCTATGTATAGAGCAATGGTTAAAGGCGCAGGTGCTGCTGCGGACTCTGCAGAAGATGCAATTTTAAATAACTATAATCAAAATATTTTTGATGAAATGATTCCACCTACGGTAATTGTTTCTAGGGGTGAAGATGGAAGTATTAAACCTACTGGTGTTGTTTCTAGTAATGATGCAATAATATTTTTTAATTTTCGATCTGATCGAGCTATTCAGTTAACTAAAGCATTTGTGGTCCCACAGGATATGGATATCGAAAAAAAGCACCCTCCTTTGGATAATTTATATTTTGCCACTATGACTGAGTATCTTAGTAACTTGCCGGTTCATGTGGCTTTTGCTCAACAGAATCTAAAAAATAATTTGGCCGAAGCTTTATCTACCAGAGGAATTCGTCAGTATCACATTGCGGAAAGCGAAAAATTTGCTCACGTCACTTCATTCTTCAATGGGGGAGTAAGTGAGCCGTTTGCGGGTGAGGAGCGTACTATTGTGCAAAGCCCTATCAATGATAAGAATTATGTGGATCGACCTCAGATGTCGGGAATCGAAGTTGCAGACAAGTTAGTTCATAAGATTATGGAAGAAGACTTTCAATTCTATTTAGCTAACTTTGCAAACTCAGATATGGTTGGTCATACAGGGAATATTACTGCTGGGATTAAGGCTGTGCAGTATCTAGATCGTTTCTTAGAACAAATTCGTAAGGCTGTGCTAAGTGTTGATGGTTTATTAATCATTAGTGCCGACCATGGTAACATCGAAGAAATGATCGACCGTAAGACTGGTGATATAAACACAGAGCATAGTACTAGCCCAGTTCCATTTATTGCCATGGCTAAAGACTTAGCTTTTCCTGTAGCTAAGAATCGTAACTATTTATCATTATCCAGTATGATGCCTTCTGGGGTAGTTTCTGATATTGCGCCAACCATCCTAGAATTTTTTGGTATTCCTAAGCCAGCAGAGATGACTTCTGTAAGTTTAGTGGATCAAATCGAGGCCCAGCTAAAATAGTGTTGTCGAGTTGGGAGGTTGTGTTATGATGCCTATATGGCAAAATACTGGCAATTAAAACAACCTGTTCCACCGGCAATTTTGGAACAATTTCCAGAAATTTCTACACTGCAAGTGCAGTTGCTTTATAATTTGGGCTTATCCGATCCAGATCGTGTGGATTGGTTTTTAAATCCTGATTATCATAATCTATACGACCCATTTTTATTCGGACAAATGCAGACTGCAGTCGACAGGACTTGGGAGGCTATAGAAAAAGGCGAAAAAATCCTAATTTATGGAGATTATGACGCCGACGCTGTGACTGCCAATGCCGTTCTTCAACAAACTTTTCGATATTTAGGTATAAATGATGTAGAAAGTTATATCCCAGACCGTTTTTCTGAAGGATATGGGCTTAACTTAGAGGCTTTTCAAAAAATTAAGGACATGGGGGTAAAGTTAGTAATTACGGTTGATTGTGGGACAAACTCTGTTGAAGAAGCCAAATTTTGCAAAGCTAATGGCATTGATTTAATTATCACCGATCATCACGAAATTACTGGGGATATCCCGGACAGTTTTGCTTTGGTTAATCCAAAAAACCCAGAAGAACTTTATCCAGATAAACAGGTAACTGGTGTGGGGGTGGCCTATAAATTTGCTAAGGCTCTATTAAGTAATCATGAAAAAGTTATTGCTCAAAAGAAAATTGAACCAGACCAACATAATCCGGAATGGGATAAATGGTTATTAGATTTAGTTGCTATTGGTACCGTTGCAGATTGTCATTCTTTACTTGGAGAAAATAGAATCTTAGTAAAGTTTGGATTAAAGGTTTTACAAAAGACTCGCTGGTTAGGCCTTCGTTTATTAATAGAGAATGCAGGCTTAGATTTTCGTAAGAAAACTCCCGACTCAATCACAATTGGTTTTAATATTGCACCGCGTATCAATGCCGCAGGACGTTTAGAACATGCCGACATTGCGTTAAAATTACTTACCACTACCGATTATGCAGAGGGTATTGATCTTGCCAATCGTATCGAAGAAATTAACCGTCGACGTCAAGATATTACCGCGCGGATAGTTTCTGAGGCAAAAGAAAAAGCGGCATTAATATCTGATCGAAAAATTTTAGTGTTAGCCGATGAGGCTTGGCCAAAAGGAGTTGTAGGGATTGTTGCCGGAAAATTAGCCGACCATTATAAGAAACCAGTTATTGTAATGCAAAAGGGCGAAACTGAATCTACAGGATCCGCTCGCACAGCTCGCGGGTTTGATATTGTTTCGGCTCTTATTGCTTGTCGAGAAAAGATTAAAAAATTTGGTGGTCACAAGGAGGCCGCTGGTCTGACAGTGGAGAACGATAAGATGGATGAGTTTTACATGGAGCTGCTTAAATATACAGAACTTCATTGGCCAGAAGAATTACCTCCAGCTATTTTAGAACTAGATGCTGAATTATCAGAAACAGATTTATCTTTTGATCGATATGCTGAAATCGAAGCCTTAGAACCCTATGGAGCAGGAAACCCTAAACCAAAGTTTATTTTGGCAGAAAGCACTGTAATTTCTCATCGATTGGTTGGGGCTACTAGTCAGCATTTGCAGTTACAAGTATTATGCGGCGAAACTTTACTAGAAACTATTGGTTTTAGTATGGCGTACGCGGCAATTGGTTTAGAAGCTGGGAAGGAAGTCTCTCTTGCTGGAGAGCTAATGGTCGACAGTTGGAATGGAACAAAAAAGTTAAAAATGCGCCTAATTGATGTTAAACTTAAAGAGGCTCTGGAAGAGGCAGAAGCCATTGCAGTGCCGGACGTAGAAGTAGTCTCGGGCGTAGAAGTAGCCTCGGAAGCAGTTGAAGCGCCGATCGCCGTAGCGCCGGCAGCGTCAGAGTCAAATTTAGAAACAATAACCTTAAAACAAAATGAAGAAATTACAGCTTAGTACAGATGGTGGAGCAAGGGGTAACCCTGGTCCGGCAGGTGCTGGTTTAGTTATAAAAGATGAGAATGGCAATATACTTCTTGAGCACGGTCAGTACTTAGGAGAGACTACTAATAATGTAGCCGAGTATTCTGCGCTAATAGAGGCTCTGAAGTTTGCAAAAACACTAGGCGGCACCGACTTGGAAATTTTTATGGATTCCGAGTTGATTGTTAAGCAAATGTTGGGTCAGTATAAAATAAAACAGCCTCATCTGCAGGAATTGGCTGTTAAGGTTAAAGCTTTGCTAGCGGAATTTGATAGCTATACTTTTAAACATATTTTGCGTGAGTATAACAAGGAAGCCGATCGAATGGTTAATCAAGCTATCGATCAAGCATTGGGGCTCTGAGTTTTAATTAACAATAATTGAATACAATTTTTGGCCAGCTAGAACAACTAGCTGGTTTTCATTTCCAGAAAGTTGCATCATTGAAGGGGTGTTGTTTTCGAGTAGGGAGTATCTGTTCTGTCCATTGCGGTTGTCTATTTCTACTGCTGTAACGTCTTTTGTAGTCGACACAAAGCCGTAACCCAACTCCGGTACAACTACTGCTTGAGTTAATGTTTGGCTGTTGCGATAGAATAATTCGGTTTTGCTAGAAATAAAATTATAGAAATAAATTTCTGTAGGAGTGGTAAATGTGAGTTCCTGCCGTGTTGAATTAAAATTAACTAATTGAACCTGGTTGTTTAGTAATTCTGGTTGGCTGTTGATTCTAAATAAAGAAGAATCTACTAACAGAAACAATTCTTTATGGTCTGTTAAGAATAATTGAGTGGACTTTCCCTTTAATATTTCTCCAGAGAATAGAACACCTTGCTTGGTTAAGGTTTTGCCATCCCAGTAGTAAGTTTGTAAACTGTCTGTTCCAGACTTTGCAGCATAGATAATATTATCGCTAAGAGTAAACCCTCTCACATCATCTAGAATAACTTTGGCTGTTCCCTTGGTTTTTAAATTATACGAATAAATGGAGTTATCTTTTAAGGCAACAATAATATTTTCGGAAATTATATTAATATTGGAGCTATCTTTAAATTGAGTTGGCAAGTCGATTAGTTTTAAATTGCCAACATCTAGTAAGGATAATTTTCCAGAGCTAGAAGTTGTTATAACAAAATTGTTAGATTGCGTCTCTTTAAACTTAATAATTTCTTCTGGTAAGGCATTGCTTTGATTAACAACTTTTTTCTGGCTTAAGTCGTAGAGTGTTATGGTTTTATCAGCACTGCTAAATAAAACTTGGTTGTTAATTACCAAAGCACTGCTTACGATCTTGTCAGTAAAGTTAATAGGGGTCGAATCTGGTAACAAAATGATTGCCTCGTCGAGACTACCCGCATAGGTTACTTTACCAGCTTCAATAAATAAACTTTTGGACCAGCTTCGATAACCGTCTTTTTTTATTTCAATTTGATAGGTACCCTGTTTAACAAAACGCATTGTAGCTGGGGTGGTATCGGATTTCTTTCCATTTAAGTATACTTGAGCGCTGCTAGGGTCTGTCTGCACATCTAAGATACCAGTGCCATTAGTAGAGTCACTAAAGTTGAGTCCTTTACCGCTCACATAAATTACAATCAGTGGAGCTAAAGCAAAGAACACTATACAGATAAATAAGAGAATTAAATAACGAGTAATTTTGTCCATTTGTCTATTAATTATACCAAATTTAGCTTAGTTAATAAATCAATTTAGTCACTAGTTTTACTGATTGATGATTTTGGTCGAAACAGCTAGAATATAAGGACTATGTCGGATCAAAAACAAACCCACGGCTCTTCTGATAATGACAAGTTTATCATTACCGGAGGACAAAAATTAGAAGGAAATATCTCGGTTCGAGGTGCAAAAAACGCTGCTTTAAAGGCTTTAGCAGTGAGTTTAATTTTAGACGAACCTTCAAAGATTTTAAATGTTCCAGAAATCGAAGATATTAGTCGGTTGGTAGAAATTATGGAAGATCTTGGAGTAGAAATTAATAAACTCGATCAAGGCACAGCCCTTGAACGTGGTTACGAAATAAAAAATCCTCGTATTCAGAAAAATAGTATTGCTCCTCATCTGCATCAGAAGACTCGGTCATCAATGATGTTAGCTGCACCAATTTTGCTTCAGCACGGCGAAGTAACTTTTGCTTATCCAGGTGGTTGTGTTATTGGGAATCGACCCATAGATTTTTTCTTACAAGGTTTTAAGGAATTTGGAATCGAAGTTGAAGATCATGATAATGGTTATACTTTGCGAACTGGTGGTAAATTGCATCCAGCTAAAATTGTTTTTTCTCGTATAAGTGTCACAGGAACAGAAGCCATGATGATGGTTGCTTGCAAAGTTGCTGGTCGTAGTGAAATTATAAACGCCGCCATGGAACCAGAAGTAGTTGCATTAGCAGAATTTTTGAATTCATGTGGTGCAAAAATTTCTGGAATTGGTTCGCCTCATTTAGTAATCGAAGGAGTGGAAAAATTAAGAGGGGGAGTTTACACCACTATTTCAGATCGAATTGAAGCTGGTACTTTTGCAATTATGGCAGCAGCAACGAATTCTAATCTTACAGTGATGGGGATTGTCCCAGAGCATTTAGAGGTCTTATGGCAGTTCTTTAACCAGATTGGTGTTAACTATGAGCTAGGCGAAAATAGTGTTACGATAAAGCCATCAGGACAGTCGCTAAAAGCTGTAGCAAAAGATATAATTACGCATGAATATCCGGGTTTTCCGACAGACCTTCAGGCTCCAATGACAATTCTGATGACTCAAGCTCACGGTTCGTCCCTAATTTTTGAGACCATTTATGAAGGCCGATTATTCTATATCGACAAGTTAAACTCGATGGGAGCAAATATATTTATGGCTGATCCACATCGGGTAATGGTAAATGGTCCAACAAAATTAGTCGGTAAAAAAATTGCTTCACCAGATATTCGAGCAGGTATGGCGATGGTTATCGCTGGGTTAATAGCAGAAGGCGAGACAGAAATAGACAATATTTATCAGATTGACCGAGGTTACGAACGAATCGAAGAACGTTTACAAGCTATCGGTGCAAAAATTAAAAGGGTGCAAGATTAAGGTTACACAGCATTAAGTTTAAGTTTATGTTTCAAAGTAAAATTGGTATCGATTTGGGAACTGCAAATGTATTAGTTCATGTTCCTAAGCGAGGTATTATCATAAATGAACCAACAGTAGTTGCTATCTCTGTGGATGACAATCGCGTTTTAGCGGTTGGTCAAGAAGCTAAAGAGATGTTGGGTCGCACTCCCGAAACTATTATTGCTAATCGGCCGATGCGAGATGGAGTAATTGCAGACTACAGAGTTACAGAGGCTATGCTTCGTTATTTTATTAACAAAGCTTTAGGTAAGGTTCGCTTTTTTCGTCCAGAAGTAATGATTAGTGTTCCTGGTGGGATCACTTCAACAGAAAGACGTGCGGTTATCGATGCGGCTCGTAGTGCTGGTGCAAAAACTGCCTTTGTAATTAAAGAAACCGTTGCGGCGGCGATTGGGGCAGGTATTCCTATTTCTTCGGCAAGCGGAAATTTGATTATTGATATGGGTGGTGGCACAACCGATGTGGCAGTACTGTCGCTTGGTGGAATTGTAAATTCAACTTCAGTGCGTGTTGCAGGAAATAAAATTGACGCAGCCATCATTGAATACATTCGCAAGAAACATAGTTTAGCTGTAGGGGAGAGAACTGCCGAAGAAATAAAGATTAATATTGGCAGTGCTTTAGCTTTACCAGAAGAAGAAGTCATGGAAATTAAAGGCCGCGACAACATTAGTGGTCTTCCAAAAACTGTAACAATTTCTACTAACGAAGTAGTAGAAGCTATTCAAGAAGAAATTAAAGAAATTGTGAAAGCTGTTAAAACTGTATTACAAGATACTCCACCAGAACTAGCCAGTGATATTATTGATAAAGGCATGATTATGACCGGTGGTACTGCGATGCTTCGAAACCTGGATCAGTATATTTCTAAAGCTGTGGGAGTGCCGTGTTATGTAGCCGAAGAACCTTTGTTGTGTGTGGCTAAGGGCACAGCTATTGCGCTTGAACATCTAGACAGTTACAAGAAGAGTATTTTGAGTATAAAATAATTTCAAAAATAAAAACGGTTGCGGCCGTTTTTTAGGTAAAAAAGAGACGACCGAATTCGGTCGTCTTTATTTTCAGGTAAACAGAATGTTCTTTAGAAATTTTTTACACTTATTAAAAAGTATAGGAATATAACCCTAAGTATGGTATAATTTATTTAAAGAAAGCTCTGTGAGTTGAAGCTCTGTCTTAGATATAGACTCAGGCTCAGCAAGCAAACACAGAAGAAATAAATACAAAAAATTATGACTAATGCAAAACGTAAGGCGTTATATTTGTTTTTGACATCACTGTTAGGGATTTTATTATTACTGATGTTCCATAGATCTCTATTTGTAATCTATGATATCCTCGGTGGATTTTTCCCAACAAACCCATTTTTTAATGTTCGTTCGGAAGTGGTATTCACTTTAGATTTCTTCACTATGATAATAGCTATGTTTTTGGGTGGATGGTACGGAGTGTGGCTTGGTTTAGATTGGTATAAGATGATTTATGAAGAACGTGAAAGCCGAGAATGGTTCCATGGTTTCTTACCTCATCATTGGAGAGGTTATCATGCTCGCAAGCACAAAACACAAAAAAATTCTGAACCAGAGTTCGAAAAGTTAGATGCAATGTCTAGCCCAAAACGTATTGTGGTAAAAGGACCTGTGGCTGCTTCTCGCCGAGTAGAAAGCTTTGCCTCTTTTAAAACTGCGCCAGCAGACACCGCTTGGAGCTTTGACGATGTAGCTGCTCCTTCGGAAACTGCTAAGCCAAAACGCAAAGCCGTTGCTAAAAAACGAGTTGTCAAAAAGAAGGTTGCTAAATAGTATATCTAAAATATTCGTATGAAGTTAGATCAGTTAATACTCAAGACAATCATTGTTCAAGTTTTATTAATGATCACAAAGGTCATATTTTTTAGGTTTCTAAATACAGACTTGTTGCCAATATTGATTTTGTATTATTTAATTCTGGCCGCGATTTCGATTGCAATAGTCAGAAGGATGGGTGTTTTAAATTATTTTGAAGGTATTCTAGTTACCATAATTTGGTTAGTCTTGAATATTTTAATTGATTTACTAATTACTCAAGCTATAATCGATAATGGTGTATTCTCCAATGGTCATTTCTGGATATCTTATTTAGTTTTACCTTTAGCTGTTTTAATTTTCCATAAGAAGGCCCATGTTGAAACTAGAAAAGCCTTAAGAAATAGCTAGGACCAACGAACGTAGTTAAAACTTCACCTTTAAATAAGGTGATTTTTATTTAAATTGACTTTAGGTGAACGATTGTATACCATAACAATATGCAACCAATCATCGCTCATATTGATATGAATTCGTATTTCGCCACAGTGGAACAGCAGGATAACCCTGCTTGGCGTGGTCATCCTGTGGCAGTGTGTGAGCACTTGGGTGGAATTATTATTGCCGCCAGTGTAGAAGCCAAAAGATGGGGGATTAAAACCGGTACTCCTGTATGGAAAGCTCGCCGCATTTATCCAAAAATTATTTTAACTAAAACTAGCCCAGAGAGGTATAGATTTTATACGGCAAGGTTTTTAAAAGTATTTGAAGATTATACAGATAGAGTCGAAAAATATAGTATTGATGAAGCTTTTTTAGATTTAACTAAGTCTTGTAATATCCGTGGTTACAAAGATGGGATTTTACAAAAGTTGGACCCATGGCAAGAAGCCGCGCGAGTGATTAATGAAATTAAAACTCGCATGAAGACCGAAGTCGGAGATTGGATTACTTGCAGTGCCGGTGTCTCTTATTCAAAGTTAGTTGCTAAAATTGCTTCGGATTTGCAAAAGCCAGACGGCTTAGTAATTGTTCGTTCCGAGGACAAAGCCGCTCTGTATGATCGCCTTGCCTTAACAGATATTCCAGGTATTGGATCTCGCATGGAGATTCGTTTAAATAAGTTGGGTGTTAAAACTTTGTCGGAGTTGCGCGATTTTCCACTAACAAAGTTAGTAAGCTATTTTGGAATTCAAGGTTATCATTTACATAGCATGGGTCAATTAGAGGGGAGTTGGAAAGAAGAATTTGCAGATAACGATGACCAACCAGAAACTGCTTCCATGAAGTCTATTGGTCATATGTATACTATTCCGCAAGAGTTCCGTAAACAAAAAATTATGAAGCCGGTGTTGTATAAGTTATCAGAGATGGTTGGGGCTCGATTGCGGGTTAATGGTTTAGCCGGTGGTGTTGTACATGTTCACGTGCACGACCCAGAGCGGTTGTGTGCCAATCGTGGTGGTAAAATTGGTTATTCCGTGCAAGATGGCCGCGATATATATTTAGAATGCCTAGCATTGTTAAAGCAAACCGGTATTAGTATGGAGGAGTTAGAAAGTAAGAGTTACTTAGTTGGTGTAACTGTGGCAGGTTTACAGCCCGTTATAGAGCAACCAAGCTTATTTAAAACTAAGCGCCATACCGGTAAATTAATGGAAGCACTCGATATTATAAACCAAAAATATGAAGATTTTACCATCGCTCGCGTACCAGCGTTCTTAGCCCGCGACATTATCCGTGACTCAATTGGTTTTGGCCGAATGAAAGAATTTAAAACCACTTTTATGCGAGGTGGGCAAGGCGGTTTTAAATAAAATAAAAAACGCTTCATTCAAGGAACAAAGCGTTGGGAATTTTAACTACTTGCTGTAACTGCATGAGTTTCTTTAACTGCAAAAAAGTTTTCAGCCCACTTTTTTATACGGCTCTTTTGCGGTGGCAATGGGGTGCAGGCTAGTAAGATCCAAAATAAAGTATAGGCAATATGTTCGACTAATCTTGCTGCACTGACGGGGGTAATAATCCTTGTTAGATATTCATAAATTACAGAATAAGCAAAGTATAATGTCATTCCGTAAAGGAAAATCCTAACAAATTTATGAAATGAATCGATGCGGTTAGGGTTACAGGTGTTGCTTACTGGTTTTATAGTTTCATCGACTTTATCCGCCCACCATACCAGAATTAAAGGGAATAAGAAGATAAATATCGTAAAAATTCCTGTCGAAAGGTCTAAGCCTTTGATCATTATCTTATCTACTGCAACGACACAGGATGCAACTGCATAAACTAAGATTGCCGCATATTTAATTAACTTTAGACTGATTCCAAAGTTTCTTTGTAATCGATGGCAGGTTTTTTCGACTTTATCACAAATCCAGTCATCCATATTAATTCCTCCTTTTGAAAAATAAGATTACCTCAAAATTTGGGTTTTGTCAATGGTTTGTGGTATAATTAGCTTACAAAATATAGTAAATGAAAGTGTGGAAGGTGATTTTTTCGCACCTTCTTCCTAGCATTCTGAAATCAAAATTCAAACTAAAAATAGATAACAAAACAAAATGGTTGCGATTCAATTTTATAGAAAGTTTATAACCGAATTTGTTCGAGAACAGATGATTGTTCTCGGTCCAAATTTAGCTGTCGACACAGCGAACCGTGCCGAAGGTATAACGATTAATAATCGTGGACAGGTTGTAGAAATCGTAGGTGATGGGAGCCAGGTTTTGTATTTGGTCGTGCAGGAGTATTTAAAACTTTCACCACAGCTAACTAACCATTCAATCCATTCATTATTCGTTAAATATCCAGACATTGCAGAAGAATATCCAGAACATTTTACAAAAGTTAGCTTAATTTGTCCGTTAATGATTCCTGAAGCATGATCATAGAATTATTATTACTTGCTGATTTTGCGGTTTTAGGAGTAGTCTTAGCTATCTATTTAAGACGTATTTATCGTGAGCGAAATAAGTTGGTTGGAGAAGCTAGCCGAACTTTAGAGCTACAGCAGAGAATGTATCAGATTCAGGTGCTTCAGGAGATCAGCGAAAGAATCGGTTACTCATTAGAAGGTAGTAAGATAATTGAAATCATTACCAACAGTATCGGGAACTTGCTCGAATATGAAACAGTATCATTCATGCTGTACAGCAAGAGTGATTCTGTAGTATTTAAGTGCCATGTTCATAAAGAAGTTAATCATCGGTTCATTCTTCAGGTCAAAGACCATATGATGGCCGCCACTAACGCTTTGTGTCGTCCTAAAAATCTAAATATAAAATTGGATGAAAGAATCGGCGGGGCAATTTTAGATGATCAACTTCAAGTTGATGTTAAATCATTTGTAAACATTCCTGTAATTATCGGAACGGAATTACTTGGTTTGATAAATATTTCGTCATCTAAACCTGGTTTGTTCGGTTGGCAGCAAGCAGCAGTTTTGTTTACGATTACAAACCAAGCAGCGGTTGCAGTGTCTCAACTGCAAACCATGTTGGAAAGCGAAAAGGGAAAACTCACAGGGGTAATTTCTGCTATGACAGACGGGGTTTTGATGCTCGATTTAAATAATCAACTTCAGATTTATAATCCCGCAGTTGTGGATTTACTCGATTTGCCGGTGGGTAGAAAAATTACCATGTTTGATATAGTCGATAGCTTAGCCGGAAAAGTAGATTTGCGAACTAAAATTGACGAGTCATTAGTTAAGGGAATCCCTATTGAAATAAAAGAATTGTTTGTTCATGATAAAGCTTTAGAGATTACTATCACACCAGTGCGGGATCATTCCGGGGAGCATCGAGGAGTAGCTGTAATTTTGCATGATGTCACTTCTGATAAAGCTTTAGATAAACTCAGGCAGGAATTTACCGCCATGATGGTCCATGAATTACGAGCTCCTCTTACAGCGGTTAGATGGTCAAGCGAAGCGTTGCTTAAAAACTTATCTGGTGCACAACAACAGTTGGAAGCAGTAAAAGTAAAGGACAGTGTTACCAATATTGATATTGCAGCAACCAACATGCTAGAGCTGGTAAATGATTTGTTAGATGTTGCAAAGATTGAAGCTGGGAAGTTTGATTTAAATATTCAGGAGTATGATTTGTCGGATGTTATCAATCAAGAGATTCAAACTTTTACACCTCAAGCAGAAGGCAAACACTTAGCTTTGAATTTTATTACACCTGGGGTAACGAAAGTAAAGTTTGATAAAGTTCGCATCGGACAAGTATTAGGTAACTTGTTGAGTAATGCTATCAAATATACTGACAGTGGGCAGATAGATGTAAATTTAACCGTAGATTCTTCTAAAGATGAAGTCGTGATTGCGATAAAAGATACAGGTTTGGGTGTAAGTAGAGAAGATCTCTCTGTATTGTTTTCTAAATTTAAACAACTGAAAACCTTTGACCGCTCACGCAAAGGCACAGGATTAGGCTTGGTAGTTTCGAGGGGAATTATTGAAGCTCATAAAGGTAGAATTTGGGCAGAGAGTGCTGGTGAGAACTTAGGGTCCACTTTTTCGTTCAGCTTGCCGATGAAGTAATTAGTATTTCTGTGGATAACTTTTTTTTGCTCAGAGAGGTATAATATATTTATATTAGTAACTTAAAAAAATGCTGAAAATTGTTTGTGCGGAAGATGACAAAATGATAGCAACTTCTTTGACAGAAGGCTTTAAAACCGGGGGTTTCGAAGTAACTCCAGCTTATGACGGAGAAGAAGCTTTAGCCAAGATTAAACAAGTTAAGCCTGATGTGGTGCTTTTAGATATTATGATGCCAAAGCTTGACGGTATAGGTGTAGTTTGGGAAATGAAGGCAGATTCAGAAATAGCCGACATCCCAGTTGTAATGCTTACTAACTTAAGTGATCCTGCTACTGTTAGTAAAATTTTAGAAGCCGGTGTTACTGATTATCTTTTGAAGAGTGAACAGACTATAGATCAGATTGTAGAGAAGGTTCATGAAGTAATGAACCGCGGGAAATAAATATTATCTAAATGGATGTAATAGCCCATACACTGTGGACAAACGCAGTTTTTCATTTTAAGTATAAGAATCAACGCAGAATGCGGTATCTTGCCGCTTTTTTTGGTGTTGCTCCGGACTTAGTAGGCTTTACGCCACTCTTTATTTACTTAATTATTTCCGGACGAGTCTTTAATGGAGAAAGACTTTCGTTTTTGTATCAAACTCATTGGACTTTCCGATTTGCAGAGGAGGCTTATAACTACACTCATAGCTTAGTTATTTTCGGAATTTGTTTTTTATCAGTTTTAATACTAGGTAATTTATACAAACATTTAAAGCGTGGTTCTTTGCAAAGCTTTTCTTGGCGGAAGGCATGGTTTTTTTGGCCAATGTTAGGCTGGGCTTTGCATATCTTGATTGACATACCAACTCATCCAGATTTTTACTCTACGCCTTTCTTGTACCCAATTTCTAGTTTTGAGAATCATCATGGTATGCCCTGGAGTCATCCAGTATTTATGGTAGTAAATTACACTTTGCTGGCAATGGCTTACGCAGCAATTTCTGTTTACCATCGCCGTCGCCGCAATGCAAAAATCTTAAGTAAAAGTTTAAATAAAGATGGCAAAAAAAATCACTCGAACAATAAATAATCGACCAATAAATAACCAGCCCACAAATAATCACCTGTATGTAATTGCTCATAACATTCGGTCTTTGCATAATGTGGGATCGATTTTTCGTACAGCAGATAGTTTTGGGGTAGATAAAGTCTATCTAACTGGTTACACTGGAGCACCAGTTGATAAAAATGCAGACAAAATTTCGAAAGTTGCACTTGGGGCAGAAAAGTTTGTGCCGTGGGAGCAATCTAAATCTTTGTTAAGAGTGGTAAAAAAGCTTAAATTAGCCGGAGTCAGGATTATAGCTTTAGAGAATAATGTAAAGTTTAAGACCACTGCTTTAAATAAATATAAACCGCAGTTTCCGTCGGCTTTGATCTTAGGTGAAGAAACCAAAGGTCATACTAAAAAAACCTTAGAATTAGTTGATGATATTGTGGAAATTCCCATGCATGGCCAAAAAGAAAGCTTGAATGTCTCTGTGGCTTGTGGTGTTGCATTGTATGGTTTGCGGTCAAACGATTAGTAAAATAAAAAATACCGAACCCAAATAAAAATAGGTTTCGGTATTTTAATTTAGCTACGAGCTAAATTAATAGTATCTGTGGCAGCTTTTAGATAGTTTTTACATCTGTTTAAGCTTAGCTCACCGGTTTCTGGATCGTGCAGATTTCCTTCCGCATCAAAGCTGAATGGCTTGTATGATCGATTCCATTTAAGGAAGGGAAGTAATTCTGGGAAGTTATTTGCCGACAATCCTCCTGCGAACCCAAGTCCAAACAGTGTCGGTAAATGCAGTTCGTCGAAGGCGGAGATGTATTCGTTTGCTTCATCTGTGTTCAACAATTTTCCTTGACCAGCCGATTTATCAAATAGTAAGTAATTGGTTATCCCAGCATATTGCCGTAGTCTTTTGGCCAATGATGTAGGGGTTTTAAATCTGTTGATTACTTTGCTATTCAACTGAATGACGATCTTTAAGTCTGGATTTGAATCTCTGATCTCAAATAAGTCTTCTGGATCTGGGAGATTCATATTGAGTTGAAAACCATCCAGTCTAACATTGGCCTCGCGACAAATTTGAATGTAGTTATAGATTAGAACGTACATATCACTCGCGTGGTTGGCATTGTCAGGGACATGAAGATGGATTAAATTCAAACATCTCTCGTCATCAATAAAGATTTTCGGTAGGTCTATTGTTTTAGGATGCCGGGGTGGTTTTTTATCTTCACCTCGGCCATCTTTGTCAAAATAATGGCCGCCGTGGGCTAGGCCTCCTACCATTAGTTTATAACCTGGTGGTAATGATAAATCCATGAGCACGGATTCAACTTGTTCTCGTTTCATAAACCCTGTAATCCCGATATAAGGTGTTTCCATAATTCCTCCGTATTAACTTGGTAGAATAACAGCTGTGCAGGGAAGAGTCAAAAAAAAGAGGCACGGCCTCTTTTAATTAGACTTAATTGAAGAATGATAAAACTTTGTCCAACATTGTTCTAAGCTTTTTCTTGAGATTATTTCTCAGCTTCATTTCCTCCGGAATATGATAGTACTTACTATTTTTAACTGCTCGATCAAACGCAACCTTGAAGGGGATCCCTTCTTCTTTTGCTTTGTCGAAGATAGAGCGGGTATCGGCAGCTTTTCTAAGTGGTTCTTGCGAAAAAATATTCCCTAGATCTGACATTATATCTCCTCCTTTTCTCATTAGTATTATACCAAAACCTACTTAACTTAACAAAAGATAACTAGTATTTTGCTGTACTGTGGATAGCTGGGAAACATCCTTGCGAAACATTTAAATCTCCTTTAAATACAAGGAGTTTTTTAATTTTTTATGTTTGTGGAACCTTTGCTAGATGGGGGAATGTGGGTTATAATGAATTCAAGTGGTGAGGAGTGGGGACAAGTGGGGACAAGTGGGTGGATAAGTGGATAACTCAAAACCATGAATTGCGAATTTCCTAACAAATATTAAAATTTGGCTACTAGAATGTGAGTTGGTGTTTACTGCTAAGGAATCACAAACTAACGTTCTACTAGCTCAAGCTGGTAACGTACATTATGTTCATTGGAGAATACAACGCATCAATCGATGATAAAGCTCGGGTAATTATCCCGGCTAAGTTTCGATCTGATTTAAAAAATAAAGTTGTAGTTACTCGTGGTTTAGATAATTCGTTGGTTCTGTATACATTAGACGAATGGAAGAAGCTTGCAGAAAAATTGGCTAGTCTCCCAATTTCTACTGCCAACACACGTGCTTTTTCTCGTCTAATGCTTGCAGGAGCAATGGACTGCGAAATCGATAAGCAGGGCCGAATCATCTTGCCGGGGTACTTAAAACAGTATGCCAAGATCAACAAAAAAATGGTCTTCGCTGGTCTTTATTCCCGCATTGAATTGTGGAGTGAAGAACTCTGGACTAAGTACAAGACACAAACAGAAAAACAAAGTAATCAAATTGCAGAACAGTTAGGTGACTTAGGGGTATAAACATGACACCTAAGAAATACACCCATATCCCAGTTCTTTTAAATGAAGTACTCGAGCTATTAGATCCTAAACAAAATAAAAATTATGTGGATTCAACTTTGGGCGGCGGCGGTTACACAGAGAAGTTACTTGAAGCTAATGCCCCGAATGGCAAAGTACTATCGATTGACCTTGACCAAGCGGCGCTAGACAATGCTAAAGAAAGATTTTCTAAAGCAGGGGATAGGCTGACATTGGTTCATGGAAACTTTAGAGATTTTGATAAGTTGATCAATCATCACGAATTTAGCGGGATTGCAGGAATAGTAGCCGACATAGGATTATCTAGCTATCAGTTAGATGAATCCGAGCGGGGGATATCTTTCCAAAAGAAAGAATTACTCGATATGCGGTTTGATAGTTCTAGTGATCAACCAGATGCTAGATTTTTACTTCACCATCGTTCTGTAGAAGAGTTAACCAAAATATTCCGAGATTATAGCGAAGAAAAGCATAGCTACAAGATTGCTCAGAATATAGCAAAAGCCTTGGATAAAGCTCGAAGCGAGCATGGAAATACTAACGAAGTTCTAAAGTATACAACTGACTTAGTAGAAATTATTCAAGATTCGCTCCCAAAGCCAGAAAAACATCGATGGACAGATACCGCTCGCAGAATTTTTCAGGCCTTAAGGATAGAAGTTAATCATGAGCTGGTTAACCTCGAGACATTTCTCCCCAAAGCTTTCGCTTTATTAGAACCAGAGGGTAGGCTGGCAGTAGTAACCTTTCATTCCTTAGAAGATAGAATAGTAAAAAAGTATTTTAAAGAATTAGCCACTGGATGTATTTGTCCGCCAGAATTTCCAATTTGCAAATGTGGATTAACTCCTCAAGGAAAAATATTAACCAAAAAAGCAGTTACAGCAACCGAGGAAGAACTAGAGCATAATCCACGGGCTAAATCTGCCAAGCTCCGAGTAGTCCAAAAATTGTAAACAAAAATCTAAAACCTAAATAAAAATTTAAATCAAAACAAATGTTCAAATCCGCAGCCTTATCTTTTATAGCCCCCCGCGTTAGTTCAAAAATAAAAACTCAAACCACACCTACTGTTAAAGCCGCAACCATTACTTGGGCAGGTACACGTACTAAGTCCAAATCTGTGGATGTTTTGTCTGGTAATGTAGTTCCTTTAACCGCGGTCTTGTTAGTTGTTGCTATTGGTGGAATGATGGCTCTGCATTTATTTTGGATCAACACTTATTCATCTAAAGGTGCTCAATTGAAAAAAGTTCAGACTTCCATAGCCGAACAGACAGAAATTCAAAAGAAATTACTAGTTAAGCAATCCTTATTAAACTCTACTGTAAGTTTGAGTGATTTAGAAAATACCGGTTTGGTTCCTGTAACCGAAGCGGAAAATTTAGTTAGTAATACTTTTGCACAGGCCAAATAATAGGCCATATCACTAAAATAATTTATCATGGTTGCAGCGCAAGCTTCATTTGAAAAAGTTTTTAAAAAGAGAATAGTCTTCCTGGCTGTTTTTTTCATTTTCTGCTTGTTACTGATAATTGCGCGATTAGCTTACATGCAACTTTTCCGCCAATCATACTACAAGGCGATGGCGAATAATCAGCATTTAGGTGAACAGACCATTTTACCAACTAGGGGTGAGATTTTAATACAAGACAGTTTCACTGGCCAACCATACACAGTCGCGACATCAGACGAAAAAATTCTAGTGTATGGCAATCCGAGTGAGATTACAGACATGGGAGCGGTTCTCGATAAGCTTTCGCAGATTTTAAAAATTGATCGAGCTGTATTAGAAGAAAAATTAAAAGATTCTGAAAAACACTACATTGTTCTAAAGAAAGATTTGAGCGAAGAGGAAGAACAGCAGATTAAAGATGCCAAGCTTGCAGGTGTAAATTTTGATAAAGAAACTTCACGCTTATATCCAGAAAGTACGATGTTGGCCCAATTGTTAGGATTCGTAGGTTATAAGGGTGATCAGAAACAAGGTGTTTATGGCTTAGAGTCCGCCTACGATAAAGAATTGGCTGGATCGGCTGGGACTTTGTTGCAAGAAAAAGATAATAGCGGCAGTTGGATTTTTGGAGGGAAGAGAGATCGGATCCCTGCTAAAGATGGGGATTCACTCCTTTTGACAATTGATAAATCTATTCAGTTAAAGGTGGAGGCTGTTCTTAAAGAGACTGTCGAAAAACATGGAGCAGATAGTGGAAGTGTGGTAGTTATGGATCCTAAGACAGGCGCGATTCTGGGAATGGCTACATATCCAACCTTTGATCTAAACACTTTTTCTAAGGTCAGTGACCCAGAGATTTATAACAATCAAGTTGCTTTGGGAGCTTATGAGCCAGGTTCAATTTTTAAACCATTAACAATGGCTGCTGGAGTTAATGAAGGGTTGGTTTCGGCTAGTACCACTTTCGTTGATACTGGTGAGGTTAATGTTGATGGCTACACAATTAAAAACTCTGACGAAAAAGCCCATGGTACTCAGACAATGAGTCAGGTTTTGGAGGAGTCATTGAACACAGGTACTGTGTTTGTTCAAGATAAAGTTGGAAACAAAAAGTTTTTAGAATATATTAACAATTTTGGATTTGGAAAGAAGACTGGCTTTGAAACTCCAGAAAGCGCTGGAGACTTAGGAAATTTAAAAGGTAATATCCAAGTCAACTATGATACCGCTAGTTTTGGACAGGGGATTAGTGTAACTCCACTGCAGTTAGTTCAAGCTTTTTCTAGTTTAGCTAATGGCGGTGTTATGACTAAGCCTTATGTTGTTAAGCAAATTATCAGAGAGAATGGAAAAGTGGAAGACGTTGCAAAGACCGAAAAGAAACAAGTTATTTCTGCTAAAGCGGCTAGTGAAGTTGCGGCAATGATGGTCAATGTGGTAGAAAAAGGCCATGGTAAAAAAGCCGCCGTATCTGGGTATTATGTAGCAGGAAAAACTGGAACAGCTCAAGTGCCATTGAAGAATGGAAAAGGTTATGACCCAAATAATAATATTGGTTCCTTTATTGGATTTGCTCCTGTAGAAGATCCTAAATTTGTAATGTTAGTTAGGGTCAATCATCCGCGCAGTGTTAAATTCGCAGAGAGTACAGCCGCACCAGCGTGGGGTTCTATCGGTGCATTTTTACTCCAGTATTTTAAAGTGCCACCAACTCGTTAAAGTTAAGCATTCTTCCTATTTGACAATATTGCTAGATTCGATACAGTATAGGCGTCAGACTATTCTAAAATAAGGAGGTTGATTATGAATAGTACCGAAATTGCTAGGGTCAAAAGGCGTTTTGATAAGAAGAGAGTAAGACATCACAAACCTTTGTTGATGGTAACCAGGGAAGATTTGAGGTCTGTGAGGATCATTGGTAACGAAGTTATTCATCTAACTGATTTACCCGAAGGTGTTTACGAGGTTAGGGTTATAGCCAATCCAGATCGTTCTAAGCGTCGCAGAGGAACGAGTTGGGTGGTTACTCTCAGAAATAAACGGCTAATCGGAGCCGCAAAAAGCTACTTTAAGAGTTTAGTTCGAGATGGGGTAATCGAATTTTATGTCGAGAAGCGGTGAGCATGAAGGAATTATAAACTTCATGCTTTTTCTATTTCCACAAGTTGAGTTTTTAAGCTAAAATGGAGTAAAGAGATGAACTTCAAAAATATTTTTTACTGGGTCAGAAAATCAACTTTGCTGTTAGTTGTAACAGTGATTTTTGGATTTGGTTCGGTGTTCTTAGTTATCGGCTTAGCCTCTGGTGCCTACCTGATTGCTGTGAATTCATCTTTGCCAAACTATCAAGAAATCGAAAATCGTAACGTACCAGAATCAAGTAAATTATATTCACGTGACGGAACTTTATTGTATGAGTTTTACGGTGAGTACAAACGTTCTAAAGTTTCTTTGGATAAAATTTCCCCAACACTAAAAAATGCTACCATCGCTATAGAAGATAAAGATTTTTACAATCATGGAGCTATTTCTTTACCATCGATTGCCAGAGCCATGCTTGCGAACTCTAAGTCCGGTGCTGTTTCTCAAGGGGGAAGCACTATCACTCAACAGTTTGCTAAGAATGCTTTATTAGATAGGCAAAAACTATACAGTCGCAAAGTCCGCGAAGTTTTACTTGCCTATAAAATTGAATCACATTTTAGTAAAGATGCTATTTTAGAATTATATTTAAATGAAATTCCTTACGGGCGTAATAGCTATGGCGCCGAAGCTGCAAGTAAAACTTATTTTGGAAAATCTGCCACCGAGTTAAGCTTAGCCGAAAGTGCTTACTTAGCTGCATTACCTCAAGCTCCAAGTTTCTATAGTCCAACCGGTGCGAACACAGAAGCATTGGATAATCGTAAGGATTTGGTTTTACAAAAAATGTTTGAGCAGGGCTATATCTCCGAACAAGATATGTATCAAGCTAAAACAGCTCAAGTGGCTTTCTTGCCAGCAACTAATAAAATGATTGCCCCATATTATGTGTCTTGGGTTCGTAACTATTTAGTAGATAAGTATGGAACAGAATTCTTAAAAGAAGGTGGTCTAAAAGTATATAGTTCCTTAGATTTAAATTTACAAAAATTAGCCGAACAAGTTGTTAAAGAAGGAGCAGAAATCAACAAAACTAAATATCGAGCTTACAATGCTGCTATCGTTGCCGTTGATCCTGTCACTAACAAGGTCGTGGCTATGGCCGGTGGAAAAGATTATTTTGGTGAAGCCGAACCTAGTGGTTGTAAAGTAGGGAAGAATTGTAAATTTGAACCTAATGTTAACGTTGCATCGAGTATGCGTCAGCCGGGGAGTAGTTTTAAGCCTTACGCTTATTTAACTGCTTTCAAACCAGAATTTGGTTACACACCACTATCAAAAGTTTTGGATGTACCAACATCTTTTGGAACAGCTGGTGGACGACCATATATTCCACGAAACTATGATGGTTCTTCTCATGGTTTGATTACAATTCGAAAAGCATTGGCTGGGAGTTTGAATGTTCCTGCTGTTCGTACGTTGGCTGCTGTGGGAGTAGAAAATGTTGTGGCTACCGCAAAAAGTCTAGGCATCACATCACCCTTAAAGAATTGTGGATTGTCTTTGGTTTTGGGTGGATGCGAGGTTCAACTAGTTGATCATGTCACAGCATTCTCTGTGTTAGCTAATGGTGGAAAAGGGGATCTTAGTAGTCCATTTATCAGAATCGAAGACAAACACGGCAAAACTTTAGAGTCATCAAGTGGTAATCCAGAGCAGATTGTAAATCCAGAAGCAGTATATGAATTAATAAGTATTATGACGGATGATCTATCACGTCAATATGTTTTTGGAAAGAAAAACCCTTTAACTTTACCAGATCGAGTTGTTGCGGCTAAGACTGGAACTACTCAAAATTGGAAAGATGGATGGACATTAGGTTTTACTCCTCAATTAGCAGTTGGTGTTTGGACTGGTAACAACGATAGTTCCTTAATGCGCGCTGGGGCTGATGGGGTATTTACTGCAGCACCTATTTGGCATAAATTTATGGAAGCTGCTATGGCTGGTCAGCCTGTGAAGGATTTTGAAGTTCCTGCTGGAGTTATTCAAGTAGCGTATGATATTTATTCTAATAAACCAGTTTCGAAGGATTCAAAAAATGTACGCATGGAGCCAGTGCCTTGGTACGCTTTACCAAAGGATATTCAAATTTCTGCTGCTCCAAAGAATTTACAGAAATCTTTAATAGGCCCAATTGGTCAAGTTGCAGGTGCAGTTACTACCGAGCCTTCTCAGTAAATTTTTTAAAAACCACCGTATTGAGCGGTGGTTTTTTGTTTAAACTGATTTACGATATAGATAAACTGCCAAAGGCACAAAGACTACCAGAATTGCATCAATCCAAATAATTGAGTACCAGATATCCGGTGTAGATGGTAAGCCTAATGTTAGGTTGCGCACAGCATTTACGGTTACTGTGATAGGGCTGATTTTAGCAAAAGTTTGTAGCCAGTTTGGCATCGAGCTAATTGGCACAAAAATAGAACTTGCAAAAACTAAAGGAAACACCCAAATGAATCCTGCTACTTGGGCAGTTTCAACATTTTTTACTAATAAGCCAATTGTGGCCGAGATCCAAGAAAAAGCGAATCCAAAAGCTAAAGTTAAACCAATTGCTGCTAAGGCTGCGCCAATTCCTTGGTTAAATCGATAGCCAATTAATAGTCCCACACCAACCATTAAGAACATGGTAAATAGATTGCGAGCCGTGTCAGATAGAGTTCTCCCCGCAAGAACAGCAGAGCGAGCCATTGGTAGGCTACGGAACCGGTCGATCAATCCTTTGCTTAGATCTACTGCTAGTCCGATTCCTGTATTCATTGCACCAAAAATAACTGTTTGAACAATAATTCCTGGGATGAGGTAGTTAATGTAAGAGCTGGTTCCTGTAGCGATCGCTCCACCAAAAACGTAAGTGAACAAAAGTAAAAACATCACCGGTTGAATAGTGGAGAATACTAGCAGTTGTGGTAAACGAACAAAATGAAGCATGTTTCGCTTGGTCATTGCTAGAATATCGGAGATAGTCCAGAATATGCCTTGTTTGGCCACATGAGGGGTAGGAGATTGCATTGTTGTTGTAGTCATAAATTTATTATTCTTGTGAGCCGCCAGTTAATGAAATGAATACTTCATCCAAAGTTGGTTTGCGAAGTTCAATGTCTGCGATTTCTATGCCGGCTGTGTCCATTAAGCGAACAGCTTCTATTAAAGTTTGGGAGCCATGCTGTGTTGCCACAGTGATATATCCAGAAACTTCATCTATAATCGGAGACCCTTCATTGAGGCTTTTTAAAATTTCATTTGTTTGGACTGCTTTAGTTTTATCGGCTAAATGAATTTCTAAAACTCCACCACCGATTTGGGCTTTGAGTTCATTAGATGTGCCTTCTGCTATTACCATTCCTTTGTCGATAACTACGATACGGTCTGCAAGATAGTCAGCTTCTTCTAAATATTGAGTAGTAAGAAGTATTGTTGCACCTTCTTTGACTAAGAGTTCAATTACTTCCCACAATTCTGCTCGGGAGCGAGGGTCTAGACCTGTAGTCGGTTCATCTAAAAATAGAATTTCTGGTTCACCAACAAGGCTAGCAGCTAGGTCAAGGCGACGGCGCATACCACCAGAATAAGTTTTGACTGTTCTACCGGAGGCTTCAGTTAAATTAAATTGTTCTAATAATTTTTTACTACGCAAAGCAATCTCCGCATTAGAAAGATGGTAGAGCTTACCAACCAGTTCTAAGTTTTCTTGACCAGTAAGGTTTTCGTCTACAGCTGCGTATTGCCCAGCGAGCCCAATATAGTTTCGAACAGTTTCTGGGTTGGTGGCTACATCTATGCCGCGAACCATAGCTACTCCTTGGTCTGGTTTTAGAAGCGTAGTTAATACTCTAACTAAAGTGGTTTTACCAGCACCGTTTGGTCCTAATAGTCCTAGGATTTTACCCTTTTCTACTTCAAGACTCACTCCTTGTAAAGCTTGAACTTTACCAAAAGATTTATAAATATTTTTAACCGAAATGATTGATTCAGTTGATTCTATTGTAGTTTCCATAATATGAAGTTTATTTGTACCCAACAAGTATAGCAATTATGGCAAGAGCCAGCCAGAGCCTTAACTTAGGGTAATATAAAAAGCACTGCTGAATTTGCAGTGCTTTATTAGCGAATTTCTATGAATATAGCGCAGCATTGATTTCTTCTACTATAAGTTCAACAGCTCGAGCCGGACTCCGGAGCGCGAATTGCGGTGGGTCAGTGATAGGTCTCCCTATTACTAGATAATCGGCACCGTTCTTTATCGCATCATAAGGGGTAGCGATGCGATGTTGGTCGTTTCGCTTAGACCAAATTGGTCTAATACTTGGCGTGACTTTGATCAACCCGTGTGTCCTCATGTCTAGACTCACTTCTCCCACTTCATTCGGTGTGGGGCCGCAGACGATACCATCGATTCCCAGGTTGCAAGCGTTAAGGGCAATGTGGAAAACTTTTTCTGACGGACTACCTCCGTGAACTTTAAAACTTTGTTCGTTTGTAAACGCTGTTAGTACAGTGATGGCTAGCAATTTGCTGTCACCTTTATTTTCAATGGCAGCTTTCATGCTTTTGTCTCCACAAGATGAATGGATACTAATAAACTCTGGCTGTAACTTCGCAGCTTGATAGACTGCTTTTGCCATTGTACTTGGATTGTCGATGAATTTAAGATCTAAGAAAACCTTTTGACCCGTAGATTGGATTCTCTTAACAATGTCTCGACCGGATGCCATGAATAACTCCAAACCTACTTTGAACATTCCAACATGACCACGTAATTCTTCTACTAAATGAATGGCTTCGGTGGTTGTGGAAACATCCAAAGCCACGATAATTCGGTCTTTTGCTTCCGCAATTCTATTCATAATTTTTTATGTGACCTCCTGTAATTTTTTTGATTCTGTTTATTATACTTAATATTTATGGTTTTGGCAAGAGGGGAGAGCTTGAAAGTTATATATAAAAAACCGCAACATGTTTGTTGCGGTTTTAATAATAAGGTAGCTTAGTTCTTTTTTAGAGCAGCTTCACACTGGTTCTTTGCATCTCCAGTTAAGCTTGCACAGATGGTATCTGCACTCATTGACCCCGCAGGAAGAGTTGAAGAGGTTGGAGTTGTTGGAATACTAAAGTCTTTAAACTCAACGTTTGAAGGTGGGGTAAACATTGAATTGTCGGCGTTCCAGCTATCACAGTCAAATTTATAATCTTTATTAGGATCTACACCTTGAGATTGATCTGTTGTGGAAGATTGAGAATCTTTAGCATCAATCGCCATCTTAAATCCAGAGTTAGAGCCGTCCATCCAGATATAGCTGGTGTTATTGTCATAGATCATGTGAGTCTTAGATGCCTGGCCTTGGTAGGTAGCAGAGATATCTCCGCGACTTTTACCATTGGAAATATAAAAGACTCCTTCTGATGTTCCTTGTTCGTCTGTGGATTTAAATTCACATTTTTGACTTTTTCCCAAAGCCATCAAAGATTTAAGTGAAGAGTTTTGTTGACTAGCCTGATCTGCGCTCGAAACAGAACCTGATTCGCTCTTGGTGTTATTTTCCTCAGAACCACTTCTCGTAAAGAAATATACACCGGCGGCAATTATTATAACTGCCACAATAATACCAACTGTTTTATTCATTGATGTTATCTTAATAATAATTTTAAGCTATTTCAATTATACGCCTCAATTATCCTTAATACTAGTAGTTATTTTTTTGTTAGATAATAAAAATAAAAACCATCTAATTTAGATGGTTGGGTGGCTGGGGTAGCAGGATTCGAACCTGCGAATGGCGGATCCAAAACCCGCTGCCTTACCACTTGGCGATACCCCAATATTTGTATAGTAACCTCCGTATTATACTCAAAACTGAGCATATTGGCAATAGATTCAAGCTTTAAAAAACTGAGTCTATGATATAATTTACTCATATTAACTCATGTTATGGCCGGATCAACATCAACTTATTCTTCAAAATATAACCCAAAACGTTCAGCAAATTGGAATTATGGCGGCAATAATTGGAAGCTTAGTCGTTCCAAGATCGAACTATTTACCACCTGCCAACGATGTTTTTACATAGACAACAAGTTGGGCGCAAAGCGGCCGTCGATCCCATCGTTTTTAATCAACACTGCAGTAGACACTCAACTTAAAAATGAATTTGATGCTTATCGCCGCGAAGGCAAAGCGCATCCTTTTCAAGAAGAGTTTGGGGTTGATGCTATTCCTGCACCGCACGAAAAATTAAATACTTGGCGAGAGAATTTTGAAGGTGTTCAATATTTTGATACAGAAACAGGGATGACAATTTCTGGTGCTATCGATGATCTTTGGATTAATCCAAAAACAGGGGAGTATATAGTTGTAGATTATAAAGCCACCGCTAAAGATGCGCCAAAAACAGAATTAACAGTTGGTGGGTACGATGATGCATATCGTAAACAGATGGAAATTTATCAATGGTTGCTTCGCAAGAATGGTTTAACTGTTTCTAATACCGGTTACTTTGTCTATTGTACTGGGCGAGCGAATCAAGAAAGTTTCGATAAGGTTATTGAATTTGATGTTGTTCTAATTCCGTACACTGGAGATGATAGCTGGGTTTCTGGTGTCATTAGACAAATTAAAAATTGTTTAGACAGCAAAGATTTACCACCATCTGGTGCAGACTGCGAATACTGTATGTGGTTCAATGCCCGCGACGAGATTGAAAAAAATAACTCCTTTGTAGGAGGGGAGTCCGTACCAAAATTAACACCAACTGCTCGACCACCGTCACGAACAAATTCTTGGGCTCGAGCAAAAGCTAAGATTTCTAAAAAAGTCGAACCAACTAATAAAAGAACTTTGTTTTGACTTCACTTAAAAAAAAGAGCTATAATTAAAGCATAAATTGATAATTAACTCTAAATATATGAAAAAAATCATTGCATTTGCGGTTGCAAGTTTGGCCGTGTTTGCGCTAATGGTTCCTACAACTTTCGCGGCTGAGTTTATCGCCCCAGATCAAGAAAGCGGGAACGTAACTTTGTCCAGTGGTGAAAAGCATCACAACACTTATGTTGCTGGTGGCACGGTGTTTGTAAATACAGATATAACAGGTGATCTATACGCAGCAGGTGGCACAATCACTATCGAAGGTAAAATTGAACAAGATGCAGTAGTTGCTGGTGGGACCGTCACAATTAATGGAACAGTCGGTGGAGATGTTCGTGTTGCTGGTGGTACTGTGACAATTAATGGCGCTGTAACAGGTGATGTCTTGATTGCCGGTGGAACTGTGTATTTAACAGAAAAAGCCTCTGTAGGTGGCGATTTAGCTGCTGCAAGCGGTGATATGATCGTTGATTCAGCCATTGCAGGTAATGCAATGATTGCTGGCGGAGTCATCACTCTAAATAGCAAAGTTGGGGGAACTGTAAAGGTAACAGCAGACCAATCTTTTACGATTGGTTCCAAAGCCGAAGTTGCCCAGACAATCAATTACCAAGGTGTTAAAGAAGCGACAGTTGTAGATGGCGCAAAGATTGGTGCTGTTGATTTTAAGAAAATTGAACAGCCACGTGGTGGTCATGCTGGACGTGTGTTCGCTACAATCTTCACAATTACTTTTGTCATAAAAATTCTAGCTATGATGTTAGCTGGTTTATTGTTGATGAAGCTTTTCCCTCGCACTTCTCATGCCGCTGTGGGTAAGATCATGGACAAGCCTTGGGTTAACCTTGGGGTAGGTGTATTAGTATTATTCGTTGGCCCAATTGCAGTAATTATTGCTTTGATTAGTTTCTTTGGGTTGTACATTGCAATTGGCGCATTCTTAGCGTGGTTGTTGATGTTATTATTTGCTGCGCTATCAAGCTCAGTATTTGTAGGTAGCTGGATTGTTAAGCAACTCACCAAAAAACCAAATATGGTTTATGACTGGCAAGCTTTGTTAATCGGTATTGCAGTGCTTTCTATTGTGATGTTGATTCCTATAATCGGTGGACTATTTTTCTTCGCAATTTTGTTAATTGCCTTCGGAGCAATGATTCGATTATTGATGGATCACTCTCGCAATGAACAAAGCGCTGGCGCAGTAGTTCATAATGAATAATTAATTAAAATTTTGTAATGGGAATATTTGATAAGATCAAAGACGTAAATGAGATGCGTAAGCAAGCGAAGCAAATCGAGCTTACTCTATCGACAGAAGAAGTAGTAGGGAAGTCTGGTGGTTCGAAAATAGAAATTATCATTGATGGTAATCAGGTTGTGAAAAGCGTAAAAGTTGATGATGCAATAGTAGGGGATAGAAAAGAAATCGCTCGTCATATTCGTGAAGCACTAGAAGATTTGAACAAGAAACATAAAAAAATGTTGCAGAACAAATTCGGCAGCATGATGGGGTAGGGAAGTACAAACTTTAAAAACAGCGAGAGAATTTCTCGCTGTTTTTAATTCCCTATCAAGCGAAATTTGCATATTACATCACATATATGCTAAAATGTCAATATTATGATGAAAACAGTCAAAAATGCCAAATCAGTTAAAAAGACTACCAAAAAGCCCGGCAAAAATGCTTTAAATAAGCGGGTATTAGTTGCATTATCTGGCGGAATTGATTCGGCAGTTTCTGCGTACAAATTAATTCAGCAAGGATATCAAGTTGAGGCCGCATTTATGAAAAACTGGTCTTCAACTAATGGACTTAAATATGATGAATGTCCTTGGTTAATCGATCGTCAGGATGCTTTGCGCGTGGCAGCGTTTTTGGGTATACCTATGCATACCTTAAACTTCGAAAAAGAGTATGAAAAGAACGTCATGGGCTATTTTTTTAATGAGTATAAAGCTGGGAGAACACCGAACCCGGATGTGATGTGTAATAAAGAGATTAAATTTAAAATGTTATACAAGTGGGCGATGAAGAACGGATTTGATTACATGGCCACAGGTCATTACGCACAAGTCGCACAAGTTAAAAAAAATAAAAATAAGACAGGGGAGACGTACAATTTAATTCGAAGTAGTGATGATTTTAAAGATCAGACTTATTTTATTTACAATATTTTGCAATCACAACTCCCCCATCTACTCTTCCCCACCGGTGGAATGAAAAAATCTGCAGTCAAAACTCTCGCAAAAAGTATCGGATTGCCAAATGCAACTAAAAAAGAAAGTATGGGACTATGTTTTGTCGGTCAAATTCGTTTAAAGGATTTCTTAGAACAAAAATTAAAACCTAAAATTGGTGCGATTGTAAAAATCAATTCGCAAGGTAAGCAAGAAAAGATTGGCGAACATCAAGGCTTGTCATATTACACAGTCGGTCAGCGACAAGGTATTCGCGTTGGTCAAAATGGTCCTTGGTTTGTTGTCCGTAAAGATCTAAAGACCAATCGCCTAGTCGTGACCAATAACCCTAATGACCCAGCTCTTGAAACTAAGCAAATCGAAATCCATAGCGTGAATTGGATTAATAAGCCGGCAGGTTTGGATAGTTCTTCTGTTAAATCTGGTAAGCCTGTGAAGCCTGTAAAATTGTTAGGACGTTATCGTCATCAAGGTTCGCTGGAAAAACTGACCATTACCGAGATTGCTAATAAAGGTGCAGTAAAGGGTCACTATCTAATCAATTTTGATAAGCCACAAAAGGCAATTGCCAGTGGGCAAAGTTTAGTGTTGTATGATGGAAAAATTTGTCTTGGCGGCGGGGTAATAGTATAATCAAATCTATGAAATCACAAGTTATAGCATTCGTTACAAAATCAAAAAATTACGCCTTAATCGTTGGCGCAATTTTCTTTGTAATCGGTTTATTAGGGTTTATCTTTAAATCAACTAGTTCCTTACCAGATTACTACCTCTTATTTTTTATTGTAATTGGATTCTGGGGAATTTTAGTAAGCCTATTCAAATCTAGCTAAGCGAACAATTTCCGAAAGTTCTGCTTGGTATTGATCGGCCAATGTGCCGTCGAAGGTGTAAAAATAGTCCCCCACTTTGATCGTATAGATTAAATCTTGGTAGTTGGTGACTGTTAAATTTTTGGCAATTGTCTGTTGGTTGCCTTTTAAGTTATCCACCGCTACGAAATCTTCTTCACTGATATAAATTCGTACAGAATTTTTACTGTCCTTAGGAAATAGATTGATTGTATAAAATCCTGGGAGTGTTTTTATGTCCGCAGAGTAAGTCCAAGTTTCCGGATAAGAAATACTTATCGGGTAAGCTGGATCCTGATACTTTTGCCAGTCGCTGGTATCATACTGTTGATTTTTTGGCATTGTGCCAACTGTACTTAGCTCGTTGATGGTTGCTCTCATCTGAATTCGAGTTAGGACTACTGCTGTATAAACAGTTAAAAGCACAATAAAAGCAATAAGAATGAAGCTTCTAGTTGATTTAAGATGATGGGTTAATTTCATTTTATTTATTTGAATTTTGAGTTGAATCAAAGACTGCGTTAATATCGCTGTCTGTGCCGCAATAGTAAAGATGTTTAGTAAGGTTTACACAATATCCAGGATTCTTTTGAACATAAGAATATTTAGGAAGAAACCAAATTAATCCGACTACTGCAATTGCGACAAGTAAATAAAAGAGATACTTTGTGAGGTGAAGCATTTTTGTTTCGAGACAGTTTTTCAGTTTGTATTATTATATCATAAAATAGCCCTATTGAAAAATTAAGCAAATTTTAATATAATCTAATGACGTTGGGGTATAGCCAAGCGGTAAGGCAAGCGGTTCTGGTCCGCTCATCCCAGGTTCGAATCCTGGTACCCCAGCCAACTCGTGCTAGCACGAGATCCTTATAAAAAATCGCCAAAAAAGGCGGTTTTTTTATTAGCGCTTATTCTTAATGATTTCGTTATAATGAGATATAAACTTTGAGGTGATAGTGTTAATATTATGAGATTTAATTATCCCTAAGCTTTCTTTGCCCATCTTTTCTCGTAACTCTTTATCTTGAAAAATCTTTAGAATTGCTTCACTGATTTGCTGACTATTTCCATTTTCAAATAACAGCCCATTCTCTCCATCGTGAATTAGTTCAGGTAACGCCATTGCGTTAACCCCGATAATTGGAAGCCCGGTAGCCATTGCTTCCATTGTTACAATGCTCTGTAATTCGGCTGTACCGGCTATTATAAAACATGAAGCGGTAGCATATAGAAAAGGTAAATCCTCATCAGGCACAAAACCAGTAAACGTGACATGTTTAGTCAGGCCCAGTTTTGCTACTTGGCTCTCTAATTTTTCTCGTTCTGCTCCTGTCCCAGCAATAACAAAGTGAATTGCTATTTGATTGACTGCCTTTGCGAGCGCATTAAGAATCAAATCCAAATTTTTCTCCTTGTCCAGTCTTCCTACAAAAAGCATAACTGGCACATCCGGTATGGCATACCTTTGTTTTAAATACGTAGCGTCATTGCTGGCGTTAAATCGGTTAAGATCAATACCATTTGAAATGACATTTACTGATAATTCTATTCCAGCAGTTTTAATCAGATTAGCTGCAGTGTGGGTTGGAGAAGTAACGCCATCAAGTGTGTTAAACACTCGCGCAAAATACTTCCATGCAAGCTTTTTAGCTATGTTTTGAAGATTATTTCCAATTGGCAAATAATGAATTAAATTTTCCGGCATAAAGTGGTTTGTTCCTATGACGGGAATATTTAACTCTTTGCCAATTCGGGCAGCTTTTCGAGCAATCGAAAAATGGCTTTGAATATGTATAATATCAGGCTTAAAATTTTGGATTGCGCGCCTTACTAAATGCTTGGTAATCAATGGTATTGGAGCACGAATTCTTTCTATTGGCATGGAGCGTATTCCAAAAATCGTTACACCTTCGTGTTCAAAGATTTCATTTGAGTACTTTCGAGACGGAGCAATAACTAAAACCTCATGACCAGCTTTTTTAAGCTGGTATGCGTGTCGTTGTGTAAAATACGAAGCCCCGTTGACGTTCGGATAATAGTTATCAGTTGCTATGATTATTTTCATTATTGAAATATGAGTTAGAGTATCGAATGAAAGTAAGGTATAAAATTACCAAAACACAACCTGCAATTATTGCCACATAATCTAAATATACTTGAATGTGACTGTACGCTCTTCCAAAATAATAACCAATGACAAGTAGGAAGAGTGACTTTATCAAAGTCGGTAATATGTTATAAAACATATATTTCCCAAAAGGAAATTTAATTGCTCCTGCAGCAAAAAGAGCTGCTGCTCCTATTCCATGTGAAAGTTTCCCAATAAGGAAAATTTTCTTTGGATGGTCAGTGTATTTTTGTTCAATAAACTGAACACGCTGCGCTGTAATACCAAGGAAACGTAACCAACTTGGAATACCTTTCCTAATACTAGCTCTCCCAAGATAATATAAAATAGTATCTCCGATAAGGTCGCCAATTATTAAGACAATATAGGCAATAATAAAATTAAAGTGTCCAAGCGAAACCAAAAATCCCGCAAGCACTGCAATAATTGGACCTTCAATGACCGATAGCGGAAGCAGTACGGCATACCCATAATGTCCCAGCCATTCTAAAATTTGATTGAGCTGTGGAAGTATCACTGGGTGCGGATTAATTGATCTATTTTATGGAATAGCTTTTCTATAACATTATCGACATTATTTTTTATATGCTCTGTAACCAAACATTGTAATCAACCCTACTAAAATGCCCAGAATAATACCGCCAATAATATCAGTCGGCCAATGCACTCCAACAAAAATTCGGGCAATTCCCATTGTCAAAGCGGCTACATAAAACCAAACACCTAGTTTTTTATTAAACATATACAGAACAGTAGCCAAAGAGAAGAAAAATATGGTATGACCTGAAGGGAAAGATTGAAAGTTTTCGGCAATTGAAGTAGGTATAAGTTTATGGGCAGTTTCTATAACAACGTATGGCCGAGGCCTACCATGAATTAATAAAATGGCGGTCTTTACCACTAATCGCGCCAAAATGGCAGCAATAAGACTCACGGTAACCATGGGGCGATTAATATTTCGTTTTTCTCGTGGGTAAAACATGAGGTGCAACAGAATAGCCCCGAGCATATACTGTAAATAGGTTGCAAAAAATATGCCTCCATAATCTAAAATCGCTGAATGATTAGCAAAATTATTTAAAAAATTGAAAACTGTAATATCAAAGTGCATAATGTTAATTTGCATTAATTAAAGCGTACTCTTGCGGGAATAATTTTTGAGTGATAATAAATATACTGTAAGTCATAAACGGTGCGGCAAAAACATCGATTGAATAATGAATATGTCCAAGTAGAACGCTAACCCCTAAGAGTCCGGAAACAAGAAAGAAAAATCTGCTCCACCGTTTATTACGGAAGAAAATTAACCCCATAAGGAACGGTGCTCCCGTATGTCCAGAAAAGAAGAAATCACTTTTGCTGTTGTATAGTAGATTGTATAAACCAAAACCTATACTATGTGTATCAAGCACTATCTCATGCGGGTCAATACCAAGATGTGTGAGACTAATAAAGAATGACCGCGTTACGATAAATACAGTTAATGCTGCTCCGGTAAAGGCGATATAACGAGGTTTCAATATTAATAATCCTAGCATCAAAATCGTAAAAAGAAGTGCACCTTGGACAATAAAGAAATCAATATCCACAGTTGGAAGGTGATCCAAGATAACATCACCCACTGGTACACCAGCAATGTGCCCTACATATCGGTCGGCAAAATGCTGTATGATAAGTGATAATATGAATAGACCTAATACTTTGATTAATTTTTTTATCTGTTTTTGAGTCCAAAATTTTTGATGTTTTTGATAAAGTGAATTTAAAAATCTCATTATTAGTTTTACACGAATGGTATTAAGATCTGGAATTATTAATTGCTTAGCTTACTGAGCAAGGTTTCCAGCGCTGCTTTAGAGTTTTGTTGGCTAGGGTTCACTGCACGTATTTCTCGGAGGACCTTATCAATCGAACCATCAACTTCCGTCCACTTTGCCGAGTTCATGGGTTTAAGTCGAGACTGAGCAGTATCCCACTCATATTCCAAATCAGCTACCCGAGTTTTTGCCCCAGACATATTTCCAGCATTTACCAAATTAAGAGTATCTTGGGTAATCGTTTTGAACACAGAAACGTCTCCTAAAGGATATGACGCCGCTCCTGAGGTAGCACCAGAATTTATCGATGAGCTTGAGTTATTAGCTGTACCAGGTTCTGCATTTAGCAGTGCATGCTGTCGCCAATAGTATCCTCCGACTGAAATAGTAAGCAAAATAATTAGCACAGCCACTAACTGAGCAATTGCATTACCGCTTTTCGTGTTTGTTTTTTCCGGAATAGTGGTATTAGTAACCATATCTCGCTTTGTTAATGCAAGATAAATTACTGTAACAACTATACCGGCAAGGAATATTATGCTCGTCACTGTTGCTCCTAATCCCAATCCACCATGCGCTTTGGATTGCGTGAGATAATCTCCCAGAGACGCTCCAAGTGGGCGGGTCATAATGTAAATAAACCAAAATGCAATGATGGCATTAAGCCCCATACGCCAAGCGAGAGCAAACATGACAATTACACCGGCAATAATTAAACCAGTTAGTCCATACCCTAAACCTAGACGCTCAGCCATAAGATCACCGGCTGCGGTGCCTAAAGCAAACGTAAACAGAATCGCCAGCCAGTAAAATATTTCCCGCTGTCTTGTAAAAATAGAGTGGATCGACAAGGTCTTTTCTTTTGCATACCACACCGCAAAAGTAATTGCGAGCAAAATAGAAAATATGATAGTACTAACTTGTAGAGGCACTTGCAACGCATCGGTGAGGTTGTCGGTAACTAATGTGCCAAACACACTAATCAATACCACGGTTAACCAGTATATTACCGGAGTATATTTTTTAGTTTTAAATTGGAAAAATAGAACTACGGCTAAAACTATGCCCATCACAATAGATGTACCTCGGAGACCAAAATTTAAGTTGACATTAAGGAAGTCTGAGACAGTTTCTCCGACAGTAGTACACAAGACCTTAATGACCCAGAAATACAAAGTGACTCTAGGTACTTTATTCAGCAAATTTTTGTTGATTATATCCATAAGTAATTACGAATTAGTCTTTAAGTTCAGCACCACCTGCATCTTTTGCAATTTGAATAGTTGCAATCTTGAAATCTGGACTACTAATCTGTACGTCAAATTGCATTTTATTTTTACCTGTAAAATATAATCCATCTTTATTTACACCAAAATGATTTTCACCAATTTTACTATCAAAGTGAATTGTTTTTGTTTCGCCTGCTTTTAGAGTAAACCCAGTTAGTTTTTTATAGTACCCTTCTTTTTTTGAGTCAACTAAATCTGTAACAGTATAGTAGGCTTCAAAATTACTCATATCTTTTAAACTACTATTTTTTAGTACTAATTCTAAATGATCATCTGTCGTTTTCCCGTCTTTGTCTACATTATTTTCTACTAATCCAGATTCTATTTTTAAACCTGAAACAGTTGATGTGTTTTTAATACTATTTGCATATAACCCCGGTACAATGTCTTGCGGATCATTTGAAACATTCTGTTTTGTACTACTTGTCTGACTTACTTTTTGGTTAGGTGATGAAAAAGATTTATTCAGTATAACTCCACCAATGGTAACCAAGATAATTGCTCCTATAATGTATGTTGTTTTGTTCATATTGTTTTTAATTATTCTAATAAATTTACTAATAAAAATGTTGACTACTCATTTTGTTGCCATAGCGTCTGACTTTTCTTAAAAGCGTATACTGGAGCTGTTCCCAATATCAATAGGAAGACTACAAGCCAGCCGACATCTTGTAGTTTATCTTTAAATATAAAACTAAGTGACTTACCATTATACATATCTTTGATACCTAGAAAGGCGAATGTTAGTCTTTCATAATGTTTTGTAATAGATGTTTCTTCAGCACCATTTCTTAATTTCTCATACACAGAAAAGTCTTGGAGAATAATCTTTGACTGTTCTTTGTTTACGTGAATAGAATTAAAAAATCCACCCGGGACTTGGTTGTCTGTATCCATAGTGTCTCCAATCTGTGGTACGATAAGTACAAAGAAAAGCCATGCGACAAATGAAAAAATTAGTGCATTAGAAGAGAATTTTGTTTTTATAGTTAACCATGCAGAAAAAGAGAAAAACACAAACAAATATACAACAGTAGCTAATCCTGTTAATAGTATTTTTGTTATTTCTAAACCATGTAAACTAACGCCACCTACAAACACAAGAAGAAGTGTAGTAAAAAAGAATAAGAGAAGTGAAATAGAAACAATAAGTGCAATATTTCCCAGCATTTTCCCAAAGTAATACTTTTTACGAGAAATCGGTCGAGTGAATATGAGTGGTAAGGTATTATTTCCTTTTTCTTTAGCAATACTTAGATAGCCTAGAGATATGGCCAAAACAGCCCCTATGATTTCTAGGTATTCAATTGTTGCTCGCAGTAGTTGTAATGGGAAAAATTCTGGACGAGTTAAATTTTCTATTGGTTGCCCGCTCGCAATGAGTTGTGCGTATGTGGTTTCAAAGAGAGAAACCTTTGCTTGATAGTTAATAGAGCCGACATAAATAGATATAGCTGTTAAACCTAAAAGAAACAGCAAGAAAGTAATAAACACCTTATTTCTCAGAGCATCCTTAAATTCTTTTTTTGCAATAGTTAGTATTTGATTCATATATTTATTCGTTTATAAAATCAGCTCGTGGGTCGAATTTCCGAAGTGATCTAACTGATAAAAATAAAAGGGTAACACTACTACCAAGTAGTGTTAGTATTTGAAGGCTATTTTTTGAAATAACTTTTAATATTGGTAAATTATGAGTAAATGAACTTCCAAGTAATTCGCCACTGATTACATAGTAATGCCATGCTAGTGAGAATGGAGCTAATAGCTTCTGCGATGTTTGAAAAAATGGATCGAGTACAGGTAACTGCAAAAGTGTTACAGGATTTAGTAGTGCTGTTGGTGTAAGACCAGTAGCGAGTTCGGGAAGTACAAAAGTTATACCGACCCAAATACAAACAGGTATAAACAAAGCCAGTGATTCACTCTTTGCGTTTATCGCAAAGAACAATCCTATAAGAGCAAAAAATAGCATATAGAAAAATGAAGCAAGAAAAAATATTAGCAAATGTGACACATCGGAAATATTCAAATGTGTAAACGGCAAAAAATAAGATGATAATATGCTTATCAAAGCAGTTACTCCAATGATGGAGAATATAGTTGCACTAAGGCCAAGCACCTTACCAAATATTACCGATTTTTTAGTTATTGGCCTTGTAAATAAGATTTGCAAAATACCAGATTTTTTCTCCCTCATCATACTGCGATGACCTATAATTATTGCAAGTAGTGTCCCAATTAGTGATATGTAAATGATAAGATTATCGAAACTGGCAAGAGCAGGAACCTTAAGAAGCGGATTGCTGGGTATGTCAGCTACTCCTTGGTTCTGTAAAAATATAACAGAGGATTTATACACGGCATTTGCAGTTGTAAAAGTAGACCATCCTATAAACGACGAGGCCATAGACATCAAAATGAAAACGATAGTTATTGAATAAACTATTTTTTCTCTAAATAAAGATTTTAGTTCGGTATAGGCAATAATGAGTATATTTTTCATATATTATTTACTTTCCATTGAGAAATATATTTCTTCAAGTGAAGATTCGTCCTTAAATTTCTTCATCGTATTTTCTAAGGAGTCAATATAAATTAAATTTCCATGATTTAGAACCCCGATAGTGGTGCATGTTTTTGCCACTTCAGAAAGTAAATGAGTATTCATAAAAATAGTCATGCCTTTTTCCTTATTTAATTTTATGATTATTTCGCGTAGTTTTTTTATGCCCATTGGATCAAGTCCACTTGTCGGCTCGTCTAAAAATAACACTTCGGGATCATGCAAAATAGCTTGAGCAATACCGATGCGCTGGCGCATGCCTTTAGAAAATTCACCGAGTTTCTTGTTTTCGTATCCAGTAAAATCAATAAACTTTAATATTTCGTCAATCTTATTTCTTGGATTTTCAATTCCTGAGAGTTTAGCCAAGTACTCAAGATTTTCATATACAGTTAGATTATCGTAGAATTTTACATTTTCAGGCAAATAGCCAATGCGTTTTTGTACCTCAATACTTTCTTTTTGGGTATCGAATCCACAAACAGTCGCAGAACCAGAACTTGGATTTAAAAGGGTGGTTAAAATACTTACAGTGGTTGTTTTACCCGCACCATTGTGTCCTAAAAATCCAAATATTTCGCCTTTGTTTATGGTTAAATTTAAATTCTCTAAAACAAGTCCATCATTATATTTTTTAGATAACCCCGATGTTACAATTATTGATTTCATATATAGTCTAACTATTTTTAATAAAATGATTAAGGTAACTATAATTCTTGAACATGAAGCTAGTGTGAAGACGATTAGCTTATACATGGACCCAAAATAACTACTATTATAAGGACCCTGCATCTGATAGACTTCATGTACATTCAAGAATCAACCCGTTTATTTAGTATAATCTTTAGGTTCATGCTTCATGAACGCTTCACGTTGGAGTTTTACAGTTCATCTTAACTGATTAATAACTATATTTTATGTTTAATCTCATTGCCATAATAAAGACAGCCGGATACTTTGGACTGTTTGGTATCGTCTTTGCTGAATCAGGACTCCTTGTCGGTTTTTTTCTCCCAGGTGACAGTCTCTTATTTACCGCTGGGTTTCTGGCATCTCAAGGCATCTTAAATATTTGGCTGCTTATCTTTCTGTTATTCATTGCGGCAATATTAGGCGACAGCACTGGCTATGCCTTAGGCAAAAAATTAGGACCTAGGATATTCACTAAACAAGATTCTTTATTCTTTCACAAAGATCACCTCAAGCGAGCTGAGCAATTTTTTCAACAACATGGTGGAAAAGCTATAATTCTAGCCCGATTTTTACCAGTTGTTCGAACGTTTGCTCCGATCGTAGCCGGAGTTGGAAAAATGAACTACCAAACATTTTTAGCATACAATGTAGTTGGTGGAGCGCTCTGGACAATTGGGTTAAGTCTTATGGGGTATTACCTTGGTAAAACAATCCCGAATGTTGACCGCTATTTGCTCCCTATCATCGTAGGAATAATCATTTTATCATTACTCCCTACATTATTTCACTTATTGAAAGATAAATCACAACGTGATCAAATACGAGCTTCGGTCCAATCAATATTTAAACGAAACTAACTTCATTGGTACTTCACGCACATAATTCATACTTCATTTATGAAAATACTTATTATTGAGGATCAAGAAAAATTAGCTAAATCTATTAAAAAAGGTTTGGAGCAGGAAGGGTATTCTGTAGATTATTTAACTGACGGAGAATCTGGCCAACGTAGGCTGGAACTCAATCGCCTTGATTACGACGCAGTTATTTTAGATTTGATGCTACCGATCCGTGACGGTATAACAGTATGTAAAAATTGGCGAGACCAAAATATAACTACGCCTATTATTATGCTTACCGCTAAGGATACGGTCTCTGATCGTATTGCAGGGCTCGATGCCGGGGCAGATGACTATTTGATAAAACCGTTCTCATTTGACGAGTTAGTTGCAAGACTTCGAGCACTACTTCGCAGGCCCACTGAAGTGTTGCCACTCGAAATTACAATTAAAGATATAGTTTTAAATGTCGCTACACACACCGTAAGAAAAAATGGTAATATTATTGAATTAACATTAAAAGAGTTTGCCGTATTGGAATATTTTATGCGACATCCAAATCAGGTGTTGAACCGAGAGCAGATATTGGACCATGCTTGGGATTTTTCCTTTGATTCGTTCAGTAATGTTGTGGATGTTCACGTTAAAAATTTACGAAAGAAATTAGAATCTAATTCTCATGATAAACTTTTTGAAACAATTCGCGGCCTCGGCTACAAGCTCAAAGCGTAACCTCTTTTTTGCAGCACGCATACGCTTAACCGCTTATTATATTGCCATTATGGCAGTTATTTTAATTGTGTTTAGTTTAGTCTTATATACTGTCTTATCCCGCCAACTTCATGACAATTTTGAAGGCCGCTTCACTAATGATGAGGCTCAACAGGAAGTATTTTTAAAAACTACTGACGGCGTGCAGACAACTCTCGTCATTGCTGATCTGGTCGTGCTGTTATTAACAGCAGCTGGTAGCTATGTACTTGCAGGAAAGACATTACAACCAATTCGAGAAGCGTTAGATGCCCAAAAGAGGTTTACAGCTGATGCATCGCATGAACTCCGGACTCCGTTAGCCATTATGAAAACTGAAAGTGAAGTCACCCTTAAAAATTCACAAGCTAGTTCAATCGAACTTAGGGAAAGTATTTCTAGTAATTTAGAAGAGGTGGAGCGAATGTCTGCCATGGTTGAAAGTTTGCTGGCTCTTTCTAGTGTTGATCATCATGGTGAAATTGCTTTGCAAAATCCAGTCTCGCTCCTTCAAGTTACTGAGCATGTTGTAGTTAAATTACGTCCAATGGCCGAGCAAAAGCATATTAGAGTTGCAATCGAGCGTTCCAATGAAGGATTGATGTTAGGCAATTTGGAAGCTCTTAGCCGCATGATCTATAACTTGCTACAGAATGCCATTAAGTACACTCCCTCAAAGGGGAAAGTAACTATCTCAGTTATAAACAAAGACTCTGAACTGATGTTGATTATTGCCGATACGGGGGTTGGTATATCTAATGAATCCAATCCCCATATTTTTAAACGTTTCTATAAAGCTGATACTGCGAGGACAAATACTACAGGCGGGGCGGGGCTTGGATTATCTATTGTTAAGTCAATTGTCGAGCAGCACCAAGGAACTATCAACATAGAAAGTAATCCTGAAAAAGGCACAACGGTTTACGTTACCTTTAAAAAATATTCAGTATGATTTATGAAAATAAACCTAACAAAACTCAAATATCAGCAGACAATATAGAGTTAACCATTTGGGATCATATTAAAGCGCCTGAAAATAGGTCTGCAATAATTAAAACAGCCCTAGCTTTTCTTTTTATTGCCGGGATTTTGTTATACACAGGAATTGAAGTCAGGGAATCACGCGTAATAAGCCCTCAGTCAATTGCTGTGGTGTTTAATCAATACAAGTCAATAGCTGCCATATTATACGTACTGCTTCTTATTGCGGCGGTTATGTCGCCGCTGCCTGATGCACCTGTTATTATTGCAGGTGGTTTCTTTTTTGGGCCTGTTACAGGAAGCCTTCTTACTATTTTAGGGCAGGCTGTAGGGTCATATATAGACTTTTTATTAGCCAGAAAATTAGGAAAGCAATTTGTCCAGAGAAAATTTCCCAAAGCGGGAGGGTTAATTAATCGCTATAGCCATAAGCTAGGATGGCAAACCGTCTTTTTAATGCGCCTTTTTCCTACCCTTTCATTCGACACTTTAAGCTACATCGCAGGAATATCTGATCTCTCATTTCGAGCATATGCGCTCGCAACTCTGGCAGGCTTAATACCGCTGGCCATTATCACTACCATGATAGGTAATAGTGTAAATTTACGATCTTGGCATGGTGCTATTTTAACTCTCGTAATTGGCGGAGGAATAATTCTAGTAATTTCCGCAATATTCCATTTATCTCAGCGGTATTATAAAGGCAAAAGAAAACCACAGTAACTTCACAGTAGCTTCACGCACCAGTTTTATGATGAGACTACTTCAAGCTCTTATCAAAGGTCGGCTTGAAACCATTAAACAAAAGAAAGGAATATATTATGCAGTGGAACAAAACCAAAGCTGGATTACTCATCGCGCTTGGATTAGTCGGTGGGACAGCAGGAGCGATAGGCATGCAGGCCAAAGCCCAGCAGACAACGCAGCCTAGCCAATCCGCACAGATCCAGGCATCTCAAACAACGCCAGCTCAGTCGACAAATGCCCAGACTGATAGCAAGGATACGGATAACATCCAGGATCAAGGCGGAGTAGAGAATCCTGATGTTGCAGGACAGGATACCGAAACCAATGATGACAAGAACGAAGTCAATGACAATGAACAGAATGAAGGCCCTGAAAACCCAGCTGATGACGTGCAAACACAAGCTAAATAATTAAATGAAACACGCTGCAAGCATTATGCGAAACAGCGTGTTTTTATTTATGCAAATTACACAGTTAAGTTAAAATAATTATTTACTACCTCAACCATGGTCAAGGAGTATTTTTATCTTCCTAAATTTACAAGTATGTTTTTACTACCCCACATACTGGCATTGTATTGGAACTGGAGTCCGGTTGATCCTTTTTTAATTTCAAATCCTACCCAGCCAGTTTTTTTACTTTTAGCTATTACGGCTCCATCTAATGCAAGTCCTGGATTTTCCAAAGCTTTGTTTGTCACTGCAATTTGGTAGCTATTGCTTTCGCCATCCCTGACAAACATTTGTCCGAGTGTAGTTACATATTGTTGGCTAGAGCTGGTATTCTCAATCGTAACATTTAAGTTTACCCATTCATTTCCTTCCGTCGGTTTTGTATACTGACCACCCGGAGAGAACTCAATTTTGTTGACTGTGATAATAGCATTATCTAGTTTAATTTGATCTCCTACTTTGTATACCGTATCTTTAGTTTCTTCTTGCTTTTTAGTAGCGGTATGACTACCATTCTTTTCACCAACTTTTTTTGAATCACCACTACCTGATGCCCCAGCTATTATTCCTATCAAAATAAAAAAACCAATTACTCCAAGTATCCCAGTAAGTATTTTATGCCTTCGAAACCAACTTCGTTGATCACTTTGGCAATGAGGACACTTAGTTGCTTTGCCATCAATTTCTTGTTGACAGCTCTTACATTTTTTCATATTTTCACGAGTCTTTCTGCCGGATGAGATTGTGTTACATAACACAAAGCCCCACGCCAGCTGGATCTTGCGATCCCATACAAGTTTCCCAGTATGGCTCGTGAAAGCGCTGAACGTAGGGTTCAGTATATTTCACGAGTCTTTTCACCATGCCAGCGTGACCGCTAGTTTAGGCTACTTAATAAATTGTTAAGGTAATTATAGCGATGTTTATGCTATTTATCAATTAGCTGGCTAGGCTATTATGAGCTTATGATTACTTTCATACTGACTTAATGGACACAACTTTATCATTCAGTACGATATTACCTTTCAAGCAATTTAAAAATTCTCGTTTTTCCATATCTGATCCTTCTTGAAGAATAAACTTGGCGTAGTTTCTAATATCAATATCTTTAACTTCAATTGGGATTTTAGTACCTAAAATTATCTGTTGGAATTTTTTATAACGCCTTACTTCCTGACTAATTTTGTCTTTAATAGGTATTAACTCAATATCTAGTTTTTCTATCAGCTGTTGTAGTTGTTTAATGAGATCAATTTCATTAATGTAACCTGATTTACAATTGGAATCTTTTGACTTTGTGCAACCATAGTACACATGCCGATTGATTGACCCGTCCTTCAGTTTTTTGAATTTTTCATCGGCACATATGCCAGAACCACAAAGTCCACAAGTCATGAGTTTGGTAAAAGCGAATTCTTTTGGTTCCTGTGTTCGAAGTATCTGGCTTTTAACCTGGGTTTGTACCAGATCGTATAATTCTTTATTAATAATTGGTTGATGCTTACCGTTATACCAGTTACCACTCTTTTTGGGGTATTCAAAAACCCCATAGTAAAAGGGGTTTTGAAGTAATAGGTATATGTTACTCAATGTTAAATTTTTGTTACCATACGGAGTTTTGAAATTGAGATCAAACTTCAGCCAGTTATATACTTTCCGGCCGCTCCATTTTTCGTAAGCGACTTTCTCAAACATTTGTTTTATAACAGGTGCTCTATCAGGATCAATTAATGTTTCGCATTTTCGGTCCATTCGCTTTTCTTTTAAGTATCCGGTAGGCGGAGGAGCGGGCCATAGACCCATTTCAACCCGAGTTCTTAATCCACGTTTTACATTAATACTTTTGTTGTCGTTTTCAAGTTTGGCCTGTGAACAAAGAATCATTAGTAGAAACTTTTCATTTGGCGAATTTTTAAAATGCTGACCGTAAGTTCTTATCTCAAGCAATTTTTTCTCATCCATTAAATCAACTACTGAACCAAGATCGCCGGCATTTCTACTTAACCGGTCAGGTGCCCAGGTAAGTATCCCAGAATATCGACCAGTTCTAATATCACTTAAGATTTCTTTGAAAACTGGCCGTTGGCCTGATTCCTTAGCGGAATGAGATTCTCGCCTGATATCTACTATATCAAGATTTTCCTTATCCGCTATGGCTAGCATTTCCTTAACTTGAGAATCAATTGAAAGGGCTTGTCTTTCATCTGATTCCGTAGACTTCCTAGCGTATAGGCAGTATTTGATTCGAGCAACCGGGGCAAGGGTTTCTGCGCTAAATTGAGCTGTTGTATATGTATCCATATATAATTAATGCCAGAGATCACTAGTTTTGCTAAGGCCATCTGTTGATAACTTTTTAGTTAAAAATAGCTATTTTGGGCTAGTCTACATCAACATAATCCAAATAGTAAACGGTATCGTCCTCAGTCATATTTCGACCGAGGAACATCATAATTATAGTCCCTTCGTCAGCATGTTTATTTAACGTGGAGTTAATAAGCAGTGAAAATGCATCCGCAATATCATCATGCTTTTCAACACCAAAGCCTACTAATTGTGCGATGAGTTGCTCGCACCCTTGGCGAGGGAATTTAATTACCCCAGATTTGATTAATGTTGATGTGAGCGCAATGCGGGTTCGTTTATCGCCCTTAGGTTTAACAGCTTCCGCCTCAACTCCGTGATGTTCTAGCATTTGCGGCAGTGCTTCTTGGTAGGCAACACTTTCCACAAATATCGTATCCTCGGACCTTGACATGGTAGTAGTTTTGATGTCTTTCAAAAGATCTACTTGTGCCGGAAAATTAAGCTTTTTTACAATAGGGTTAGGTAGGATGTAAATACGCAATTTTTCGCACCGGCTATATACATGGGCAAATACTACGGCAGTGTAGTCCGCAGAATCCTTGGTCGAAATGGCCAAATCAACTCCTGCGTATGTGCCCCGGTATCCTTTGTGCTGTGTTCCTGGTAACTTGTCGTAATAATTAATCCATTCCGGATAGATAACTTGATCGTCGCTTGGAATAATCCGTAGTAAGTATTCCCGTTGCCAAGAAATTTCGCTACCAACTTTCATTTTTTCTTCCTCAATCTCCTTTATCGTTGGATATTTACCGGGCCATAAACAATTATCCTGTTCGTCTAATAAGGGGTATTGCTTAAAAACACCTGGGGCTCTTTTTTCAGCAATATCTTCTTTGAGCCTCATTAAGAGTGAATCTTCGTGGAGTAAGTTACCAACTATAACTAACCGGCTGTTCCTGTCACCAGATGGTATAACTTCACCCTTTAGCCAGTGGTATGTTTTCTCGCGACCTTCTCGAGTTTTGGTAGACTGCACATCTTCAACGTCGTCACAAATTATCAGATCAGGCCGGTGTTCATTATGGCGAAGTCCTCGAATGCTTTGATCGGTAGAAGCTACGGTAATGCGTGCGCCGTGTTTATTAAATACGAGTGAATGTGAACCCCACTCGTCGCTTTGTTCCTGGAATGGCCCTAAATCTTTTTTCAATAAGTCGTTGTCTTCGAGCTCATTTCTAATGTTCATCATGTGTTGTTTGGCCTGAGCTTTGGTCTGACAAAAGATGATACAGAATTTCTTTTGCTGTTTGCCAAGGATTGCCCAAATAGGATAGGCAGTCGTTATCATGGTTGATTTGCCAGAGCCTCGAAATGCTACGACATGCAAGTCTTCTGCGTCACTTTTTTCTATATAGTGTATGATTTCTTTTTGAAAGTCAGCTGTTTCGTATTTCACATAGTGAGCGTAGTAGAAATGGAAAAAATACAAGAAGCTGTCTTTAGTGATAGAAGTGCGAACTAAGCGGTCCCGCATCATTTTATTGACCAGTTGGTCATCAATTATTTTATTCATTGGTTTTAGCGTTAATGTTCTTAATGGATCTAGACTTTGTGATGGCTGCAAGACGCAATGCTTGCCGGACAATTTTTGCCTGAGCCGGTGTCAGTGCTTCTGATTCCTCTTTGGTAATAACTTCAATCTTGTCCTTGTAATTGTCGTTACGGTGTCTGAGCCAGAAGCTAATGGCAGACCAGTTTTTTTCTTTGATCATAGTCAGCATTTGGCTTTCACTCATGTCGTTAACCAGCGCCACACCATCAGCCAATGCCTTATCCATTTTACTGGCAAAGGCTTTATCTTCCTTGCGCCAGCGGTATACACTGTTGCGGGATACGCCAGTTTTCTCGCAAGCGACCTGCACGATCGGCACTTTGGCTAATTCCTCAAAGAATTGATTTTGCAATTTACTTTTCTTCATGATGTTGAACGATAGCTTTAATGCCAGCGAAAGCTTCAAAGCGTTTAATAATTAAATCGCAAAACCTGGGTTCCAACTCACAGCCATAAACTTTTCTACCTAATTGTTCGCCAGCAAGTATAGTACTGCCCGAGCCAAGGAAGCTGTCTAAAATAATCTCGCCTGGTTTCGTGCACCGCTTGATTGCTTTCTCGTGTAACGTAGGAGGTTTAGAGGTGGCATGCTCGTAATTTTTTGACGGCAATCGTTTGGCTGTCCAGACATCAATAAAATTATCCACTTGGGCAAGAAGTTCATTACCAGTACCCAATTCTTTGTTCAATACTTCGTTCAAGTTGGTTACTGCTTCTGCAAGGTATGGGCTACCTCGAACACCATATACAACCGGCTCATAAACTTTATTAAATGCTACTTTGGGGACTGGGTTTTGACTATTTTTTAACCATAAGCAAACTCGTTTGTTATTGACTTCAAGGGATCGATAGACTTCTTGAATGAGGCCAATGTATATTTGATCGCACCAGTAAAATACATGGGTATTAGGTTTAGATACTTTCAGAGCTGCTGCTAGGCTATCCTTGATGAATGTTCGGTATTCATCAAAGGTACGTTTGTCGTTTACGTTACCGCCATAATCTTGGGTACCGTTGAATCCGCCACTGTAATCAATTTCTAAGTTATAGATTGGGTCCGAATAAATCATCGACACCTGCTCATGTTGAAGTAAATGATTGAGTGTTTCTTGCTTAGTCGAATCCCCGCAGATAATCTTGTGATTACCGAGGGTAATAATGTCGCCAAGTTTAGTCTTGGGAGTTTTGATCTTCTTTAATTCTTTTTCGATATCAAAATTATCGGATTTGATTTCCTTGTCTTCGTCCCAAAATTTGGCGAGCTGGATATTGTCGAACCCTGAATTAAGCAGAATGTCGAGGTCAAACGATTTTAGTGCTTCGAAATCCCAGTCACCGCCGAGGGCGTTACTGGCTATGAGGTACTTTTTCGATTCATCGGCTGTAAGTTTACGGTTTGGTATCCGAACATCTATTAGTTCGTTGCCACGACCTAAAAGTTGCAAGGCTTTAATTCTCTGGTGTCCCGCGAGTATCTTGCCGTTTAAGTCTATGGCTGGAATTTCAACCAGATTATATTTCTTAAGACTCCGCTTAAGATCCGACATCTGCTTGTCGGTAATGATTCGGGGGTTGACCTCTTGGGGGATCAGGTCATCGATCTTTTTTTGCACAGTGTGCCATTGTAGTTTTTGCATACAATTTTTATTAATTATTAGTCTTAATAAAATATATGGATAAACAAAAAGCCTATTCCACACACGAAATAGCAAAAGCTAAAAATGCTTCATACTATTTCTTGCGCGGAATAGGCACGGCTTTAGAGGCTATACACTTTTCTACTTGTTACAACGCAGAAACTTGATATTTAGATATTAACTACTTACATTATTTTTTGCAAGTCCTTTAAGTATTCGCTTACCGTTTACGCTTGCCATAAACTCGATCGTGTCCTTTCCAGCGACAACTGGTATTTCTTTCGGTAACTCGAGTAAAACCTTATAACCATTCTTTTCTTGTTCCTGAATAAACTTTAATAATTCAGGGTCTTTCTTGAGTAAATCCAAAATAGAGGGAGTGCTATCAGGAGAGGGAGCGGAGTCGGAATATTTAATGGAACCATAAATGCGACCGGGCTGATTGTGCTTGAATGACTTTTTTATTTTTTTACCAATAGATGTTGGTGGGTTTTGGGTGGTATGCAAAGCAAAATCAGTTATGCGGATAACTTTGTATTTCCATCCATTCTTTCGTACAAACGGATTTAGTTGTAGTTCGTATGGCATAGTTCCATAGTATACCTTTTTATTAAACTTGTGTAGGTTGTGTTATCCACAGGGTAATCTACACAAGATGTGCTATAATACGTCTATGGAACTCTCAAAAGCTCCGAAGCTAACTCATAGGCAACAGCAGGTATTAACGGTAATCACCAATTTCATCAATGAAAATGGTGAATCCCCGACAGTTAGCGAACTCGCTGATTTGTTGGAAGTTTCTTCCCTCCGAACGGTTACCCAATATCTGGAATCTCTCGAAAGAAAAGGATTGATCAATCGCACTAGATATCAGTCCAGGAACATTAAACTGAGGCAAGGTTATGGTACTTCAATGGCCGTTCTTTTGCCGGTAGTTGGATCAATGTCCTGCGGGAGTTTGACAGTCTATGCGGATCCAGTGTTCGATGAGTACATAAGAGTAGAGCGCAGTTTCTTACATGGGAGAAATAGCGATAATACAGTACTAATTCGAGCAATGGGAAACTCTATGGTAGACGCAGGAGTTTCAGACGGTGACTTGGTAATAACCGAGAAAACTACCGAAGCAAGATCTGGTGATAAAGTGGTAGCGATAATTGACGACAAAGCGGTATTGAAGCAGATTCATTTTACGGATAATGCAGTGATACTAAGACCGATGTCTCACGATCCCATACACACTAGTATAGTGTTGCGTGAAGATTTCGAGATATTTGGAAAAATGGTTGATGTAATAAAAAATTTCTCAACAAATGAGTTAAATTACATACCAGATCAAAACTAAAATTAAAACAAAAAACCTTTCCTGTAAATTGTTTTCGATACAACGGAATGGTTTTTTATTTAAATTATGCAAATGGAGTTTGACTAGCAACTTCAAAATTAATATTAAGCTAGCAGAAAGTAAAACCAAACCATGGGACTTCCAGAACATGAACGCAACGCAGACGGAACTTTTCGCCGTGAACGTAACGATTCTACTGCTGGTAATCTCCGTAAAGATTATCCAGAGTTCAATCATTTCCGCTCCGATAAGGAGCTTGGTAATATCAAGCGAGATTTAGGTTTGCCTAAAGATTCAGGTATAAACAAGGTTCGCAAAGCAATTCGCGATCAATAGCATCACTGGCTCGAGTCATTTTAATGGCCCGAGCCCTTTATTATTAATTAAAGAAATATGTCCAAAGTATTTGTAAGTTTTGATTATGATAATGACAAGCATTATAAGTATTTGCTTGAAGCGTGGCATAATAACCCAAGATTTCAGTTCACATTTGAAGATGGGACCCCTCGTGAAATTAACAGTGTAAACGTAGGCCGTGTCAAAGCCGCGCTAACTGCAAAAATTAGAGAAGCTAGTCACACCTTAGTGATTATTGGGAGGCATGCTAATCAGCAACACGCTCATCGTGATTTGATTGGGTATAGAAATTGGATAAATTACGAAGTTGCAAAAAGCATTGAATTAGGTAAACGTATTGTAGCGGTTAAACTTGATCGCACCTTTGAATCTCCCGATGCATTGCGCGGTGCAAATGCTTCTTGGGTGTATTCATTCACTGAACAAAACATCATTAGCGGACTCGATGCAGCCCCTTATCCATCAATTCATCGCTATGCCTAGTGAGCAATCAATTACGATTCTTTACGATCATTATAAAGATACTTGCTCTACTATTGGATCTTCAATTAAGCGGCGAGATCGTTTGATGATCTTTGTGATTTTAACCTTGGCTTTTTTCTCATTGCAAGCTTTATTTCCAACTGCATCAGATCTGGCAGTAAATGACTTTTTGAATTTTAAATTTGGATTGACATCTTCTCTCGATTTTTCAGTCATTGGTACGCTGGTATGGTACTTACTTTTAATTTTTTCGATGCGCTATTTCCAGGTAGCTGTATTCGTTGAACGGCAATATGAATACATTCATCAAATTGAAGAACGATTGAATAAAGAAGCGGAAAAGGAATTAATAACTAGGGAGGGTAAGTCGTACCTTGATAATTATCCAGCTTTTTCCGACTGGATGTGGTGGTTATATACAGGCGTTTTCCCTGTACTCCTTTTGAGTATTGTAATCGTTAAAATCATAGGAGAAACAGGTACAGTTTGTGGCAATGGCTGGACATTTAGTTTGGTGTTAAATACCATTGCTTTCGCAATGATTGCAATTTCCACTGTCCTTTACCTTATAAAGATTCACAGAAAGCCTTACAAGCAGAATAAAACATAGAAAAAGGTGACATTTATGTGTAACTTTATATAAGAGATATATGTCACTTTTGTCACTTTTCAAAGGTGCACGAGGAGCGTCGATTTTGCTATAATGGAATTACTTAGAAAAGCTAAGCAGGGCTTGACCGAACCACAGTTCTAGCACGAGGAGGCCAGCCAAATAGGATTTACTACCGCCGAAAGGCGGTTTTGTGTTTTATTTACAATAGCTTTGTTAGGTTCTAACGTAGATTGAGCCTCGGGTAAGAAAGTTAAGCCGTCTTGTAAGATTGCGAATGGTTCTACCCAGTGAATATTGAGTTTTTTGTCTTTTAAAGTTAAGTTCGAACCAAGAGATGAAACGATCTCCCTTTGCCATTGAAGGTCATCTTTTGCTTTAGCTTCTTCAAACCAATACACAGCTTGATGGCAAAATTGAAAAAACTTTTCACTTCGTTCAACACGGTTGTCTTGTAATGTATTTGTATTTTCTAAAGCCCGAAGAAATTGCTCTTTTTGCTGGGTGAGTTTTGTTTTTTGTTGCAAAAATTCTTCCGTTCCAATCTCGTTGTTTAAACGCATATCAAGCAAAGCTTCCAACTTTTTCGAAACATTATTATAAGCCACTTGTTGAGACTTTGTTATTGTTTCGTTTTTGTCCGCTTCTAATTGATTGGTTGACTTTAAATGTTCTAATGCCCAATTCAAATAATCTTGATTAATTTGAATCCGACTTAGTTCTTTGGTCAATTGGTTTTCTAATTCTTCTACTTTAATCGAGACTTGTGAACAGTTTGGATTTTTGCGTTTAGTACAGTGATAATAAACGTAATTAAGGATAGTAGGATTATTCATTTGTTCAATATGCGTTTGGCATTTTGGGCAAGAGTTTTTGTTTTCATAACCAAATTTAAATTTACATTTCGAACATATCATCTGGTTTTTAGCCTCAGCGGTTATTTGGCCTTCACATTCACCGCATTGGATTAAACCGGTAAAAGCAAAGGTTCGGGTATGAGGAGCTGGTTTACTTTTTCTACCAAGAAGAATTTGCACTCTATCAAATTCTTGTTTTGTGATCATTCTTTCATAGCTCCCAATAATCCAGTTACCACTTCTTTTCGGGTATTCAAAAGTCCCATAATAAAATGGGTTAGTAAACATTTTATATAATGTACTTCGGGAGACTGATTTTCCTCCTGTTTTATATCGACGTAAGGTTTTAAATGCCCAATCTTTATTAGCTATCTCTAATATTTGAGGTACGGAATAGGAACCGGTAAGCATCAGATCCCACATTTTGCGAATCATATTAAAACGATCCGGATCTTGTTTAATCAAATGTTCCCCGGATAAGTTCATAGTGTTTATATAACCAATTGGAGCAACGCCACTTGTTAAACCTTTTTCTGTTCTAAATTTTAAACCCCGTCTAACATTATTAGATAGATCTCTAATAAATTGATTAGCGATACCTAATTCAATGGCCATCAATACCACATTATCGGTAGGTAGATATGCTTTGTCAAAAGTTTGTATGTTCTGAATTACACTTTGTTGTAACATCCATTGTATATCGCCTCCATCTTTTGGATTTCTTGAAAGACGGTCTAATTTCCACGTTAAGATGCCCTGTGCTTCTCCTTTTTGAATCCGCCAAAGCATATCATTGAATACTTTTCGGCCTGGTTTCTTTGCGGACTTTGCTTCTTGAAGTACTTCAACAATATCCAAATTATCGTATTTGGCTTTTAGCTCACTAATTTGTGCTTCGATAGATAAGATTTGTCTATCTTCGGCTTCGCTTGATTTTCTTGCGTAAAGAAAATATTTTAGATTTTCCATATTAAATTCCTTGATCGTTAATTAATTATACCAACAAAATATAGAAGTATAAAATTATGGCGGTAAGCTTTTATTCTCGTCAGGAATGGGTTTATAAACTAATTTAACTATAAGCAAAAGACGTTGAGCCATATTTAATAGCTCATCTTGGGTAAGCTCTTTATCAGGATTGTTCTTGCGCCATATAGTTTTAAAATCCTTAAGCGCCTTTTCGCTTACTTCCATTCTTGTGCTTCCTAAAAAAATTAATAATTTGATCCAATTTACCGGCGAGTGTTTTATACTTGCCTTTGTTTTCTTCAATCCACGTTTTTTGTTTGGGATCAATTCTTATGTGGGTGCTAAAACGAGAATTAGAATAGTCTTTCATTTGTTTTTGCATAAGTTAACTTATACCCCTGCCCAAGCCGTTTCCTGTTTAAGCAATCCTTGGTTCCTCACGCTCGGGTGAAAGAAACAAATCCTTAAAAGAAAGAAAAGAATAAAATATAATCGGCCGCTTGCTTCTAACGAGGTTTCCGTATTGGCCGGACTTCCTTGGCTTTTTACATCCGCCATTACCTGTCCGAAAGGTGGGGTAAGATGCAAGTTCGCACTTGCTCAAAAATTCAATAGTTAAATATTTGAGCAAATAAAAACCCACTCGTCCCTTGGTTAGTGGGCAATGGCTTTATTGCACTAACCAAAGAATAAATGGGTAAGCCATTGCCCTAAACATACAAACAAAAAACCCGCAAATCTTATAAGACACCTAAATAGGTTTCTCACTTGATTTGCGGGCTTTTACCGCTTAACTACAAATCGTGAATTCGTAGTGCCCATCACGTGGATGGAGTTGTATTCAATTTGTAAACTTATTATACTCCAGACTTAACTTTTAGTCAATTTTTACTTCATTTTCCAGTTCAATAATTTTATTTACTATAGATCCCCATTTTTCCATAAACACCTTAACTGGCATATTTAGTACTTGGGAAAGCTCAACCATCCAATAGTCTGGGTGAAGACGAGAGGGTGGGTTTTGGAAAGCATTTAATATTTCTTTCTCTGTGCCGGTTAACCGAGATCTGAGCTTTTTATTTGTAGCTGGGTTGGATATCATCTCCCAGGCCTCGCCGCCTAAGAAATTCAAGTCAAAGTTTTTAAATTTATTCTGACCGCCAAATTGAATGGTAGAGTTTTTTCTATGACACTTCGGGCAATCAGTAATAAAGAAGCTTGGATCAAAATAGAATTTTTGCCCTTTTATTCCATCAACTTCAAATACAATACCATCTTGGGTAAAGAATAGTTTCGCTAAGCGGTAGGAACAGTATTTGCATTCCAACCATTCGTAATTTTTTGCCATTGCCTCGAACATAAAATCTTGAGCTCTTCAATTTTATTGGTTAATAATATCATAATTTCCTTTAGCAGACGGTATCACCAAAGCGTTTTATGAGGGTGTTTGAGGGTGGTAAAATTCTGTTTTAGTCCTAAGATAAGCCAAAAGCCCATCTAACCACTAAACGGGCTCTGGTGGGCAGTTTTGGGCAGTCAAAATAGTGTTTTACTTCTTAAATAAGCTATCTTACTATCTAACCGCCCCAAGCCTCTGGTCAGGTCAATTTTGCTATAGTTTACTTCAACTTGAGAGCATTTTTTAATTCAATTAATGTTATTATCCAATAAAATCCTGCTTCCTCAAAGTCCTAAAATAAGGTAAAATTACTTTACTAACATTACTTTTAGAAACATCAGGCAATGGCTATAAAAACCAAGAAAAATCAAAATGGTAAGTACAAGGTTATTTCACTCTTTACGGGATGCGGTGGTTTAGATTTGGGCTTTGTTGGAGGTTTTAAATCTCTCGGTAAAACGTATTCAAAAAGAAAATTTGAGGTTACTTGGGCTAATGATATTTACGATGCCGCTTGTTTAACTTTTGAAAAAAACTTTAATGAGCCGGCGGTATGTGGGGATATTGTTAAATTATTGGAAGAAAATAAAGTACCTACTGATGCTGATATCGTCTTAGGTGGTTTTCCTTGCCAAGATTTTAGTTTGGCCGGAAAAAGACGAGGCTTTGATAGCAAGCGTGGGCTTCTTTATCAAAGTATGATGGAAACGATCAAAAGGAACCGACCGGCCTTATTTGTTGCCGAAAATGTTAAGGGACTTTTGAGTATGAACGGTGGAGAGGCTATAAAAACTATAATCAAAGATTTTGAAAGCCTTGGTTATCACGTTTCCTATAAGCTTTATTTGGCTCCCGAATGGGGCGTGCCTCAAAGCCGCGAGCGAGTAATAATTGTTGGCACGGATAAAAAAAGACTTCCTAAATTTGTCCATCCGGAACACGGCCCATTAAAAAAAGGAAAATGGGTTACATTAAAATCCGCCATTGGAGATTTGGAAAATGTTCCCGAAGGAGCTTTGCCTAATCACTATTGGTCAAAAGCAAAAAGATTTCCCGGCACGCAAGGGAACACTATCGTTTCCGCCGATAGTGTTGGCCCAACAATGAGAGCAGAACATCACGGTAACATTGAATTTCATTGGAATGGCAAAAGAAGATTATCCGCGAGAGAAGCCGCAAGAATTCAAACATTCCCCGATGATTTTATTTTTTATCCTTCAACCTCCGGCGCTTATAAGCAGATCGGAAACGCCGTGCCGCCCGTGTTAGGCTGGAACGTCGCTAAAATGATTGAAGACTTTTTAGAAAAGAATTTAAACAACTATGATATACGTAGAGAACCCAAGCGTCAAAGAAGCGGAGTTCGTGAGCTTGTTGGGCAAGACGCGCGATAATTGCTTACAAGAAATCGGAGCCAAGGCCATTGCCAAAATGGAAGGTGTTCCTTTTGAAAATTTAGTATTTGAACAAATGTGCATTGCGGCAAAGGGTACTGCATTTGATGGCGATGTGGTGCAAACCGGGCCGCAAACGTTCCCCGATATTATTGCCAAACAATTCTATGGTACCGAGGTTAAGGCAACCACGGATAACAAGTGGAGTTCAACCGGGAATAGCGTTACGGAATCTACAAGAGTAAAAGGAGTCGAGCGCATTTATATGTTTTTTGGAAAGTTTGGCGGTGGCGTTGAAATTAAATTTAGGCCTTACCAAGAAGTGCTTTTTGCTATTGGAGTTACGCACTCTCCCCGGTATAAGATTGATATGGATTTGGGGGCCGGCAATTCCATATTCGATAAAATGGGCGTGGATTATGATACTTTGCGGCAAGAAGCAAACCCGATTAAAAAAATCAAAGAATATTACCGATCACTTTTGACCGAAGGGGAAGAATTATGGTGGATTGACCCTCAAACGGACGCAACCGTAAATCCCGTGATTAGGTCTTTCAATAAGTTTTCGGAAGAAGAAAAATCAAAATTTATGACCGAGTGTATGATTTTGTTTCCGGAAATGTTTGGATCGGGAAGAATGAAATTTGAAAGGGCGGCCGCTTATCTTATTACCGGGTATAACGCCGTAACCGCAAATATGCGTGATACTTTTTCCGCCGGCGGTCAAATGGAATTAGTTATCGAAGGCAAAAAATTAATGGTTCCAAAAATCTTCTACCATTTATACCAACACGCAAAAGCAATTGCGGCCACGATTGATCAATTGGACGAGGAATTACTTTTAAACTATTGGCGTGTTGCTCAAATTGATGGATCAAGATTGGATTTTTGGAAAAGCGCTTTGAACCATAACGCTGACACGGAAGATCTAAAAATAGCGGCATCAACCATATTTGAAGCGGGTTTAAATGAAAAAGCGAATTAAAAATAACGTTGGGCGTGATTTTAAAAAAATAAGAACTAACGATAAGTTGACCACGTCGCAACGCTCGCTTTTAATGTCAAAGATCCGATCTCGAAATACGGACTTTGAAAATAGGTTTATTGCGGATCTCAAAAAAGTATGCCCGGTCAAATTTAAAACTCACGTAAAAGCAATTCCGGGTAATCCGGATATTGTTTTTAATAAAGATAACATTTGCGTTTTTTTAGATAGCAATTTTTGGCACGGTTGGTATTATCCCAAATGGAAACATTTACTTAAAGACGATTTTTGGCGAAGTAAGATAGAACGTAATCGAAAACGGGATCTATTCGTAACCCGAACCTTGCGATCCAAGGGGTGGATCGTGATAAGAATATGGGAACACCAAATAAAGAAAAAACCGGAAGAAGTTATGGCGAAAATTCTCCGATCATTGAAAACAAAAAAACGGGGTTGAGCCCCGTTTTAGTTTTATTTTAATTCTTCAATCGATATATCCCAATTACCATTTGCTCCGTTGATTTGCAAATAGAATTCACCGGATTTATACACATAACTTGTATCTTGGCCGGCTTGGGAGTTTATCGCTACATCAGTCGGCAAGCTTTTACCGGGTTCGTATACAAACACTTGGAGTATGGTACCGCCAAAACCAGTAGCATCCTTATTACTCCAATTGATGCGCCATTGTTTACCGGTAATGGTAAATGGCTCCGTCTTTTTACCGCCGTTTCCTTTCCAAGACTTTACCGGTACCCATTTGGGCTCCGGAGTGGCCTGTGTGGCTTCCTGTGGGCTTTGGGAGGCCGTGTTTGATTGCGTAGATGGCTGATTACCTTTCCCAAGGGAGTTGCCGATTAAACCCAAAATTATGATCCCAGCAAAGATCAGTATCCCGTTTCTTAACCTGTGGGATTTTGCAGGCGTGTTTTGTTCTTGCATATTCCTTGATCGGATTTAATTATCTTTCCGGCGGCAACACAAAGCCCGCCACCGGGACTTGAGCCTTGCGGCCCAAACGTACGTGTTTCCACGCACGACCGATCAAGGAACCCCGATGACGGGTTCTATATCTTGATCGGATTTAATGCCGTGCCCCGAAGGGTTTAGGCAATACTTTGTTGGTAATATTATACTGTATTTAATGGTTTTAGGCTATTCCAAAACCCTGTTGTTAATGCCTAAAAGAGCGTATAATTTAACCAACAAGAATTAAAACCTGTGCCTATGAACCTTATCCTAAAAGATATCGAAATTAGAAATTTCCGCACCATCGGAGAAGGCATTTTGAATATTGAAAAGGATATTACTACTCTCGTAGGTGCAAATGAAAGTGGTAAAACCAATCTTTTAGAAGCGATCCAATTTTTGGATATGGAGTTCGAAATACAAAATTCGGACACTAAACTAAATTCCGATTTCTCTAAGAAAAACCTATTACCAACATTAATATTCAAGTTTGAATTAAGCAGTGAATTAATAGCCCAATTGAATAGCAAAAATTATACTGACTATTTTCAAAAAAACAAAGAGATTTTGGTGTACAGAGAAGGTAATGAGGAAGGGGAATTTTATGTAGAACCCGTGAAAGGCAAATTCAATTTTAATAACGCTTACAAAAATATTTCTGAGGAAAATCAAAAGTTGCAAACTAAAAAGGGTGAAGTAACTTTACAACCCGGATATTTTACAACCGCCCAAATACAGTATGTTAAAGTACAAAAATTATTTAAAGACGGAAAAATAAAAAAGATAGAAGATAAAGAGAGGGATAAACTTTTATTAGGAAAGTTGGAAGAAATAATTTTTGACCAAATTCCCAATGTTTTTCTTTGGGCTCACGCAGATAAATACTATATACCAAAAGATATTCCAATTAATTTTTACGAAGATGCCGATAGTTACCAATCCGTTATCAATCTTTTTAAATTAGGAGGTATTGAGCAAAAAGATATAGCTTCCCATCTTGCCGGAAGAGATAGCGAGTACATATTTAATTTTTTAGACGATCTATCTCGTAAAGTAACGGCCGTAATTAATGCGACTTGGAAACAACGAAAAAATATAAAGTTAAACTTGCATTACAAAGGAGAACAAATTGAAATTTTAGTTCAAGAAAAAGGATATCAAATTGATCCTAAGAAACGAAGCGAAGGAATGCAATGGTATTTGTCTTTTTTGATAAATTTCCGATCCAAGCTTACTACTTTAAAAAACAATATCATTTTATTTGATCAACCCGGCGACAAATTGCATCCTGGCGGACAAAAAGATCTATTAGAAAGAATTGAGGAGATAGCAGAGTATAATCAAGTAATTTATACAACGCATACACCTTTTATGATTAGCAAGGATCATCCGGAGAGAATTCGTTTAATTACGCGCCCCGAGGATGATACAGTTATTATTAATAATATTAGTAAAAAAGAGATCTTTAAGGATGAATTATTAAGACACTCTTTGGGATTTGTACTGTCTGATATTTCACCGGTGGCCGAAAAGAATATACTTGTAGAAGGTTTGTTGGATAAAGTTGTAATATTAGAAATGATAGAGAAATTACGTCCATTTGGGTTTTCTATAAATCTAAATCAAGCGATTATAATTCCAACTTTCGGTGCATCCAAAATTCTTTATTATGCTAATTTTTTGAAATCTAACGGGCTAAATTTAGTTGCAATTTTTGATAATGATACGGAAGGGAAAACCGCCATTACTGCTAATAAAAAGAAAAAAGTTTTAGATAATAAAGAAATATTGCTTGTTGGGTTAAAGAATGTTAAAGCTGAAACAATGGAAGACCTTCTCCCTAAAAGTATTGTAATCGAAAGTATTAATGAAGTTGGCAAAGAATGTTCTTCTAATTTTTCCAAAATATCAAATTTAAATATTCCTATGATGGCGGAAGTAAAGAAACACTTTACTGCTCAAGGTATAGATTATACTGATGAGCTAAAATTTAAACTATCGATTGCCATTATTGATAAATTCAAAAAACATAGAATTGCTAAAACAGATCTAAACGGAAATTTAAGTGGTTTATATGATTTAATTAAAGAAGTAAAAAAGAAGATCGCATAATATGAAAATAGCTATATTAAATGAATGTTTTTTAAACGAAACTCATCTTAACCGACTTAAGACTTTGGGAGAAGTAATAGCTTTCGCAAATACCCGTAATGAGAATGAGGCCATTGAAAGATTAAAAGGAGCCGATATCGCTATTATTGACGGATTCCTTTGCCCAATTACGGCAAATATTATCAATAGTACTTCCAACTTAAAGTTAATTGTTTTACCTCACACTGGGTATTTTATGGTTGATTTAGAAGCCGCAAATCAAAAAGGGATCAAGGTAGCAAATTGTCCGGGTTTTTCTAAGCAAGCTGTAGCGGAAATGGTGATCGGTTTGATGTTCGCCGTTAATAGAAAAATCCCTTTGATGGATAGGGATATGCGTGAGCTACCATTTGAATCCGACCCCGGGAATATCGAACAGCAAAATAAGTATTGGGGCTTTGATATCAAAGGCAGAACAATGGGTATTCTTGGTTTGGGTAGGATCGGAGCAACAGTAGCCGAACTTGCGTTGGGTTTGGGAATGAAAACTGTTGCGAATAATAGAAGTCCGAAGAATATGGATGGAGTAGAAATGGTTAGTAAGGAAGAGTTATTGCAAAGATCTGATGTGGTTTCAATTAATGTTACATCCGGTGCAGATACTAAAAACTTAATTTCTGCAAAAGAATTAGAGTTGATGAAACCAAATGCAATTTTAATTAATGTAGATCAAGGGCAACAAGTTGATACAGATGCCTTGTTAAAAGCCTTAACAGAAAAGAGAATTGGGGGAGCAGGTCTTGATCAAGTTGCAGGGCTTACCAAAGATCACCCTTTGTTAAAATTGGATAACGTTGTATTTACACCCCACGCCGGCTCCTCAACTAACGAATCTTTTAGGGTGAATTTGCCGGAGCTTGTAGTTTCTGCTGTTGAAGCGTTTACAGATGGACGACCCAAAAATTTAGCAAACTAAAATGGTTCAAAAAGACAAAAAGCCTAAATCAGAATATGGAGAGTTGGTAAAGACAAGAACGCCTGTTGAATTAAAAGAAGGCGCTGATTTTGTCTTGGCGGATGATCAAGAATATGAAGGCTTTATGTTTAGTGGCTTTGAAAACAATAACAAAAAAGTATTAGATATAAAATTACAAGAATGTGTTATCAAACAAAGTAATTTGAGCCAAAGCCATTTATCAAGTACTAAGTTTGTAGATATTAAGTTCGATAATTGCGATCTTTCAAATTTGAAAATAGAAAGAGGATATCTTGAGCGAGTAGAATTTATTAAATGCAGGATGACAGGCTTTAAAGCAATTGAAAGTAGATTTAGAGATGTATTATTTAAAGATTGTCAGTTAAAATTATCTCAATTAAGAATGTGTAAGTTTAAACATATTGTGTTTGATCACTGTATCATTACCGAAGGTGATTTTTATGGATCTGATTTATCAGGAACGATTTTTCTTGATAGCGATTTAACAAAGGCTGAAATGTCAGGTACGAAATTGCCGCAGGTAGATTTTCGTAGTTCTAAAATAGAAGGCATTAACGTTAGTATTGAAAGTCTAAAAGGTGCTATTATAGATCCAACGCAGATAATTTATCTGGCCGGATTGCTTGGAGTTAAGATTGAATGGAAGCAATAGCTATTCGTAGGTTATCATTAAAAAAGTAAGTTCTAATCCCGTCCACGATAGACAGCCAAAAAAGATCGTCGCAACGGCGGTTTTTTTGTTATAATGAATACAATAATGATCAATAATTTAACCTTATCCATATATGGAAGGCCAAGAGTTTCTAAAACATAAGTACGATTTACATAATACGCCCGAAGTAGAAAGCGCCGCAAAACGTACTAGAGTAAAAACTGGCGAAACTATCGAAAAACCGCTTGATAAAATCCAAAATTATTTGGATCGCTTTAAGGAAATCACAGAAAGAACAGACGAGGAAGAAAAGAAACGAGGCTTAAAAGCCTTAAAAAAAATTTTGCATAAAGAATTTGTGATTCATCCAGAAAACATCCCAGAATCATACTATACTCTTCAGCAACAGATTATGCGTGAACAAGGACATGGCGATGTTGAGATAACAAAAGAAATGCGTGAAGAAGCAGTCAAGGTGATTCAAGCTGACCAGCGTGCTTCTATGGATGAATGGATAAATTATTTAGCATCAGATGATGCAGCATATCCAGATTGGGCGAAGTATTGGGCTATTCGTAGTGTTCTTGGCATGTCTCTTTACGATAAAGAACAAAAAAAATTTGGTAATCGCACTAAGAATACTACTGCTAAATTTCCTGATTGGAACCCCGAAGCATTGGCTTATGTTGTTGACATAATGGAAAAGAAATTAGCTGGCAAACCTGTTAAGAATCCAGTGGAAAAAGGAGAAAATGAATTTGCTGAAGAAGGAAAATTGGTTTCTGATGAAGAATTCCAAAAACTGCTTACAACCGAAAATTTTTCAAAGTACTATTCTTTTGCTATTGAGCATGTTGTTGCGGATAACTCTAAATTATTTAAGATCACTGAAGGTGAATGGAGGATTTTTAAAGAAGGATCTGACCCATTAGAGTTAACCAAAACTATCCAAGGTCATGGCACTGGTTGGTGTACAGCTGGTGAATCGACTGCTGCTGAACAACTTGAAGAAGGTGATTTTTATGTATATTACTCGAATAACGACCACGGTTTACCAACCATTCCACGATTGGCGATTCGTATGTATGGATATGATATTGCCGAAGTTAGAGGTGTTGCTCATAAACAAGAAATCGACCCTTATATCTCCCCTGTTTTAGAAGAAAAGTTAAAAGAATTTGGTAGCGAAGGTGAGGAGTATAAACAGAAAGCTGCTGATATGAAATTGTTAACACAAATTGATAACAAAACTTCAGCAGGCGAAAGACTAAATAAAGACGAATTATATTTTTTGTACGAGATGGATCGGGAAATCGAAGGTTTTGGATACGATAGAGATCCCCGCATAAGTGAAATTATTAATAAGCGTGATCGGTTAGAAGACGCTAAAATTTTCCTAGGTGAAACAGACAACAGTAAATTCATAATTGCATTTTTAGATTTGAGCGAGGAGAAGCAAGCTAAACTATTAGGAATATCAACTTATGATGATGAAATTGAGGATTGGGAATTTTATGAAAGGGAAAAGGATAGACTGGTAGAAAATACAGTCCAACAGCTTCCAAAGATATCTTTGGAATTAGCTAAGGCTTTAATTGCTGTCGATCATCAGTACATTTCACATCAGTACGATTCATTATTGCTACAAAATTATAAGTTGATGGACACAGAAGATTTATTAAAAATTCTTCCGGATTTAGCCTCTGCCATTCACAAGAATAAAGAATTCGCTGGAATTTATCCTGACTTATTTAATTCAATTCCTAGAAAAGAAAGAGTAACTTATCTGGAGGATCAACTAGAGAAAGGTAATTACGATTACGTTGAGTTTATTGTTAGAGTAATGAGAGAATTACCGCTTCAAACAGCCAAGCTGTTAGTAGAAAAAGGGCAGATTAAAACGGTTGCGGAGAATTTGGGGAATTTTGCTTATCCATTAGATAATGAGTTAGCGCTTGCTCTTGTTGAAGCAAAATTTACTTTTCAGTTATCCGACCATTTGTATTTGTTCAAAGGATTAGGCTCTAAAGTTAGGCAAGCCATAGAGGATGCGAGTTTTTTTGTTGATCTAGACAACAACCCGGAATCTTTTGATAGCCCTGATCTTGATTTAGACGAAGATGAAGATCTTGATATGAACATGAATGAGATTGATGACTTTTTAAGTAGATACCGTGATTAAAATTTTTAAAATAATTAAATTAAGCACCCAATATGAAACTTATTACACCGAATCTATGGTTTGACGGAAATGCCCAAGAGGCCGTCGACTTCTATGTTTCTGTATTTCCAGACAGTAAAATAACTTCTACTGTTCGCTATCCTGATAGTGCCGAAGAAGGCTTAGCTGACTTTCAACTTAACTTGGCAGGCAAAGTCTTAACTATAAATTTTGAGTTATCTGGTAATAAGTATGTTGCTATTAATGCAGGACCAGAATTCAAGTTTAATGAATCTATATCATTTTCAATCCCCTGTGAAGATCAAAAAGAGATTGACTACTATTGGGAAAAATTATCAAGTGTACCAGAGTCCGAACAATGCGGTTGGTGTAAAGATAAGTATGGGCTCAGCTGGCAAATTGTTCCAAAAAATATGGGAGAATTAATGAAAAAGCCAAACGCTTTTAAGAACTTGATGGAGATGCATAAGATCGTTATCGCAGATTTTTAACAGGTTGAGATTTATTGATTTGACAAAGAATTTTTTGTCTTGTATCATCAAATCGTAATATATCAATTAGTAAAAACTATGTCGCAACAAAAAAATTTAACTTCAATTTTTGCATGGTGGCAGGGCAATCAACCGTTTGGTGATTGTCAGGTTTTTGCTATATCTCGTTAATTCCCTTTCAAATTTCGAATATAGAAAACTCTTAAGCAGTCCCTAAACGGGGCTGTTTTTTAATACCAAATTTCAGGAGGACGTAATGTCAAAGAGTTTAGAAGTTAGTTTAGAGAGGGCTCAACCAGAGTTAATGACCGCGGTTCACATAGCATCCTTAGGTTTTGCTAGAGAGGAATCGAAAGAGTTGGCTTTGGATGTAGAGAATCATCTTGTCAGTGGAAAGATTGTCTACCGGATATTTGTAAATAATTGTGAAGCAGGATTTGCAATTTTTGCAACGTACGGAGACATCTTATACCTTTCAGGGATAATAATTATTCCTAAATTTCAAGGTCAGGGAGTCATCAGATATGTATTTGATGAAGTACGGGCAACTCATCCAGAGTGTCAGTATTTAGCACTTCGCACTCAGAGTTTGCGGATGTATTTAGCCGCTAAAAAACTGTGTGTGGAATGCTATCCCAGCTTGGGCAAGTTGAGTGTTGTACCCAAAGATTTTGCTAAGCGTGGAAAGTTAATTGCAAAGAAGATTCAGTCGCAATTTCCTATTCATGTTGGATTTTACGGAGGGCCTTTGTATGGTGAAAAACCTGTATATGGGAATCCAGAGTTGCAAAAGGAGTGGGATGAGTTGTGCAATTTTGAGCGGGGAGACGCAATAATTTTTATTGGCTCATTAGCTTGAAGTTGCCGAAAAATGATAGGGAAGATTTAAAAATTAATTCTTCCCTATCCTCTGTTTATAATTAATCTAATATTTATGAAGTATAAAAAAGTTTTAGTAATTGGTGGAACTCATGGTAACGAACGCACTGGAGTTGATTTGGTTTTAGATTTACAGAAGAAGCCTATCGATTTTATTAAACCAATTATCGCGAACCCAAAGGCGGTAAAAAATAACACCCGTTATGTAGAAACAGATTTAAATCGAAGTGTGGGTAAAAAGTTAGCTATTTCTTATGAGGAAGTTTTGACATCTAGTTTAGCTTCCAAAATTAAGCCAGCAGAATTGGTAATTGAATTCCACAATACTACAGCTAAAAATAACACTTGTGCAATTGTAACAATAAAGCCAACCAAGCTTCATTTTCTTTTGGCCGATCACTTCGGGTTGAGTAAAGTTTTAGTCATGCCCTCTAGTGGTTCTTTGAGTGGGATTAAATCTAATAAATTTTTTAGTCTAGAGATTTCTAACTCAGATAAAAAGTTTACCAATATCAAATATCTAAAAGAAAAATTAATTGACCTGAATTCTGTAAATGTCAAAACAATCGTTCAGCCTCAGGTGTATAAATTTATAGGGGCATCTGTGAATAAAATTACACTTAGAAGATTAGGAATATCATTAAACAAACTTCATAACTTTCAAATGTTTTCCAAGCACGTTGCGGTGATCTTAAATTTGCCTACTAACAGAAAGTTTTGCCCAGTGTTTATTGGAGAAAAAGCCTATGGTAAGGACTTTGGTTTTCATATAGTTGAGCTTATTAATTAGGTGGTATTTTGATACAATTAAATTGCATGAAATATCTATTAATCATCATCGCTATTGTAATCTTATATGGGTTAATCATTTACGGCCGTTTTTGGTATTATGTTAGATTTTCCCATAATCCGGAAATCGTTCAATCAGATTTAGTCATTGGAACTGGTCCATCTTTGCGGTATATAGCGGCTGGTGATAGTACAGCAGTGGGTAAAGGTGCATCTGTTGTTGAACAGACTTATGCAGTTAAAATTGCCCAAGAGTTTGCAAAAACTAATTTCGTTACTTACAAAAATATTGCTGTGAGTGGTTCTAAAACTCAACATGTAGTAAATAATCAGTTACAAGAAATTATTAAATTCAATCCGGATGTAATTACAATCTCGATAGGTGCTAATGATTTAACTCACCGAATTCCTTCCGAAGAAATTATAAAAAATTATCAAACTATAGTTTCAGAACTAACAACCCAAACCCAAGCCAAAATATATATCACTAACATTCCAAATTTCACTGGAGCAAATTTACTCCCTTGGTTTTACATAAAATATTTAGAAAGAACCTCAGCACCAATTAATCAACAGTTGCAAAGTTTAGAATCTGATAGGGTAAAGGTGGTTAATATTCATGACTTTGGCTGGGACAATTATCCAGATAAATCAATCACCTATTCTTTAGATAAGTTTCACCCAAGTGATATCGGTTATCAAAATTGGGCTAATGCGTTTATGAGTAAGATGAAATCTGATTTAGAGAAATAGTGGAATTTTGCTATACTAATTGATATTAATATTTTATTATGAAAAACCTTGCAGACGTGCTCAATAACTCTCGTGCTATAGCTATATTTGTAGTTTTGGCCCTATTCGTAACTGTTATTTTTGGTTCTATTTATATGACGGCCCAGCAAATTTATCGGGCTAATGCTAATGATCCTCAAGTAGAAGTTGTTGGTCAGGTTGCAGATGTCATGAACCAAGACATTCCATTAGATGCAATTGTAAGCGAGGCTGAACAAGTTGATATGGCAGATAGTCTAGCTTTGTTTGTGATGATTTTTGATAAGGATAAAAATCTTGTAAGTTCCTCTGCTAAATTAGGCCAAGACACACCAGTTCCACCAACAGGAACTTTTGATGTCGCTCAGAACACCGGTGAAGATCGATTTACATGGGAACCAAAAGACGGTGTTAGAATTGCAGCTATTTTAAAACAAGTTGATGGCAAGGGTTATGTTTTAGCAGGAAGATCTTTAAAAGAAATCGAAACTCGTGAAGGGGATTTAGCAAAGATTTTGATCATTGGTTGGGCTGTAAGTATTTTGTTAAGCTCATTGCTCAGTTTGATTATTCGCCCCCGACAATCCTTAGCTATAATCGAAGAAACAAACGTGACCGTAGTGGAAGATAATTCCAATAGCTAGATCAGAAGCACTACAGTAAAATATGTAAATAAAAAACAGGGGACAGCTAATTGCTAATCCCCTGTCATTTTTAAATTTTATTCTTTTGAATAAGCTTCTCTAGTACCTTCAATATATTCGATTGCCTTTTCCTTATTCTCAAACCCTCCAATACTTACTTGCTTGTTTTCTAATAGTTTATAAGTTTCGAAGAAGTTTTTAATTTCCTTTGGAGAATGTTCAGATAAATCATCCAATGATTGAACATCTCTAAAGCGAGGGTCTTCTGTTGGTACAGCTAAAATTTTATTATCAATTTCTCCACCATCAATCATATTCATATACCCAATAGCTCTAGCTTCTACAACTGCTCCAGGGAAAATCGGATTAGTAGAGAACACTAATACATCGGTGTGATCGCCATCATCAGCTCGAGTTTCTGGAATGAAACCATAATTTGCTGGATATCGTTGTGCAGAAAATAGTACACGATCGAGTTTAATTATGTCTAACTTCTCATCATATTCATATTTGTCTTGGCTGCCTTGAGCGATTTCGATAATTACATTAAATTTCTCAACATCACCAAAAGGTACATCTTTAAGTCCCATAGTATTTTATTAATTATTTTATGGATTAATTATATGCCTAAAATGCTTGCCAGGCAAGACCTCCCTTAAGTTTGATATACTTAAACTATGAATTTCCGAGAACAGGTGATAGAGGTAGTTAAAAAAATCCCTAAAGGCCGAGTGGTTAGTTATGGGCAAGTTGCGGCAGCTTGTGGGAGTCCTCGAGCAGCAAGACAAGTTGGATGGATGTTACACACACTCGATGGTAATAATAAAATCCCGTGGTGGCGGGTGATTAACAATGCTGGGTATGTCAGCATTAAGGGAAGCGCAATTGCTACTCCCCTGTTACAAAAAAATTTTTTAGAGCACGAAAATATTGCTGTCACAGACGATCTTAAAATAGACATCGAAAAATATCGTTACCACTTCCCTATTTAATTATGAAAATTTTAATAAAAGTTTTAAAAATTTCTGCAGTCATAGTAGGTTTAATTTTAGTTCTGGACGCAGGATTGATTTTAACTTTTGCTAATTGGCAACCGACCATTACCAAAGCTGATTCTGTAATTATTTTAGGTGCAGCCATTAATACTCCTGCGTTAACAAATCGAACTTTAACTGCTTTGCATTTGTACCAAGATGGGAAAGCTGACAGTATTATTTTATCTGGTGGAAAGATTGCTGATGCCGATATTTCCGAAGCGCAATTTATGCAAAAGGTTATTAATCGTAATACTGCCGACCCGATTAATTACATAATGGAAGACCAGTCTCATACTACCTACGAAAACATTAAAAATTCAAAAGCAAAGATGGGGGATAAGGATTCGATAATTATCGTTAGTGATAAGTTCCATTTAGCCCGTGCTTTTTTGGTAGCTAAACGAGCTGGATTCGAAACTGTACAATGGGCTTCACCGCAACCAGATTACTACTCTAAGCAAGATCTGCATTATTATTACATTCGCGAGTTTGTCGCAATCATTAGTTATATCCCTAAATTTATTTTTGGATAAATAATCTGGGTAAAATAAAAACCCGCGATTGTTTGTCGCGGGTGTGTTCATTTCTGAACCTAAGTTTTAGACTAAGCCTAAGCTGTCATGGACAGCTTTTTTTCTTCTCTGCGGATGTTTTTGTTAACAAACGAAGTGAAGAGCCGTGCTCCTTCTTGAACGGCAAGTTTCGTGCTTTCGAAAGTCGCCTGAATCATTCGATCGTCGATAGGGAAGCGCTTGAGCTTATCGATGATCCGATTCTCGATTTGCAACACCTTGCTAGGTCCTGCTTCTCGCCAGAACTCTTTGTGCATGCCAAGGAACATTCCAAAGGCTCTCACAAAGTTTCCTTTCACTTGGATGACCTTATCAGCCACAGTGAATGAATCAATGTTCCAGATCTCATTGTAGATATCGAACATGATTCTGGCATTCTGCTTGAAGTTTTCATCACCATACTGTAGGCGAAGCTCTTCAAGTTTTTTTGGAAGCTCATTCTTCGTAGACCGAATCTCTCTACCAGCAAGCATTGAAGCTACTGCAGAGCCATAGATAAGGCTCGTAAAAATGTTTTGCCTTTGCTTGACCTGTGACCACTGCACTTTTCCGAAAAGTGCATGTTCACGAGTTTGGGTCAGGCAGTAAAGCATGGCGATCGAGGGCATCCGCAAGCTTTGATTTTTCATGTAGACCGATGGGCTAACTTTGATGTTGTCAAAGTTCACGACGTTAAATCTGTCGCTTTCCCATTCTTCGGTGGTCTCCAAGAAAATCGTAGCTCGAAGGCGGGGCACTCTATCATTCATACCCTCTCGAAAAATTCTCTGCATGCCGCACTTTCGTTGCTGACCATCGATGATGTAGACCGGATCACCAATCAGCATAATGCGACTTTTGGCATCGATCTCCCAACCCTTCGTACGAACAGCGAGTTCGATCGGAGCGATTGGCTCTAGCTGTTGAGCAGCCATAAAGATTTTTTCGATCTGCTTTGGAATCTCCTCCCTTTGATAAGAGGGGATCCAGATTTTTTCGAGTGAGTCCCATTCGACCTCTCCTGTGACAGAGATGGTTGCGTTGGATCTTTCGGGTTTACTAACGTTATATATTTCGATCATTTTAAATGAACAGCCTCCTTTTGTTTTTCCTGCTTGGTTTCAACTTATATTACAAGCCTCACCAACTTGGTATTATACCTATTTCTACGATTTTGTCAATGGAACGTAACAATGCTATAATCTACGTATGTATGAAAAAGAACTTCAAAATTTAGGGCTTTCCGAAAAAGAAGCCAAGGTTTACACCACCGCTTTAGAGCTTGGTGCAGACACAGTTCAGAATATTGCCAAGCAATCCGGCATAAACCGTGCAACTACTTATGTACAAATCGACTCATTAACCGAGAAGGGTTTAATGAGTGAATTCGATAAGGGCAAAAAAACCTATTATGTTGCCGAGTCACCAAACCGTTTAAAGAATTTACTATCTTCAATCGAAAAGGAGTTGGAAATAAAGAAAACAGAAGCAGGTACAATTATTCCTGGTCTTTTATCTTTATTTGAAGGAATGGGTGATCGTCCAAAAGTTAGATTTTTTGAAGGCATGGATGGGGCCACAGCTATGCGCGACGAATTCTTAAAGGGTAAGCATAAGTTTATTTATGGCTTTATCAACTATGATAAATTATTTGAATTTTATCCAGATCAACAAACAGGTTATACAGATCTTCGTGCAAAGAAGGGGATTAAGACTAAAGTTTTCTATTCCAGTAAAGTGCCAGTAAAAGATGCGAATAGTAAGCAATTTTTAAGAGAAGCTAAATATATTTCTCCAAAAAAGATTGATATTTCAGCTTCGGTCACTCTTTCTGGAAATAAAATTGCTATCTCAACTTACTCAAAGAATCCGACTAGCGTAGTAATCGAAAGTGAAATTATGGCTAAAACCTTTGTTTCTATCTTCGAATATTTTTGGTCAATTAGTTAAAAATACACTGAATTTACTAGGTTATTTAAAAAAAACTGTCATACACTATTGACAGTTTTTAGTTTTTATGATAATATTACTCCGATTTAAACATCCGTTACGAGGAATCTAACTAGAGGAGGTTCATCAGTATGACAGGTGGGAACTGGTAAGGGGGCCACGGGGCCCCAAACCCAACTACTATCTGGAGTAATAGACCCGAATCAAAACTAGATACTGGTAATGTGTGTAAGTCGAAAAACAGAAATAAACCAAAACGGAGGTAAGGAAATGAAGAACTATATCAATTTCGGCGGCGACGTCGCGTGGTAAGCTAAACCCGTAAAAACGGTTCAGCAGATAATTCTGCTCTGCAAAATCAACAATATGTTGGTTACGAGCGTCAATCAAATGAGATCATGAAGCTATGCTTTGGAATCAAATGATTGACGCTTTTTATTTTACCTAAAAATTTTACCCATGTTTATATAATAGTCATGCTATGGTATCATAAAATCCACGTGGTTTATCCTTTATTTAAGCCAATATTTAACTACTAGGAATATTTTTGTCATTAGGTCTTGACAAAATAAATATTTCATGTATACTGAGTTGTAAGCTGAAATTACCAAAAACAAATAACACTTTTTTAACTCTCGTATTCACTCGTTACTGTAGCGGGAAGAATAATTCTGGCAGGCGACTAGACTCTACGGGGTCAATAATCATATCAATGTTCGCCGCACAGAATACTGAGAATTATAAAGGGTGTTATAAGTGGCTGGTGTTTCGGCTTTTAAAATACTCAAAGCCTGTCTGCAGTGGAGACCATGCATACAAATAAAATTGATGTAATGGTTATCAGCTTACTCCATTTGTAGACAGCCTGGCGGAAATTGAATTATTTCATTTTTTGCCGGACTGTCTACAACAGACAAAAATATAAAAAGGTTAGCTAGTGTGTGTCTAGCAGTTTACCAAGCGTTGACCAACTATCCTAGGATATGTCCGCAAAAACTAAACCCACTACACACAAAATTTTTAAGGAGGGGTATTTATCAGCACAATACTCCTAAGCAATCGATTGGCAAGAGGCCAACGACCCTGGAAATTTACCTGGCAGGGTAAGTTTCCAAAGCTTCGCTACTATGCGGTAGCAGCGGTTTACTGAATTGCCTGTGGAGCAATTTTGTTAAATCGTAAACAGTAAGCGTGATGGATGGCCTGACCACAAAGGCTGCCATGTGCTGTTCCCGCCCGAACTTCTAGTTTGGGCTTCTATCCGAGAACATTACAAGTTAGTGTTCTCAGAGTGAATAAACTAATTCCTGTTCGCAACTCCTTGGCAGAAATTTATATCTAAATATTTGGATCTAAATTTCCGCCTTGGAGAGCGCGATAGCAGAGTAATCTGTGATAGGTGATACGTCTTAAACACAACGTATTGCCCGGGATTCGCCCGAAATCTCCACAAACTTGGATCCGCTGAAGAAGCCTAAGCAACTTCTACGCTCAGCCTTACAAGTTTGCCCAGAGAGTTTGGCGACTCTCGAAGGGAATTAGATGATGATTTGGCTCTAGGGCATAAGCACCCCGACGAGTATTTGTTTTCCTTGGAAAGCATTTGGCCGCCAAGCCCAAAGAATCGGAAAGTTGGTCCTCACCTGGTCGCTTGCCGCAAGCAAGTCCAGCCTGAGGAAGTCTCATTACCAACAATGTGTCGCTAAACCATAGGAAAACAATGGTTGAAGGGCAAATATGAGAATAGGTCATGAAGCGTTGAGCCATGCCGTAAACCTTTCTTCGGAAGGGAGAAAAACGGACTCGGGAATGCCTCCTGAGTACAGCGAAAGCCCTGATCCGGCCAGTAACTGTAATAAGCTTCATAAAATCCTTCGGGATGACTGAAACGGTTGTTAGTGACTGCTTCGCAAGAAGTGTGGAAACTAACGGGTTAAAAGGAGCAGCGGTTACCATGCCGAGATGAAAATGTCTCGGTTAGCGCCGAGAAAAATCTGTTCCAAGAAAAAGATATTTGTCTTAGTCTTTTTCAAAAATCTCTTTAGGAGGAGAATTTATTATGAAAGTTATTTCGTTGTCCGCACTGAGTGCGGAGAAGCGAGTTGCCATCGCGGCGGCTCGGGTGACTGGAACGAATCCAGTCGTAGTCGGTAACTTTTGCACGCGGTGCAAATGTTGCGGACGCAACCAGCCGATCAAGGGGTTTGCCCCGGATCCGGCTCGGAAGCTCCGTGGGGTGGTGTGTGCACACTGTGCACAGCTGCGGACTCCGCGCTTGAGCCGTAACTCAGGCAAACAGAGAGATGTAACTCTGCAAAAAATTTAGGTTTAAGTATTGTACCTTGAAACATAAACAATACATTCTTTTTTGAAAAGAGAAGTTCACTTGTCTTTTCAAAATTGAAAGTTTAGATACAAATCTTGTGGGGGTCTATGATAAAAATAATATTTCTCGGCGCTAGCGCTGGCGGAGCTATTGGTTAGCTCAGATCTAAATTAAAATATGTTTTTATATGGCAGTTTATTTATCTGCGTCCGGGAAGGATTCAAATAATTAAACTGTGTATATCTGCATTCATGTGTTGTCGACATTTTTGCATACTATTAGGCCTATAGTATGAGTCGATGGAGTACAACATATAAAAACATATTGTCGCTTTAAGCTCGATTAATTTCGAGCATCTTTTTTAGAACAGAATCCTGATTGTGTTTTGAAAAAGGGGATGACAGGCTTTCGACAGAAGACTAGCTTGGTTATGAAAGTAGGGTAAAACGTCTTTGATTTGAACCTGCGTGCAGTCGCAAGACTGTTGGATCTAATTGAGATTTTTCGTTCTGGATCCGGGTTCGAATCCCGGCATCTCCACCACTTCTTTAGGAGGAAATATGAAAATATTTAGTTACTTGTTTTGGGCAGTATTTGTACCGTTTTGGTTTGTTGCAGTGGTTGTGCCGTTTTTTTCTGTGATGTTTGGGTTTGATTCAGTGATGAAGCACAACACTGATCGCACATGGACCTTGTACGGTTTATGGGTCATGGACTCAGTCATTGCAGACCGGTACTACATCTTTATGGTGGCTACTGCATTTGTGATGGCGATTCTGTTTAGGATGGAATGGGTATTTAGTTCCAAGCTAAATAAAAAGGAGCGATTGAATCGTCAATGATCGCGTGGGCTCAACAGCGCCTGGAAACAGAAGCTGTTTTTTTATACCCTTCAAAATGATATAATTCAGGAGTAATTAATCTTGTATATATGGAACTAGGACCCCGACAATCTGAATATTTAGGTAAGCAATTTAAAACATTTAATGAGTTGGGCCATAAAAAATTTATGGAAGGCCGGGATTTTGATATTGCTGTCATCAAGGAATTTTCTATAGAGTACCTTCGAAAAAATCATAAAAAGAACGAAGGTAATAATGGTGTGATTTTTAAACTAGAACTTCAGGATCCTAACAATGAGAATGAAACTGTTGAGTATGCTGGTAAGTTGCTAAAGGTGGGGAGTTACGAAGATTTAAAAGCGGAATATGATAATCAAATTGCTGCTTATGAAATTTTAGAAGAAGAAATAGCAAATGGTGCAGACCCTTTGAATTATAGTAAAATCCCTAGACCGTGTTTTTGTTTTCATCTTGAGTTAGATGATGAATTGAAAAAGCATCTTCAAGAAGAGGGGATTAAAAGCTCTGGCGATACACAAGGACTTCTTTTAATGGATTGGATTGATGGAGAGGATGTCGCCACTCATCTCTTTAAGGAAGCATTAAAACGTAAAGAAAGTAGATTCTTAGACACTATCAAGCCAGGAGATTTTAATCAGTTACATCAGGCTGTCGGATTAGAGTTTGAGTTTGCTAAGCCTGGTGGCAAAGCTACTCGAGCAGGTGATAAAATATTCGAAGAACGAAAAGTTGCAGCTGATAATGAATCTAAAATTTATAAGTTTTTAAAGAAGAGTGGTTATATTTTTCCTAAAAATACTCTTGAACAAATTCGAAATACTCTAGACTTGTTTAGCAGTAAAGGCTTAGAGATGTGGGATAGTCACGCTCGCAATGTAATGTTGGATCCAGAAGGTGATCGACCATACTTAATCGACTTTGCTCCTCAAAAGAAGCAACTTGGCGGCGAAGCAGCAACCTTAGACCCTTATGTTTTGATAAGACAGTTAGAAAGTCTTACTACAACTCCACAAGAAGATCATCAGGCTGAAATAGAATCTAAGTTTACTGAATGGGACGCTAATTACCAAAAGAAAACCCAAGACCCACGTTGGGTAGCTGCTTTTATAAATAAAGCACCAACTGGTGAGAAATTCCTAAAACATGCCCAGTACGAAATTGCTAGTGGTGTGGATGAAGATCGTGTGCAGGGAAATATTTACGCCTTATTTTATAAAGCTAATCAAAATGAGATTAGTCCAGAAGCAGTCTTAGGTTTGTTAACAGAGTTATCTAGCAAAGAAAATCTTCCTTGGAAAAAAGCTAAAATAGATTTAGCAATAAAAAAAGCGGGTAAATAATTACCCGCTAACTGCTTTTTGGTTGTTCATTCTAGAATGGAAATTCTCATAGTTTTTCCGGTTGATTTTTCTTTGGTGGTGATGGAAGTCTCGGTAAGCTTAACTTCAAAAGCGTCTTTTTCGCCAGATGCTGCTTCAGCTTTTTCGAGGATTTCCCGTTCCTTCTTTCTCAATTCATTTTTATTATATACTTTTACTTCCTTTTTATTATTGCTCATGAGACCCCCTGACTATTTGTAATACTGCTTTTATAAAGCGCTCTACATTATATAGTAATTGACAACTTTAGTCAACCCCTGCTATAATCCTATTAACTAAATATCCCAAGACAGTTGGTGGCCAAAAGCCTTAAAATAGCCTAAAAACTAAACCCACCGAGGAACAAAACCAAGTCGCACCAATTATAGATTGGTAGACGAGGTAATTTGTGGCTCGGAAACTTATATAAGTCCGAGTTTTATTGTTCTAAAAACAGTTTATGCCGCGGGGCATGGCAGGATTATTTAGCAGAAAGGTCGAATTACCAGCCGTGGAATTAACCACGTGATTGGATCCTAAAAGGAAAAATTATGGCAAAAACAAGACAACAGAAAGAGCAAGATTTAACAGAGTTAACTGAACGCCTTAAAGGCGCCAAGAGTATTGTACTTGCGGATTACCGTGGTACAACTGTAAAAGATATTGATACCTTTCGTCGCTCACTTGGTAGTGAAGGCGTAGTCAGTAAAGTTTACAAAATCTCTTTAGTGAAGAAAGCTTTCGAAGCTAATAACATCGATGCCACTTCACTCGATTATAAGACTCCTGTAATTCTAGCTGTTTCTCAAGATGATGAAGTTGCTCCGGCACGAATCATTAAAAATGTATCTAAAGATGTTAAGACAATCAGCATCTTAAGCGGTGTTATGGATGGTACTTTTGCCACTCGCGAACAAGTTATTGCTTTGGCAGAATTGCCAAGCAAAGACCAACTTCGTGGTATGTTGGTTGGAACCATCAACGCTCCTGTGTCTGGCTTTGTAAATGTCTTAGCTGGAAATATCCGCGCTTTAATCAATGTATTAAACGCAACCGCTGCTAAATAATTTTAGTAGCCTAATCAATTAATTTAAGGAAATATTATGTCAGAAGAAAACAAGACAGTAGAAGTTCCTGCTAAGTTCGTAGAACTAGTTGGACAAATCGAAAAGCTTTCCGTATTGGAACTTTCCGAATTAGTAAAAGTTTTAGAAGAAAAGTTTGGTGTTAGTGCAGCTGCTCCTATGATGATGGGTGCTATGCCTGCTGCTGGTGGCGCTGCCGCTGCAGAAGAAAAAGATGAATTCAGTGTAGAATTAACAGCTGCTGGCGAAAGCAAGATCAATGTGATCAAAGTTGTTCGCGAAGTTACTGGTCTTGGCTTAAAAGAAGCTAAGGATATGGTAGACGGCGCTCCTCAAGTTATCAAAGAAAACGCTCCAAAAGCAGAAGCTGAAGAGTTGAAGAAGAAACTTGAAGAAGCTGGTGGTACTGTTACTCTTAAGTAATCAACCCTAACTTATACAGTTATACTAAAAATGACCTCCATACGGAGGTCTTTTTTGTTATCCAAGACTATAAATGTTACCCACAGGTTGTATTTGCGTATAGATAAGAAACCATGCACAATTAATGTAAGACAGGAATTAATAAGTAGGTCTCGATGAAAAAAAACTTATCAGTTTGTATATTAATCGCCATGGTTCTTGGTCTGCTCTTTATTGTTTTTAAGTCTGAAAAAACTCGGCCTAGAATTTCTGGAGCAGTGATTCCACACCATAATATAGTGGCCAATCAAAGGCAGCAATTTTTTACACAGTTGGCCGAGCAGGTTGGAGTTGGGAATTACCCAGAGACAATAATATTGGTATCGCCTAATCATTACAATGCTGGTTTCGGTAAAATTCAAACTTCCAACCAAAACTGGGAATTGAGCGTAGGTTCAATTAACCATGATGCAGATGTTGTGAGTGATCTGTTAAGTGATGGTGAAGATAATGAAGAGAGCGTCGCGACAAACGAGCCGGGAAGTTTTACAGACGAACATGGTATATACAACATACTCGGTGATATCCATAATACTTTTCCTGACGCAAAGATAGTGCCTATTATATTAAAGGATCCATCTCAGGAAGAGCTAGTTGAATTGCAGAAATCATTAGCCAAGTCTTGTCATAATTGTTTAATGTTGGCTTCGGTAGACTTTTCGCACTATCAACCTGCTCGGATTGCCGAATTACATGATCAAAAAACTATTCGTGATTTACAAAATTTAGATACGGATGATGTTTTAAAGAATGCCGAAGTTGATTCTGGAGCATCATTGGCGCTTTTGATGATGTGGGCTAAAGCTAATCAGACAATGCGATTTAATTTAGTTAACAATACTAATTCTAGCTTGCTCTTAAATGACCCAAGTTTAGAGGGCACGAGTCATGTGTTTGGATGGTATCAAACTGGGCGGAAAGTTCGGCCAGAACAGTTTACTAGTTTTGTAATAACTAAAAACCTGAATGTTGGAGTAGAAAATAGAGCAATTTGGGGTACGGATCTGGTTGTGAATCAACCTCTAATTAATTCCAGTGACCCTAATCTATCATTAGATAAGGTTGTAATATTCGGCAAGCTCACAAAGAACGGTATGGATTTATTTGGATTTCCTCTCGACCCCAAAGATCCTACAAAGCTGATGACAAAGTCAGAATTGTCTTTCGATAATTTGTCATCGTCAATAATAAAGAGTAAAATTAAATTATTAATTAATCAAAACAATGAACGAAAATAAAACAAATTCTGGGGCACTAGCTGGGTTGTCACAAAAGTTGGGTGACTATCAGTACCTTGCTCCGTTGCTAGGAGTACTAATTGTATTATTAGTTGGCATAGGTGTTTGGTATTGGCAAAAATATAATGCTTCTACTTTGACCCCAGGTGGTTATGGTTACTACTTTGATGGTCAACAGCCTCCGCTTCCAGAAACACCAGTTTTACCCGAGGGAAGTTATTATGTACCGACTACAGTAGAAAATCCAGACTCCTCTGGAGCTCCTAAAGCAAATACTACTGTGCAGTGGAAGTCTGCCGCAAAGCTAGAAGATATGGGTCTAATTAAAGGTTTACAAGAAGGTTATGATGAAGTTGAATATTACTATCTAGGAAACCGTGGTGCCAACAAGATTATTTTAGCTCAGGTCCCAGCAATGGATCCTGGTGGGCCAAGTATTTTCTTATTTGAGCAAACAAGTAAGGGTTATACTTTCATGTCCTTAATGTCCAGCCAGTATTTTTACAGAGGACCAAATGACCCAATGGGTAGTGGTTATTACGCCATTAGTCCATTAGTCACAAGTTCTGATACTAAGAGCTATTACTACGGTATTGTGGGTCCTTCGAAATTTACTTATAACGGCTCCACTTTAGAACAATCATATTTAAGACCATTAAGTATGTTCGAATTGTACCGAGAGTCTGCAGTGAAAGATTTGGATACAACAGTAACTAAAGTCGCTACACTTAAGGATGGTGAGTTGTATATTTTTCAAAGTAACACTTTCGTGGACGAAACTACACCAAATCAAGAAAGATTCATTGCTCGCCGATATATACTAAAATTACCAAGTGGTTTATACACTAATTATAATGTGACTTATGGTTTCTTTTCGGATGACAGAGTTCCAAATATCACTTGGACAGACGGGACAAAGAATACGGATATTTATAGCCAAGCTGCATCTTTAAGCGGTTGTGGTTCACCAGGGGCATACATTGTTCCGGCCAGAGATATCTCTGGAGATGTAAAAATTGCTGGAACGACTAGCACTAATAATGTTATTTACGAATTTAATGATGTTAAAGATAAAACTTTAGAGTATTTCTATAAGTTACAAGGTGGGCAGCGTTATAATAGAGAGACAAATCAATTTGAACCCATGTCTATTTCTGAATGGTACAAGCATCATCCAGTAATAGCAATCAAAAATAGTGCAGGGGATTATGTGCTCATGACTAATGAAGCTTATGGTCTTGCAGCAGAATGTGGTAAGCCTGTTATCTATTTATACCCAACTCAGCCAACCGCAGTTTCTGTTAAAGTAGGCGCAGACGTAACTGTTTCCGAACCAGCTTATAATCAGGGTTGGAAAGTTATTGCTAAGCCTAATGGCTCGTTAATTAATAGTGATGGTTTAAGTTATGATTCATTGTTCTGGGAAGGCTTAGGCGATGGTCAGTATCCTTCTATTAGAGCCGGGTTTGTTGTAGCTCAAAAAGACCTTGATAAAACTATTACAGAGCATTTAAAAGCTCAGGGTTTGAATGCCAAGGAATCTCAAGACTTTAAAGATTTTTGGATGTCCAGATTACCAAAAACTCCTTATGTTCGTCTAACTTGGTTTACAACTGCTCAGATGGACAGCTTAGCTCCTTTGTACGTGACTCCTAAGCCAGATACTGTAATTCGTGTGTTCCTAGATTTTGCAGGTATGAATGAGTTTGCATCTATTCCTCAGCAAAAGTTAACTGCTGTTCCTCGACAAGGTTTCACTCTTGTAGAGTGGGGTGGACTATTAAAAAAGTAATATAAGATCTTAAAAAAACCTTGGATAATCCAAGGTTTTTTTAAATAGCCAACTGTAGTTATTTGGGTTATACTAAGAAAAAATTTAAGGAGATCATATGAAAAGACTTACTATCCGTACTGGAAGAGTAGAGGCCGTTTTGGTTGGTATGTGGCAGACTGAATCAAAGACAATTGAGGTTGATTCGATAAAATGTTTTATCAACGAAGGTATTAAGGGTGATAAACATAGTATGGGTAGAGTAGGAGATGCTAGGGAAGATGCTATTAAGCACTTTGGATTACCAAAAGATATTCAAGTTGCTAACATGAGAGAATTCTCCGCTATCTCTGTGGAGGAACTGGAAGAGATTAGCAAGAATATGTCTTTATCTGAGAGAATTCCTTTTGGATGCTTGGGGGAAAATATTGTGATAAGTGGTATTGGTGATTTTAGCAAATTACCTCCTAATACTCAGTTATTTTTTGAAACCCCGAGTCATCAGAAGAGAGCATGCTCTTTGTTGGTGTGTGATCAAAACAATCCATGTCTTGAACCTGGTAAAAATATTGCTGAATACTTTGCAGACGAAAAACTAGCTGCTATGTTCCCAAAAGCGGCAATGGACAGGCGAGGGTTAGTAGGTATAGTTTATACTTCTGGAAAGATAAAAGTAGGCGACAAAGTTTTCGCGTATAGTTTTACAAAAACCCCTGATTGACAGGGGTTTTATTTTTTAGAATTTAACTGAAAGTAATTCAGAACCATTCAAGATATATATGATCTTAGCTTTTTCATCAACAGTAAAATCTTTTAGTTCAGTAAACTGGTCACTGGTTAGGGTTTTAACCAAAGCACCGGTCTTGTTTAGAATTACTACGCGCTTGTTGCCACTATCTAAAATGTATAAGTTTGTAAAATCATTTTGAGTGAATAACTTTGTGGTACTTGATAGACCAGAGATACCAGGTGAGTAGTCCTGTTTTTTACCAGAGTTATATTTTAAAATAGTACCGCTAGTGGCAACATAAATATTGCCATCAATAGCTAAGTCGGAACCAGACTTAAATTGATCATCTTGAGCCGAAACTGTTCCAGAGGTAAAGGTTCTATTAGCTGTTGTAAAATTACGAATTTCACCCTTAGATTTGTCTAATACATAAACTTTATTATTAGTAGCGTAAGTTTTCATGCCACCAAAATTGTCTCCGCTTGGCACATTATCACTATATCTTCCTGTCACAATGTCACTGTTATAATCCCAGACAAATAATTCCGAACCATTATATATAGCGGCCATGTTATTTGCTAAGCTAGTGCTGTCTAAAATTGGTTCACTAGATTTAAGTTTGTTATCCACAATTGATTTGGATGATTTTTGGTAGGCAACTATAGAGCGATTAACTTCCACAGCAAAATAGTCTGGCAAATTAATTAAATTACTACCATTCCCGAGTGTGCCTAAATTAGTTGCAGAAACCTTTTCTACTTTATTAAGTTTTAGGTTAAGCTCGTCTGCTTGCTTCTTTAAATCTGCATACTTACTAGCTTGATCACTTTTTTCTATATCACTTGGCAGTTGAGAGAATAAACTAGCCACTTCCGAATAGAGCTTGGAAGCTTGCTCTTGATCGCCATATAATAGGGCAGCGTTAGCATCATTTAAAGATTTTTCGATATTAGTAAGTGCTGAAGTGGACTGAGTTACAGTTTCTACTTTTTTGTTGTTAACCTGAGCGATAATTAGGTTGGTAACTAAAGCGATTAATAGAATAGCTGCAGAAATTAAGAAAAACTTTTTTTGTCGGCTATAACCAGAGACTTGTCCACTAATTTGATTTGGTTGGAATTTAGAAGCAGTCTTTTTTAAAGTACCTTGAACTAAACCAATTCCTTTTCCAGACTTCGAAGCAATGCCTTGCCAATAACTCTTCTTGATATATTTTGTTTTAAAATCACCAAGGAAATTTTTGGAAATTAATAATCCAGTACTAGCGGCTTGTTTTACTTTATGAGGGATCCAACTTTTACCTTTGTTGCTAATCTGACCTGGGTTAGTAATCACTTCGGACTTCGCAACTGGTCCAGTTAAGTATTGGCTCAAATCTACTTCTTCATCAGAAGTCGTGCCTGCTTTAACTTGCAAAGCAAAGATAGTCCCACAGGCTACGTCTGGACCCATATCATCATTAAGATATTCAATGATGCTTTGCGCGGCGATAGGAAGATCGTTTTTATCAATCAAATTTTTAATGCGATCAATAGAAATATGATTCAAAAGTTCTGGAGTCGAAAGCATAAATAAATCTCCTAGGCGCATTTTGCCTTCGGAGAATTGTTCAAAAGTTTTTAGAGGTTGATTGCTTCCAATGGAATTATCGGTGATAGATGAAAACTTACCTTCGCGGTAAATTAGCGCAGAGATTTTTCCAACACTTGAAACACTTAATACGCCATCGTGTTTGACTGCAACTGCAGCGTTAAGTTTGCCTAACCAATGAGTTTTGCCCAGAGTGACAAGCTTGCTTAACTCTTCGTTGATACTAGCTAAGGCAGATTCGAAAATTCCTTGCTGTGAGGTGCGGCGGTAGGTTCTTTTTAAAGAAGCAGTGATAGCCTCGGCGATTCTCTGGCATTCGTCTTTAGCAGCAGGATTGAACATGGGCAATTCACAGATCACATAGATCTCTGTGCCAATAGAATCGATAGTTTCGGCTAGGGTATAGACGAAAGTTGAAGACTGACGATTGTCTCCCAGCTGAATCTTTACTACTTGTGTTTCTAATTCTGTCATTTCCCTAATTATATCACAAAATCATCCTTAAAATTCAATGATATAAAAGAGGAAAAAAGGGTATGGTATAATTTTAGATATGATTACAAGATTATCCGACATTATAGACACAGGCTCGCAGGCCGAGCTATTGGCTTTTTTTATTACAGCCACACCAAGAAGCTTTTCCGTTCTAGAATTATCTAGACGTTTAAAAATAAACCCCAGTGAGGTGAAGATTTCGGCAACGGATTTAGAGAAGCAAAATTTACTAAAGACTTTCTCTAAAAATAGAACTACTTTTTACTTGTTGAATCAGCGCCATGCTATGATTCCACAACTCAGGGATTCTTTTAGAAAAGAACACAAACAATGGCCAGATGAACTGGCAAGTAGTATCAAAAAACTAGGGACGCTTTCGGGGATTTTTTTATCAGGAATTTTTGTAGGGCGTCCAGAGTTGGTGGTAGATTTGTTATTAGTTGGAAACGTAAGTGATACCCAGTTAGCTAAATTTTTGAAAACTACCAGCAAGCAATTTGGGGGAGAGTTGAATTATAGTATTATGTCGCCAGAAGAATTTGTAATGCGCCGTGATACCTTTGACCGTTTTATTAAAGATATTTTTGATTATCCTCACATTGTTTTGTTAGATAGATCAAATGCTCCTTTAAGCCATTCCACTTCAGTTCTGAAGGCTCAATCGAAGCCTGTAGTTGCAAAATCAGCTCCGGCAAAGCCAGTAGCGAAGAAAACTATTGCAAAGAAGCCAGTAGCAAAGAAACCAGTAGTTAAGAAACCAGCTGTTAAGAAACCTGCTCCTGCGAAACCAATAGCTAAGAAACTACCAGTACAAAAAGCTAAGCTATCAAAACCGCCAGTTAAAAAAGCCAAGCCGGTAAAAAAGTCCAAATCAACTAAATCAGCCAAGCAAGTTAAAGCAAAACATTCTCCTAAGAAGACTCCTATCAAAAAAGCTTCTAATAAAAAGCGTGCAACAAAAAAACGTTCTATTAAAAAACGTATCTAATGCAATTTTTAATTGATTCTTACAATCAAATTCTGGGTTATTTCCCAAACTTCCTGCATCCATTTATTTCTATTGGTTTGGCAGTCTTTTTAATCTACTCCATCTTCCAAGTACTTAAGAGAAACTTTATTTGGTTGATTGTCCTTGTAATTTTATTACCCGCATCCATCCCAATATTAAAAGGAGTATGGAATGCATTACTCACAGTTATAAAATTCTTACTCGGGAAGTAAAACAACTAGTTTTAATTTTAAAATACCTCGATGCCTTTGCAATGGGGTATTTTTTTACTATTGACATAGGAGCGTAAATCTGTTATTTTACTGGGTCGTTAAGACAGGAGGAGGATATGACATTACTCACAGACGAAGATCAAGCCGGTGATCCCCAGGAAGAGGTTACCCAAAATGAAGAAAGAATTTGTACGATTACTTATGAACCATTTCCATTGATCTCATCACCTTGTGGTGGGGTGATAGAGAAAAGGGAAGTATTCATCCGAAGTGAAGTTTCTTTGGGCGGCCCGCCTCCAGTACCTTTTGATACTTTCGGCGTCTGCAACAAATGCAAAGTGCGATTTGACTGGTAGTTATCTAAAATGTGGATAACTTTCATGGTGAACGAACATACAGCCTATTTTGGGCTGTTTTTTATTTATTGACATGGGGTGTACGCTCGTATACTATTTATATACAAGAGCACTAATTAAAAAAATCTATGAGTATCACAAAGAGGCAAAAAGAATTACTAGAATTTATAGTCCATCAAGTTCGGGAGTACAGCATGCCTCCATCATTATCCGAGATGGCAGACCATCTAGGTGTTAAATCTAAGAACGCGGTAGCCAAATTACTTACCGCACTAGAAGATGGTGGTTACATAGAGACTAACGGTAAAGCTCGGGGGATATCAGTATTAGAAAGTTTGTCTGATAGTCTCCAAAAAGGTTTGGTGCGAGTACCGGTGTTGGGTTCTATTCAGGCGGGTAGCCCTCATTTAGCAGAAGAATTTGTAGAAGAGTGGATAAACTTACCTCAATCGTTTATCAAGGGTCGCCGCGATGTATTTCTTCTCCGAGTTAGGGGAGATAGTATGATCAACGCTGGTATTCATGAAGGTGATCTAGTAATTGTTCGTCCGACTCGCGAAGCAAAGCATAACGATATCGTAGTAGCACTCCTTCATGATGAAGCCACTGTAAAGAGATTCGTTCAAATTAAAAATCGTGCCTACTTAAAAGCAGAGAATCCAGACTATCAAAACATATATCCAAAAGAAGAGTGGATGGTGCAAGGTAAAGTAGTCGGTGTAATTCGAAATTTAGAATAACTTAGTAAACAAAACATTTATCATTAACCATAGAAAGGATAACTCTATGTCTGATTTAGAATTGACCAAAAATGAGATCATCACTAAGCTACGCAAGCTTTGTGCTCATTGTGCCTCTGGTCGAAAGCATTTTTGCTCAGTGCAAAGAATTTCGATGCAGGTAAAAGCTTTCCATGGAATCCCTTTGATAGTAAACAATGAATTTAAAGGGGTTATCTACAGCAATTAAAAGAGTGGTTAATCCACTCCTTTTAATTAGGCTTTGCCCTATATTTAGGGCTTGTTAAGCCCTTGAAATAGAGCTATGATTAAGTTGAATATAATGCTTATTTAAGAGCATTTTTTATTTTATCCTTTATTTACGAGGGTTTTCTTTTCCTTATCCCTTGACAAAACACCCAAAATAAAGTATACTAATCAGATTTATTACTAGCTAGTCGGCTCGCAGTAAATCGAGAATTTATTAAATAATTGATGATTTAAGTTGGTTCTATCCGCTTAAATTTATCAGGAGAGCAAAGAACAATGCGCAACATTTTCTTTAACCGTCAGTCAAGCAAACTTGGCCTGTTAGGTAGTTTGGTTGCGGTCGTTGCCGTGGCTTTAGTCTTAGCTTTAGTTCCTCAAAAAACTAATATTAAGACACTCGCAGAAAACTGTGTAAATCCACCAACAACACCGACTCTCAACTACTGGCCGATTACGTATGACGACGTCAACACTCCGTTATGTCACGACTTCCCAGCTATCGATGCTGCAGTCTACAACCCTAACGGTTCTCCAGTCTATTCACAAAGTGAAGCAGATTGGAACAATGGTTTGAATTTAAATGCTGGTCAAGAAGGTGTAGCTTTGATGTATATCCACAACGGAGCTGCAAACAACTTACCAGGTAACCAAACCATGGCTCGTAATGTTAAAATTACAACCAACACTGATACTAGTGTAGGTAGTACTCATAACATTGCAGTTCGCTTCGCTGGTGATAACACCAACGTTGTAAACAAATCTTTTGCTGTTCATACTCCTGCTAATGCTCATTTGGAAATTGTTCCAAACAGTGGCTTTATGTACGACTATGAAGGTAACTTGGTTTTAGATCAACAAAACTTAAACTTAGGTAACTCTACCTATACCTTAGGTGATCTTGATGCTTGTTTCGAATACAGTGTATTCTTAACATTCCGCTTCAAGGTTGTTGGTCCACCTGCACCAACAAATACTACTTTGAGCATCACTAAGCAAGTTCGCAGTTTAGACCGCAATACTAGCTTTGCTCCATCTGTAAATGTTGAACGTAACGAACGTGTACAGTACAAAGCTATTGTAAAAAACACTGGTACTACTACTGCTACTAACGTAGTCTTTACAGATAACGGTGTAGCTGGCATTCAAATCGAGTCTGGTTCTGTCACACTTGATGGCGGTCCTGCTCAACGTTCATTACCAGGTATCCTTCCTTTAGGGGATATGACTCCTGGAAGTGAAAGAACAATCATCTATAACGCACGAGCTACTAACACTGATGGTACCTTTGTTAACACTGCAACTGCTGTAGCTAATAACGCTCCAAGTGTTTCTGCTACTGCTACTGTAATAGTAACTCATGTTAATCCTCCTGCTGGCGTTATCGCTATTACTAAGTTAGTTAAGAATAACAATGCTGGTACTAGCTATGCCGATTCTGTCGGTGCTAAAACTGGTGAATGGACTAACTTTAAAGTAACTGTGACTAACACTGGTAATTCTGCTGTAAACAATGTCAAAATTACTGACCCGATTCCATCTGGTCTACAATATGACAGTGCTTCAGTAGTTACTACAGGATCTGTTAGCTTCGCTAACAATACTTTAACTGTAAACTTTGGTACTTTGGCCCCTGGTCAAAGCCGTACTGTAGAATTTGCTACTCAGGTAACTCGTTCTACAGCAGGTCAGATTTGTAACATTGCTACCGCTAGCGGTGATAATGTTCCTTCTGTAACTGCCGATGCTTGTGTTAATGTAACAAATCCTCCAGTAGAAACTCGTGTTCTTGCTGTTAAGAAATTCGTTAAGAACCTTAGCACAGGCACAGCGTATAGTGATGATTCAGTACAAGCTCGTACTGGCGAACGTGTAAACTTTAAAATCTCTGTTACCAATAATGGTAATGCAGTTATAAATAACGTTCGTGTAACAGACGCTATCCCAAGTGGTCTTCAATTTGATGACTCCTTTACAGGTGATGGTGCTCCTAGTTTCACTGTACCTACTTTGAGCGTCGACTTTGGTAGCTTAGCTGCTGGTCAAACCAAGACAGTAGAATTTGCTGCTAAGGTATTAGCTGTAGCTCCTGCTAGCATTTGTAACGTTGCGAAAGCAACTGGTACAGGTGTTGCAGAAGTTACTGACAATGCTTGTGTAACAGTTTACACTACACCTAAACCAGGTGAACCAAACATTGTTCAAGTTAAGTCTGCTTTCAACAACACTAAAAATGTTGATGCTACAACTGTGAATGCTGCTCGTGGTGACACTATCACTTTCACTTTAAAGACTACCAATAATGGTACTGCTGATGCAGTTAACTATGTAATCACAGATGATCTTTCTGGCGTATTGCCATTAGCTGATCTTATCGATAATGGTGGTGCTACTTTAAATGGTAACATCTTAAGTTATCCTGCGATCACTATCAAGCCAGGTGAAACTGTAACTAAAACTTTCGTAGTTAAAGTTAAGTCTAGCCTTGCCCCAACCTTGTCTTATCAAATTCGTAACACTTACGGAAATACCGTAGTAATCAATGTTCCTGGTAATATTATTTACCAAGCTCCTACTACTGGTGCTGCTGCGACTTCTGCTGCTGTATTCGCTGGTTTAATCACCATCGCTGCTGTAGCTGTCCGCCGTGGTAAAGACATCATGAGCTTTATCTTCGCATAAAGCTTTGTCCCCAACTCTAAACATGCTGGGTGGCAAGATGTCGCCCTGTCCCATGTTATGAGTCATAATAATGAACAGGCCTAAAAAATCCCCGTCAGCCGAAAGGCAGGCGGGGATTTTGATTTGTAATTAATAATTATCTTTAGTGCGATGATTGAAGATAAGAGCGAATAGGGTTCTGGCTAGAATGCTCATATCAAGCCGCCAACTCCAGTTTTCTATATAATAAGTGTCGAGCTTGATTTCTTCCTCAAAGGGCAGGTTTGGCCACGAGAGCTGTGCTAATTGAGTAAGGCCAAAGATACCAGGTTTGATGCTAAAGATGCGTTCATTGCCCCTTTTATACAGTTCTACTTGGTCTGGGAAGTGAGGTCTAGGGCCAACCATACTCATATCACCAAGCAACACATTCCAGAATTGAGGGAGTTCATCTAGCTTAGTTTTACGGATGAAGCGACCAACTGGCGTGACGCGGGGGTCGTTTTTAATTTTATAAAGTGGTCCTGAGCGGTCTTCTTCTGTGACTACTTCTAAAAGTTTTTGGAGAGCTTCGGCGGCGGTTTGACTGCCGTATTTTTCGCCAACACTTAAGTGAGTGTACATGCTTCTAAACTTGAAGAAGGTAAAGTTTTTTCCGCGACCGACGCGTGTAACGTTGTAGAAAACCGGCCCTGGACTGTTAAATTTAATAGCAATCACAATGAGAACAAAGACGGGTGCCGTGATAATAATACAAACTGTACCAATGAGGATATCTAGCAATCTTTTTACAACTCGACCCCAACCTTCTAACGGAGTATTTTTTAAGCTGATCACAGGCACGCCACGGAAGCTTTGTAATTCGATCACGTTGCGTTGAACTTCGAACAGGCTTGGAATAAAACTAAAGCTTAACCCTTTACTGCGAGCCAAACTGGCTAGACGCATGTTTTGTTCTTGGCTAATTGAAGTGTTGGTTTGAATGATTTCATCAACTAGATTTTCGTCGATAAACTTTTCGAGATCAATATGTAGTTCTTTATGGTGATCAAACTTAGCTACTACTTGGTAACCATACTTCTGGCTTTGAAAGAGACTTTCGATCGCTTTAGTTTCTGTACCTTGACCATTGATGATAATCAATCGGTGCAAGCCATAATTTTTCGCAAACATAAAACGACGAAGAATTTTTAGAAGCAAGCGACCAATTATTACAAACACAATACTTAGCACCCACGCAGCTAGAATAATAAATCGGGAAGGGAAAATAGATTGGTTAAAGAAGAACAAAACAATGGTGAACAACGCTCCTAGGGAAACTCCTAAAAAGATTTTAGCGGCTTGTTGGCGAAACGGTTGCGTACTTTTGATGTTATATAATCCCATCAAAGCAAAAATAACTAGCAGTGCGGGAATAACTCTAATTAAAATATTGATAAAACCAGCAAGGCTCAAATCAAAAATGACCGGTCCAACAAGATCGAATCGTTCTAGGTGATACCGGATATAGTATGATACCAGCCCTGCTGTAGCTAGGGCTGCTGTGTCGGTCGGTACAGAGATTAAGTTATAGATGAATTCGGCTCGCTTCATATCAAAAAATTAGCAAAAATTAAGTATTTCCTACTTATTTTAGCACCTTTTAGTGCTCTCCGCTAGGTGTTTTTGTGTTATAATTAGATGGTATTTTTAGTTCAGAAGTAACGATTTTAGATATGAATCATTATAAGAATGTGGTGATCTTTGGTGGAAGCGGCTTTATTGGCGCGCATTTTTCTATTTATTTTTTAGATAATAATTTAGCAGAGAAAATTGTTTTAGCAGATGTCGAACCGCCAAAGTATCAAAATTTACCGAAGCGATTAAAGCAATTAGTAGACGAGGGTAAAATTAATTTTATTCAAGCTGATGTTCGTAATGCATTAACAGATAATACAAGCTTGCCAAAGCAAGTTGATTTAATTGTAAACTTAGCTGCGGTTCATCGCGAACCTGGCCACGAAAAATTTGAATATTACGATACCAATATTCCTGGAGCAGAAAATGTTTGTAATTGGGCGCGACAAATTAATTGTCAGCAAATAGTTTTTACTAGTTCAATCGCAGTTTACGGTACAGAAAAAATTGGTCCAAAAACCGAAGCTACCAAGCCAGAGCCAAATAGTCCTTATGGTGTGTCTAAGCTAGCGGCCGAAAAAATTAATGAAGACTGGGTTAAAGAGTCTACCGAACGAAGCTTGTTAATTGTTCGTCCGGGTGTAATTTTTGGAACAGGTGAAGCTGGTAACATCACACGTATGATCCGCGGGATTCGTGGGCGCTACTTTGTATTTTTGGGCAACCAGAATATTATTAAGTCCGGTGGTTATGTTAAAGAGTTATGCCGTTCTTTAGCTTGGATGTTGGACTGGCAAAAGCAACAAAATCAGCAAGAGTTAATTTATAACTTTACTTTCCACCCAGCTGCTACAGTGGCTGAATATGCCAACAGTATTATTCAGGCTATGGGCCGTAAGCAAAAGGTGTGGAATATTCCTTACAACTTGTTATTACCAGTCGCCACAGTAATTGGCGCAGTATCGAACTTTGTTGGCATCGAACAACCAGTTAATGCAGCTCGAGTAAAAAAGTTATTGCGCGAGAATAATATTATCGCTCAAAAGTTGATCGATACCGGTTATCAATACAAATATACTTTGAATCAAGCTTTGGCCGATTGGTCGCAAGAACATCCAGAGGATTGGAGATAATCCATGATTACTACAGTTGCTCCTCAAGTTAATACATTACAAGCTTCTAAGCCAGGCGTGCGCGCTGCTGGTGAGGTAATTGTTGTGACTGGTGGAGCAGGGTATATAGGAGCACATACAGTGGACCAGCTACTTAAAGCTGGTTTTTCTGTTGTTGTAATTGATGACCTCTCTGCCGGTAAGTTAGAAAATCTATCTAACTTTTCGATAACTTTTAAGGAGGGTGATTTTGCAGACGCAGAACTTTGGAGTCAAATTGTAGCTGAGCATAAAGTTGCAGGGTTGGTTCACTTGGCAGGAAAAATTGATGCAGCTGAATCGATTCTAGAACCAGAATTGTACCTCGAAACTAATTACCAAAAAACCCAACAATTACTTCAGATTTTAAAAGATTTAGCGGTTAATAATTTAGTGTTTGCTTCCACGGCCGCAGTTTACGGCAACAATTCTGATTATCCGATTAGTGATTTAGCTCCATTAGCTCCAATCAATCCTTATGGTAAAAGTAAGATGCTGGCTGAGCGCACCATTCTAGACAGTAATTTGAAGTCAGTAGCGCTTAGATTTTTTAATGTCGCTGGAACTGATCCGGAATTAAATATATTGCCTCAAAACCCTCATGGGTTGTTGCGGAAGATTAAGGCTGTGATTGATGGCCAAGACCCTGTATTCTCGATTTATGGTGATGACTACGAAACTATTGACGGTACTTGCATCCGAGATTTTATAAACGTAGTTGATATCGCTCGAGCAATAGTTTGTGCTGTTAGTGCGTTGGTTTTTTCTACTCCTCAATTAAATAACTATTCCGTTTTTAATGTTGGCTCTGGGCAAGGATATTCAATTAATCAAATTTTAGAAGTTGCACACAAAATTGCTAAAGAAAAAGGTAAAAGTATTGCGGTTCAGACTTTACCTCGACGTGAGAGTGAAATTCCTATCTCTGTGGCCGACAACGCGCGGATTAAAACAATCTTAAATTTTGATTTGCAATATTCGGATTTGGAGACTATACTTCGAACTAGTCTTGGAACAACAAACTAGTTTCGAATAGCAAAAACCTTGAGGAGGGGATATGAAAAAGAAAGCCGTGAAGGCAAAGACGACAAAAAGTAAGTCTGATGTTGAACCAACTGGAGCTTTAAAAGTTGTTAAGGTTGCAAAAGAAAAAACTAAGTTTGACAACGAAGGTTTAGAGTTAGCAGTTTATGCTGCGAATAATTTTCCAGCACTCACAGAAAATGTAGTTGATATTAAAGCCAAAACTACATGGATGAAGAAAATCCAAGAGTTCTTGGATACCCACTCAGCGCGAGTGCGTGACAATAAACTTCGAGGAATTATCTGTGTAGTCGATTCATTTAGGAACGCCACCGGTGGTCGCGTGGATATTATCGCTGGGCTCGAAGGATCAATTGTCGAAGCTTTCGAGATATTCACCGAAGGTCAACCAAAGTACAAAGCTAAAAGTGATTTGTTCAAGCGAATGTTAAAACATGCATCATGTGTTAAAGCCCCTTATGCGGGCAACATTCACTTTCATTTATTTCATTGTAAGTATGAGAAGGTCACACCTAGAATGATATTGGATTTTCTCCATACCGAACATGGTCCAGACAATGATTTGCATTACAAGGCAGATTTTAAATTCGCAGTCCTAGTGAATTTGCCATCCAAGCCTTATTGGAGAAAGAATGGAAATGCAGAAATGCTTCAAGCTCTCTTTGGAAAAGAGAGGGAGTTATAAGTATATTGTTAAGCAGGAATGTACCGCCGCAACGAGTTTGTTGGCGGTTTTTTATATTGCCAAAAAGCCTAATAAAAGCTATAATAGAAGCCATGGAAAACTATGAGATCATCATTTTTTATAAATACGTTCACATTGATAACCCTCTTCAGTTGATGCAGTCTCAAAAGGAAGCTCAGTTGCGACTTGGTTTAAAGGGACGCACTATTATTGCGGACGAAGGCATTAATGCTACCATGGAAGGAACGCACGATAACATCGAAAAATATATCGCCGATCTATATTTAGACCCGCGCTTTAAAGATGTCTATATCAAACGTACTGCTGGCACAGGAAATGCTTTTCCAAAAACTTCTGTAAAAGTTCGCAGTGAACTTGTGGCGCTTGGTTTAGATAAATCTTGTGACATCGATCCAAATCAAATTACAGGCGTGCATTTAAAACCAGAAGAACTCCACCAATGGATTGCTGATGGCAAAGAGTTTTATATAATCGACATGCGGAATGCTTACGAACATCAGGTTGGTCATTTTAAAGGTTCTATTTTACCGCCGATGGATAACTTCCGTGATCTACCGAAATTTATAAAATCTATTGAGCACTTAAAACATAAGTCAGTACTTACTGTTTGTACTTACGGTGTGCGTTGCGAAAAAGCATCCGGTTATTTATTGAGCCAAGGATTTACCGATGTCTATCAGTTGGATGGTGGAATTGGAATGTACATGGCCAAATATCCGAACGAAGACTTTTTAGGAAAATTATATGTATTTGATAGTCGCTTAACTTTAGGATTCTTTACTGACGATCCAAAGCACCAAGTAATAGGGAAGTGTATTTTTTGTGGCAAGGCCAGCGAACGATATACTAACTGTGTAGTTAACGATTGTAATCGAAAGTTTATTGCTTGCGAAGAATGCGAAACAAAGATGGGTGATAACTTTGTGTGTCCGCCAGAGATGGGGCATAAAGAGAAGACGAGAGTAAGTTAATAAATTTCAATACGAAAAACCCGCTCTATGCAGAGGCGGGTTTTTAAGTTGCGGTTTTACCGTAAGGTAAAGACTATGCAGCAGCTTCTTCGGAAGTAGCTTCGTCTTCTTTCTTAGCTTCTTCTGCAGCAACTTCTGGAGTTACTACTTCAGCGCCGGCTTCTTCTGTTGCAACTTCTGGAGTTGTTGTTGTATCGTCAGACATAATTGTCCTTTCGGCTGGGTACCTTAATTCAATCGGTAATCAGACATTATAAGTTAGTGACCGCGTTGGCTTCCCAAAGTGAATATAGGTCAATAGTTAAGTATTGCACTGCATACTTAAAATGTCAAGCGTTCGGAAGCCATAAAAAGTAGAGTATTTCTTTTAAATTTCTTCAAAATAGAAGTTATTAAACCTTGACAATACACCAGACGAGTGACATAATAAACTCGTTTGAAAAATGCAGTAGGAGTGAATAAATGGGCGATATTTTTGATGATTTGTTCGAGGTTTTTACTACTGGTGAATTAAAACTCCCAGAAATCTTCGGTGGGAAAGCATCCACTTCCAATGCTTCTAAGATTCCTTTAGAGCAGAGAGCTATGAATAAAGCAGCGCTCACAGCCTTTTTGGAATCACCCAGCAGAGTTAGTCATTTAACAGATGACCATGCTCGGGTTCATCTAGAAAAAGGGGTAGTAGAATTATTCCATCCAAGTCTCGGTCATATCATGAGCGGTTTGCTAATTACCCAAAATGGTTTTTTAGTAACCAATTATGATGTGATTGATCATCTGAAGGAATATCCACTGTCGGTTAAGACCGAAGACGGAAAGGTCCATAAAAATGTACGAGTCTGTGCTCCGAGTGTCCAAAACAATATCGCTTTGCTCAAAGTTGATATGGATGGCCCGACGAAACCGATGAAGTACAAATTTACCGATCGCAGAAGTCCGTTTGGTACGTTTGCGGTTTCGTATTTAGTCCGAAAAGGTCAAAAGCTTAAGAAGCTTGGCGGACTGATAAACTCCGCTCGACCAGAGTCTTTTCCAATCAAAGATAGCTCTAAGGTTCTGATGAATCAAGTTCTCATAGAACGGGTAGAGCGAGCAGATGTGGAGTCTGGGGCAGTTATCGTAACTGCCAACGGAGAGCTATTTGGAATAGCTTCCGGGACGATTACAAAGAGTGCCAAAACCACTTGCACTTCTTTGGATGCTGTTTTGGCTCTTATCAAATCTTTGCTAGAGGCTAAAGTCGCCAAGACGGCGAAGAAATAAGCCAACCGAATTATACAAGATTCGACAACTGATACCGGAATTGAAAAATCCAGCAACAGGTTCAGTTTGTTGAATAATAAGCGCAACACATTGGTGAAGCGCTTTTTTATTTTGCCAGTTTAAAATATATGATATATTGCTGTAAGGGGGTGAGATATGTCACATCTTACAGTAATTGCTGGTTCGATGTATGCAGGTAAAAGCGAAGAATTGGTGATGCAATTGCGCCGTTACCGTTATCGAAAGAAGCGAATTTTAGTAGTAAAACCAAAGATCGATACACGAACTAAGGAGGAAATTGTTTCTCGGCTTTCTCATACCGGGAAAAAGCAAGACTTTACTCCGGTTTCCAGCTGGGAAGCCATCTCGATTGAATCGGCAAAAGAATTTTCTAAGCTCATTAAGGATTATAATCCTGAGGTAGTAGGAATTGATGAAGCTCAGTTCTTCAAACCGTGGATGTTTAGTTTCATTAATAAACTTTTAGCCGAGAAAAGTTCTGAGGATCTCAAGATTTTGATAGCCGGTCTCGATATGGACGCATGGCGTCGACCGTTTGGCATTATGCCTAACCTTATGGCGATAGCTGATGAGGTCATAAAAAAGAGTGCGGTGTGCATGAGTTGTGACGCCGATGCTGTTCTTTCTCAGAAGATTGTAAAGTCTGGTCAACAAGTAGAAGTAGGCAACACGGAGACTTATGAAGCTCGTTGTCGAAAATGCCATGTTTTACCAGAGGAATTGTAGGTGGAAGAATTGTAGGAAGTTTGTTGTTTGCGCGGAAGTTATTTCCGCGCTTTTTTATTTTGTTAATTTTTATTCCAGCTCGAGAAAATCTAAAAGCAGTATTTATCACTGTTTTGCTAGCCTTATAATATGCACAAAGATTTTGACAGCTGGAATGAGAAGAAGAAAAATTTAGATTCATCAAACAAAAAGTTTCTTTTTAAAGAAAGAGAGATTTGGTGGTGTTCGGTGGGTATAAATGTAGGGAATGAATCATGCGGCAAAGGCAGAGATTTTCGCAGACCTGTTTTAATATTAAAAAAATTATCAAAGTATTGCGTGATAGGTCTGCCAATTTCTTCTCAATTAAAGAATGGCGATTGGTTTTGTGAAGTTGAGACATTAATGGGAAAGAGGAATGTGATGTTATCTCAAATAAAAATGTTTAATTCCAATAGATTTCAGCACAAACTCCATATTTTAGATGAAAAAACTTTTAAAATTATAAAACAAAAACTCAAGAATCTTCTTGAGCTTTGAATTATCACCAGAACAAATTGCTCTGGCTCAGTGACTAATCCAATTAAGGAGAGTCAAAAATGTATCATCACCAAGGGGAATAAACCCCTTGGATCGGTGGCAAAAGCCAAATACAGAATTATCGTCAGTTCAAGTTTCCTTTAACTAACAAATACTTCCGCCAGGGTAAACCCCTAGTAAATATATTTTAAGAAAATTTTGATTGATTGTCAACGATTTTTTTTTGGCTTGAATAAAACAAAAACTCGAAGCATTGCTCGAGCTTTTCTATGTACTCATTTCTTTTCTGGCTTGTTGTATTCCTAAAACCATAAAATCCGATACTTGAAACTTAATGTTGTAATCTGACAGTAATTTATTGATTGGTGGGTCATTAAATTCCTTTAGTTTTTTATTGATAATATAATCTCTGATTTCTTCTCTTTCTGTGTACAAACCCTGTTTGTAAGCTAAATAAAGTCCCGCACAAACAAAATAACCAATCTCAAAAAGTTGTTGTTTTTGATTTGAATTTATCTGGTCAGAATATTCACCGAGTATAATAACTTCTTTATCACAAATCTGCTTAGCAAGACTGAGTGAATCTTCATTAATTAAATCATAAATATGTGACTGATCATTTAGCATGGTTATATTATATACCTAATTAGGTTTAAAAAGGCGAAAAATGCCTAAAAGTGATAGAATAACTATATGAAAACCTTTGCCAAACTAGCAAAATTAAAACCCGGAGACACAGTCGGAATCGTGTCGCCGTCTTTTGCTGCGCCTGCAGTATGGCCTCATATGTACGAACTTGGGCTTAAGCGTGTGCGTGAGGTCTTTGGCTTAAACCCAATCGATTATCCTGCTACAGCTAAACTTGGTGCCAGCACCGAAGAACGCACCGCTGACCTCGTTTCCGCTTTTACCGACCCTAATGTTAAAGCAGTAATTGCTTCTTTGGGTGGCAACGATCAAGTTACATATATTAAAAACCTACCCACAGAACCGTTCACTCAAAATCCTAAACCATATTTTGGATATAGCGACAACACTCACTTTATGAACTTCTTGTGGTTAAACGGCATTCCTTCTTACTATGGCGGTTCAATTTTCACTCAGTTCGCCATGCAGAACAAGATGGATGAGTTTACTTTGGAATATTTAAAGAAGGCGTTATTCGAAGAATCTGCCGAGGTAGAACTAGTCGCCAGCTCCGTATTTAATGATGTAGAGTTGCAATGGAATGATCCCGAGACTATGACTATGGCACGCGAATACGAACCCAATGATGGTTGGTATTGGGATGTAGCAGAGAGTGGTGCGCCAACAGAGGCGCGCGGAATCACTTGGGGTGGATGCTTAGAATCTATAGACGAAATCATGCGTCATGGTGTGGCCTTGCCAAGTTTAGAAGACTTTGAAAATATTATTTTGTTTTTAGAAACCTCCGAAGAAATGCCGGATAGCAGTTATGTCTCGCGCGTGTTGCGGGCGCTAGGTGAAAGAGGGATTTTAGAGCGTGTGCGTGGTGTATTAGTAGGGCGACCAAAAGGATGGCACTTTGGAAAAGAACGAACTCCAGAACAAAGAAAACAGCATCGAGCTGAACAACGCGAAGTGTTTACTAAAGTGGTGAGGCAGTATAATCCAAATGTGCCGATGGTGATGAATATGGATTTTGGTCACACCGACCCACAAATCTGTTTGCCTTATGGTGGGGAAGCACGAATAGATGCCCAAAACAAAAAAGTTTTTGTGAGGTTTTAATTATGGAAGAAATAGAACAAATTCAAAAAGATATTGCCGAACTCAAAGCTCGGAATAGTAGAGTAGAGCAAGATAAAGCTTGGGAGACCAGTTTATTCCGTAAAATATTAATTGCGGTTTTGACCTATGTGGTGGTAGTGATATTTTTTGTGACTATGGACTTCCCAAGACCATTCCTCTCCGCGATAGTTCCGACAATTGGGTTTGTGCTATCTACTTTGACCGTGCGGGTGGTGAAACGGTGGTGGGTGGGGAGGAAATAGAATAGATAGACAATTGGTAGAGCAACGGTGAATCGAAATTATTTAACTTATATAATTATTGTGATAGAAGTTTTCCAAATGGCTTTTGGCTGAGCAACATTAAATGGAAAACTTTTTTGCTTTATTTATAGCCCTTTTTTAAATTTTATGCTATATTTGAGTCAAATAATTAGTATATTGTATGAATCCTGAACAGCCCTCTAGTATTAGAGAATGGTATAAAAAGAAGCGTTATATAATTCCAATTACTGCCTTTGCCCTTTTTACTGGTATTGGTCTGTTTGCCGATGACCCTGCCCCGAGTTCGCAAGTTAAGGAAGCCAATGTTCAGCAAGCAACGCTATCTCAACCTGAGGCAGTAACTCCTATCACAGAGCCCAAAGTTGAGAGCGCGACCATTCCAGACACTGAATCCCAGCAAGTATCACAGCCTAAACAAGATACTACCGAGTTATCAAATAATAACTATTACAAGAATGTTGATGGGAACCAAGTACATTCACCTGCTTACACTAATGATGATGCTATCCCTGCTGGTGCATCTGCACTCTGTGGAGATGGAACATATAGTTTCAGTCAAAACCGTCGCGGGACATGCTCACGTCATGGCGGTGTAGCACAATGGTATTAAATTTTATTATATGAAAAATTGGTTATCACAAAATTGGTTTAAGATTTCGACTCTGTTAGTGATTTTAATAATTGCTGGTGGATATTTTTTTCTTAAATCACAAGAACTATCCAACAACCAAGCAGTAGTAGATACAGTGCAACCTTCAGAACATATAGAATTACCAGAGCAAGACGTCGAAATAATAAAAGAAGAAGTAGCACCAGCCCCTACCCCTACCCCTACCCCTACCCCTAAGGATAACGAACAAACAAGCCAAAATACCCAAACAAAAACCAAAGTAGATATAACTCCACATTCAGAAGGTTATATAAGTGCTAATAATGGTATTGTGGGCTGGGCATTTGATGATAATAAACCCTACACTGTAAAGCTGGTATTTATGAACATTGATGACCCTTCAATCACTTTTACCACCTCTTCCAATAGTTCAAAAAACGGATTTAGTGGAAGTTGGGGCTGGGCAAGTAGAAGTGACGCTGCTTCGCAATTAATTGATAAAGGAATAAGTGTAACTAGCACTGTAAAAGGCTTTTCTTTTAGTGCCAACGGATATGCAGATACTGACCCCTCTGTGCCTAGAGGGAGATACGTATTGATTGGTGCTACTTATAATGGGAAGTCTTTTAGTGTCGCAAAAAATACATATACTACCATTCAATCTGTTTGCGGGGCTAATCATACAGGTTTTGATTGTTTGTCCTTATAACGATATATAGATATGGAAATTTCTAACTTAATTAATGTATGAACAAGTTTAAGACAATATTGTTTTGGTATAAAAGGAATCATACGAATCTCGGTGGTAAATGGTGGCACAGACTTTTTATTGTTTGTTATTTTGTTGCTTCAATAATCTTGTTTATATATTTGGCGAGCTCAAGTAATTTTAAATTTTTTGACCACCCTCAATGGGAATTGTCTGACACTTTTAGTAACAGGATAAATTCTTCTCTCCAATCTGTTAACGAGCTTGCAAAGACGGGAGAAAAAATTGACGAACTCGGTGCGTCTTCCTATTCGTTGAACTCCCCTGATGCTTTTTGGGATTTTGATATGACTGCTAAAACGTTTTGCTCGTCTCAAATAGGAAGCTATATTGAACAAATCTCCGACCGTTGGTCTGTAAACTCATATTACATAAGCGGTAAAAATGTTCCTTTAAATCAATTTGAAGAACACCTGCGGACTGAGGATGTTAACTGTGTGATTATTGATTCTTACTCAAATTATAATTCTCAAAATGTACTTACCAGCAAACTGGATTTCTTGCGAACAGATAAGGATTTGTTATTTGATAAATTAAGTACTGATTATGGATTTTACCAAGTGTCTGATACTAAAACTTTGTTATTTCAAATAGCAAACCTACTAACCTGCCTTATAATTACCTTGATACTAATGTATATAGTCGCGATTGCATACTATAAGCTATTCTTATATATTGTATTGGGAAATATGCGCAATAAACATGAGTAACAATTATTATGAAAATATTAGATATTAAATATAATAAATTTCTTCTAATTACTGGACTAATTATTTTACTAACCATTAGCTATTTTATTTATAGTGAATTTATAAGTGAAAAAGTTGTTGTGAATTTTTTAGTGGCGGCTAGTAATGAAAATTGCCAAACAATACAACCGTTGTTACCGTATTCTCTACCTAATCATGATGTTTTATGCCCAAGAGGAGATGTTGGTAACTTTATGGTTATAGACAAAGTTAATTATACGGCTAAAAATGTTATCGGAAGCAAGTTTAGCGGGACTAAACAAGTGTTGGTATCTGTATGTATTGAAGCAAGAGGTATGGCAGCTTGGAATCAAGGTAGTTATAATGACTGCACCACTGACCCAAGAATAATTATATTTAAAAGAAGTGCGTTTAGCTGGAAAACGGACATTGATCAGTTTACTAATATTTCTAAAATGATCAAACAGTCTGGTTCTGAACCTGCAAATTACAGAGAAAATCAAAACCGGTGCTTTAAAACATCATTAATGGATATAGTTAATGGTGGCAATGGATTGAATTGTAACGGAAATGTCGTTGACTCAGATATCGAGTATGCCATCAAGACCCATAAATTTGTTGAGGCTGGAAAAGCTCATTAAATACCAGGATTGTGATTTATTGAAAATTGATTGTAAACTTCCCTTACCAAAGCCAAATAAGTTTTCCACCTGTCTCGAGATGGTCTACCAATTCATGCAAAACACAGAATCTGTTATAATACACCCATCAACAACTAACAATATCAAGAGTGCGGTTAGGGAACCAGCCCTGCGATCCGCCAGCAACCTAAGTCGTCATAGACTCAAGGTGCTAAGTCTGGCCCTGCTTACAGGGAAAGATATCAATTTAAAATATCCTTCTCTTACAGCAAGAAAGGATATTTTTTATGGCCCAGTTACGTACAGCCGAATTTGTTTCTCCTAAGCATCCAGATAAAATCTGCGACTATATTGCAGACTGTATTCTAGATAGCTATCTTGCCCAAGACCCTCACGCTCGAGTGGCTGTAGAAGTGATGGGTGGTCACGGCCTCATTACTCTTAACGGCGAAGTCACTAGCTCTGCCAATATAGATTGCATTCAAATAGTGCAAAGCATTGTCGGCCCAGATTATAAAGTGATAACCAACATCGCCAAGCAAAGCCTAGAGATCGCTCTCGGTGTTGATGTTGGCGGAGCAGGGGATCAAGGCATTATGATCGGCTTTGCATCCAGTAGCACTCCTAATTTTGTTCCTCTTGAATATGAACTGGCACGAAGTTTATGCCAGCAGATTTACAAAGTCTATCCATACGACGGCAAAGTTCAGGTGACGGTGGATGTTGGTGGTGGTGGCGGTGCGGGCGGCGCCGCGCTGCACTTAGCCAGCACACCCCAAGTTAAATGCGTTGTCGCTAGCTTTCAAAATTCAAAATCCAGCGACCTAGAAGCCCTTGTCCTCAGCCTTATTACCGCTGACAAGTATCTTATAAACCCAGCTGGAGAATGGCAACAAGGCGGGTTTGATGCCGACTCTGGGTTATCTGGCAGAAAGCTTGTGGTAGACGCCTATGGGCCTCACGTGGCTATTGGAGGAGGCTCCTTTAGTGGAAAAGACGCCACAAAAGTAGATCGCTCCGGCGCCTATTATGCTCGCAAAGTCGCCGTGGATTTACTAAGCAAGCACCACGCCCAAGAGGTGATTGTTAAAATCGCTTATGCTATTGGCGTTGCCGAGCCTGTGATGGCTGTCGCGTACCTAGACGGCGTCGAACACGACATCTCTGCTCAATACGATTTTTCTCCTACAACAATCTGCCAACTTCTCGAGCTCAACAAACCCCAATTCGCCGAGCTGTGCCAGTGGGGGCACTTCGGCAATGGAAACGTGTGGGACAAACCATTCAAATATGATAATATAAAAACCTATTAATAATCTAAATATATGTCTGATATAAAAGAATTAACCAATGATATCTTAGCGTTCCGAGATGAACGCGACTGGAAGCAGTTTCATAATCCAAAAGACCTAGCTATGTCATTGCTATTAGAAGCTGCGGAGGTCTTAGAGCATTTTCAGTGGAAGTCACCAGAAGAAATAGAAACTTACATCAAAACCAATAAGGAAGATATAGCGGAAGAATTAGCCGATACGCTCTACTGGGTTTTGTTGATGAGTGCTGATTTGGATATTGATATAAAAGAAGCTTTGCAAAAGAAACAGGCAAAGAACCATGCGAAATATCCAATCGATAAAGCAAAGGGAAATCACTTAAAATATAACAAGCTTGCAGAATAAGTTTTAACTTATAACAATGAACCGGAGTTACTTCCGGTTTTTTTGGTAATAAAACTCATTTTCTTTGCGCAGAACAAATTCAGTTTTTCTTTATATAAAACTTGGTAAATCTTTATCTGTTCTTGAATAGGGTTGTGTTATCGTAATTTTATGACCAAGAATTTTACCCCTATAGATAATATAGAAGAGCTGGATTACAAAATATATTTTTTGCGTGGTCGTCGAGTTATGCTCGACCGAGATTTAGCCTTGCTTTATGGAGTCTCTACGAAAGTATTAAATCAATCTGTAAAACGAAATATTTCTCGTTTCCCAGAAGATTTTATGTTTCAACTTACAAAAGAAGAGGAAAAATATATATCTTTGAGGTCACAATTTGTGACCTCAAACGACGAAAATGGCTTAGATAAAGCAAACTTGAAGTCACAAATTGTGACTTCAAGTAATGAAGAGATTTTGAGGTGCCAAAATGGTACCTCAGAACAGGTTGCGGTTTTGAGGTCGCAAATTGCGACTTCAAGATTAGGTTATGGTGGAAGAAGGAAACTACCTTACGCCTTCACCGAACAAGGCGTCGCCATGCTTTCTTCAGTCCTAAAAAGCGAGCGGGCGATTCAAGTTAATATTCAAATTATGAGAACTTTTACAAAAATTCGTGAAATGTTGGTTAGTAGCAAAGAACTCCGAGAAAAAATCAACGAGTTAGAGGAAAAATACGATCAGCAGTTTGCGGAAGTGTTCACTGCCATAAATTTATTACTAGAACCACCAGAACAACCAAAACCTAAAATTGGTTTTAAAACTTAAATAATCTCAGTATCAGAAACTTTAGTTTTAGTAGCACGAGAATAAATTATTCCACTAATAATTGCACTGAGTAAAAAGATAGTCGCACCTGTAAAACAAGGAGTTAAAAATGGGTTGGTGATTGGTGTGCCAGAACACCCAAGTGCTGGGCCAGAACGCACGCTGTAATAAGCGACGAATTCACGAGCCACATTGAACCATGCAAAAATAGTTCCTGCAGAAGTGAACCACCATAGGTAGTGTTGCCACTTAATTTGTTTGGCTTGATCCTGTGATTTATATATCAACACAGACCAAACTAGGGCTACCAAAAAACCAATAGCTCCGTAAAAACAAGCTTCCGTGACAGGGTTAGGTATGACACAATCTTGAATCTTGAAGATAGTGCCTTCGTAGCCATAAAACTTGGCAAAGTTTTTTATGACGTTATACCACGCAAATACTGTCCCTGCGGCCAGTAACAACGTTTGAATTGTGAGGAACTTTTTTAAATTGATCATACCTTAATTATACTCCTATATTAAAAACGCCTAAACAGGCGTTTTAATTTTGTGCTAGTCTTATCTGGGTTAATTGACAAACACCAATGAACATAGTATTATTGAACATAAATCTCACAAGGTTTAATCAAATTCCAGGGAGGGAATATGACAGGAACTACAATTACACAATCCGTAAAGGACACCATTTTTCTTGGTATAAATGACCCAAGTAATTTTAACTCAGTTTTACTGCTCACTAAAAAATTTCCGGACTCGGAGTTAATTCTTAATTCTTGGTACCGCGCGATAACCGATAATTTGGTGTTAGATAAAGAGCTGTGGATTAATCCAGAAGTTGAACCGCTCTTCTATTTCAAAACTAGCATTGCAGGCTTAATCGAATGCCCTCTAGGAATGAGTTACAGTAATCGACACTTTCCAAGTTATGAACTTCATTTTCGTATTAATGGAGTTAAGCCAAACTTAGCAGCTGATAAAATCTTCAGCTTACATCTCTTAGGTGAGTCAACTAAGCCGGCTGGCCCAAATAGATTACGTAGTAGTTACAGGCCGTATAATACATCAGGGTCTAACTATAATGGTGAGTACATACAAATAAGGTGGCAGGCCGAGATGACTCAATTCGAAATGGATGTGATGGATAATAACGATATCAAAGAATTGCTAAATTATCGTTACCCAGAAATATATTTGTGGTTGCACGAAAGTTAAACACTTAGACGAGAAACTCTCGTCTTTTTATTTTGTAAATCTACAGCATAACTCGAGTGACCATATTACCAAATTTTAAACGCTTCCTAAATACCACTGCGATTAAAATTAGATTAACTAAAATTAAATATACTTGGAATGCTGAGTTTTCTATATTCCAATGAGTTATCGATGGAATTACTAACAGTACGCTAAATAGACTCATTATATAAGTGAATACAGTCTCCGTTTCTGGGAATTTCCAGGCTTTGATAATAGTTGGTAATGCTGCAAAGCCATCACCGATGGCCGCTAATAAAATAGCATATATGGGGGAGTCAATAATCAACCAAATTCCTAAAGCAAGAATAGAACAAAGTCCACATAGTATATCAAATATAGTAATCTTCCAGTGGCTTTGTGGATTGATAAATGCACTTATCAGAACTAATAACGGCAAAAAGCCAGCTAGAAAAATTCTAACAACTACCCAAGGATCTGCGTGCGCAGAAATAGCCGCCGCCGCGCCAATTAAGGGTGCTAACGTCCACATGGACCAAGTTACAAGATTTGGTTTGGTCTTACCTTTTAAGGTATCTCGGATGTACACGGAGACGCCAGGGATAATAATTAACGCGCTTATGATAACTAAGATGTGTTCCCAGCTCATTGGTTATTTTTTAATTGCTAGAATAGTTGGTCCTTGATGTTTTATTAGTCTAATTATAACCTATTTTAAATTTTGTCTGGTAGCGATACGGGGAATCGAACCCCGATTACGTGGATGAGAACCACGCGTCCTAACCGTTAGACGATAGCGCCATGTTTTATGTATTTACATAGTATTTTAGCAATTTGAAGCTTGTTTGTACAGTCAGATATTTCGGACAAATAGATCGAGGTGGTATAATTTAGTTATGAAATATCTTTTACTTATAGTTTGCTCTGTTGCTATCTTAGCAGTAGGTTGTAACAACACTAAAATTCAGGGAGAAATTCCTAGCTCACCTCAAGAATCATACCAACCACTTCCAAAATAACTACTCAATTAGTTTTTTTGGGATTTTTTTGTCTGTAGCCCTTGACAAGATTTAAAAACCTTGCTATGGTCTGGGTACAACAAGAGGAACAATCGGTAGGGACTTAGAAAAATGTGCCTCAGAACTTCACACCTTACAGGGCTTCGTTGCAGTTTAACGAAGGCTTCAGTCACAATGAACTTTGTGCTGATCGAGAGATCGTGGAACTCCATTTTTCTAAAATAAAAAGGCCGCAATGCACTCCGCGGCCTTTTTTATTTTGCGCTATTAAGTTTTACTGTTATTAAATTCGGTTCTCGTTCTGGTCGCTTAGTTCATCATTGCTAGTTTCGTCTACTGGTTCTTCCATGATATCTACAATATCTTCTGGGGTTAGCTCGACTACTTCTATTGGGTCTGTTGTTGAATCAGAATCTGTTTCAGAAATAATAGGTGCATCTGGTAACTTGATGTTTTGGACTAAGTCTTCAAAGCTTGGTAAATCATTAATAGATGTTAAGCCAAGTTGTTGTAGAAATTCTGTTGTAATTTGATACAACGAACTTCGGCTATCAAGTGGGTTAGGAATTTTTTCGATCAAACCACGCATCAACAAGGCACGAATGCTGTACTGTGAATTAACACCACGGATAGATTCTATCTCGGCTTTGCTAATCGGTTGGCGATAGGCGATAATGGCTAAAACTTCTGTGGTAGCATCCGTTAGAGATTCGCGCAGATCACTATTCAAAAAATCTTTGACGATATTACTGTTCTCACTGTGGGTTGCTAATTGGTATTCCGAGCCAGTATCAAGTAGTACTACTCCTGAATTTGCTCTTAATTGAGCCAATTCTTGAAGAGCAGCAGAGACATCTTCCGCACTTGCCCCAGTAAATTTTACCAGTTGTTTAGCAGAAAGTGGCTTACTAGCTACAAACAGCAAGCTTTCGATTTGTGAAGTTAATTGATTCATATCTTATATTTTATCAGATTATTTTATATATTCGCAGTTATTCTTCGTCTTCGTCATCGTCCTCATCGTCATCGTCGTCGTCATCTTCGCTGTCATCAACAACAATAATTTCTTCTGCTTCTTGAATGCTAGGAGTATATTTAGTGATGGTAACATCTGTGAACAATTCATCTTGGTTAACCATAAAGATGCGTTGTTTAATTAATTCCAGTAGTGCCAAGAAAGTGATAATCACTTCATCTTTATTCTTTGACTCTGCCAACAATTGACTTAACTTGGTTTCGATATTCCCAGCTAAGCGATTTTGTAATTGACTAATCTTAGCTTGAATAGAAACTGCTTCACGGATCTTTGCCTTAGGTAAGTTATCAAGTTCTTTTAACTGTTGTAGAACTTGTAAAATAGAAGTGTGAAGTGAATCTGTGGTTACATTTGGGTCTGGCCAAAAGTTAATTCGTTGAGAAAATACTAACGAGCGAGTAAAACTTTGTTGCTTGTTATTATCTAATTGTTTAAGATGACGAGCAACTTCTTTAAACTGCTTATATAAAATTAATTTGCTAGCCAAGTCTTCTTCTGGTTCAAGTTCATCATCTGTATCAACTTCCAATGATGGTAAAATCGCTTTAGATTTTATAACCAGCAAGCGTGCAGCAATATTTAAATAATCAGCTAATGCTGTTGGGTCGACTTGCTCTAACTCTTTAACGTAACTTAAAAACTGCTCTGTCACTTCGGCCAGAGCAATTTGGGTAATGTCGAGTTTCTGTTCTTCTATTAAAGAAAGTAATAGATCGAGCGGCCCTTCAAATTGTTTAACTTTTATTTGAGTCAATTTTTATTTCTTTGGTAAATCAATTTTGATATGAAGATCTTTGAGTTGCTTCTCATCAACACCACTAGGAGCGTTCATTAACAAATCGATAGCAGAACCATTCTTTGGGAAAGCCATCACTTCGCGAATATTAGGTTCGTTTTCTAATATCATGAATAGGCGATCAAGACCAAAGGCACAGCCACCGTGAGGAGGAGCTCCAAACTTAAAGGCATTGATCATAGCGCCAAATTTACTGTTTACATCTTCTTGGCCAATACCAACAATACCAAACGCTTTGTACATCACTTCTGGGTTGAAGTTACGAATCGCACCACTACAAATTTCGTAGCCATTGGCGACCATGTCGTATTGATCGGCTTTAATATCTAATGGGTCGGTATTATCAAACGCAGTTAAGCCGCCCACAGGCATCGAAAAAGGGTTGTGGGAAAAATCAACTTTCTTTTCCTTGTCATCATATTCATACAACGGAAAATCAATGATCCAGACCAAAGCAACTTTATTCGGATCTTTAAGATTAAACCAATCACCAAGAGTTGAACGAAGGTTACCGAGAACTTTATTTACTATTGCGCGGTCGTCTGCACCAAAGAAAATAATATCACCAGTTTTAGCACCGGTTTTTGCAATGATTTGAGTTTGTTCCTCGGAAGACAGGAATTTTAGAATAGGGGATTTTGGACCGTCTTCTGCCATCTGAATATAGGCTAAACCACCAGCACCATCGCGCTTGGCTTGCTCGGTAAGTTCATCGATCTGGCTACGGCTAATAGTTGCACCACCAGTGCCAACCAAAGCTTTAACAGCCCCTTTGTTCTTAATTGCATTAGCAAAGACTGTGAATTCTGTGTTAGTTAATTCTAGAGTGAGGTCAGTCATTTCCATTCCAAAACGTAAGTCTGGTTTGTCGCTGCCATATTTTTCCATAGCATCGGCATAACTTAAACGAGGAACTTCTGTGGTGACTAATTCTTTACCAGCAAAGTCGGCAATTAAAGATTTAATTAAAGGTTCTATTGTAGTACGTACTTCCTCACCATTTTCTACAAATGACATTTCGACATCTAATTGATAGAACTCTCCAGGGTGACGATCTGCGCGTGGATCTTCATCTCTAAAACAAGGAGCGATTTGGAAGTAGCGGGAAAGACCACCAACCATCAACAACTGTTTAAATTGTTGAGGGGCTTGTGGTAACGCGTAAAATTGCCCTGGATGTAATCTAGATGGCACTAAATAATCGCGCGCACCTTCTGGACTAGAAGAAGTTAAAATAGGTGTAGTAACTTCGGTGAATTCCTGATCGTGCATGAATTCACGAATTTTTACATTGAATTGGTCGCGACGCTTAAGACGATCTTGCATCTTCGGTCGGCGTAAATCTAAAAAGCGATATTTTAAACGTAACTCTTCGTTAACTTCTTCGGTTCCGTGAGAGACAGGAAAAGGTAGAGCTTCTGACTTATTCAAAATTTCTAAGTTGGTAACTAAGATTTCGATAGTTCCAGTAGGAATATTTTTGTTGGCTAGTTCGGCAGAGCGTTCTAAAACTTTACCAGTCGCTCTAATTACAAATTCATCGCGGATAGATTGAGCCAGTTTAAAAGTTTGCTCTTGGTCTGGATGAATTGTTAATTGAACGAGACCAGTGTGGTCGCGGAGGTCTATAAAAATAAGACCGCCATGATCGCGGCTGTTATTGACCCATCCAGCTAAGGTGATTTCTTGACCGATATTGTTGAGTGCTTCGAGAGCTAAAGTTCTTTGCATATGGCTTAATTATAGCTAAAATTTGGGAATTTACCAACTAAAATTCATACCGCTATGTTTGTAGTAAATTAGGTGTTTAGGCAAAAGAAAAGAGCCCGTAACAATGTTACGAGCTCAGTATAATTTTGGGCCGAGGCGAAGTTTGCCGCCGCGAGGCCTTTGTCTGACTTTTCACTTTTTTAAATAATCTATGCCGGTCCGCTAGTTGGCTCTTGAGAGCCGAGTAGATCGCGGAATTGCTTATGGAGCCCGGTGCCCCGATTGTTATTGTCCCCAAGGGGACTACAGAAAGGGTTGGCTGTTAAGCCAGGCAGTGTTGGTCATTAGATGTTTTTCCTCCTGGGAAAATAAAGAAAGGTGGGAAGGGGTTTTCCAGCCGCTGCTGGTAGACCCCTTCCCGTTAACCGTCGTGGTTAGCATTTGGCTAAAAAAAGACCACGGCGGTTTATTCGAGCCCGATTTATGATCGGCGCCGGCTTGAAGCGGGCGAGCGGGCTCTGGTCAGGCTACATTCGCGACTAGACGTTGGATTCCGCGTAAAGAAGGACTGAAATCGCGGTATTCCTAATGTCGCGTAGCCATTGGTGGCCGGCATTCCGGTGCGGCCGCATTTCGCGCCGGCCTTCTATGCAACCCTCAATCCTCGATGTTCGAGCGATCCGATGTAGGCAACCGATTCCGAACGAAAGAACGGAAAATCGTGATGCCGACTGGAAAATGAGGGTGCCGGACATTCCTTGAGAAGCACTTGCCAATCTCTTAGCGAAGTGATTTTTATAAACTCCCTTTAGCTTTTTAAGCTTTAGAGAACTTCCTTTGGAATTCAAGCTTCGATATAATAACATATTAATCTAAAAAGGTCAAGAGGTAAGACTTAAAATAGGGTAAATCTCGCTTAAATAAGGGAAATAAAATCTGAAAATTATTCCAAAAATATTCAAAAATTTTGAAATAAGGCAAAGAAAAAAGCCTCATCCGAAAGAATGAGACTTTTATATTGCGGTCGTGAGACCCTTTTGTCACCGAGGTGACTGATGATGTTGCCGAAGCAACTCCTCCTGATAGAATCAGGTTTGCGACCGGATTGGGGGTGTGTCTCTGACATGAGAGAATGTATCTTTCGATAAACTATCTTATGTCCGGAGGACACGACCACCCTCACGGTTCGCTGGTTGATCTAGTTTTGATCGCTCCCTGACCGAAGTCAGATCTATGCTTTCAGCTATTATCAACCGAATGCAGGTTGCCTGTGATGTCTCGATAAATCGAGTCAACTTTCGCAACGTGCGATTCAATGTTTTCTCTGGTTAGAGTTTTGGCCAAGTAAACTTGGTTATTGTCTCATATTAGATAAGATGGTTCTTTTGCTACTTTCGCAGCTGCCATCGCATTGAATGGTCCAAGGTCTTGGGACAACTTTTGAAGGTTGTTGGAACTGAATTTCGCACTGACTTTCGTCTGGCGATTACATGTTTCCATCCAGAGACTTTTTGGAGGTAAGATTAGTCTACATTATCGAAAAAGGTATGTCAAGTAAAAATTGTGGATAAGTGGAGTAAATATATTTTACCTTTTATTTAAGGGAAAAAATATTTTAGACTAAAAAGTTTGGTATAATTGATATATCAAAAAATTATCAAAATACAATCAAAAATTAACCGAGATATTATAAATGTTGAAAAAAATTGTCCTAGATTTAGAAACTCAAAAGTCCTTTGATGATGTTGGAGGCCGTGGCAAGAATCATTTGTTAAAGATTTCCGTCTGTGGGATTTACGACTATGTTTCTGATCAGTACTTAATTTTTGAAGAACACGAATTACCGCGTATGGCTCCAATGCTTCAGGCTGCTGATCAGATCATTGGTTATAACATCAAGCAATTCGATTTTGAAGTTCTACAGCCATATTTAAATTTCAATATCTTCGAAATCCCTTACTATGATATTTTAGAAGAGATCGACAAAGTCTTAGGTCATAAGATTAAATTGGACGCAGTGGCTCAAGCTACAATCGGAAGTGGAAAATCTGGGAATGGTTTAGAAGCGTTGCTCTATTATAAGAACGGTAAAATGGATTTACTCAAGAAGTATTGCTTAGATGATGTGCGAGTCACAAAAGAAGTTTATGAACATGCTTTGAATAATCAAAAGCTATTATATAGAGATTACTTTGCTATCAAAGAAATTCCTATTACTTGTTTGGAGCCTAAGAGTCGAGTTGGAGTTACTCGCCAAGAAGTCCTGTTTTAATTACTAGCTCAAAACTATGAAAACTATATTAACCAGAAAAACTATTCTTATTGGCTCGATAGTTTTAGTTATTTTACTTGGCTTGTTAAGAGTTTATATTTTTTCTGGTGATGTGATTCTACCTCAATTCTTTTCTATATTTGGATTGAAAATTTATTACTACGGGTTGTGCATGGCTTTGGGGGTTTTAGTTGCATACTATTTTGCTAAAAGTAGACTAGAGAGCTATGGAATAAAACAGTCTGACCTTGATAATATAGTTTTAATTCTGATCATCAACGGGTTTATCGGCGCTAGGCTATACCATGTATTTAGTAGCTTTGGTTATTATCAGAATAACTGGACCGAAGTTTTCTCGGTTTGGAATGGGGGACTAAGTATTTTTGGAGCAATTATTGGAGGACTGCTCGGAGTTTACGCATATCAACGTTTTTACATGTCCGAGACTCGGGTGTCGTTGTTAAAGTTGTTAGACTTTTTAGCACCAAGTGTAATCATTGGTCAGATCATTGGAAGATTTGGCAACTTGTTTAATTATGAAGCCTACGGCACGCCAACTAACTTAGTATGGAAGATGTTTGTGCCTCAAATTTTCCGAACCCCTCCGTACGAAGTGTTTGAATATTTTCATCCGCTGTTTTTATATGAAGCTTTAGCTGGTTTACTGATCCTCATTTTACTGATAAAATTGGTTGATATTGTTCGAACAGGGCAAATTTTCTTTATTTGGTTAGGCTTATATAGTGTAGTTAGATTCGGCACCGAACTCTTACGCCTTGATAGTCCTTATCTATTTGGAGTAAAGCAAAATTTAATTAGTTCGGGGTTATTAATAGTAGTGAGTGTAGTGGTAATAATTTATTTATCTAAAAAATCAGTTAATGAATCCAACCAAACATAAAATCATTAGTGCAATCTTTGCGATTGCTTTTGTAGTCATCATCCAATGGTTTGCTAGTCCATTGCCGATTTTCCGATTCTTAGTTCCAGCTTTCCTGTTGTTTGTAATTGCTTTGATGATATATAACTGGCGATATTTGGTTCGCAAAAACGCTTTTACTTGGTGGCTGTTTATTAGACTGCCTTTATTCATTATCTTTTGGTTCAGTCTATTTTTTATAATTCCGCTGGGTATTGGACGAGCTGTATTTTTGTTAGTAAGCATGCCAATATTATTCTTCTTTGAAACCCTAGTAGAAAATACCGGCCAGCAGTTTGCTTGGAATATCTTTTTATTATCCTTAGCAAGCTTTTTAATTGGTTTGTTTGGATTTAACTTTTACTTCCCGCTATCCGGTTTAATCTACTTGTTAATACTATTTGTAGGTACATTACTTTTGGTTCGGGTCTCGGTGGATTCTGTACCTCATCCGGCTAATGTAAAATGGTTAGCAGCTTTGGTGTTGGCTCTATTTTCTGCTCAACTGTTTTGGGTATTACAATTTTTACCTCTTCATTTTTCTGTTTTAGCAATTATCAACTTTAATATCCTGTACCTTTTGTGGGCAATATATTATCATTACTTATATCAGACACTAACTGCTAAGCAAATTCAATTTAGTATTTTACTTGCGTTGGCTTTAAGTATTGTTGTGTTAGTGTCATCCCCTTGGTCAATTCTAAATTAAAATATTTATGAACAAAAAACAACTCGTCTTAACTATTCTTGTCACTGCAGTAATTGTATGGACCGCTGATCTGTTAGCTGGTAATTATTTATCTGCTCGATTAGCGACTTCTTCTTTGGCTCAAAAATATAATTTGTTTAATCCTCAAGCTCCTATTGTTGTTACTAATAGAGAAACTGTTCGAGTGAATAATTCCAATGATGCAGTACAGACAGCAGAAAATTCTAAATCTAAAGTTTCTAGTTTAGTTTATTACGACAACAATAAATTGGTTAGTACAGGCTCGGTGGTTAACTGGACTTCCGATGGATACTTTGTGACAACAAAGTCGGCACTAGCTCCGGCAGGAAAAGTTTTTGCGGTTGTTACTTTATCTGGTGATGTCTTTCCAGTAGAAGCTAGCTATGCAGACACAGCTTCTAATTTAGTTATACTAAAAACTTCTGCTCAAGGCATGGCAGTATTAGACCCAGCAGATACGGGTGATTTACGTGTGGGCCAGCAAGTAGTGAGTATTGTTAATTCGGTGGGTAATAAGCAAACACGGTTTATGACTGGTTTTGTGCAAAGAGTACCAGAAGATAATTTTGGGACAGTTTCGGAAAGTGATCTAGTCTCTAAGACTATTGGTGTTCAAAGTACTGGTAGTTTTAGTGCAGGTGCTGTGATGTTGAATCTGTCTGGGCGAATGCTTGGAATTTGGGACGGACAAACCGTTGTGCCTGTGAGTAGTATTCAACTGTTTGTTAATAATTTCTTAGCAGACCAAATGCAGATCACTCGTCCAAGTTTTGGTTTCTCGTACCAAATGTTAACAGAGAGTGAAAGTAAGATTCTGCAAACCGCAACAGGGGCAAAGGTTATGGGTATTGCAAATAATAAACCTGCAGCTACTGCAGGATTAAAAGTTGGTGACGTAATTATTGATTGGGATAGTAAAAATATTGTGGCTGATACTGATTTTGATTCATTGCTTCGTTCGGTTAAGCCTGGCCAGTCAATCCGCTTTACTGTAAATCGGGCCGGTGCAACTGTGCAATTAATATTAGTTGCCGGAAAACTTTAAATTTAAAATTAAAAAAAGCCCAGTTGGGCTTTTTAAAATTCTCGACGTCCTTCTAAAGCGCGGGAGAGTGTAACTTCGTCGGCATATTCGAGGTCTCCACCCATTGGTAGTCCGCGGGCTATGCGAGTAATTTTAACAGGGGAGTCTTTGAGGAGTTTAGCGATATGCATGGCGGTAGTTTCACCTTCTAGTGTTGGGTTGGTAGCGACAATAATTTCTTGAACATTAAGTTTGGCTACACGGTCAATTAACGATGCGATTTGGAGCTGTTCTGCTCCGACTCCATCAATTGGGCTTAATACTCCGCCTAACACGTGGAAGACGCCCTTAAAAGAGCCCGTACGGTCTAGGGCGAGGGCATCTAGAGGTTCTTCGACTACGCAAATAAGCTGGTGGTTGCGAGTACTGTCGGCACAAACACTACAAGGGTTCTGTTCGGCCATGTTGTGGCATTCATCGCAAAAATTAATATCCTTACGAATATCTTTAACACTTTCGGATAATGTCATAATCTCGACATTATCTTTTTTTAACAAATAAAAAGCTAGGCGTTGGGCGCTTTTGGGCCCAATGCCTGGCAGTTTAGACAGTTCATTTATAAGTCTACTAAGAGACGGCGGGAGTTTTAACATATTTATACTTCTTCACCTAATCCACTCAGGGTTTGCATAACTGTCTCTGGGCTGGTGTCGAAACTCTTATCAAGGTTACGGAAAGATGCTCGTTCTGCATCGAAGAATAAGTCGACTTGTCCAGTTGGACCGTTACGATGTTTTTTAATATGAATTTCGGCAATGTTAGGGCGACCAGAATCTTTACCTTTATACATATCTTCACGGTAAATAAACATAACTACGTCGGCATCTTGCTCAATAGATCCTGATTCACGAAGATCGGACAACTGCGGAACTTTATCTGGACGGTTTTCTAAACCACGAGATAACTGAGACAAAGCTAACACAGGAACATTTAGCTCGCGAGCTAGAATTTTTAACGAACGGGAAATTTCGGAAACTTCTTGAACACGGTTTTCGGTACTGCGACCAGCCATCAGCTGTAAGTAGTCAATAACAATAAGTCCAAGTTTGTGTTCGCTTTGTAGACGACGAGCTTTGGTACGGATTTCCATGATGTTTCCACCTGCAGCATCATCAATAAAAATTGGAGCTTCGCTAAGAGCTCCCATAGCATCACCAAGAGCTTCGAAGTCTGCTTCACCTAATTGTCCGGTACGGATTTTCCAAAGATCCACATTACTTTGCGATGAAAGCAAGCGGTCTACTAATTGATCTTTACTCATTTCCAGCGAGAAAACTCCCACAGGAGTTTTAGTGTGAATACCTACGTAGCGTAAAATATCTAAAGCCATAGAAGTTTTACCCATGGAAGGACGAGCCGCTAGGATGATAAGGTCAGACTTTTGCAGACCACTAAGTTTTTTGTCGAGTTCGATGAATCCAGTTGGTAGACCTCGAAGCTTACCACTCGAACGATGTAGTTCGTCGATGCGTTCAAAAGTTTCGTGAAGTACTGAGCTAATTGGTACAAAGTTTTGTTTTAAATTGCTTTGCGAAATATTAAAAAGTTTTTGTTCGGCAACATCTAAGATGTCTTCGATTTCACCTTCTTCGGTGAAAGCCATGCTGGTAATTTCTGCAGCAGAATTAATTAGCCTACGAAGGGTACCCTTCTTTTTTACGATGCTAGCGTAATAGGCAGCATGAGCAGAAGACGGCACGGAATTTACCAAGGTCGCTAAGTAACTTGAACCACCAACGCGATCCATTTCGTTGCGTTCTTCAATTAAATTGGCAACAGTCAGTACGTCGATAGAAGTGCTTTTTTCGAACAAGGTTAAGACAGCTTCGTAGATTAAACGATGGCGAAGATCGTAAAAATCGTCACTAATTATGCTATCAGCAACATTGATAATGGCATCTTTGTCTAGCATTAAACAACCCAAAAGGGCAGTTTCTGCTTCTAAGTTTTGCGGCGGAAGCCGATTGATATCTGTAGCCATAAGCGTTTGTCTTTCCATTGTAGCAGATTATTTTGAGTTATGTCTGGTGGATTAAAGGTTGAAAACTGGTTGACAATAGCTAATAATTATGGCATACTTTATCTTCAGAAAAACAACAAGGAGATACATATGAAGAAATACGGTTGGTACATAGCTGGGGTTTTTGTCTTGGCCATGATAGTTTTGGGGATGTTTGTCGGTGATGGAAAGACATCAAAAGCTCCACTGCCTAAAAGCAATAACGCAAATACTGCCAAGACTCAGGCAAATCCACTTTCTGAGAAGTTTAATCAGACAATGATTGAATTTTTCAGCAATAAACCTGAGCAACAGTGGCTATTTTCGGGTAGTCAAATGGAAGCAACAGATCTTGCCAAGTTTACTAGTGTTTCTAAGTCGACCATTCAGAAAGCGGAGAATTCATTCAAAACATATTCGAATCTTCCAGAGGTAAAGCAATTCGCTGATCAATATTCTGGAAAGCTTTACGTGAGTTTGTTCTCTAGCGCTACAAATGCGCCAATGATGATGGGCCGAAGCACGGATGCTTTTAAGGGTTTTAATGATCCGAGTTATTTGGAAATTTGCTTGTTCGATTCTAAGGCCCGCGAAAATCCAAGAAATCAATTTACGCTACTCTCGTTTAATCCTAGATTTAACGCCATGATGCTTGCCTCAATTGATTTTAAGGAGCCTTGGTTCTCGGCTTTCTTTTTGCATGAGATGTATCATGTCAAAAAATTCCGAGAAGGGGCGCAGTCTTCCAAAAAGGATCAGTACGGAACTGATTTATGGATTTCGGAAGAAGTAGAAGCTCATGAATTAGAAGCTAAGGTTTTGGATTCGGCTACAAAGGGTAAGTTTCTTGGCGCGGTCAATGCAATCGTCGAGAAGCGGAAGGATTACACTGATGTGAATCTGGTTCCATCGAGCTTAACCTTAGAGGAGCTTAATGGTTTGGATGGGTTGTTTCCACCTTGTAGTAAAGATGAGATATCTTTTCGTGTGTCGCAGTATATCTTCACCGTAGGATTCAGTTGGTTGGAAAAAAGATTTTCTGGCGCTGAGCTCCAAAAAAAGAAGACCGATTACTATCGATTCATCACCAGCCAATTTGGTTAGGTTGATCGAAACGTTGTTGATCGATGTATTGTTAACAGAGATGTGTTTTTCAAACACATCTCTTTTTGTATACCTATTCAGTTTTATCTATTTATTTTGGATTTATTTAGAAACTATTTGTCCGTCGCTGGTGTCTTTAACCTCAAAGCCATACTCTGCAATTTGATCTCGTAATTGGTCGGATTTTGCAAAGTCTTTGGAGTCTCTTGCAGATTGACGCTCGTCTAGTAACTTTTGAACTTCTGCCGGAATTTCTACAGACTCTTTTACTTCTAAGCCTAGTCCTAAAATCTGATCATAGCTTAGTAGTTTATCTTTATTTTGATGAGCTAAAGCAAGAGCTTCCGCGGTATTAAGATTATTATTAATAGCAGTTAAGAACTGATCATCAATTTTCTGAATCTCCGAACTGTTACTTACTGAACCGGCCAGTTTTGTTCTTGCTGTTTTGGCTGCTTCGATGGCTTCCCAAGTAAAATTAGTTTGTTGTCGAAAACTGCTTTGGAACAAGAGGTAGCGCAAGTCTAATCCAGAAAAGCCTTTGGTTTCTATCTCTGCTAGAGTATAGTCATTCTTTAAACTCTTAGACATTTTTGTGTTATCTACTAGAAGATGTTCGGAATGTACCCAGTTATTCACGAACGTTCCGGTAAGGTTTTGAGCACTTTTGTAGACAGGTTGGCTTTGAGCAATTTCGTTAGTATGATGGGGGAATATTAAATCAATTCCACCAGTGTGGATATCAGTAATGTCACCATTAAAAGCTAATTGATTAATCGCCGAACATTCAATATGCCAACCTGGTCGGCCGCTCCCTAATTGTGGGTGTTCCCAATAGATCTGTCCGTCATGTTCGTCCCAAGCTTTCCATAAAGCAAAATCACTAAGGTTATCTTTTTCGTATTCATCATTCTTTATTCGGGCTCCAACTTTTTTGCCTTCAATAAACTTCGAGCCTACTAAAGCACCGTAATCACCAAAGTCGGCTTGGTATTTTTCGATACTAAAATAAGTGCTACCGTCTTCGGCGGTATAGGCGTAACCTTTGTCTATTAATTGAACAATAAAGTTTTGTACTTGCGGGATTACATCTGTGACGTTAATAAATTCAATTTGTTCTGTGTTTACTCCAACTGCACGCAAGTCTGCAATAAATTTTTCGGTATATTTTGTGGTGTAGGTTTTAAGTGTTTGAATACTAGCTTCTTGACCGTGTTCAGCTAAACAACCACGAATAGTTTTATCATCAATGTCGGTAATGTTCATGACCCACTTCACTTTCCGGCCATTGGCTTTTAATGTCCGGAACAGGGCATCAGCCATAATAAAACTGCGGAGATTGCCAATATGGGCATATCCATAAACTGTAGGACCACAACTATACATATTGATAGTTTTAGAGCTATCAAAGTCTAGAGCGACAACTTCTTTTTTTAGGGTATCAAATATCTTTAACATGGCGGACTGATTAACAATATGTCTTGATTGTAGCAGATTTAGTGGTGATCGTGCTTGGCTAAGCTTTTTAAATGTTTAAGTTTTAGTTTCTTCAGTGATGATGGGCTGTGGTGGGCTTCTATTACATCTGCTAAGTGCAAGCCTCCAATAAAGTGTTGAACTAGTACGTAATCCGCACCTTGCTGATAAAGCAGGCTAGCATCTGCTTCGTCTTGAGCGGTAACAATGCTTTGAATCTTCTTTTTGTTGCGTTTGATGAATTCAAATATTGCTAGATTGTCGGAGAGGTCGGGGACTGTAGAAATAATTAACTTAGCTTTGCGGAGGTTAGTTATTTCTTGAACATATGGATCCGAGATGTCGCCACAGATCGCGGTATAGCCAAGACCTTCGTAATAGTGAGTGATGTCAGGATTAAAGTCTATGATGACAGTGTTTTTACGGTTTCCAACTTTGTTGTCTGTTATTGATTCCAAGATATGACTACCAAGTCTGTGAGCCCCAACTAAAACAACGTGGTCTACTAATGGTGATTCGTCTAAGACTTTTTCGCGAGGTGATTTATGAAAATCGAAGATCCACAGAATCGGGTGTAATAGTTTGAAGATTTTTTCCGCATAGATTATTCCGTAAGAAGAAAAACCAATTGTGAAGATAGCAACAATGGTTATCATGGTGACATGTTCACTTGAAATATGCCCAGAAGAGAAACCTAATGCAACCATGATTAAACTGAACTCCGAAATCTGAGCAACCGTAATACCGGTCATAAACGACACCCGTGGCTTGTAGCCCATGTAGCCAAGAATTAACATGACTATTAAAGGTTTTCCAAGTAAAACAAAAATACTAATAATGATTGCCGGAACGATAACAGCTGATAAGTTGGAAATTGTTAGTCCAGCTCCGAGTACGATAAAGAAGATAATAATAAAGAAATCGCGAATCGGTTTGATGCGACTACTCATTTGGTGCTGAACTCCAGAGTTAGCCAAAGCAAGTCCGGCTACAAAGCCACCGATCGCGGCGTTAAAACCGATAATCGGCAAGCTAAATAAACTAGCTAATCCTAAAGACCAAGCAAGGGCAAATAATAATATTAACTCATCAGACTTTTCTATTGAGCGAATTAATTTTGGGAAAACATATTTACTTAACCAAATTACTACTACTCCAACAATAAAAGCTTTGGCAAGCGTCAGAATAATTTGCCCGCCAATTCCAAAGCCAGCAAATGGGCCAGCAATGTTGTTACTAGAAGAAAGAAAAATTAAAATGAAGATCGCAGTGATATCTTGAATCAAAAATATTCCAATTGCCAATTTTCCATACAAGCTTTGCAGGTCTCTTTTTTCCGAGAGTAATTTAACAACAATAATTGTCGAAGAAAAGGCAATGGCTGCCGCGATGTACCATGAAGTCGTAGAATCTAATCCCAACATTTGCAAAACGACAAAACCAGCTAAACAGGTTAAAACAATTTGGCCAACCCCAACTAATACTGCAGCTTTCCCAATGCGTTTGAGTTGTGAAATATCTAAGTCTAATCCCACCATGAACAACAGCAAAGTGATGCCAATGTCTGATAAACCACTAAAGATATCTCCGTGTTGGATTCTAAAAATCCCTAATGGGCCGATGATCAACCCTGTAACTATATAGGCGATAATGCTTGGTTGCTTCAAAAATCGCATTAAGAATGCAATAAGTCCAGCACCAGCTAAAACCGCAGCTAATTCTATAAACAAATTATCCACTAATTTTTATATTTATTTCAAATTCTTTTTTCTAGATAAATTATACCATAAATTAGCCAAAATATTGCCATAATGTCGGTTAATCGGTAGAATATAAGTACATGGAATATTCAAAATACGACGCCATATTTATGATCGGTCCCCAAGGTAGTGGTAAAGGTACTCAGGGTAAGGTTTTGGCGAATAAAATCAATTTTTTCTACTGGGAAATGGGTGCCATTTTACGTGAAGAAGCTAAAAAGCAAACCCCTTTCGGGATTAAAGTTAAAAGTTTAATTGATGCTGGTCATCTACTTGAAGACGAAGAGTTATTCCGTGTTTTACAAACTGAACTTCCAGAAGTAATTAAGCACAAGCGATTGTTGTTTGATGGTGTACCTCGAACAGTACCCCAAGGTATCCATTTGGTTCATTACTTACAACAAAATGGTTTTACTCAGTTTGGAGCGATTGTGATTGAAGTACCAAAGGCAGAATCTGTAAAGCGGCTTTTAGAACGAGCACATCATGAGTTTCGTACAGATGATACTCCCGAAAAAATTGAGTTCCGTTTGGACTTGTACGAAACACAGACTTTACCAGTTATAAAATTCATGGAAGGACTAGGGGATTTACATAGAATAGATGGAGTTGGATCAATTGAAGAAATTACTCAAAGAATCGATACAGCTTTAGGAATAACAAATTCTAATGAAGACTAAGTCTGCTCAAAAAAAATCTCCTCAACTAAACTTAATTTTATTAGGTGATGTTGCAGCGGGAAAAGCAACTCAATCGGCTTACTTCTCTAAAAAATATAAACTGTTTGACTTTGACATGGGTCGCGAGCTAACTTTACTGCGAGAAAAACAGAAGTCAGTCAATCATACTCTTAAAAAAAATTACGACAAAGGTATTTTGGCACCGACTCAGTTGTGTCGAAAAATTTTAGTCGATAAAATTTCTAAACTTCCTAAGTCAAAAGGTATTTTGTTTGACGGCCATCCTAAGATGGTTCAGGAGGCTCGTTTAGCAGATAAGTTGTTACGCCAGACTGGTCGTAGTAAGCCATTGGTTTTATATATAACTATTCCAGTTAAGGAAACCCAGAAGCGAATTGCCACTAGAAAAGGTTATTTAGGCACGCACACTTCTCATCGCTCCGACGACACAGTAAAAGGGTTGCAAAATCGAGCGAAGTATTACAGAAAAAATATTAAAGCAGTCACTGAATATTTTGCAACAGTTTATACTTTTGCAAGAATCGACGGAATGGGAACGCCGGCTCAAGTTCGTAATAGAATTCAGAAAGCTATTACTTTTTATTTAAAAAATTATGAAGCAATATACAAAAACACCCAAAGAAATTGATTTGATCCATGAAGGTGGTAAACTCCTTGGTGATATTTTGCGTCGCACTGCTAAGCTAGCTAAAGCTGGTGTTTCGACTTTGGAATTGAATCAATTTGCGGAAACGGAAATTAAAAAAGTTGGTGGACGACCAAGCTTTGTTGGTTATGGTGATAAGAGTAATCCATTCATGTATGGCTTATGCACTTCGATCAATGATGCTGTGGTTCATGGTGTGCCTTCAAAAAATGATGTTTTACAGGATGGAGATATTGTTGGATTAGATATTGGGATGGAGTATAAAGGTTTGTACACGGACACTGCCATTACTGTGCCCGTTGGTAAAGTATCTTTTGTTGCACAGCAAATAATGGATGTCACTCGAATTTCTTTAGAAGAAGCAATTAACACAGTTAAGCCAGGGAACACTATTGGTGATATTGGGTTTGCAATTCAGTCGATTGTAGAGAAAGCTGGTTTTAGCGTAGTTCGAGATTTAGTAGGTCATGGTGTTGGCTATGCAGTTCACGAAGATCCCGCAGTCCCTTGTTATGGAAAGCCTGGTAAGGGGATTAAGCTGGTAGAGAATATGGTTTTAGCAATTGAACCTATGGTTTGCCAATATAAACCTCATGTTATTTTTGATCCTGATGGTTGGACTATTCGTTCTAGTGATGGTGGCCTCTCTGCCCATTTTGAGCACACGATTGCTGTGACAAAAACAGGGGTGAGAATTTTAACTTAGTTTGGTATAATTTAAATAGTTAATTAATAATTAAATAGTTATATGGACTATACATATCCTGCAACATCTGCAGCGTCAGCTGGTTCTCCTGCTCTTGGGCTTGGAGTAATCTTAGTGATTTTCTTAATTAGTTTAGCGGTATATATTTATGCAGCTTACTGTTTGTACACAATTGGTAAAAAGACTAATACCCCAAATGAATGGATGGCTTGGGTTCCAATTGTTAATGTTTTCTATATGTTACAAATTGCTCGATTACCATTATGGTGGTTTTTGGGTATCTTAATTCCATTTCTAAACTTAATAGTAATTATTTATATTTGGATTAAGATCGCTGAGATGCGAAACCGTGGCGTGCTCTGGGGCGTGTTGATGATTATCAGCCCAGTGAACTTGGTGTTATTATGGTTCTTAGCATTTGCAGAAGCACCTGCTGTGTCTAGTCCTTCCATGCCTTCTGCACCAACACCTCCTTCTGCACCTTTAACTCCGCCAACAGTATAAGTATCAATTAAAAAACCTACTCAATGAGGAGCAGGTTTATGGAACAGTAATTAGTCGAAAGTTTGTAGCACAATCTTTAGCAATTCCAATTAAAATTCCATGAGTGGTCGAAATTAATATTTGACCACTTTTTAATTTAGCAAAAAGTTCTAAGTGTAAATCATATGCAGGTAAAATAGTTTTTGCATTCTGACTGTTTAGAAACATTTCTGTGATCTGATGATGCCAATGTATTGACTCGATAATTTGACCATGAGAGACAGATTCAAATGGTTTTTGTGACTTAGATCTCATTTTTCCTCCTATAATCATTATATCAAAAAAAGCCTGTGATACACAGGCTTTTAAATATTTATTGCTTTGTAGTAATTTCATCAGAAAGTTTAGATTTAAACTCTTCCACAGAAATTGTTCCGAGATCAACTTCACCTCGACCACGGACTGCAACTCCACCGGCTTCGATTTCTTTATCTCCGACAACAAGAATATATGGGACGTGTTGAGTAACGTGTTCGCGGATGCGTTTGCCCATGGATTCACTACGGTCGTCAATCTCTATTCGCAAGTCTGGGATTATTTCGGTTAATTCTTGTAAAACTTTTTGAGCATAGTCATTTTGCTTTTCGGAAATCGGTACAATAACAGCCTGAACTGGCGCTAACCAAGTAGGGAAGTTTCCACCAGTATGTTCGATTAAGACAGACAAGAATCGTTCGATCGAACCCATGATCGCAGCGTGAATCATTACAATTCTTTCCTGCTCGCCATTTTCGTTAATACAGAATAGATCGAACCGTTCTGGCATATTAAAGTCGAATTGAATGGTAGCAACTTGCCATTCACGCCCCAAGGAGTCCTTAGACATGAAGTCTAGCTTCGGACCGTAAAATGCAGCTTCTCCAATTCCTTCGTATGTTTCAATATTTTTTTCTTTAGCGATTTCTCTAAGAAGATCTTGGGCTTTTTCCCATTGTTCTGGTTCGCCTAAATAACTATCTGGGTTGGCTGGGTCTCTTAATGATAAGCGAACTTTTAAATCGAAGTTAAAGGTCTTATAGAAGGTCTCTACAACTTCCCAAACTTTTAGGAATTCTTCCTTGGCGCCATCAAGACGAGTGAATACATGGGCATCATCTTGGGCAAAAGCTCGGACTCGAGATAATCCAGCTAGTTCTCCGGATTGTTCGTCGCGATAGCATACAGTTGTATTACAGTAGCGTTGAGGTAAATCACGGTAGCTCCAACGCTTACGGTTAAAGATTTGAGTATGATGAGGGCAATTCATTGGTTTCATCGCAAACTCATGACCTTCGCGGGTGGTGATGCGAAATAGTTCATCTTTGAATTTATCCCAGTGACCACTCTTTTCGTACAAATCTTTTTTGGAAATGTGGGGAATTTCTACTTTTTGGTACCCCTTAACTTTACGTAGTGACCAAACATAATCATCTAACATGTTGCGAACTAGTGTTCCTTTTGGTGTCCAAAGTGGTAAACCAGCTCCGACTAAATCGGAGAACACAAATAAATCTAACTCTGGACCAAGTTTTTTATGATCACGCTTGAGCGCTTCTTCGCGCATATTTAAATATTCATCTAATTCTGCTTTGGTATCGAATGCTAAACCATAGATGCGAGTCATCATTGGATTTTTTTCGTCACCACGCCAGTAAGCACCAGCAAGTTTATCAAGTTTGAAAGAGTCAGCATCGATTTCGGAAGTATTTTCTACATGACCACCACGACAAAGATCTGTAAATTCTCCGGTTTGGTAAAGAGTGATTTGCTCGCCGGCTTTGTCGAGTTCGTCGATTAACTCTAATTTGAATGGTTGCGCTGCTTTGCCGTCTATATCAGCTGAGCCATAAAAATCTTTAGCTTCTTGTGTAGTTTTTTCTTGACGCTCAAAACTAAGGCTAGACTTTGCAAGTTCTTTCATCCGTTTTTCTAGCCTTGGTAAATCTTCTGGAGATAATGGTTTAGAAAAAACAAAATCATAATAGAAGCCATTGTCTATTACAGGGCCGATACCAAGTTTGGTATCAGGAAATTGTTCTAAGACTGCACTGGCCAAAAGGTGGGCTAGTGAGTGGCGTTTGTTGGAGAGTTGTTCGTTATTCGTTGACATATTGTCTGATATATGTTAATATTTAATTTCGAAAAATAATAAGAGGAATATTTTTATGCAGAATGGAGTTGCAGCAGGAGCTGCTCGTATGGCGGTTAACTCAGATGATGTTATTCTTCATAGTGACACAAATATACACAATCTTTCCTTGCTTCTTCACTTGTTTATAGCTTGCAATTGGTGTGAAGGTTTGGGATCAGAATGTTCAAGGTGCGCTGGTGATGGAATAATTGTACCAAAATCAAATGATGGTAGACCGTCGATATTATAAATAGAACCCCAGAAATTAATAATCAATAATCTTGATTAAAAATTTCTGGGGTCTTTTATTTGGCAAATAAAGCTAAATATTGACGATTCCGTCCCAGTTCTCCGTTTAACTGATGCTTGGCAAGTAGCTAGCAAATATTAATCGGACTTTTAAATATTTAATTGGCTTTTAGCTCCTCGGTTGGTAGCCGAATCAAAACTTTAAGCAATTTGATTATAAACTATTTTTTGGATAAAAAAAAGCCCTGTGTTCCAATCCAGGGCAAAGCGTGTTTTAGACGCCAGTGTTCCGACGGGTTGCCGGGAAGAGTAATATCGTCCTCGTAATTATTAAATAAAGTGAGGTAATAAGACGCCTCTGATTCTTTCGAATAGTTCGTCCGATTGAAGGTAGAGGCGGTCTACGTGATGTGATGCACGTAGACGGAGGACCGTGCTTACTCAAGGCAACGGCACCTATATTAAACTCCAAATTATTCACAGTGTCAAGCTAAAATCATGACACCCAAGATTTAATGTTGAGTTGTTAAAAATCTAATCGATCGTAAATCATACTGACTTCTGGCAAACTACGCAGTTGTTGAACCAGTTCTCGGGTAATGCGAACATTGGTTTTAGTCTTGATTGTGTTAGCATCTTTGCCAGATCCAACATTTAAGAATACCGGAGCGTCGCCAGGATTAGCTTCAAGTAAGGCCTTAATTTGATGAAGTATAGATTGGTTTTTAATATCAGGCAAATGAATGGTTAGCTGTTGTTGTTTTTCCATTTCGGAAATCGCCATTGTATAAAGATCATCATTTGGTAAATCTTTAAGTTCATTGGCTAAAATTTTTGGTTCACCATCTTTGTAAGACACTTTTCCGGTAACTCTGATTACTGTATCCGAATCTAAGAAAGGCACTGCAATAGGCATGACTTTAGGAAAAACTAAAACTTCGACCGAGCCGGTTTTGTCTTCTAGTGTGAAGAAAGCCATAGGGTCATTCTTTTTTGTGATTGTTCTCTTGGACTTTGTGATAATTCCTGCGAGTTGCACCGTTCTGTTGTCCATCTGTTGATTGATAGTTTTGATTGGGACATAATCTTTGATTACCTCTGTAAATTCATCTAGGGGATGGCCGGACACAAATAATCCTAAATGTTCTTTCTCGTATTTAAGCTTATCCACATCTGTCATTGGTGTTGCAGTTTGTAATTGAAGTCTGCCAATCTGAAAAGTCTGGCCAAATAACGAAGTTTGGCCTTGAGTTTGAGTTCGAAAATGTTCACGAAGAAAATCTAAGACATTATCTGTGCTGGCTAAGAGTTGTGCTCGTTCACCAAATTTATCTAGCGCTCCAGCTTTAACTAAAGCTTCCCATGAGCGTTTGTTTAAGTTTTTGGTGTAACACTTAATTAGAAAATCTTCGAGGTTGTCGAATTTAATTCCTGCTTTGTGAGCATCAATAATTTTACGAATTACATCTGACCCTAGATTTTTGATGGCGCGCAAACCAAAGCGAATGGTTTTTTCGTCGATCACTGTAAAACCACCAAAGCTTTCGGTTACATCTGGAGGTAAGATTTTAATACCCATCTCTTTACATTCATCAAAGGCTTCGTGGATCTTGTCTTCATCACCACTTTCGGCGCTCATTAAGGCGGCCATAAACTCGACAGTGTAATGAGCTTTCATGTAGGCAGTTTGGTAACTAACTTGGCTGTAAGAAGCAGCATGAGCTTTATTAAAACCGTAAGCAGCGAATGGTTCGATTAAAGTAAACAATTCTGTTGCCCTAGCTTCGCTCATCCCATTAGCCATACAACCTTTGGTAAACTTTTCTTTTTGCTTGGCCATTTCTGCAGGAATCTTTTTACCCATCGCTTTTCTAAATTTGTCAGCCTCTTCCCAGGTATAGCCAGCAATGTTGATAGCGGTCAGTAAAACATCATCCTGATAAACCAACAAGCCTAAAGAGCGTTCCAAATAATCTTTCATCTGAGGCACAAAGAAATCTACCAACTTCGGGTTATGTTTACGCGCAATATATTGTGGAATAATACCCATCGGACCTGGGCGGTATAAAGCAATCAAAGCAGAGATATCAAAGATAGAACTTGGTCGAAGCTCTTTTAAGTAACGGGTCATCCCCGAACTACCTAACTGAAAAACTCCAAAGGTGTGGCCTTCGGCTAAAAATTTAAAAGTTTTGTCATCATCCAAAGGAAGCTTGGTAGCGATGATTTCTACATTGTGACGAATCTTTACCAGTTTAATAGCCGCCTCTAAAATACTCAGGTTGCGGATTCCTAATAAATCCATTTTGACTACACCAATGGCGTGACTATCTGCACCTACGTCTAGCGCGTACATATCATATTGAGTGATTAGACGGTCTCCATCTGGTTCTGTTTGAAGTGGTGTGTAGTCGGTGAGTGGAGTTGGGGTAATCGCAAGAGCAGCAGCATGAATGGAGGCATGGCGAACACACCCTTCCAATTTATATGCGATGTCGATAATTTTTTTAGTTTCTTCATCAGTATCGTAAATGCTCTTAAGTTCTGCATTCAGACCCATAGCTTTATCCAAAGTCATCTGAAAACCTTGTTTACCCAGTGGAATCATTTTCGCAATACGATCACATTTTCCATAAGGCACTGCGAGGGCGCGACCAACATCGCGCACTACAGCTCGTGCTTTCATGGTTCCGAAAGTTATAATCTGCGCAACTTTATCATGTCCATAACGTTCTGCGATCCAACCAATAACTTCATCACGTCTATCATCGGCAATGTCTAAGTCGATATCAGGAGGGGTGGGGCGATGTACAGTTAAGAAACGTTCAAAAGGTAACTGGTATTCTAATGGATCAATCGCACTAATATTTAGTAAGTACCCAACAATACTTCCCGCTGCGGAACCACGAGTATTAGTTAAGGCTCCTAGTTCGTGTGCCCCCCGAACAATATCTGCCACCATCAAAAAGTAGGCAGCAAAACCCATTTTAAAGATAATGTCTAATTCATAATTAATGCGTTCGGTAACATCCGGACGTAAGTTTGATTGCTTTTCTTCTAAATCTTTCCCACCTGGTTGATAGATGTCGACAGCTTTTTCGAACACAATCTTCTTTAGATGATCTTCTGGGGTTGTGTTGGGAGGTAGTTCGACATTAGCGAAGTATCTTTGGTTAATAGGGATTTCAATATTGATTTGCTTAGCAATTACTTGAGTGTTGCTGATGGCTTCTGGAATATCTTTAAACTTAGCCATCATTTCATCTCCACTACTAAAGGAAAGGTCATGACTACGCATGTCGAGCCTGTTTGGTTCGGCAACGGTTCTGCCAGTTCCAATACAAACCATAACGTCCTGAGCTTCGCTATCCGTCTTGTCTATATAATGGCAATCTTGAGTGGCAACAACAGGTACGTTGAACTTTTGACCAAGAGCGATTAACTCATCATTAGGCATTAATTCTGGTTCATTTGGATTAAGATTGTTGCGTTGTAGTTCTAGATAGAAATTTTCTACACCAAAGATGGATAAATATTGTTGCAAAGCTTCTGCTCCAGCATCTTCCGAAATTTTTAAGGCTCTTGCGATTTGCCCTCTTGGGCAGCCTGATAAGGCGATTAGACCTTCAGAAAATTGCTCCATAACAGCCAAATCTATACGAGGTTTGTAATAAAATCCTTGAGTGTGGCCGATGGTAGCTAATTGCATCAGATTTTGGTAACCCTTATAGTTTTTAGCTAATAGAGTGAGGTGATGGTAGTCGGCGTCTAATTTACCCTCTTTCATTATCATTCCGCGCGGAGCGATGTAAGCTTCTAGACCAATGATCGGGTTAATATCTTCGGCTCGGCAGGCATTGTAAAATTCTATAGCGCCATACATTGAACCATGGTCAGTTATCGCCATGCTGGTCATTTGGTGCTTTTTGGCAGCCTTAACAAGGTCTGTAATTTTGGACAGACCATCTAGGAGCGAAAAATGCGAATGGCAATGGAGATGGGTAAACTCAACCATGAATAATAGAGATAAATAGAGTCTAATTTATAAAAATTTGCTATACTGAATTTATCATAACATATAGTAACGTGCTCATATGTCTCAACTTCAAGAAAATTTGAAAGTACAATATAGTGGTTTTATTTTAGCCATTCAAGATGGAATTTTTAAATTCAGACAGTGGTTCGTAGGTTTACCAAAATGGGAGCGCACTGCTTTTATCACACTTCTGTTTTTGTTGATTCCAGGATTAATCGCGGTACGTTATGGTGGCGAATTGTTTTTTACAAAGTCATATAATCGTGCAGCGATTGCTGCTCATCCAGCTTTTAATATTTCTGAATCACTTAAGGTTGGTAGTGCCAAGGTTGTTAGAAATTCAAACAATAGTATTACGGCTTATGCGGAAGTCACTAATCCGAATCTTGACCTTGCTCTTGAATCACTAGACTATACTTTTCATTTTCTAAATTCTAAAAAGGAAGAAGTAACCACAACTACTGGCAAAACTTTCTTGTTGCCAAACCAAAAAAAGTGGATCGTAGTTTCCAAAGTTCAGTCTTCAGAAGAAATCACTCAAGCTACCATAGAAATTCCAAAAGAATTGGATTGGAAAAAACGTCTTGATTTACCAGATGTAGAACTAAAAATGTCTGAGCCTTACGTGTACGAAGAAGTGAATCCATTAGCTACAGTGGCAGAAGGTGCCGTTGTGAATAGTAGTCCATTTGATTTAAATCAGGTCTCGTTATTATTAGTGCTATACGGAAAAAACAATCGCGTCTTGGCTGTGACGACCAGAGAAGAATATAATGTTAAAGCTTTTGAACGCAGAGCATATAAATTGCAATGGCCGGGGATTTACAATAGCGATATTGTAAAAGTTGATTTACAAGCATACACTAATACTCTAGAACCAGAAAATATTAGCGCTAGCTCTAAAGGGAGATAGCGAGAAGGCATTGTCCTAGTATGAATTGGCTGATTCAAAAATTAAAATTTTATGACATACCGCTGCTTGCTGTCAGCGGTTTGTTGCTTGTGGTGGGATTATCCATCCAATACGCTATTTCCTTAGGGGAAGGGGATTTAACGATATTCTATAGACAACTAGTTTTTTCGATAGGTGGCTTGGTCGTTTTTGTACTTTTGGCCAATTACAATTACCAATTACTAGCTAAAAATAATAGAGTGATATATCCAATCTTGATTTTCTTATTGATCTATCTCCTCTTATTTGGTGATCCTATCCGTGGGAGTGCCCGTTGGATCGATTTGGGTTTTTTCCAGTTACAGCCGGCCGAATTAGCCAAAGTAATTATTGGCTTAGGCTTAGCTAGATGGTTGTATATTCGTCGCGGAGAAATTAATTCTTGGAAAAATATATTCATAACTTTTGCTTATGCTGCGATACCTGCTGTTCTGATTGCTTTAGAACCCGACCTTGGATCGTCTTTAATTGTGATGGCTGTGTGGTTTGGAATAATTTTGTTAAGCCCGATAAGACGAACTTACATTATCATTTTTTTAATTGCTGGTCTGTTGTTCGCAGGATTGTCTTGGCAATTCTTTTTAAGAGATTATCAAAAGCAACGTGTGGAAGTTTTTCTTAATCCCGACAAAGATCCTCAAGGTAAAGGTTACAACGTAAGACAAGCAACGATTGCTGTTGGGAGTGGTCAGTGGTTTGGTAGAGGTTTAGGACAAGGTGTGCAAAGCGGTTTAAAGTTCTTACCAGAAAAACATACCGACTTTGTGTTCGCTGCTGCTAGTGAAGAAATCGGATGGATTGGTTCATCGGCCATATTGTTTTTATTTTACTTATTAATGCGTCGAATTATTGTAGTCATGCAAAAGGCTCGTGATGATTTAGCAATGTACATTGCTGGTGGGATTTTATTTTTATTTGCCTCACAAATAATTATTAATATTGGAATGAACATTGGGTTGCTTCCTGTAACTGGAATTCCTCTTCCGATGATAACTTATGGTGGAAGTTCTATGTTAGTGACAGCGATTGGGTTGGGAATTGTGCAAAACATTTCTAAGCAATCAAAAGTGTTACGTTTTTAAAGAATTATTTAGCTTGCGCACATTTAGCAAACTGATATAATTGATTAGAAAGGAACTTATGCGTAAAAACGATCTTAAAAGAGTACTGGGTTGGTTGGGGTTCATGTTGCAATGCCCAGTGTGTAGTACTAAATATCAAATTTCTAATATCAAGGTTTTGGACAGTCAGCAAGAAGAAGAATTTCCAGAAGCACACTTGTTGATTCATTCTGACTGCAGTAAATGCAAAAGTTCGGTGATGTTTAATATCGACATCAATGGTCCAGATATCTTCACTGTAATCGCTAAGACTGACCTAACAAAAAAGGATACATCCAGATTCAATGATATGCCCGCACTGGTAGCTAATGACCTCATTGCCATTCACCAGACTATTCAGGGCTTTGACGGAGATTTCAAAAAAGCCTTTAAAATAAAGTAAAAAGGACCTGTAATTCACACTTAATTGTAGTAGAATTGCAGGTTTTTTGTTTTTATTCATTTTTACCTATAAGGCCTTGCCAAAATTAAAGAAACCCTATATAATTGTTAGGTATTTATCTAAATTATTTTGGCTTTTATGGAAAAATTTCAATTAAAAACTGTTGCTCGAGAAAAGACTCACCGTGATTCTAAGACAGAATACCGCGCTGGTTTAATTCCTGCAGAGATGTATGGTAATAAAGTGCCTAATGTTCACTTAGCTGTAGACGCTATTGAGTTCGAAAAAGTCTTACGTAAAGCTGGTGAAAGTACTGTTATCGAGTTAATCATGCCAGATGGCACAACTACAAATGTTTTAATTCATGATGTTCAACATCATTACTTAAATTCTCAACCAATTCACATTGATTTCTTTGCTGTTAACATGAAGCAGAAGTTACAAGCTACTGTTCAAATTGAATTCATTGGTGAATCCGAAGCTGTTAAAGTTTTGGGTGGTACTCTTGTGAAAATGCTAAACGAAGTAGATGTTGAATGTTTACCACAAGATTTACCTTCACATTTCGAAATCGACATTGCTTTGTTAAAGACTTTTGATGACATGATTACTGTTAAGGATATTCCTGTAAGTAGTAATGTAGAAATTTTGGCAGATGCCGAAGAAGCTATTGCAAAAGTTCAAGCTCCTCGTAATGTAGAAGAAGAATTAGCTCCTATCGAAGACGTTGCTTCCGCAGAAGCCGCAGCTGTTGCTGCTGCTGTTGGTCCAGAACCAGAAACAGCTGGCGATGACAAGTCTGATTCAGACAAAAAAGAATAATTCAATTTTCAAATTAAAAACCATCCTTAACTGGATGGTTTTTTGATTAAATTCTTAATCAAATAAAAGAGTAAAGAAAATGCGCTAATCATTTCGAGGGCTTTTCTGCCAACTTCCAAATCAGGATTGGCCCACTGACCACTTCGATTATAAGTGTTGATACCGATCATAATCTGGATAACACTAAACAAAGTAACTCCAAGTAAAATGGCTTTGACCAACATCCATAGAGACTGTCTGTTGTGTCTAAATATATAGAACATACTAAAGAGGATGGCAGCTAATATAGAAACCATACTCTGGTTAGAAGTGAAAGCCATCACAGCTAGCATTCCTGCCAAACAAAATTCAAACAGTGGTAAGTGCCAGCTTTGGGATTGCTCATACGACACAACTTCTATCATTGTTTTGTCTCTCATTTGTTCCTCCTAAAAAAGTGACCAAAATTTAGCTAGCTTTGTAAAATAGCATAGCGCCATAATCCCTGCAAGTCTTTGTGAAAGGTGATCGATGCTTTGGGTAAATAGCTTTTTAGCAAATCTTCTAGAGCTGGTTTGGTTTTTGGGTCAAGCTCAAAAATAACCATGGAAGGCAGGTGCTGTCGGCTCTTTAATTGCTCTAACAGTTTTTCGTACAGAATAAAATTATCCGTACCATCAGTTAATGCCGAGATTGGTTCGTGTTTAAGATTGGCGTGGAATTTATTATATTCGGTTACAGGTACATAAGGTAGGTTTGCAATAATTAGGTCATAATTATCAGGGAGCTTTTCTAATAAATCACTGTATACAAAATTAACATGCACTTTATGAGTTCTGGCATTAGTTTTGGCTATTTCTAATGCTTTTCTAGATATATCTGAAGCAGTGATTTTTACTATCGTTGGATTGGTGTGCTTTGCAATGCTAATAGCCAAGCAACCCGAGCCTGTGCCAATATCTAGAACGCTTAATTTTTGTTCTGGGGTTTTATTGATAAACTCCAAAGCTTTTTCTACTAACCATTCACTTTCTGGGCGGGGGATGAGAGTACTGGAATCTACTTTAAATTTTAGATTGTAAAAGTATTTGTAGCCTAAAATATACGCTGCTGGTTTGCCTTTGTTGAGTTGTTTAATCATGGCTTCCAATAACGAAATTTGACCTTGGTTAACAAGCCGATTAGGGTTTGAAAACAAATCTTCTTTTGAGCATTTTAAAAGATGAGACAAGAATAATTCTGTCTCATCCGTAGATTGGTATTTTTTTAAAACTTCTTTGGTGGTCATGAAAATGTTTAGCTATTCTTTAGGGCTTCTTTCCGCATTTCTAGATCTGCCTTTTGGATTGCGGTAATGATTGGTTCAAGGTCACCTTCCATGATCAAGTTGATTTGGTTAAAGTTTTGGTTAATGCGATGGTCTGTAACGCGGTCTTGAGGGAAGTTATAGGTGCGAATCTTTTCGCTACGGTCACCGGTTCCAATTTGACTACGACGGGCATCGGTAATTTTCTTTTCTTCAATTTCTCTATAATAACTAGATACTCTAGTGCGAATAACAGCTAAAGCTTTTTCTTTATTCTGGGCCTGACTGCGTTCGTCCTGACAAGTTGCCACGATTCCAGTTGGGATGTGAACAATACGAATAGCACTATATGTAGTGTTAACGCTTTGGCCACCTGCACCAGAGCTTGTAGTAGCTTCTATTTTTAAATCTTTTGGATCGATAGAATAATCTTTTTCATCCAATTCTGGAAGAACAGCAACTGTAATCGTAGAAGTGTGAACGCGACCACTTTTTTCAGTTTCTGGAACGCGTTGGACACGATGAACTCCAGATTCATATTTAAAGATGCTAAACGGTCCAGCGTCGTTATTGCCGCGACCGCGGATTTCGAAGATCACTTCTTTAAACCCACCAGCTTCATTTTTGGAGCTAGATACAATATGGACTTGCCATTTGTTAGTCTCGGCAAACTTGGTGTAGGCACGGAAAAGTTCGGCAGCAAATAATCCAGCTTCGTCCCCACCAGCACCAGCACGCATTTCGACTAAAGCGTTTTTGCTGTCGTATTCGTCTTTAGGGATTAGTTCTGTTTCTATTTCGTCTGTTAATTCGACAATCTTGGATTCAAGATCTCTAATTTCTTCTAACGCCATGGCTTTCATTTCATCAGCACTGCCATCATTTGTTCCGCTGTCATCTGGGCCTTCGAGTAGTTCTTTGTTACCAATAATGTCGGCTTCTGCCTTTTTTATGGCTTCAATTTTTTCGACAATAGGCAAAAGCTCAGACTGACGTCGTCCGAGTGTGGCTAAATCAACATTGTCGCCACTAGAAAGTTGTTCTGTGAGTTGTTGATATTCTTCTAAAATTTTAGTAAATCCTGGGTTCATAACTCTGTGATTATACTGTTTTTAATGGGTTACTGCAAGACTAAACAAAAAAGCATTGCTTTGAGCAATGCTTTTAGTTTTATTCAGTAATAGTTGCGGCGGTTGCGCTACCTCGAGTTTTACGAGGTTTCTTTTCTGTTTTGGTAGCAACAGCCTTGCTTCCAGCTTCGACACGCTTTTTAAAGCGATCAACGTTTCCAGTTGTGTCTAAGATCTTTTGCTTACCAGTATAAAAAGGGTGACAGTTACTGCAGATTTCGGTATCGATCTTCTCGACTGTAGAGCCGGTAGTGAAGGAATTTCCGCAAGAACAAGTGACTTTTACGTCAGTGTGGTACTGTGGATGGATTGAGTCTTTCATAGATATATTCTCTTTGTGACTACGCTAAATACGTAGATATTAATTAGAACTTCACTAAGTATACTAAGACTTGCGCTTTTCGTCAAGAGTTGGTATACTTTCCAAGTAATTAATCAAACATACTTTGTATAAGTCCTGTCGTTTCGGGCCATCTGGCCGATTATCGACCCGCAAAGTAGAAGAAAAAGGATCAACAATATGAAAGACATTAGTCTATTAGACCTGCTTAAAAGCGGGGCACATTTTGGGCATAAGACATCCCGTTGGAACCCAAAGATGAAGCCGTATATTTTTGCGGCACGTAACAACATCCACATCATTGATTTGGAAAAAACTCGAGCTAATTTGCAAAAAGCAACTACCTTTGTAGCCGAAATTGCAAAAGCTGGTGGTACAGTTCTATTTATTGGAACCAAGCGTCAGTCTCGCGAGATCGTTAAGCAGCAAGCCGAGAGCTGTGGTATGCCATACGTAAACTTACGTTGGTTGGGTGGAACATTTACTAACTTCCGTACCATTCAAAAAACAGTTCGTAAATTAGAAAAGTTACAACAACGTAAAGATTCTCCAGACTTCGAACAAAAGTATACAAAGAAAGAACGTTTGCTAATCGAACGTGAAATCGAAAAACTTACAAAGTTATTCGAAGGTATCAAGAACATGAAGCGAATTCCCCAAGCTGTATTTATCACCGATATTCATCATGATGATATTGCCTTAACCGAATCTCGCAAGATGAAAGTTCCTATCATTGCTATAACAGATACTAACACCGATCCAAGTTTGGTTGAGTATCCAATCCCTGCAAATGATGACGCTAGCAGTGCAGTAGCTTTGATCACCGAATTTATTGCAACAGCTGTAAAGACTAACAAGTCTGCAGAAGTAGTTGCGCCAGCTGCAGCCCCAGCTACAACTGCTGAAGCTGTATAATAAATGAATTAACTATAATTACAAAAATGTCAGACGCAAATACAATCAAACAATTACGAGAACAAACTGGTGCTGGAATCATGGATGTCAAAGAAGCTTTAAATGAAGCTGGTGGCGATCAAGATAAAGCCGTAGAAATTTTACGAAAAAAAGGTTTAGCTAAACAAGCCAAGAAATCTGATCGTACCGCCAACGAAGGAATAGTAGAAAGCTACATTCATGCAGGTGGTCGTATCGGTGTGTTGGTAGAAGTTAATTGCGAAACCGACTTCGTAGCTCGCACTGATGATTTTAAAGCTCTTGTTAAAGAAATTGCTTTACACATTGCTGCAAGCAATCCACTATATATTTCTAGTGAAGATGTTCCTATGGAAGTTATCGAAAAAGAAAAGGAAATCTACAAAGAACAGTTTGCAGGAAAACCTGATGACGTAATTGCAAAAATGCTTGAGGGTAAAATTGCAAAATATTACGAAGAAGCTTGTCTATTAAACCAACCGTTCGTAAAAGACGGTGACAAAACTATTGGTGATCTTCTAGGTGAAGCCACTGGAAAAATGGGTGAAAATATTCAAGTTCGTCGGTTTACTCGATATATGTTGGGTAACTAAATTACTTAAAAACCTCAACGCCAATTGGCTTCGAGGTTTTTTTGCGGAACAGAACTTTTGGGCTATAATATTAGTAATTAATCAGAACTAGCAGTGCCATACAACACCATCATGAATATAACTTTTATAGTATCGATTGTCGGAGTGATTTTCATGGTTCTTAGACGTCTCCCAGAAGCAGTTGACCGTACAGAGAAGGCAAGCTCAGACTCTATAGCTAGTAATACCACCCCTAATTCAATATTGTTCGCTAAAGGTTTGCCTGTTAAGGCTTACTCTAAAACTAAGGTCATACTTAAATTGGTTAGTCATAAAGTTTGGCAGTTTTTACTTGAAGCCAAGGGTTTAAAACAGGCTCCTAAAATTAGTTATAATTTTCAAAAAGTCTTCTCTAAGATAAAAGCTGACACCAATGAAGCTTTGATTAAAGACGAAAAATATTATATTAATTTAATTAAACGTAATCCTAAAGACGATTCATATTATGATTTGCTTGGGCAGTATTATTTAGAGCAAAAGAAAATGGATGATGCTCTAAATGTTTACGAATACTTAGTGAGTCACGCTCCAACAGAAACTACCTATTGGGTTCGTTTAGGTTTAGCAGCTTTGTTTTTACAAAACTATCAAAAAGCAGAACAGGCTTATCAAAAAGCGGTATCGTTGGACCCAACTAATCCGAGCAGATTTTACAACTTGGCTTTGGCTCAGCAGGGTTTAAAAAAGTATGCTTTGGGTGTTGGTTCAATGCAAAAAGCCTTAGAATTAGATTCGACTAGTCAGAAGTATAAAGATTTTCTTTTTGAGTTAGAATCAAAGGCTAAGGTGTCTGTTCCTCTTGAAAATATTCATAAAAAAGAGTAAACTAACTGAGTTATCTATATGCCGTTGTAGCTCAGTTGGTAGAGCATCTCCATGGTAAGGAGAAGGTCTGCGGTTCGATCCCGCACAACGGCTCCAGAAAAAATCCGCACAAGCGGGTTTTTATTTTGGGCAAATAAAAAGACCAAGTAAACTTGGTCTGTAAAACTATGCATTGGAGACCGATCGCTCAGCCCCAATCCATGGGTCATCTTCTTTTAATGGGTGATTAGGCCATAATCTGGCACTAGCTACGTCGCAAATATGAACCAACGCTCCTAGCTCGTTCATCATTCTTTGCTGACTAGAGTAATCGGGACCTTCGCCCTCGGCATAGCGCAAGGCACATTTATGCTCATCGGTTAAGTGAATATCGTACTTTGCAATTATATCTGCTCTAAATTGATGCTGAGCTTCTTTGTCTACCAGTTCTGGTCTGACAATCATTTGTCCCGATTCATCGTAGCAATATTTCCATGGCTTTTCGATGTCGTGAAGAAATAAGACAAGTAATAGATCGGACAATGTGAACGGTAACGGTCGAAGGCTGTTAAACAATTCGTAAGTAGCCTTGGCGATGTTCATTATTTCTTTGATATGGTCATCGTACCCACCGCGCCAAGCTTGGTGATTATTAGTTGAACCTTGAGTTTCTAAAAATAGATCTCGATGTGCGCGATACAGACTTCGGGATTCTTGTCTGTTTTCGTCATCAATTAAATGTAGTAATCTCCAAACGTTAAGATAATGTGGTTGTGTCATAATTCCTCCTAGAATTTAGTACAGCTAAGTATAACTTAAAGATTTGATGATTTCAAGCCCAACAAAAAAACACTTCGATAAACAAAGTGTTCTCTGGTGGGCAGGACAGGATTCGAACCTGTGAAGGCACAAGGCCGGCTGATTTCACTAATCCTAAAATTACTTAAAGGCGTGGACTATATCTTCACCGTTTCAGGTGTTCCGGTATCTAGTCTCTACGGCGCTCTCACAATTGTGAGTTCCCACGGTATTGCCCTTGTCATAAATGACAGTCGGGTTTCACCGTTATCCCAGAAAGTTCATCGTACAGTTTAATTTTCCATACGAGCTGCAATTGTTTACAGTCAGCTGCGTTTGACCGCTTCGCTACCTACCCATATTTGATTAGTGTATCGTTTATTTCTTTCAGAATTTTGCTCAATAATCGTTTGTCACTGTACCTTACATGAATTACTCCATGAGGGGATATACGACCTCGCTTGTTTGCTCTCACGGGTCTTATATACGGTTTTGTGAACTGCTCTGGCTTTGCATTTAATTCGCTGCACCAGAAATTTATTATATTTGAAACATCCTGATCTTCAAAACAATACAAATAGAATTTTAACCTATTTTCATCAATTTGGCAACACTTCCTTAGATATAGAACAAATGCTTTTACAAGCAACGAATTTGTGTTGATAAAGTCAACGTTGCTGTTGGTTTTTGCACCTTCTCCAGCATATAGCATTAGTCCAATTAGTCTCAAATCCTTTTTGTTTGGCATATTTTAATTATGACAAAAGAAGGTTCAAGGACACATAAAGTTTTGCTCAAATCTAAATAAAGAACCATAAATAAAAAGAAAAACGCACATAGGAGAGCGTTTTGTGTGTTGAGATGCGGTTGCCCGACTTGCCCTGAGAATGATTCGCTGGTAAAGTTCGGATTCGCGCATTGGCGGAGGAAATTAATCCTCCTGAGGGTATTTGGTTGGATTACTTGCGTAACTACATTAATCATAGGCCTGAATCTAGACAAAGTCAAGCAGATATGTTAAACTTTGAAAGTTAATCAAAGCTTAAATCCGGGCCGGCTTAGCTCATCCGGTAGAGCAACGGTTTTGTAAACCGTAGGTGGTCGGTTCGAGTCCGACAGCCGGCTCCAGCCCATCGCCAAGGGCTTTGGCCTAAATGTAAATATTAAATTATAAGATATGTCACAAGATCACAGAATCCAGTTGGAATGTACAGTTTGCCGCAATATCAACTATAACAGCACTAAAAATAAGAAGAATACCCAAGCTCGCTTGGAGATCAAAAAGTTCTGTAAGCATTGCCAGAAGCAAACTCCTCATAAAGAAACAAAGTAGTATAGCCCCGCACACCCGTCGCGGGGTTTGCTATAATAGGGAAGTATTATGAAGACCTGGGGGCTTCGTATAATGGTAGTACAATGGTCTCCAAAACCATTTGCGTAGGTTCGATTCCTACAGCCCCTGCCACAGAGACACTCAACGAAAGTTGGGTGTTTTTGTTTGGGGACTAAAGGAATTGGAACTGGTGTATAATGAATTTATGTTGGATGCTGAAACTGGCTCATCTCCTGAATTAAATAAAGATGCAAAAAACAGAGAAATTTTAATCAAAGTTGCTCAGGATTTTTTAATTGACGGCGAAATAAATGATGTTGATATCAGTAAGATGAGCAACAAAGAGTTGGGTGAATATGCCCAGCTAAAGTTTCAAGAAAATTTAAAAAACTTTTTTGAACAATCTGGCTTGGCCCAACAGATCTCTCTTTGCAAAGATGATGAGGAGGCCCTTCATTTGATTGCAAATAAATCGGAAGGCGTGCACGGCTGGATGGATATGTTGCCAAACTTAATTAGACTTAAACCGAAAGCTGGGATGAATTGTACAATGGGCAGTGCAACTCTTCATATGGGACTAGAGGCTATGAATTATCAAAATGTGAGAACAGTGGCGATGAGTGGTCATTCTATTGTCCTTCGTGAGTTAGAAGATGGTTCGATAAAACTGTACGATGCTAATTCCAAAGCTACAGTCGATGGTCAGCTGGTGGGTTATACTCACACTTTTAGTCCTGAGCAAATTAGCAATCGTACAGAAGTAGAAGAAAATTCAGAACGGAAAGGTTTTAAGTTTACACTACAGCGAGGCGAAAAAGATGAGCGGGGTGGTTTTCATATTGCAGATGGGGACGGAAACTTTAACAGAGACTTTTATGCTTATGATCCCAGTATCAAGATGGATATAATGACTGCTATAGGCAATCTTAGTGAAATAAAAAAAGATGCTGAAACTTTAGGTGGTGTGGAAGAACTATCTTTAATTGATAGAAATGATTATTTAAGGGAACTTGCCAATTACATACGCCGCAATAACACCATTGAATTGAGTAACGATGATATTGAGAAGATTGGTCAAGAGAATCCACAAGTAGTTGATGAGATTCTGAAGCAAGCAGAGAAGTGTTTTATTTCTGGTGAAGCTCCGCCAAACCCTTTTGATTATTTGAAAGGTGACTTAATCAAGCCAAGGGGAAATTTAGAACCTCTTCCTCCATTGAATTTATTTACTAAGGATGCTGAAGAAAGACATCAGCACGCAAAAGAGTTGGTAGCACGTTATCCAGAGTTAAAAGAATTGGACTTCGATGACATTCAAAAGCAATTTGAATTGTTTACTTCTGAGCCATATACCCGAGAGTCAAAGTTTCCAGAAGCAACAGGTGTATAATTAACTAAATAAAGTAACTGTAGTTTGTATGAATAATATTGAACATAATGGTCCCTCAGAAAATGACCTAGCTTGGAAGGCAGAGACCCAAAAAGAAGATAGCGGGGTTTTAGAGTATGAAACCAGAGCAGGAGATAAGGTCAGTCTTCAGTGGCAAGAATCCTTACCAGAAAAGCTCAAAGGTTCAGATTCTGAAGCCATAATATTTCTCCCTGGTGTAGCACTCGATGGAAGGTCAAAGCCTGTGGTTGAATCAGCACAAAAATTCGCAGATGTTTCCGGGCTTAACTCTTTTTCAATATCCACTAGGTTGGATAATCCAGATACAGAAAACTCACAGGCAGCACAGGCGGAAGCAATTCAGCAGTTTATTGCTAGCAAGGGACTAACCGAGATAACTGTAGTAGGAAATTCACAAGGGGCGAACAAGTCAATTGATTTGATTCATGAGCTAAAAATCCAGAATCCTGATATTAAAATTCGAGCGTTAATAGTTACAAGTCCAGGTGGCTTGATAGATCAAGACGGAGATGAGTTAAGTAAAAATTTCTTTAAAGATGCACTTTTAAATACACCTAAACAAATCGCAAAAAATAAAGGGACTGTAAACAAAATAAAGAAAATGGGTAACTCTGCAGTTTTGGGTCTTAATGTTGGGTTTGGGATAGCTAAGGAGTTAGCCACTGCCCCAACTGAATTTGGACGCCGTGCAAAGAGGGAGTCTAAGGAAGCAGCAACTCCTAATATTCATACTGAAGATGTTGATGTGCCTGTAATTGTTGTGATGGGTTCGGAGGACATGGCTTTTCCTTCTGGAGAGATGATCCCAACAGACAATATTGGAATTTTAAAAATTAATGATGCTCATGGGCAAGGCGTAGTTTCACAAGAGATGCGCGAGCAAGCTTTCAAAAAAGTCTTTCCTAATAGCCCAGTAATTCGAGCCCTAGAAGGAAGAAAGGATCCTCATGGTATGCATTACTTGCATGGCAAGGTACCAGAAGCAAGCTGGCACATGCTTGAACGAATTGAAAGACAAATGAAGAAGACAGAATCAATTGAAGATTAAGATAAAATAAAAGACCGCTGTGTAATATCAGCGGTCTGTGTGGTTATTATCCACAAAACTTACTTACTTAACTCTGACAGAAAACTTTGGACCGATTGTTCGTATTCGGTTAAAGCATTTTTGTTTTCAGCCAGGCTTGCTTTTGCTTCTTTGATTGCTTTTGCTTTTGCACGGATTGCTTCTTGCTTGTTTTGGATATTCTCTTTCAAATATTTCTCGACTTCACTCACCGAACTCACTCTCATTTCGGTGGTTCTGCTGGTTCTGTCCCCGTGTGGGTGCGGGTCATCATCCATCCTTAGATTCTTAGTTTCCTTGAAGTCATCCAAGCTTCTTACCTTAAAGAACTTCCTGGTAACCTTTGTAACAATAGCAGGGCAGTCCCATTGTTTAAAAGTGCGATCCGCAGTCCACCAAATAAGCAAACCAACTTTCATTTTTGATTTTTTGATCATAAGCCTCTCCTTTGAGTTTTGAAATTCAACCTAGTATTATAGTAATTCAGGCCTGGTTTGTCAAGCCAGCTGGTGGGTATATAAAAAACGTGGATTAAACTAAATCCACGTTTGTGTTAGTTTCCTAACTAATTTACTTCTTCGATTATTAACACCGAGTGACCGCCACCCCAAGTCATCATATCGAAGGGTTGGGTTAAAAAGCATGGCGGATGGGTTTGTGAGCCTGTGCTCAGCGATCCTAGTCTTGCCCATCCTGAGGGTTCGATATAAGTCTTGTTTCTGTGATCAAATGTCACAATGTTCCGATAAGTTGGCAGATGCTCTCGGAGGTTTTTCCAAACGTAACTTATGCCTTGGATTCCGTAAAGTTTGCCAAACATTAAGGTAAGCTTTACGCCCTCCTCTGATGTTAAAACTTGGTTGTACTTTATTTTAACAAGAGAGGCTTGGTAGACTTTACCGGGTAATAATTTATTTGAGGTTCTGCAGAAATATAGATCGGTGATCTCGTCGGAGAGTCGGCTGAACTGATCGATAAAATCTTTTTGCAGGTCTTCGAGTTCCTGATCCCAGTTATAATTTTTAGGAACAGTGAATTTGCCGATCAGTTCTGGATTTTCGACTTTTTGCAGAACATCAGCTCCATCACACAGTCTGTGTTCTGCGATCTTAGCCATTAGCTGAGTATCTTCATCGCATGTTAACGGACGATCCGTCTTACCGAATAATTCTTCATAAATTCGATAAAAGGTTTTTTTGTCACAACCCACGTTCTGTAAAAAGCCACGGGCTTGGACCATATATGAGTCTCTATAAGTAGTTGTCATTTATCCTCCAGAAGAATAGTTTATAACCTGATTGTTCTTTCAATGAGAAACCCAACCAAAGCAGCTATGATTATAACCAAATATGTGCCAAAGCAACGCCAATAGCCGTTGCAAGTTGGGTTAGGTCGCCGGTGATCGATTGTTGCCATAAGCATTCCAATCAAAATTCCTATGAGCATGCCTATCATTTTGTTCCTCCTTCATTTATCTGAATCTAATTAAATTAGATTTACAATAATAGGTTATATAAGGGGTTTTGTCAAGTGTCCAGGTCTTCAGTTAAGAATTTGCTCGTACTAAATTCACATTTGATATAATTAATCTATGAATATAAACTACGTCGCGGTACTTGTTGCCGCTGTTGCGCAATTCATTTTTGGCGCAATTTGGTATATGCCTGTATTTGGTAAGACATGGGGTAAGATCCATGGCTTCGATAAGGTAACACCAGAAGAGCAGAAAGTAATGACAAAACAAATGGCTCCGTTGTTGTTTGTACAATTTGTTGGTACTTTGGTAACTACAATTGTTTTTGCAATGTTGTATAAAGATATGCCGAGTCAATGGCATGCTTATGGTTTTGCAGGATTTTTATGGCTAGGTTTTATGGCTCCAACTCAGGTTGCAGCAGTACTCTTTGGTGGAACAGATCCAAAGTGGGTGATAAAGAAAATTGGAATTATGGTCTTTGGTTCATTGGGTTGTATGATGGTGCTTGCGTATATAATCAGTGTGTTCAATTAAAAATTAATCTTCGTATTACAGATTTTAAAAATTATGTATAAATGAAACACTGGCTATTTAAAACAGAACCAACCAGTTATAGTATTGCCGATCT
>CAZRKK010000003.1:0-153236 GCA_964600695.1 uncultured Candidatus Saccharibacteria bacterium
CTAAAAAACGGGCTTCCGCCTGTTGTTTCTACATCTACAATCGTGAAGTTGTTTTGGTTTAGCATTAAGCTCATTATACCAAAATAAAAAAGACGGCGAAATTACCGTCTTAAAATCTTGAGAAACATAATTACAAATGTGCGCGCATACCGATATTGTCGGAGTCGTCATCACGATCTGAACTGGTCGGCACGTCTCTAAATTGAACAATAGCGGTTAGGGTAGCCTGTTCAACATGTGCCTGAGATTGCACCCAGGTCACTTTTGTATCTACATTTTCCTTACAAAAATTAGCAACCTCATTGCAAAACTTGAATCGATTATCTGTTTCCAAAGGTTTTAAAATCACTGTAAAGATTTTTAATCCCATAATTTTCCTCCTTAATTCTCTTATTTCTAAGACTCAACATATTAACATTCGAAAAATCCGTGTTCTAACCCATCAATGACCCAGCCTGCCTCATCACTGTGTAAGTGATCACTGCCGTCAATTGAACAGACGAAGGACCCACTTGAGTTTGATGCCATTCAACTTTATTAACCTGCGGGGTGTTCCTTACAAAGTTATTCACCTCATCGGTGATTCCAGAAAGCAAACTTACACTATTCTGATTAAACTGAACTGAAAATATTTGATACTGTTCCATAAATCCTCCTCGTCAAAATGACTTTATATATTAGTGCAAATTGCGCTCAATGTCAATCAAAGAAAAAAGCACCGCAACTTTAACCAATTGGTTAAGTTGAGGTGCTTGGATGTTAAGCTGTTTGAAATACCTGAGCTGGTTTTCTTCGCAAATTCTGTTGAAGTAACCAGAGGCTAGCGTAACCCCCATCTAGACTAACCAACTCATCATGTGTTCCCACTTCGGCGATTTCGCCGTTCTCCAGATAATATATCCGGTCCACATGTCGTAACATGTTTAATTGGTGAGTAACAGTGATGGTTGTACAGGTACGATCTCGAATCAGCATTTCGAGCGAATCTTGAATTACTGATTGAGCTTCGGCATCAAGAGAGCTTGTTGCTTCATCAAGTATTAGAATCTTCGGCTTCTTTAGCAAAGCTCTTGCTATCGCCAGGCGCTGTATCTGTCCGCCAGACAAACTCATACCATCTTCGCCCACAATAGTATCATAACCCTTTGGAAGATTCATGATAAAATCGTGTGCATAGGCTAGCTTTGCTGCTTCTTCGATCTCCGCATCAGTTGCCTTCGGCTTTCCGAAGGCAATATTCCATTTCACAGATTCTTCAAACATTTTTGATGTTTGAGTAACGAAACTGATCAGTTCGCGACGATACTTCATTTGATTGATCTCTCGAAGATTAACATCATCAACTAAAATATTTCCCATTGATGGATGTCTCGACAAACCAATAAGCTGAAGCAAAGTAGTTTTACCACTACCTGATGGTCCAGTAATACCAATGACTTCATTGGGATTAATTTGCATCGTTATCGACTTTAAAGCGTGGTCTTCTCCACCATCGTAGTAAAAAGACACATCATCGATGAAGACTTTTCCCGAAACTGCCTTTGGCCAAATTGGATTCTTAGGCTGAACAATCTCTGGTTCGGTTTCGAACACCTCTAGCAAATCTTCCAGGGCTTTTTGACCGATAGAAATCTGTCGCCACAACTGCCCAATGTTCTTGTAATGACTAGAAGAACGAGCGGTCAGCGAAAGCATTAGAACCAACATACCCATGGTCATGCTACCAATATTTATAAGGTAGTCGCCGATAAAATAGTATCCCACCCCGAAGGATATGATAACTATTTCAGGTCTGCGCAATACCGAACGCCACTGTTTATGCCTAGGGACTTCTTCTCGAAAGAACCGTACACATTGAGCAAAGAATTCTCTCGTCAATCTGCGTTCTTGACCAAACAACCATGTCACTTGCCAATTTTGAGTAATGATCGAAGCGCGTTGATTAAGCTCTTTTAGTTGTTCGGAATACTCTCGAACCATTTCTTTAAGCTGAGCTTGATTTAGCTTTGCCATCAGAAGAATGATGCCGAGTAGAACAACAGAACTTACTCCGAGTACCCAGTGGATATACCCAAGAAAAATTGCCAGAATGACAATTCGACAAAAATCCGGGATAGCCATGAAAATAACATAATCAGCAAAGTGAATAACCTTATCGATATTCTTGGCGATTATCGCTTCTTTCTCACCCGTACCATGCTTGCTATGCCACGACGCAGTGAGAAGTTGCTCTTTACGACTTCCCGAGCTTTGTAATGCTACCCGGAAAAGTTCTTTAAAACTATTGCGATAAGTATCCATGACATCATGGGTAACTGTCGAAGCGATGACTAGTAAAGCGATTATAAAAATAACTTCTTTAACATAACTTGCATCTCCTGATGTCACTCCATTGATATAAGCACTCAACGGAAACAACGAAAGCGTGAGAGCGATCTCATAAACCAAAAGCCAGATCAAACTTTTCTTTGACAGTCTTTTTAGCTGTGGTCCACATTTAGCCAAAAACAGATTTGACTTGAAGAGCTTCCTAATCCTTGCAACCAAAGATTCTAATTTCATATTTCCTCCTATTATTTAGTACTACGTAGTAGCACGATGTAAAACAACAAAAATCTCGGCTTTTTACCGAGTTTACTAGGGTTTCTTAAGTTTTTATTTCAAGAAATGTAAAGTTAACACGGCAAAAAGCTATTTGCAATATAAGCAAATTCTGCACCAGAAATATTCAATTGTGGGTTTTTCATGGTCATGGCTTTTTCCCTTTGTTAATAATTAAGACGGAGTATTTACCGTAACGTTACAGTTTACATTAAATTAGAGAGGTTGTCAAGGTAGCCTACCTGACAACCCCACCTAATACATAATTACTCAAGCTAGTAGGTATCACTAATCCTGATTTATAACCCAAAGTAGTTAAATGGGTTAATGAACTAAACATAAACTTTTTACCACCTGAGATAATATAGTATACATTTTGATCTACAACTAATGTACCATCACGAAGTTTAACAACCGGACCTTCTGTTAAGGCAATATCGCTGGCGTTCGCTGGAACAACCCTAGTAAGACTAAAGCCGTAGGTGTTAAACACAGCCATGCTTTCGAATCCGGTCTTAGTGCTATTGCGAATCCACCATATTGTCTTACCTTCTTTTACCAATGAACCATCAGGGTGAGGCAAGCTTGCATCACTAACTGGAGTTCCTGTTGGATAATCAGATAAGTTTATTTTTGGTAAGTTTGTAAAACTATAACCCAAAGCCTTGAAAACTTTGCTTGTTGTAAAACCACGCTTAGTATTATTAGAACCGATCATGTAAACAGTTCTACCATCTGAAGAGTCCAAAACTAAGGTGCCTTCCATTGCTCTGCCAATACTTGTCATTGGTAAAGCTTTGTCTGCATCAGAAGCTGGGACAGCTTGTTCAAAAGTATAACCATAAGACTTGTACTCCTGTTCATCTCTAAAACCAATACGTTGACCACCTGCAATTAGATAAAAAGTGTTTCCATCTTGAATCAAAGTTCCATCAATATGAGTTGGAGCAGATGCAGGACCTGGAGCTGGTGGTAACACTGCGCCACCGCCTCCACCTCCACTACCACCACCGCCTCCACCAGGAGGGACTACATCAGCAGTTGCAGTAAAGGATTGAGTAGATTGAGAAGATTCAGATCCATATAATACATTCAAATGGAACCAGTAACTACCCGGAATACTAACTGTCGAGTTTAGAGTAGTATCGAAGTTTTCTAAAGGTTGAATAAGTTTAGCTGCACTTGCTGCAAAGATGTCGTCACCACCGCCACATAAGTTTAGATCGGAGTCAGTTACACACCAAGTATATTGATATTCATATGCGGACACACCTTCGTTTGTTATACGCACTGCGGTCCCAATAGTTGAAACTGTTAAATCACTAAAACTTTGGATCAATACTTGAGCAGGAGCACCAGGAGTCGCACTCACTTCGGAGGAAGCTGCACCTATACCAACGAGATTTTTTGCAAACACACGGAAGTCGTATGAGTTATCATTAGACAATCCAGTGACTGTGGTCGAAGCTGTGGTACTTACACCATCAGCGAATACCGACCATGTTCCACCAACAGTTAACTTATACTCGACTATATAATCTGTAATCGCAGAACCACCATTACTTACAGGAGCAGACCAAGACAAGTCCACACTACTATCATCAATTACGGCTGCTAAGTTAATTGGGACACCAGGCACGGACGCAGGTGTGAGTGAGCCACTTGTACCAGAGGCTGTTCCTGTACCAATTGCATTTGTTGCAGTGACTGTGAAGGTATATGCGACACCGTTGGTTAAACCTGTTACAGTCGCTGATGTACCTGCAACTGTTGCCGAATGACCACCAATATTGGATGTTACAGTGTAGCTTGTAATAGCAGAGCCACCATTAAAGGCTGGTGCAGACCACGTTAAACTCACTTCAGTGTCCCCAATTGTGCCTGCCAAGTTAGTTGGTGCATCTGGGACAGTTGCTGGAGTTATTGAATTGGAAGCAGTGGAAGCAGAGCCTGTCCCTACCGAATTAGTTGCAGTTACTGTGAAAGTATAAGCCACCCCATTAGTTAGCCCAGTAATAGTAATCGGAGAAGCACCACCAGTTGCAGTTAAACCACCAATATCGGAAGTCACAGTGTACGAAGTTATTGCCGCACCACCATTACTAACTGGGGCGGTAAAGGTTACTGTTGCTTCGCCATTCCCTGCGACTGCAACTACAGAAGTAGGTGCGCCTGGCACAGTTGCTGGAACAACTGAGTTACTAGTTCCAGAAGATGGCCCAGTACCATATGAGTTTGTTGCGGTCACTGTAAATGTGTAAGTTGTGCCATTGGTTAAACCAGTGACAATAATTGGAGAGCTACCACCTGTTGCGGTATGACCACCAACGTTCGATGTCACAGTGTAGGAAGTGATTGCAGAGCCACCATTGGAAACAGGAGCAGTGAAAGAGATTGTTGCCTGACCATTACCAGCTACTGCTGTTACGGAAGTCGGCGCACCAGGTGCACCAGATGGAACAACTGAATTACTTGTCGAAGACGCAACGCTTGTCCCAACACCATTAGTGGCAGTAACTGTAAATGTGTATGTAGTACCGTTGGTTAATCCAGTCACTGTGATTGGAGATGAGCCACCAGTAGCGGTGTGACCACCAACGTTAGAAGTGACAGTATAACTTGTTATAGTCGAGCCGCCATTAGAAACAGGAGCAGTAAAACTAATTGTAGCCTCGCCATTACCAGCTACTGCTGTTACGGAGGTTGGAGCACCCGCAACAGTAGCCGGAGTCACAGAGTTTGAAGCAGAAGATGCCGAACCTGTACCAACACTGTTAGTGGCTGTGACTGTAAATGTATAAGCTGTACCGTTGGTTAGTCCAGTCACTGTGATTGGAGATGAGCCACCAGTCGCTGTATGACCACCGACGTTAGAAGTTACTGTGTAGCTTGTTATCGCTGCGCCACCATTAGAAACTGGAGCAGTAAAGCTTATTGTTGCTTCGCCGTTCCCAGCCACTGCTGTCACAGAAGTTGGCGCACCAGGGGTCGTTGCTGGCACAACTGAATTACTGGTCCCAGAAGATGAGCTTGTACCGTATGAATTAGTAGCAGTTACAGTGAATGTATAGGTAGTTCCGTTAGTTAAACCGGTTACTGTGATTGGAGAAGACCCACCAGTGGCAGTGTGTCCACCAATATTTGATGTAACTGTGTAGGAAGTAATTGTCGCACCACCGTTTGAAACTGGAGGAGTAAATGTGATTGTGGCTTCGCCATTACCAGCTACAGCAGTTACAGAGGTTGGTGCACCAGGAACAGTTATTGGAGTAACTGAGTTAGAGGCAGAAGATGCTGTGCCAGTACCAACACTATTAGTAGCAGTAACTGTGAATGTATAAGCTGTACCGTTAGTTAAGCCAGTCACTGTGATTGGTGAAGATCCACCTGTGGCAGTATGACCACCGACATTGGAAGTTACAGTGTAGCTTGTTATCGCCGCACCGCCATTAGAGACCGGAGGAGTAAAGCTAATTGTTGCTTGGCCATTACCAGCTACTGCAGTTACAGAGGTTGGAGCGCCAGGGGTTGTTGCTGGAACTATAGAATTACTTGGACTTGAAGCTGTGCCAGTACCAACACTGTTTGTAGCTGTTACAGTAAATGTGTATGTAGTTCCATTGGTTAAACCAGTGACTGTAATTGGAGAGCTACCACCTGTAGCCGTATGCCCGCCGACATCCGAAGTTACAGTGTAAGAAGTAATCGCTGCGCCGCCGTTAGAGGCAGGTGCGGTAAACGAAATTGTGGCTTGGCCATTACCAGCTACTGCGGTTACAGAGGTTGGAGCGCCAGGGGTTGTTGCTGGAGTCACAGAGTTTGAAGAAGAAGATGCTGTGCCAGTACCAACACTGTTTGTGGCTGTTACTGTGAAAGTATAGACTGTTCCATTAGTTAGACCTGTAACAATAATTGGAGAGCTGCCACCTGTGGCAGTATGCCCGCCGACATCGGAAGTTACGGTGTAAGAAGTAATCGCTGCACCGCCGTTAGAGGCAGGTGCTGTAAAACTCACTGTTGCTTGGCCATTACCAGCTACAGCAGTCACACTTGTTGGAGCGCCAGGAGTTGTTGCTGGAGTCACAGAATTTGTTGTCGCCGAAGCCGAGCTGGTACCATAAGAGTTTGTCGCAGTCACTGTAAAAGTATATGTAGTACCGTTTGTTAATCCTGTCACTGTTATTGGAGAACCTCCTCCAGTGGCAAAGTGACCACCAACATTAGAAGTTACTGTGTAAGATGTTATAGCTGAACCACCATTATCTCCTGGTGGGGTGAAGGTTATTGTGGCCTCACCATTCCCTGCAGTTGCTGTACCAATAGTTGGTGCGTCTGGAACACTCAATGGAGTAACTGAGTTTGAAGCAGAAGATGCGACACTTGTACCGACAGCATTAGTCGCTGTTACTGTGAATGTGTAAGCTGTACCATTAGTTAAGCCAGTCACTGTTATTGGCGAAGAACCGCCAGTCGCTGTATGACCACCAACATTAGAAGTAACAGTATATGAAGTCACGATTGCTCCGTTGTTATTTAACGGAGGGGTAAATGTAATAGTTGCTTGCCCATCACCCATAGTTGCTGTGCCAATCGTTGGTGCATCTGGGGCACTAGCAAATGTAACTGTATTACTAGCACTAGAAGAAGCGCTAGTACCCACACTGTTCGTTGCTGTAACAGTAAATGAGTAAACCACACCGTTTACTAATCCTGTAATTGTAATTGGTGAGCTCGCACCTGTAGCAGTAAAGCCACCAGAACTAGAAGTTACGGTATAAGAAGTAATTGTTGCGCCACCATTATTCACTGGAGGAGTGAATGTGACCACCACTTCACCGTTACCCCTTGTTGCTGTGCCAATTGTTGGTGCATCTGGAATGGTTGCAGGAGTCACCGAATTAGAAGCAGAAGACGCCGCTCCTGTACCAGCTGAATTTGTAGCGGTAACTGTAAATGTGTAAGTGGTGCCATTAGTTAATCCAGTCACTGTAATCGGTGAAGATCCACCAGTGGCAGTATGTCCACCAATGTTTGAAGTGACAGTATAAGAAGTAATTGTCGCGCCTCCATTCGAAACCGGAGGAGTAAAACTGATTGTCGCCTGACCATTACCACTCACAGCAGATACTCCTGTTGGAGCATCAGGTACGGTTGCCGGTGTTACAGAGTTACTCGTTCCCGAAGCCACACTTGTTCCATTGGCATTAGTAGCGGTGACAGTGAAAGTATATGCAACCCCATTTGTTAATCCAGTTACAGTAATAGGAGATGCTCCGCCTGTGCCAGTATGCCCACCAATGTTTGAGGTTACGGTATAGGAAGTGATGGCCGAACCACCGTCATTAACTGGTGGAGTAAAGGTAATAGTTGCTTGACCGTTACCACCGACAGCAGATACTCCTGTTGGAGCGTTAGGTATTGTCGATGGGGTTGCAGAATTGCTAGAGCTTGAAGCCGAACTTGTACCAGCTGCATTAGAAGCAGTTACTGTAAATGTATATGCGGTACCATTTGTTAAGCCTGTCACAATTAAAGGTGATGAACCACCAGTGGCAGTGAAGCCACCTATGTTTGAAGTTACAGTATAAGAAGTAATTGCCGCACCGCCGTTTGAAACTGGAGGAGTAAAGGTTACAGTTACTTGACCGTTTCCAGCTGTAGCCGTGCCAATTGTTGGTGCGCCAGGAACTGTCGCCGGAGTAACTGAGTTGCTAGTTCCGGATGATACACTTTCGCCAGTGGCATTAGTTGCTGTGACAGTAAAAGTATAAGTTGTACCATTGGTTAAACCTGTCACAGTAATTGGTGAAGATCCACCAGTGGCAGTATGTCCACCAATGTTTGAAGTGACAGTATAACTAGTAATAGAAGAGCTACCATTATCTGCTGGTGGGGTAAATGTAATTGTTGCTTCTCCATTACCACCAACTGCAACTATATTTGTAGGAGCCCCTGGTACTGTTTGATAACTGAAGTAAGGATAAGTATTATTCTCATTAATATCCCAAACTAAAGAGGTAAAGTCCCACCCTGAGAAGGTAGCCTGTTGTTCCATTTCAGCTGTGTTTTTACCAGTCATACCTGATGGATCCGCACCACTACCAACTCCATCTCCAGCTGCATAGCCGGACGTTGTAGTGTCCCAATAAGTAGATACATAAGTTCCACTTACAGGGTTACCTGTTAAACCACCAACAAACTGCTGGGAAGCTGACGAACCAGCTGCTCCCGCAGAACCATTACTTCCACCAGTCCCCCCAGTACCAGCTAACCCACCGGCACCACCAGATGCACCATTTGATTTAGTTCCGACTGGAACTCCAGAGGAATACACATTTGTAATCACAGAGGTAGTTTGACTACCTAACAATCCACCTACATGAGCATTCGCTCCGGCACCACCGGCACCACCGGCACCACCATTACCATTCGTACCAGCTGTCCCACCACCAGCTGCACCACCATTGCCACCATTACCACCAGCACCACCGTTTCCGGGTGTGCCAGCTGTTGCAGTCACACTTCCCAATGAATATGCATTAGAAATTGTCCCGGTGTTTTGACCAACTAATCCTCCACCTGTGACTGCGCCACCAACACCACCAACACCACCAGTACCAGCCAAAGTACCGTTACCACCGTTACCAGATCCACCACTGCCACCAGCGCCACCATTACCACCGTTTCCACCAGCGCCACCCATAGCACCATTACCACCTGTCATTGTTACGCTACCAGAAGAATAACTTGTATTAAAACTTCCTGTGGTTAAATCTGCGCCAATAAACCCACCAGCAAAACTTGCGCCACCAGCGCCACCAGTTCCACCTGCTACCGCTGCTCCACCAACACCTCCAGCAAGAGTACCACCAGCACCACCAGTACCAGAAGTACCAGCTGCACCAGAAGCACCTCCATTACCACCAACAGTCACTACATCACCTGATGACCATGAATACTGAATCACCCCAGCAGTAAAATTATAACCAGCAAAGCCTCCAGCATATAATGCACCACCAGCACCACCGGCAGCTGTAGTTCCCTGAGCACCACCAACACCACCAGCGCCAGTTGCGCCACCAGCACCACCATTACCACCGGCAGAACCTGCACCACCAACACCGCCAGCAGATCCATTTACTGTTACATTACCTTCTGCATAGTTAGCATATAAAGTTCCTAAGTTATATCCTGCGAAGCCACCACCATATGCAATACCACCAACAACACCTGCGCTTCTCGCTCCTGCTGCACCACCGGTACCACCCGTACCAGCAGATGCGCCATCACCACCAGTACCACCATTACCACCAGAAGCACCGGCACCACCAGTACCACCGCTTAAAGTTAAAGTTCCTGAAGAGTATGAGTCACGAATAGTTCTTCCAGTATTATTCCAACCAGTAAACCCACCCCCATAAGCAATACCACCTGCACCACCAGCACCGGCTGCACCACCAGCTCCACCAGTTGCTCCAGCAGCCGTTGTTCCATCAAAACCATCTACACCATTACCACCAACTCCACCAGCACCACCGTTACCAGCCGCACCAACAACATTACCTGTAGAATAAGAGCTTAATTGAATAGTACCGTCATTATATCCAATAAATCCACCTGTATATAAAACTCCCGCAGCACCACCAGCTCCACCAGTACCACCTGCTCCACCAGTACCAACACTACCTGGTAAACCACCAGAACCACCACTACCACCACTACCACTGTTCCCGCTTGTAGCTGTTACATTTCCTGTTGAATAACTTGTTGTGATTGTGTTTGTTGTGTTTATGTTATTACCAACAAGTCCTCCAGAATAACTTGCACCACCAGCACCGCCTGCACCACCAACTCCACCAGCTCCACCGATATGATTACCAGTACCAGCTGAACCATCTCCACCTGTACCACCAGCTACACCATTAGATCCATTCTTTGCTAAAGAAGTAACAGATCCAGTCGAATATGAATACGAGATAATTCCAGTTGCTCCATTGTTTCCAACTAAACCACCAGCATAGCTTGCACCACCGGCACCACCTGCGCCACCAGTTCCACCACTAGCTGCAGTGGAGCCTGAAATATTACCACTTGTTCCACCAGCGCCACCAACCCCAGGTGTACCTGCTTCCCCACCATTTGAAGTAACATTACCTGTCGCATAAGAAATACCACCGATAATACCTGCACTACTTCCAACCAAACCTCCTGCATACGAAGCACCACCAATACCTGCACTACCACCTGTACCACCAGCACCACCTATAGCACCAGAACCACCAGTGCTTCCAGCAACCCCAGTAGCACCGTTACCACTTGTACCCCCGGTTGCCAAAACGTTTCTAGTCGAATAACTTGTTGTGATCAAAACTGCACCTACCAGCTGAGCTGTTAGACCACCCGAATAAGCAGCGCCACCAGTACCACCTACACCGGCTGCACCTGTTGCACCACCAGCAGCCCCAGCACCACCAGAACCCGCAGTCCCCGCACTGCCACTATTACCACCAGTACCACCTGTCGATGTTACGGTATTACCAGTTGAATATGAGTTAAAGTACTTACTACCACCAGTAGTAACACTTCCATAACCCAATAATCCACCTGCATTAGATTCACCACCAGTACCACCAGCGCCGCCTGTTCCACTCGCTCCACCTACAGAACCTGTTGCACCATTTGCACCATTACCACCTGTGCTTCCAGCACTTCCAACACCTGCAATACTAGTTACATTACCAGTAGCATAAGATGCGATCACATCGCTTAATCCTGTGGTAATTCTATTGTTACCAATCAGACCACCAGCATATGCAGCACCGCCAGCTATCCCTGCAATAGAACTACCACCAGCTCCGCCAGCAACAGTAGTTCTCGAAGCACCACCATTACCAGATACTCCGGCTGATCCTGCGTTACCACCAGTAGCAGAAACATTCCCAGTGGCATATGTATATAAAAAGTTACTAGTTCCAGAAGAGAAACTACTGAACCCTACCAAACCTCCGGCATCGGCTTCACCACCAACACCTGCTGCACCTGCTAAGGCACCCGCGGAACCAATATGAGTAGAAGTTCCTGTTGAACCATCTCCACCATTACCACCGTTACCACCATTACCACCATTACCACCTGTCACAGTTACTGCACCGGTCGCATAAGAATTTAATATTTGTAAAAGTTGAGTTGTTCCAGACATACGACCAACCAAACCACCACCATATGTTGCAGCCCCAACTCCACCGGAACCACCAGCACCACCTGCTGCGGCTGTACCTGAAGAGATTGAACTACCCGAAGTGCCACCGTTACCACCGGCACCACCATTACCACCATTACCACCTGTCACATTAATAGTCACTGATGAATACGATGAGGACTGAACAGTCCCAAGGTTATCGCCAATTAAACCACCAAAGGCTCTGATGCCACCGGCACCACCGGCACCGCCTGTTGCACCAGCCCCACCAATAAATGCTCCTACTCCAGTGCCACCGCTTCCACCTGTACCACCGTTACCACCAACTTGCTCACTACCAGAGATTGTTAAAATTTCTGAATACGAAGCAGTAACTAAACCAGTAGCGGAACTAAATCCAACTAAACCGCCGACAAAGGTACCAGTTTCTGCACCACCGACACCACCGGCACCACCGGCTCCACCGACACTTCCACCCGCTAAACCAGACCCACCCGAACCACCGGCACCACCATTACCTGTTAAACCACCATTGACTATTATATTTCCTTTTCCAGATCCAGCATGAAAACTTGCATACGATGAAGTTATATCTGAGGTTGCATACCCAACTAGGCCTCCGGCATAAATGATACCTGAGGCACCACCGGCACCACCGGCACTACCAGCAACTCCACTATTAACTGCTCCGCTTCTACCAGCAGCACCATTCACTCCTGCACCACCAGTAAGATCCAAACTTGTCTTGGAAAATGATCCAGATTGAATAACTCCAGTAGAATAACCTACCAATCCGCCACCATACACACCGCCACCAGCACCACCGGCTCCACCAGCACCACCTATCCCGTAAAGTGCTGTACCTGTTCCAACACCACCAACACCACCCAAAGCACTTGCACCACCACTACCTCCAGTAGCAGTGACTGTTCCTGTTTGAGCATAAGAATTTGTTATTGTCCCTAGAGTGTTGTTACCAGCTAACCCTCCAACTTGAATCGCAGCCGCTAAAGCAATTGCAGCAGAACCACCAGCACCACCAACACCGCCTGCACCACCAATATGGTTTGTTCCCGCAGAGCCATCACCTCCGGCTCCACCTGCGCCACCTGCGCCACCTGCGCCACCTGTTGCATTTACATTGGAAGTTGCATAAGAATTATTAATAATACCTGTAACAGCATTACTTCTACCTACTAAACCACCGGCGTTTAATGCACCACCAACACCACCGGCGCCACCTGCGCCGCCAGCTGCTGCAGTTCCATTTGTAATATTTCCAGAAGCACCACCGGCTCCACCCACACCACCATTACCACCATTACCAGAATATCCTGTTACTGCTCCAGTTATATGATAAGAAGTTTCTATTGTTACTGCATGATCCCCAACTAAGCCACCAGTATAATTCGCACCACCTGCTGCACCTACAGTCCCTGCTCCACCGACACCACCAATTGCTCCACTTCCACCAGCTCCACCAACACCACCATTACCAGATGTACCACCATTGCCAGATGTACCTTGAACTATTCCTGTCGAATATGAATTCACGATAATACCAGAGGTAGCAAATCCAACTAAACCACCGGAATAAGAAATACCACCAACACCGCCAGCACCACCAACAGCCCCAGCACCACCAACCGAAGCTGAACCACCAGAACCACCGGCGCCACCATTACCAGCTAGACCACCAATTCCTGCAGTCATTGTTACATTACCAGTTGCGTAAGAAATTCCAACATAAGCATTGGTAGTTGTAAAACCGATTAAACCACCACCGTATACATAACCCCCGGCACCACCGGCACCACCTGCAGCACCTGCGCCACCGGTCATACTAGCAGCACCATTACCACCAACACCACCGGCACCACCTACACCACCAGTGTCGCCAACTACAGTAATATTCCCTGTAGCATAAGAATTAATAATTGATGTTCCTGCTCCAGCCACATCACCAATCAAGCCACCTGCATTTGTAGCAGTTGCCTGTGTTGTACCACCTGCACCACCAGCTCCACCGACACCACCAATAGCTCCATTGGTAGCATTAGCTCCAGAACCACCATCACCACCATCGTCAGCATTTATAACAATGTGATTGGTCGAAAAAATATTATCGAAAGTTACGTTTGCTAAAGAGTTATGCCCAATAGCACCGCCAACAAAAATTGCACCAGTTGCACCACCGGCTCCTCCGGCTCCACCTGTTCCATTTCTACCACTCGCACCAGAGGTACCACCAATACCACCGTTGCCTCCGTTGCCACCACCAACAGATTGAACTACAGTCATAGTTCCACCGGTGCTACTTGAGTCAGAAATATTTCCATTTCCTTGACCCGCAATACCTCCCATATATAGAGCACCGCTGGCACCACCAGCACCACCAAGCCCACCAACACCGCCGTTATGCCCACCTGTTCCCAAACTACCATCACCACCAACGCCGCCGGCACCACCATTGCCTCCCGCTTTATTACTTGCTGATAAACTTCCAATGACTGTGGAATTATGAATCACACCAGGGTTATCACCAACCAAACCTCCTATGAAGACAGCTCCACCAATACCACCCACACCACCTGTACCAGCAGTAGCACCAGTGCTTCCAGAAATATTCCCAGAAGCTCCTGCATTACCGCCAGTCGCACCGTTACCAGCAGCGCCACCCACTACTGTAATTGTAGTTATTGTATAATTAACATCTGTAACCAGCCCAATGTTAAGCCCTGCAACACCGCCGCCATATGCAGCGCCGCCATTACCACCTGCTCCACCATTACCACCCGCACCGCCAATTGCTCCTGTAGAACTTCCACCGGCTCCACCTACCCCGCCAGTAGAACCATTTGTTCCAGCGCCACCAGTAGATGTCACCGTACCAACATTATTAGCTGTACTAATAGTAGATCCCAAAACACCATTATATCCAATTACACCACCGGCATAACTTGCACCACCAACACCACCAGCTCCACCAGCAACTCCCGCAACTCCAGCGATACCAGCACCACTTGAGCCAGGTGTGCCAGCACTTCCAGATGTCCCACCGGCTCCACCGGTTGCACTTACATCTCCTTGCGCATAAGATGTTGGGCTTACCACACCAACATTCCAACCAACCAGTCCACCTGCTGCACCAACACCACCGGTACCACCACTAATACCTGCTATACCCGCAGCACCAGCAACTGCAGTAGATGAATTTCCACCATTAGCTCCATTACTCCCAGCTCCACCAGCACCACCGGTTGCTGTTGCATCACCAGTTGCATATGAAGTTCCCTGAATAATCCCATTGGTAATATTATAACCAACTAAACCTCCAGCATACGCAGCGCCACCAACACGCAATAAAACTGACGCAGCGACATCGGTACCACCACTCGCTCCACCAGTTGCTCCGACTGTACTACTGCTCCCATTTCCACCAGAACCTGGAGATCCACCAGCTCCAGCGGTTGCTGTAGAATTTCCGGTTGCATAAGAATCTGCAATAGTTGCTGTGTTTAGACCAACTAATCCACCAGCGTAAGCAATGGCACCTGCAACGACTGCACCACCAGCACCACCGACTGCACGTACACCACCTGCGCCACCGACACCGCCATTACCAGAAGTGCCACCAACAGACGTGATGTTAATATTTGAATATGTTCCATCTTGAATCACACCACCGGTGTTATTATGTCCCACAGCTCCACCAGCATAAGCAATACCACCAGAACCACCAGCTCCTCCGACACCGCCGACACCGCCGGTAGCACTAGTACCACCAACACCACCAGTTCCGCCAACAGCACCATTTCCTGCCAAACTACCGGTTGCAGTTACAGAACCAGATTGAATATATGAGTTAGTTATTGTAGAAGTATTTAACCCAGCTAAACCACCAGCATACGCAGCTGCTCCAGCACCACCTGCTCCGCCTGTTGCGCCAACAGCTCCGGCATGACTCGCACCACCAGCAGATCCGTTCCCTGCAGCACCGGCTGACGCCCCGTCTTTACCTGCACTAGCGGTTGCTGTAATGACACCTGTCGCATATGAGTTAATAATAGTATTTGCATTGTTACCAACCAAGCCACCTGCGTAAGCTATTGCACCAGCTCCACCGGCGCCACCAGTTCCACCTGCAGCCGCAGCTGTGGAGTTAAACGTCGCTGTTGTTGCTCCACCATCTCCACCAATTCCACCATTACCTGGAGTTCCACCAATTGCAGTAATGTTCCCAGTTGAATATGAAACACCATTAATTACACCAGTGCTTTGTCCGGCAATACCACCACTACTTGCTACACCACCGGTACCACCTGCAGCTCCAGCACCACCGGTACCACCAATTGCGTTGGTCCCACCGGCGCCACCATTACCACCGGTACCACCGGTACCACCGGTACCACCGGTTGTAGTAACATTACCTGTGTTGTATACAGTGGCAATCGGCCCAAGGATATAGTTTCCAATTACTCCTCCTCCAAAAGCAGCACCACCTGCTCCACCAGCAGCACCTGCAGCTCCAGCGCCACCTGTTGTAGAAGCAGCACCAGTTCCCCCAATACCGCCAGTACCACCGGCTCCACCGGCACCACCGGTTGCAGTTATTGTTCCTGTAGAATATGAATTCAAAATTTCACCGTTGGAGGTATAGCCAACGACACCACCAACATAAGCAATACCACCTGCAGCTCCAGCACTTCCAGCAACACCCGCTAAACTAGTTCCACCATTTCCACCATTCGCTCCAGCGCCACCTGCGCCTCCTGTTCCTGTTACTGCTCCTGTTGAATAATCATTTACCATCGAAATCCCTGAATTGTTTCCGATCACTCCGCCTGCATAAATAATTCCTCCAACAGTTGCTACACCTGCTGCCCCAGACAAGGCCCCTGTTCCGCCTGCACCACCTGCACCAGCAGAACCGCCAGCACCAGCAGTCCCAATTACTGCACCTGTAGTGTGATAGCTACCAGTAATAGTTAAAGTATTATTTCCTGCTACCCCACCTATATATAAAACACCTGCTGCACCACCGGTTCCACCCGCAACCCCAGCCAGGCTCGCTAAACCTGTTGCACCAGTTGCCCCTGCACCACCTGCGCCTCCTGTTCCTGTTACTGCATTATTAGAAAAGGAGTTTTGTATAGCACCCACATTACTACCAACCAAGCCTCCGCCGTAAGCCGAAGTTAAGTTTGCTGAACCACCGGTACCAGATGCACCGCCAGCGCCGTTTGCACCACTAGAACCCTTAGCGCCACCTGCGCCGCCAGTTGCTCCAGCGCCACCTGCGCCACCAGTTACTGTGACTACACCAGTATTAGAATTTGAAATTAAAATTACTCCAGTGTTTAAAGCAACTAAACCACCAGCGTATGCTCCACCACCTGCGCCACCAGTTCCACCAGCACCGCCAGTTCCACCAGTATGAGCAGTGCCCGCTGCTGCACTTCCACCTACACCACCGACTTGGCCATTCTTCCCAGCAGAACCTATTGCTGTAACATCACCTGTTGCATAGTTTGGTGCAGTCACACCACTAACCACACCATCTGAGTTATTTTGTCCAACCAAACCACCAGCGTATGCTCCACCACCTGCGCCGCCAGTTCCACCAGCACCGCCAGTTGCGGCTGTTCCTGTCGTTGCAACTGCACTAGCACCAGCTGTACCACCGGCCGAACCATTACCAGAAGTACCACCGGTGGCAGTAACATCACCGGTTGCATAAGACGCAAAACGAATATTTCCTAAATTATTACCAACTAAACCACCAGCAAAACTTGCACCACCTGCTGCACCAGTTCCACCAGCACCACCGGCACCACCAATTGCTGCTGTACCACCAGCACCACCAACACCTGCTGTCCCAGCAGAACCACCAGTTCCTCCAGTGGCAGTAACATTGCCAGTGGCGAAAGATGTAACAACAATTCCAGAGTTGACCCAACCAATTAATCCACCGGTATAGCTTATACCGCCAACACCTGGAGCTCCAACACCACCACCAGCGCCACCGATTCCAGAACCTGAGTTAGTACCACCGGCGCCACCGTTACCAGAGTTACCACCGGCACCACCAGTTCCAGTTACAATCGCTGATGAACTTGAATTGTTAATACTACCTTGAGCAGAGTAGCCAATTAATCCTCCACTATATACCACGGCCCCTGCACCACCAGCCAAAGATGTTCCACCTGCACCCGATACAGTTGCACCGCTTGTTGTGTTTCCACCTGCACCTGCATTACCAGAGTTACCACCAGTACCACCAGTTCCAGTTACAGTCCCTGAAACACTTACGTTAGTAATTGTTCCAGCATTGTATCCAGCTAGGCCACCAATATATAGAATACTACCTGCGGTACCAACGGTGCCTGTTCCACCGGCAGTTGGTGTAACACCAGAAGTCCCTGCTGCGCCATCAGACCCGTTTGCTCCAGCAACACCAATCCCAGTAATATCCGCATCAGTCAAAGTTAAGTTTTGAATACTTCCCAATGTATAACCAAACAACCCAACATAGCTTAAAGTTGTTGAGTTAATGAATAAATCGCTGATAGCAAATCCTGCGCCGTCAAAGTTGCCAGTAAAGTTAGTTGTGTTTGTACCTACTGGTACAAAACCTTCGCCAGAATTCCAGCCAGAAGTAACTAAAGCATTAATATTGCCGTTTAACTGATATGAATTTGCAAGATTAGTCTTCATTGCTTGCAGACCGTAAACATCAAATATAATGAATGGGTCTGTGCTGATACCTGTGCCAGTATATCTTCTAAATGTTCCTGCGGTTACTGAAAAACTGCCTGTCGCAGAAAATGTATCTGTTCCAGGATTAGGAGTTGTCCATGTTGCAGCTGATGTCTGTGAATAACTTCCGGATTGACCACCAGAATTTGTGATTGTGAGACTTGCACTCTGAGTTATTGTGCCTGTGTAACCGTTTATAGTTAACGACCCAATCGTGAAAGCAGTATCAATGGTTACTATTGTTGATGCAGCTCCAGAAGATGCATCGAACACAACATTACTTGTTGCGTCTGGAGCGTTACCAGCGCCTGGTGCTCCACCTGAACTTGTTGCCCAGTGGTTTGCTGCATCAGACCAGTTGCCAGTACCACCAACCCAATAAGCTGTAGCAGGAGGATCGACAATGTAATCAATGTCGACGCTTCCGATTATTTTTAGATCAAAAGTTGCGGTAGAGTTTAAAAGTCCTGTTAATAATATTTTGTATTTACCATCAGAAGTGATGTTTAAGAAAGTCGCGAGTAATTGACCATCCAAAGTATAGACTTCGATAGATGCTGGAAAATTTTCGTTGGTTGCTTTTGCATAGATTGTAATATCTTTTGAACTATCAAGAAGTTGTTCAAAAGTAACTCGAACAAACTGACCATCTGTGACGGTAAAATAGTTTTGGTCGCGTGCACTGACTTCATCATAAATATCTGCAAGAGTATTTTTATCAGCATCTAATAATAATGCATCAGAAATATAAATTATTTCAAAAGTTTGAACAGACAGATGAGGAACAACCCAAGCAACATGATCCAAGTAACCATCAGCATCTTCATCTGTAGCAATGAATTGCATTTCTTGACCGTTGTTATTCTGCCATTTAATTTTGATTTGATCCTCTTGTCCAACTTTAAATATTTCTGGGATTTGAGTACTTACTGGTACATCAATAAATTGCTGTAACAATTCTTGTTCAGGAGTTGCAGAAATAACTACAACTTTTCCATTACTTGTTATTTGTTCCTCGACAGTTGGATTTAAATCAATTGGTGCAGGAGTAACAACTACTTCAACATTCTCAATAGTTTGCGATTGTTCAGAGGAATCATTATTAGAGATTATTTCTTCTGCTGGAAGTTCTGGGTTCTGCTCTGATTGAGGTGTAACAATTTCTTCTACCACCGGAACATCGACAGGAGGTGTTTCGGTTGTTAAGTTCTCGGTAGGAATTTCTGAGACCGGCACTTCTGAAACTGACACTTCATCTACAGGTACAGAAGATGAATCAACAACATCTGTAGAATTTTCAAGGTTATCAACAATTGGCTCAGAAATAATTTCTGAACTCGGGATCTCTTCTGCTTTGGAAATTGAAGTAGCTCCGAAGAGTACTAATCCAGAGAGAAGAATAATTGAAAAGATAAATAAATACCTGTGAAACGCTTTTGTAAAGATATTCATACTCCCCTCCTTGACCGATCAAAACGTTTTAAAAGTTCTGAGTGTTTTGCCTTCTGTTTCTTTACATACGAAGAAACAGCTTGGCGTGTTGTTAACCAATCTCTTGTTATCTTTATTGCTGGGATTCTACCCTTTCTTGCTAATAGGGATAAATACTCCGCACTGTATGGTGTGCCTTTAGCAACATCTGCTATCGAGACTAGTTTTCCCGACGATAGCATCAATTGCCTTTCGCGTTCTGACATAAATAGGTTGTATTTTGGTTTTTCTTTCTTGTTTCACAGAATATTGGTTAGGCAATATAGATTGTTTTAACAATACAAATCGCCTAACCGATACTTTTTATATATTCATTTTAGCAAAAAATAGGCCTTTTGTCAATGTAATCAAATAGAAACGGAAACAAAAAAAGACTGCCGTAATAAATTACGACAGCCACTAACAACGAACAAAAAAGTTTTGGTACTAACGAGGTGTAAGCTGACCCGGAAGTCGAGGTTGCATCATTGTGTCCTCGATTGGTAGACCAAGATCCCCACTTGTTGCCATCACAACATTCGAGAAACTTAACCCCCAACTGTTGAAGACTGTGATTGATGGTATTCTCATCTTCCCAAATGCAGTAGTGTAAAATACTTCACCACTAGCGTTGATCAATGTACCCTTCGGATGTCTTTCGTTGGGTGACATAATCATCAAACCTTCATCAGCCAAACTAAGATCGGCACCCGCAACAGATGAAAATGAAAAACCCATGGCATAAAATACGTCCAAGCTTGCGAAGGAATGTCGCATGTTTCCACTGATCAAATAAACCTGACCTGGATTCGGCTCGACACTTTGTGCGTACACTCTTCCCTCCGCTGGTAAAATTGGAGGACCGATCGGGAGTTGATAATCACCATCACTCATTTGCAAAATCCCATTAACAGAGTTAAAACTGTAAGTTGAGAAAGCAAAGGCTGATGAGTACTTTCTCCGAGTACCAACATCAGTGATCAACCACACACCTTCACTGTTTTGAACATTCGTACCGGCCACGTGAGCGGGTTGCTGTAACACAGAATGACTAACGCCATAAACCGGGAGAGAGTAAATGGAAACTCTTTGTCCGTTACCCACCCGTATTTTTTTAATTCCCGCATTGAGCATTCCTGTTGCAGAGGCATCGATGTCGGCGATGATATCCCAAACATGAGTGGGCATCACCCGAACATCAAACGATACCGGAATTGTCGCAGAGTAGCTACCATCACGAGTGATAGAAAACTGTACCGTCGGCCCGTACTGAACACCGTCCTGTAGAAACCGAATATTTTTGATCGACACATTCGCCAACGACGTTTGTGAATTAATCGTAATACTATCGACGGTCATGGAATCTAATGTTGACTGAACTGCGAACCTCGCAATTATCACATTGTTTGACCCCGGGACCACAGTCGTAGCGATATCACCCGGATAACGAACCAACCTTAGTTCACCACTTGGGTGCGATGCCTCGGCACTGCTTTCGAGATCGGTGATTGTGATCGTTCGGTCATCCTGAGCGGAAACCGGAAAAGATAATACAGCGGACGCGAACAAAACAAAAACCAACACAAAAACTTTTTTCATGATTAAATCTCCTATCTATTTTTTCTACAAATTTCTATCAACATTGCATGCAAAAATAACTAAATTAATGCATCCTAATATTATACCATATATTCATTTAATTGTCAATATACCCCATTTAATCAATAATTAAAAACCAGCGACATCACATCGCTGGTCTTTTTTTATATTTGAACTATAAATACTACTGAATGATCTTATCAATAATTCCGTACTTCTTTGCTTCTTCGGGAATCATGAAGTAATCACGGTCAGTATCAGTTTCGATTTTCTTTAATGGCTGACCGGTATGCTTAGCCATAATCTGATTTATTTGATTCTTGATGCGAAGCATTTCTCGAGCTTGAATTTCAACATCAGTTTGTTGTCCTTCAACTCCACCCATAACTTGGTGAATCATAATGCGTGCATTTGGCAAAGCGAAGCGCTTTCCTTTTGTTCCTGATGCTAACAATACAGCTGCGGCACTTGCTGCTTGTCCTACACAAATTGTAGCAACATCAGCTTTAATGTGTTGAATAGTATCATACATAGCCATGGCAGAAGTAACACTTCCACCAGGGGAGTTGATATATATCTTTACATCTTCTTTGGAATTTTCTGCATCCAAAAACAAGAGTTGGGCTATTAAAGTATTAGCGACAGCATCATCAATTGGTTCCCCAAGAAAGATAATACGTTCCTTAAGTAAACGGCTATAAATATCATAGGCTCGTTCACCCATTGGAGTTTTGTCGATAACCATTGGTACTAGTGGCATAAAATTATCCTAAAGCATTGGCCTATTTTACTAGGACAAGCTAAGTTAATTATTCGTTAGATTCTTCTGCTTCTGGAGCTTCTGGAGCTTCAACAGATTCAGTTGGTTCTGCAGACTCTTCTACTGTCTCTGTCTCAACTACTTCTGGGTCAATTACTGCTCCACCTTCGGAAGCAATATCAATTTTCCAACCTGTTAGACGAGCACCTAAACGTACGTTCTGACCAGATTTACCGATCGCTAAAGAAAGTTGATCTTCGAGAACACCAACCTTAGCGGTCTGTTCTTCCATGTTCAATTGAACATTCAAGATTTTTGCTGGAGATAGAGAATTAGCAATAAATTTTACAGGATCTTCACTCCATTCAATAATATCGATTTTCTCTCCACCTAATTCGCCCATAACAGTTTGTACACGTGTTCCTTTTTGACCAACACAAGCACCGATTGGATCGATACCTTCCTGGCTAGAAGTAACCGCAATCTTGCTTCGGCTTCCTGCTTCGCGAGCAACAGCTTTGATTTCGACAGTACCATTAAAGATTTCTGGAACTTCCAATTCGAAGAGTTTGCGAACCATATCTGGATGACTTCGAGACAAAGTAATTTTAGGTCCTTTGCTGGTTGGTTCTACGTGTAAGATTAAAACTTTAATACGAACACCGACTTCATACTTTTCGTTACGAATTTGTTCGGATGGGAATAAAATACCAACAGCTTTTCCAAGGTCAACCAATACAGTATCACCTTCTACACGTTGGATGATTCCATTGATAAGAGTGCGTTCTTTAGACTTAAAGTCGGAGAACTGCATGTTGCGTTCAGCTTCACGCAATTTTTGAATAATAACTTGCTTCGCAGTTTGTGCAGCGATACGTCCAAATTCCATTCCATCAGTTGGAGTGATTTCCATACGGACAACATCACCAGGCTTAGCACCCTTTTGCCAGTTCTGAGCTTCTTCGATACTGATTTCTTTTTGCTGATCTTCGATTTCATCTTGATTGATCGGCACAACTGTTTTTTCATCATAAATTTTTGCGGATAGATCTTCTGTACTAAATTCAACAACTGGATTCTGATCTTTCTCTCCGTAGTCTTTACGAAAAGCCGCAGCCAAAGAGGCTTCGATCATTTCGATAATTTCTTCTCGGGAGATTCCTTTTTCTTCGGCGATTTGTGCCAAAGCTTGTTCTAATTGTTCATTCATATTTTCACTATTTAATTGTCTTGTGCAGAACAGAGTAAATAAAAAGACGAGCGTTGGCTCATCTAGTTCAGTTCTACTGCATTCGTTATTATTTTAGCATATTTTACGAATTTGTCAAGATCTGAGTTGTTGGGTATTTTTGCCGCAGAGCTCAGTAAAATTGCGCAGACATCTATTCTCGGTTGCAGGTTTTGATACTGTTTGTGTTTAACCAAAAACCAATTTACAATTTTTATCAGTCGCTGCCTTTTATGATTACTGATAGATTCTTCGGGTAATCCAAATCTGCTGGACACTCTGGTTTTTACTTCTACAAAGATAATTTGATTCTTACCTAAGACTATTAAATCTATCTCACCGATCTGTTTACCGGTGTGATTAAAACTATTCTTCATCAGTATTTTGTAACCCTGACGAGAGTATAAACGCGCCGCGTAATATTCGCCCCAAGCTCCCAAAGTTGTTTGGTTTATCATTCTTTAAGACTAACATGCGGTCAATCAAGACTGCTTCAAAGTTATCCTAAAGTTGGATAAAGAAAAAACAGGCCGAAGCCTGTTTTTTATTTAGAAATTATCGATTCATGTTTAAGTATTTCTCTTTCAACTGTTCCTTACTCTGGATCACTACATCTTTTCTGTAGCTGAATAAGAAGTACTTGATTGGTTTCCATAAAAACATTAAACCAATAATACCGATCAAGGCTGCCATAAAACGAGAGCCTAGGGCATTAACATATTGCCAACGCAATACATACCATAACATTTCTAGTAGCCCAACAGTTATAAATACAGAGCTAACCCTACTAATCTGAGGCTTTTTGAGAGTATCCTTACTAATCAATTTAACTATTAATAGAATAACACCCAACAACACCAACGCGGCTCCGGTGTATAAAATTATTTGATCGGTTAAATGCACTACTCCGCGGTCTAAGCCAAACCAATACTGTTTTGTGATAAGTTCTTTCCAATTGATATTCATAGAGATATTTTACCTATATTTTTAAGGAGTCGCAAGTTATAAAAAAACTGGGCCTGAACCCAGCTTAATTAGATATAAATTAAAGCTTTTCAAAGACCATCGCGTAATGATAGACATCGCCGTTTAAATCCTTAGTGTGTTTAAAACCTAGGGTTTCTAGCTCGGCACGTAGGTCGTGTTCGGAGATACGCTTATCCATAGCCGGGCCAAATGGACTATGTTCATCTTTCCAATCGACTGTAAGTAGTAACCCACCGGATTGAAGTAAAGCATAGGCGTTCTTTAGCAGCGCATGACGATCTTTAACCTCATGAAGAATACTCGCCAAGATTACAACATCTTCTCCACCGGCTGGGATTTTTTCCATTGGTTTTTCTAGATCGGCTTTGTAAATTTCTACGTTGTGAAAACCATTTTGAATGGTAATAGATTTGGTTGCAGCTAATTTTGAATCTTGAACATCCACTGCTGCCACACGGCCAGTATTACCAACCATCCGTGCTGCTGCTAGGGTATAAAAACCACTACCACAACCAAGGTCGGTGACTTTATTTCCTGGGCGCAATCCCAAATGCGCAACTACGTTTTCTGGTTTTATGAATTTCATTTTATTTTTGAACTTTTATACAAATATTATTTGGTTTCAGTTTGCAATCTCTGAAAGTTAACAATTTTATTAACTCCATTTTCCTGGCCAACCTCTATTAATAGAGCGTTGACGATTCCTGCACCTTCTTCTGGAGTTTCTAGTTTGAACTTGCCGCGCTCCAAGAATGGATTAAGTGAGTTCTCTACTATTACTCCTAGAACAGAATCGCGTGCCCCGCTCATTCCTAAATCGGTTTGAAACACAGTGCCTTTAGGAAGAATTTTAGTGTCGGCGGTCGGGATATGAGTATGGGTGCCATAGACAATTGTGGCGCGGCCATCAACATGCCAAGCAAAGGCATTTTTTTCGCTGGTGGCCTCGGCATGTAAATCTACTATGATTATATCATCTTTTTGAGCTTCTTTTGAATAGATGTCATCAAAGGCAAAAAAAGGATTAGCTATATCACCTCGGAATTGTTTTTCAAAAAACAATTGCCCACCTAAATTAATAACCAAATATTGTTGACCATTCTTAGCAAAGCGGTAAAAACCATGCCCTGGGACCGAACCAGAATTCAATCCAGAAGCAGACATACCCATCTCTTCCGCACGACCATCTTGCCCTAGAGAAGTATAGTTTGCCGGCCGCGTAATGTTATCGAATTTATCAAAACATTCCTCCGCGCGAGGCCCACTATCAAACACATGATTCCCAGAAGTAAAAGCATTAAACCCAAGTGCAGTAAGTTCTTCGATATGACGCAAAATAATTCCCTTGCCGTGAGTGAGGTTTTCGACATTCCCAATAATTACATCTGGTTTATGTTCTTCCTGCCACAATGGCAAAACGGCAGAGATTGCTTCTCTGCCGGGTCTTCCCATAATATCACCAAATAATAATATTTTTGCCATTTAGAATCTTTCTAACGCGCGTACTCAATTACTCTAAAGTCACGGATAACCTGCACACGGATTTCTCCAGGGAACTTAAGTTCACTTTCTAAGCGATTAGCAATTTCGCGAGCAAGTTTTTGACAACCATAATCATCCAAAGCTGTTGGGGTTACAAACACGCGAAGTTCACGTCCACCTTGAATCGCATAAGTCTTTTCTACACCTTCGAAGGAGTTAGCGATTGCTTCTAAGTCACCTAAACGCTTAACATAGTTTTCAAAACTATCTTTACGAGCACCTGGGCGAGAACCACTAATACCATCAGCTGCATCTACTACCATTGCTTCGATAGATAGAGGTGCGCGGTGAGTAGCATGTTCGGCTACGTCTGTGTCATGGTGATGAGATTCAATTGCTTCGATAACTTTTTCGTCCAAGCCAAACTTCTCGGCAATACGACGACCGATTTCGATATGAGTTCCTTCCATATCTTGGTCTAAGGCTTTTCCAATATCGTGTAATAGTGCACCTTGCTTACAGATCATTTCGTCTGCACCAAGTTCGCGAGCGATTAAGGCAGCGATCTTCGCCATTTCTACAGAGTGAAGAAGCACGTTTTGTCCATAAGAAGTACGGAACATTAAACGTCCAACTAAATGAACAAGCTTTGGTGGGAAGTTAGTAATCCCAAGTTCATAAACCGCATCTTCTCCGGCTTGCTTAATTTTGTCGTTAACTTCACCTTTACTTTTCTCATAAGCTTCCTCGATACGGGCTGGGTGAATACGACCATCTTGCAATAGTTTTTCTAGGGTAAGTTTACCAATATATCGGCGGATAGAATTAAACCCAGATACAACTACAGTGTCGGGGCTATCATCAATTAGAATTTCTACACCCATCAACTGTTCGAAGGTACGAATATTGCGACCCTCTTTACCAATGATACGGCCTTTCATTTCTTCATTTGGAATAACTACAGTTGTAGTAGTACTTTCGGCAGTAACTTCGGTAGCAATTCGTTCGATAGCTTGAGCAACAATCTTACGAGCTTCTTTTTCGGCAGTTTCGTGAGCAGTATTTAGAAGTTTGCGGTGCAAACCAAGCATTTCTTCGCTGATTTGCTTTTCAGCATTATCAAGTAAAACCTTGCCGGCTTCTTCGCGAGTCATACCAGCGATTTTTTCGAGGTTAGCAAGCTGTTTAGCACGAAGTTCTTTAACTTCTTCTTCACTCTTTTTAAGAGCCTCAACTTTATCTTCTAAATCTTGAGTCTTTTTTTCTAAGTTGTTAGATTTTTGTTCTAACTCTTTTTCGCGACGATCGATACGATCTTCAAAACGAACAATTTGAGCCCGAAAATCTGCTTCTGCTTTCTTGGCAGAATCAGTAATTTCTAGAGCCTTAGCTTTCGCTTCAATTAATAATTCTTTTTCTTTATTTTTGGCATCTTCTAGAATGCGTTCGGAACGAGCTTCGGCATTGCCCACTCGTTTTGACACTAGTTGCTGACGGAGGAAGTATCCTATCCCCGAACCGACAACTAAGCCGACAATTAAATATACGTATAACATAAATAAAAACCCTTAACCGATTAGAGAGGGCTTTTTTGAGAAGGTATTTAGTTTTTAACCACGCTTACGTAGAAATAGCCTTTAATCTAGATTAGATAAGGTATAAGAAATCTGAGCTAATTATTAGACTTCTGGATGTCTCTAGGACAGAAACGGTATTAATTTCTAAGGTTATAGTGGTTAAATTCATAAGTATTGCTTCCAAAAACTCTCAAATCAGAATTTATAATCTAATTTTATGAACTTAATATACCACTTTTTTAGCAATCTGGTCAAATGTTGATTCTTTCCCCTATAATCGCTAATATAATTACATAGACTATTAATTTATATTTTTTATGCACGATTTAGAACACGATATCTACGAAGATGAAATGTTTGATGTGGCTCCAAAAGTTGGAGTAGCAGCTCCAGAATTCGAAGGCCTACAAACTTACCATAAGGGTGAGTTCCATAAAGCCTCTCTAAGCGATTACAAAGGTAAGTGGTTAGTGTTATTCTTTTATCCACGCGATTTTACCTTTATCTGTCCTACCGAAATTGAAGAATTTGGCCGTCTTTACCCAGAATTCCAGAAGTTAAACTGTGAAATATTGGGTGCAAGCACCGACAGTGAACATGTTCACAAAGCTTGGTACGAAACTGACCATCGATTAAAGAATGTTGAATACCCTATTGTCGCTGACACAACTCAAGAATTAGCAGACATGTATGGTGTCTTAGACCACGACGGCTCTGCTCAACGCGGAACATTTATTATCGACCCAGAAGGTACTCTAAAATTTATGTTGGTGTCTGCAGATTCCGTAGGACGTAATATTGCAGAAATGCTTCGTGTTGTGGAAGCTCTTCAAACTGGAGAACGTTGCCCAGCAAACTGGGAACATGGCAAAGAAACATTAGGTAAAGCTGAATAATATGTACGAAGCAAAACAATTTGAAAGCATCAATGGCGTCGAAGGTTTATCTGAGCGCTTAATGAAAGAGCATTACAAGCTTTATGAAGGTTATATCAAAAAAGCTAATGAGATCACTGAAAAACTAAAGACCGTAGACCTGACAACTGCTAATGCCACATATTCTGACTTACGTGCTTTAAAACTTGGTTATAGTTTTGCTGTTGATGCCATCAAGAGCCACGAACTATACTTTACTAATTTATCAGGTACAGGGGCGAACAAAGGTGGACAACCGAGTGGATGGTTAGGTAGTGCTATCGAAAAGCAGTTTGGTAGTTTCGAAAACTGGCGGGCCGACATGAAAGCTACTGGCATCGCGGCTCGAGGGTGGGTTTGGTTAGCTTTTGATTGGCAAAATGGTAGCTTGTTTAACTACCTTGGTGACCAACATGATGGTTTTCCAATCTGGCATGCCACACCAATAGTTGCTTTGGATGTTTACGAACACGCCTACATGATGGATTACGGAGTAGCCCGCGCCGATTATATAGAAGCCTTCTTCAAAAACCTCAATTGGGAACAAGCCGAACAGGCCGTTACCAAACTATCAATAGATAAGTGGGAAAGTAATTCCTAATAATAGATAAAAAGAAACCCCGATTAATTCGGGGTTTTAATATTACTAACTACTTTAGCCATTCACTGTGGTTGAGAGTGCTTGAAACTTTACAAAGTCTACTAGCTTTCTGGACCTGGACGGATGGCGCAATATCCGCAAAGCCTTGCCCTCTACTTGTCGGATACGCTCGCGGGTTACACTAAGGACTTGTCCAACTTCTTCCAAAGTATAGCCTCCAAAAAAACGAAGGATGATCACTGTTCTCTGTTGGTTATTTAGAGTTTTGAGAAGCTCTTGCACAGCAACCTTTAGCTCAAAATCAAAACTGAGTTCAATGACTTGAATTGGGGAGACTAATTCTTTAATCCCACCAGATTTGAGATGGCAAACACAATCGAGGTTATAAGCCTCATCACGCACCTTGCGATCGTTTAAACTTAATTCCTCAACCAGTTTTGGTTTCGGGAAAAGTTCATCTGGAAATTTACCAGTGAGTTCAAACAACCGCTCCGAAAGTTGTTGTGAAAGCCCTTTTTTAGGTATGTATTTAAAGGTAATTAATCTAACATAATAAGTTACACTAATCCCTAAAAACTTTGCAGTGTCCTTGTCAGACCAACCACGCTTATTTGCAGCAGCTTCAATATCCTGATGCCTCTCGAGCTTACTCTTTTTATTCATTTTTGTCCTCCTACGAAAATTTCTAACACTTCACAATACCATAATATATAAATTCCGTCAATATTTGAACTGTTTTACTGTTGGTTATCAACCCTATCCTAAACAAAAACCCCCGAATGGTCGAGGGTTTTGAATAAGTAGTTTTAGTTTAGACTATTCAGCTTTTTCTGCTGGTTTATCTTTCTTTACAGACTTCTTGTTCTTACTCATAGCTGTTTTAGACTTTGTTGTATTCTTACGAACACGAGGAGTGTTGTCGCGAAGTTCGCGAACATAGTATAACTTGCTTTGACGAACTAAATCATCTTTTACAACTTCGATCTTAGCAATATTAGGAGAGTGTAATGGGTAGATACGTTCTACACCAACGCCGTTAGAGATTTTACGAACCATGAAAGTTGCGTTAGCACCAGTTCCACCCTTACGAGCGATAACTAGACCTTCGAAAATCTGAATACGTTCTTTACCACCTTCTTTAATACGATTATGAACCTTAACAGTGTAACCGGTTTTAAAAGGTGTGTGGTCTTTAAGTTGTTCTGCTTTTAAATTCTTTACGAGTTTCATATTATAATAAATTAACTTTCTTGCTATTAAGCTTTGTGAGTATTTCTTTGAGGTCTTTTGGAAATTCGCTTTCCGCTTCTATCCAAGACTCATCAGGTAATTGAACTTCAATCTTTTTTGCATGAAGGAACTGCCTGTTAAGGCCAAGCTTCATGACATTCTTGCCACCATAGAGTTCGTCCCCCACAAGAGGGAAACCGGCGGAAGAAAAATGAACGCGTATCTGATGCGTTCTACCTGTGTGTAATTTTACAACAACTAGGGTGTATTCGTCAAGGCCGCCCGGTAACTGAAAACTTAGGTGTTCTAGCACTTCGTACTCCGTTAAAGCCGGCTTTGGTATGCCCATATCGCTCTTTTTTATAGTATGTTTACGGAAATCGTTCTTGCTTTTACCCATTGGTTGGTCAAAAGTGCCATGTGAATTGGGCATATTACCACGAACTAAGGCAATATACTCCTTTTTTACCTTCCGCTCAAAAAAAGCATCTTTAAGGTGTTCATACATAGGTTGTGTGAGAGCCACCAAAATCACCCCAGAAGTATCTTTATCTAAACGATGAACAATCCCATGGCGTTCTTCCTCTCCCACCAAATGAATATCTTTAAAGTGATATAACAGAGCTTGAGCTAAAGAATCACCTTTAAAGCCTGCTCCAGGATGAACCACCAAACCAGCTGGTTTATCTATAATTAACAGACCATGGTTGTTGTATAAAGTCTTGATCGGAATGTTCAACGGTTGAGGCTTCTCGGCTGCAGGACTCGGATTATAAACAATAACACTATCCTTCTTAACAGCGCGGTGTGGTAAAGTATCTACTTCTCCGTTAACTGTTACTAAACCAATTTCGATATCACGTTGAATTTTACTACGAGACATTTTTGGTAATTTTTGCGCCAAAAATTTATCTAAACGAATTTTTAGATCTTCTACTACAAACTTTTCGGTTGTACTACTGTTTTCTGCTTTTGTCATATCGGTCTTTCTTAACTGAATTATTGAATTAAATCTGGACGACGCTTTTTAGTTCGCTTGATAGCTTCTTCGGTACGCCACTTCTGAACATTTAGATGATGACCACTAAGCAAAACCTTGGGGACTCGCAGTTTTTTACCCGCAACCTCTAATACTTCTGGTTTGGTATATTGAGGATATTCCAACAACACTCCATTTTTTTTAACTGCATCAGAAACAGCAAAACTTTCGTTATCTGCAGACTCATCTTTCCCAAGCACGCCAGGTATTAACCGTAAGACAGCTTCGCTAATTACTAACGATGGTAGTTCACCACCCATTAGTACATAGTCACCAACAGAGAGTTCTTCGTCTACAAATTTACGGACGCGTTCATCAAAGCCTTCATAACGACCAGATACAAATACTAAATTATCATACTTGGCTAATCGACGAGCATGAGCTTGATTAAACTGTTTACCTTGAGGAGTTAGTAGAATTACACGTGTCTGCTTAGTGTGCGATGTTTTGTCAGCACTTTTTTCTAAAGAACTAGCCCGACCACGCGCTTTCGCTATCGCTTTTATAACTACATCCGGACGAAGGACCATCCCCAAACCACCTCCATAAGGACGGTCATCTACAGTCTTGCGTTTATCTAAACCAAACTTTCTTAAATCTATAGCGGTAAATTTAACCAAGCGAGATTTGATAGCTCGAGCAATGATCCCAAAACTAGTGTATTGGTTAACAAACTCTGGGAAGAGTGTGATTACGGAAATAGAAATTCGCCTGTTCATATAGTAATAGTAACACAAAACCCGCTACTTTCACCTTGCGGCAGCTGCGGGTTTTGATTTGTTTTTTGTCCCGCACTAGCGGGCTAAATTTAAATTAAAGCTTGAAATCGTCCATGTCTGCTTGTACGTCTTCGTTACGAGACTCTGCTTGAGAGTCGGAGTGAGAATCACTGCCATGTTCGCGACGAGGACCACGGTGAGAACCTTCTGGTTCGTAAATCTTCAAGTTTACACGAGCTTTGTGCTTAGCACCAACCACACGTAATAGTGTGCGAAGAGCTTTTGCAGTTTGGCCCATGCGACCGATAACCTGACCCATATCATTTGGGTTGATGTGCAAAGTGATCAGTACGCCCATTTCGTCTACACTGCGTTCTGTTTTTACATCATCTGGGTTGTCGACCAAAGCTTTGACTACGAATTCAACAAATGCTTGATCATTTTCCATGGTATCTATATAGTATTCTGCGATAGGAAAGTTGGCTTCGACCGTGCCATCTATTGCACTGATAGAATAACAAAAATTAGTACCATGTGTCAATATTTTTCAATTAAAAAACCGCTAAGTAAATTTACAAAGCGGTTTATATATTGCTAATAAAAGTTTTTATTGAGCAGTTTCGTTACGAACTGGCTTACCAGTGTCAGAGAATAAGTATGGAGGAGTAGTAACTCTTTTTGGTCCTGGTGGAGTCATGATACTATCTTCGTTAGTTTTAATTTCTGCAGTGTTCCAGAATCTATACAAGAAGCTTGTTGCACCAACAGGTGCTTTGAGCTTAGCAGAAATCTTTAAGGTACAAGGCGCGTTAGGAGCTACGTCACTTACATTGTATGGACCAGATGTTCCAGCACCTGAAGAGTTACAACCAACTGTGCCGTCTAATTTAACTTGATCTAAATTATGAGCATCAATTTCTGTGACTGTTACCCCTGTGATTGGACCAAAACCTGTATTACAAATATTAATATTGAAGTAAACTTTACTACCGGTTTTAAATATTCCACTACTAGGAAGCCCAAACGGATCAGATATGCTATTACATCTTAGAGCAGTCGAACTATTAGTATTATTGTCTACTTTGTATAAGTCCTTATCGGAACTACCAAGGTCGGGAATACACGGTTCAAGGACTCCTAAGACTACATTTGAAATCGAAGAAGGAGAACTTCCATTAAATGCTCTTACCATATACCAATAACCGGCTCCAGTTCTTGGGCTAGGGTCTTGAAAACTTGTAACTGAAGGACCCAACAAAGGAGAGATTGCTGTATACTCTGGCCATGATCCTGATGGATCAGGACCACCACTTGAAGTCCATCGATAGACTTTGAAGTTTGTTGCAGTAGGTAAACCTCCGCCAGGGCTCCAATTTACGTTAACCTCACCACAAGGATTGGTAATCCAAACTATTGGAGCAGAAGGTCCAACAGGTGCAGAAACCCTTACCCAAATTTCATCTGTGCCAGATAAAGTTGTTGGATCTGTATCATCACAAACTGCAGAAAATAAAGTATCAGATGTTAATGGTCCAGACGTGCGACTAGCAGTTAAGCGATTGTCCCACACCACACCATCTTTAAAAACAGTGCAGACTGTAGAATTTCTAGGATCCCATCTAATTATTGATTCGCCACCATACGGTATAGTACAATCTACTGGGCTATTAGTGTTACAATAAATATCAACAGATGGCGATAAACCTGCTCCACCATCAACTCTAAAATTTATAGGCGGGCAAAACTTTGGTGTTCCAACTGCAGGTGTAGCCTTAATAATAATTTGGTGATTCCCTGCGGTGGTATTAATATCTGTCGAAATATCTACTTTGGCAAACTTATCGTAAGGACTAAGAAGAGGGTTTGGGTTCATTGCTGTATTAGCAATTGCTACCGAAGGAGGATTACCACCTGGTGGAGTAATTGATTCCAAACTAAAAGTAACAGGTTGTACAAATCCATTAACAGGATTTATTCGAAAAGTAGAGGAACCTCCAAAACCTCTAGTAACATTATGAGTTCCACCACTCATCAGTTCACAGCTAAAGGTGGCTCCAGGCGGGACAGCCACATTAATTATTACCGAACGAGTCGGACTATTAGATTGATACCCCTGACAAGTAATTGTATAAGTAAATCTACCAGGGTTCAAAAATGGACCAACACTTTGATTGCCTCCACCGGGACCGTTTTTAGGACCAACCCAAGTAGAATCAGAATTATTATTCGCAGCAACACAAGAATTACCAGGATTAACAAACTCTGTGTTCCAGTTAATATTAGCATTATCATTTACCTCAAGATTGATTTCGTTTTGACCATTAATTAGCAATGAGACATCTGGGTTACCGTAAATTGCTAAGTTAGTATTAGTTGTTCTGGTGATGTAAGTTGGTCCGCTAGGCTCATCTACAATTAAATTTACATAAATTGCCGCACTTCCTCCACCTATAGTATTTGGTCCAGGGGTGCAAGAATTTTGATGTGTAGAAACCATAATGAACCCATCTGCTTGAATAGGTGGGGCTGTAAATATATTAGACATTCCTGGTGTAGGATTTGGGGCGTATGAATGCTGGTGATGAGAATATCCATCATCTGTTTGATAAGTTCTACCAGATGTAAAAGACGCCACACTAGAATCGTGTGTATACCTATAAACATGACCAGCAGTCAACTCAAGGTCAAAAAAGTTTTCTCCTGGGAACTGCTCTCCATTGTCTGCGGCATAAGAAGCAACTACGACATCAGGTTCAGGGGTTGTATCAACTATATCTAAATAAGTCGATAATGAATGACAGATTTCGTTAGCTTGAGCCTTCTTTGCATCAAAAACAACACTAGGAATTATAGTGGCAGCGATTAATGCAAAAAATAATAGTAAATTTACAATCGATTGAATATTTGATTTGAATTTTTGTTTCATAATATGATTAACTTTTCTTTAGTATAGCACGAATTGATAAAAAAATCAACTAAAAAAGACAGCGAAAGTTAACTTTGCTGTCTTAAAATACAGATTAGGGTAGAGTTATGACTATCCCGCTTCCGCCAGTAATATTTGTTATAGAAACATGACTCACCACCACACCAGCAACAGAATAACTTTGCAACACTAATGGTGCATTGTTGGTAGTTGTATCAAATGGAGTTGTATCTACAATGTATGGAATTGCATCGAAATCAGCCAATTGATCTGTACCAACAATTATCTTTACCCCATCTCGGTATGCTCGAAGTTGTTGATCATAAATGTCAAACAATGGGTAATCCCTTCGAACTTCGATATACTCACTACTACCTAGTAGTGAACCACTAAGTGGAATAAAACAAAACTGACAAGACATCAATCTTTTAGTAGCCGGACTAGAAAATACCGACGGACTATAGACATTGTAACGACCAGAAAATTGCGGTTGTTTAAATGGTTGGTTGTGCCAACCCAACCTACGTCGCTGGTATACATTAGGAAGCATTTGCCCGGTGCCCATAAAACAAGATTTATCACCATATTCAAAGATGGCGCAACTGCTTGGAATGTTATTTTGGTCAGTGCATTGGTAAACTTTTGAATGTTGCAATCCGAGTGTATGCCCCAACTCATGAGTTGCCATCTCGTTTGCCCACGTGGCAGTCATGTCATTCTTGTTAGTAATAACCCACTCACGCGAGTTCATCATGCCGATATTACCAAATGTTGCAATGCTCTGAGTACTACAACCTGCCAGATTATTAAACGTTAGAATCGTGGCATTGTAGTTGTTAGGTTCTATGCTCTGGGCACGCAAACCATCATCAATCAAAGTTAGCCATTCACTAGTTTGCTGTTGTTGGCAATTAGTAATCTGCGAGTTAATGGTCACAAATGCAACATCACCTTCAATTCGGTTTGTATAACCAACAATTTTTAGGCGACCTGAAGATGCAACATCCATAAATACTCTTGCAGATTTAGGGTTATGGAATACTGGGGCAAGGGCTTGCGCCGCGGTAATATAGTTAGAATCTACCGGGGGACTACCAGGTTGTTGAACAGAAACTACCACTGAAATAACTTTATAATCACCTTGTGAAGTGGGTGGCAACGTCATATCAACATAAAGAGGAGAATCTAAAGTTGCTATACTTTTAGGTTCAACTTTTAAAACTCTTAGCCCATCTTTTTGGAGTTTGAATCTTCCATCTAGAGAAACTAAGCGATTAACATATTTTCCCCAATCAACGGAACTATCCAGTTCTAAAAATGAACCATTGACCAACAACTTAAAGGAGTAATCAGCACTGACCCCAATATCTTCAGAGACAAATGCCTTAACCACTCCTTGATAGTTTTTGCTCAAATTCTTGGTGAAATCCTTAGTTTGTCCAAAAACAAACAGAGGAAAACTCCACAAAATCAACATTACCAAAACTACATAACATTTCTTATACATATTACTTTCCTCCTAGGATTTCTTTTACACTCTGATTATATAATAAAAAAGCCAATAATAGAACCTATTATTGGCTTTTTGTCAAGCAGTTATAAAATCTCTAATTTACCTGACCTCTACCTCTGACAACTATACCTTTTAATATAACCCCAGGTGGGCTTGAAGGACCAGAAAGTTCTTGTTCGGTGACAGAACTACTATTGTTCGCGGTTAAACTAATTGATGAGCCACAATTCACTGTTGGCCCATTAGGAGGAGAGCCTGGTGGTGAGAAACTCATCGTCACTCCAGTAAATTCACTGACAGCTTCTAATTGAGTTATTGGACCAGTAAAACCACCAGTACAAACAGCTACAACTGTAAAGGTTTTTGTTTGGCCAAGTAAAATCCTGTTTGGTGTTGTCTGTGAAGGAGGCACGCCTACCCCTTCTGGCCCTGGAGTAACCTGTAATTCAAAGTTTGGAGTGGAAGGATTTACGATTAATTGTGCTGTCGTACATTGTCTAGTCACGCCACCACCTGTTCCTGTGAAAGTTAAAGTATATGTTCCGGGAGTAGTACCACTAGGACCACTCGAGGTAGTTACGTTTGCCTGAGTAATAGCAGGAGGACTTTGACCGATACTTGGCAAAGATATTACTGGTGGATTGGCTACAGGTGGAGAAATACTAGCTGTGTAGGTTACTGGACTATTAAAACCATTGGTTGGAAAAGATTCAATATCATATATAAAACTACTTCCCTGATTTAGGGTGTGAGTTGGTGGTAAAACACTACAAGTAAAACTAGTGCCGGGATTAAAGTAAACCTCCATACCAGCACCAGCACTTTCATCCATATTACGACAAGATGAATCTGCCATAATAACTACTTCGGAAGCACCTCTTGTAAAATAAAACGGAGGCGGTCCCATCTGACCTTGAGGATCGCCAGGATTCCATGAAAGTTGAGTTTGACCAGCGTCATTAATAGTAGCACCGGAAATAGTCATATTTCCTGCTTGCTCATAAGGCCCTGTATCACCTTGTGCACCTGACATGAAACTAACATCAATAATGTCACCAGGATTAGTTGGTACATCCCCGCCGCCACCCCAATGGTTACCATCTGTATCTCCATAGGCCCAAAATTCAGTTGTCACATTAGTGGCTCTATTTGTAAACCACCCAGTAATTTCAACCGCACACCACCCAGCTGCCGCAGCTTTGGGTGTATAAACTATACTTGTGCCAAAAAACGTTGAAAGTAATAGCAACGTACTAACGCTAAGTCTTAAGATTGAGTTATAAAATTTCATACCAATTATAAATTAATAAGCTACAGCTCTATATAGGTAATAGTAACTGTTTTCTTTTTACTGGTTTTATTTTCATCTACAGCAATAATCAATTTTTGATCCTCTTTGCTACCGGTTACTTTCATAAATGTTGGATCATTGTTAGAAACAACAGTTTTCCAACCATCTTTTTTTAGAAAGTTAGTGTACAAATCAATATTTTCTACTAAGGATTTTTTGGTTATAAAACTTCGGGTAGCCTGCAGGCGACCATCAGGAGTAGCAGCATTGTAATTTTCAGTAATTTCCACACCTTCTTCTAACGGAATATTATTAGGAAATTTTTCTGGGAACTTACTAAAATCAATATTAGTTTTTTTGACCTGACTAGTCCTTTTAATTTGATCCGGTGATAACTGGTTTGATGATTTATTTTTTTGCCAGGAATATACTTGAGTTGCTCCATAAATAAGCAATAATGATAGTGCTATCACTACAAGAATTTTAACTGGCCGTGAATTGATTAAACCACCCTTTAATTGAGGGTCTAGATTTTTCATTTTAGTTTCTTAATGTGCTCATTTTTTATACTATACCAGATTTAGCTCAAAGCCCCAAGCTAGAGTCGCGAGTAACCTGCTTTTATTTACTTATTCTCTGTATAACTAATTGTTACAATCTTAACCTGATTAATTTTATTTTCTTCGATGGTTACTTGGATAGCTTTCTTTAATAAATTTCCCATTACCATCTTATAAGTAGGATCGTCTGTTGTGGCCTTAATTTCCCAACCGTTTTTTTTCATGAAATCTGTGTACAAAGCATAGTTTTCTGCTAGTGATTTTTTGGTCTCAAATTGACGTGTTGCCTGAAACTGGCCCTCAGGTGTTTCTGAGTTATAATTTTGAATAACTTCAGCACCTTCTTCTAATGGGATGTTACTTGGAAATTTTTCTGGTAACTTACTGATCTCTACATCGGTCTTTTCTACATTAACCAACTGAGGGACCTCTGCTACTTTTTTTGTATTCATTAATTTATATGCTACAAACAACAAACACAAGATTACAACAACCATCAGTAAGAGTTTAAACAACTGATTAAAATTAACCGATGAGTCAGGTTGGCTATTTTTATTTTCCATTTTAGTTTCTTAATACACTTATTTTCTATACTATAGCAGATTTAAGCCCAAATTGCAAAGTTTAAATAAAATAACTGCACGAAAGTGCAGTTATTTTGGTCACATCTTGATTAAACCCTACGGAGCGCTTTCTCCTCTGGATGGAACACCTGTCGCACTAGTAGAATACAAATAAGGTGGTGTTGCGACTGTCTTTGGATTCAACTCGTTAGAATAAATTATAGCTTGATTCCAAAATCTATGTAAGTAACCAGTAGATGCAGAAGGGGTAGCTATTGTGGCTTCCAAATTTACATAACAAACCGGTATAGGTTCTTTCTGGTTTGTCCAACCTTCTATGTCGCCAACAGTAATAAAGCCTTTACCACTATCTTCAATCTTACATAAGTTTTTTTCTGGTATCACCGGAGTGATATCAATCAAATTATTACTACCGGACAACTCGACTCTAATACCAGTTAAAACCTTACTACCTGAGTTACAAACATTGATAGAGAAATAAACTTTACTTCCGGCTCTAAACACTCCCTGGTTAGGAAGTACGAAAACATCTGATTTATCATTACAAGCCGTAGATGAACCGTTGATATTATCAACCTTCGTCAAATCTTGATCGGACAAATCTATGTTTGGTGCACAGCTTGTAGGGATGACTGGATTAGCAGCTGCATAATCAGAATATAATCCATCTAAATAAGACCTCACAGAATAATAATTTTCGAACTCACTATAGAAAGGTTCTGTATGAATAAATGAGAACTTTCCATCACCAAGACCCGTATCTATTATTGGCCCACTAACTAGTTCCTGAGTAGCTGACTTCAATGATCCTCCTGTAGGATATGATAGACTATAAACTTCGTAGTGAGCTGGTGTTGGTCCAGATTTAGGTCTGTCCCAAGTTACTTCGACAGTTCCACAGGTCTGGCCTGCCTTAGCCTGTACATTTGTTGGATCTTGAGGAGCAACACCACTAATAATTAAAGTAACATAACATGTTAAAGTTTGAGGAGTACCCTGAAAACCACCTGGATCTGAAGCCCAATCGATTGGATACTTAATCTCCGGTACAGCACTCAAGGTTAAGATATGAGTGCCTGCTGTGGTATTACCTGAAGTTGAGACAATTACACTGGACTGTCCGGGAGTACCCTCTTGAGGATTATTAGAATAACTAAAAGTAGGTGGATTTGCTGGCTGGCCATTATCAAAGCTTGGAACAATATTAATATTGTAATAGTTTATTAAAGGAAGAGTCATCGAAACATCAACTGTAATCACCCCTGGAGCACCACCCTTTGTTAACATCAAAGGCGAAGGAGCACAAGCCATTGTATCTACATTAATAAAAACTGAATCTTTTAATGAGGTTGGTTTACCCATGACATTTGCATCACATCTAATGCTAAACTCAGTAGTCTCGGTAACTTCCACATCCATCTCTGGAACTTTAGCATAAGTTACATCACCAATGTTTGGTTGGATACTTATTGCATCACATAAATTTGAAGTCCAAGAAATTTTTGTGGTTTCACCACTTAACACCCGGCAAGGACCATCATTAGGGGTATCTTTAGAATTAGAAATACATTTAATATCAATACTTGGACTACCAACCACTTCGATATTTACAGTAACAGTGTCTACTATAGTTGGTGCTTCGCCAAAAGCTGGATCACAACTGATTATGAAAGTTGTATCTCCCGAGATAGTAACATCTAAACCTGGGTTAGTATTATTACTAGCCACTAATCCAATACCATTATCTATGGAAACTGGTCCACAATATTCTGAGGTCCAAGTTAAGTTTGTTTTTGCTCCGCTTACCACAGTACATGGACCATCACTGGCAATTCCATCTGTACCTGTACATTTAATATCAACGGTACGTGTGCCGGAAGGAACATTTATAGTCACAGTATCACTTACACTGCCGCCAGGGCCCGTACATAATAATGTATAGATAGTTGTTGTGAATAACGCACCAGTAGAAACGCCGACTACTTCACTTGTACCTGGACTATAACCAGAAATTGTTGGAGACAAAGTACAACTTTGAAGGTTAGTGGTAGAGAAATATAACAATGCGTATCCACCAAAGGCCACGTCACAAGGTCCATCAACACCAGAGACATCACCATCACCTTGACATTGTAAATCAGCAGTAGGTGTTGCTGGAGCCCCTACATTAACAATTACTTCATCATACGCGGTACTGCCATATTGAGCAGTACAGGTGAGTCTAAATTGATAAGTTGTGTTTGTTTGTAGTCCTGTAAGTGCTTGAGTTTCCTGACCGGAGTTTGCAGTATTTTTAGCTCCAGACCAAGAACCATACGACCCCTGAGTCATACTCGCCGAACAAGAAGTGGCATCTTGTGTGACCCATTCTAATTCCCCAGTTGAACCATTAGAAGGTGTTGGAGTAGTTGGTCCATCTGAGTTATTAAATTTTAAGTTAACTACTGGTATAAGCGGTGAAACCGTTAATGTTGCTTGGCAAGTTCTAGTTACCCCACCACCGGTTGCTGTAAAAGTTAAGGTATATGGATCAGTAGAATCTAAATTAGCGGTAGGGACTATGACATTGTTCAAATAACTATTACCTGAATTCAGTTGAACATCTGCAATATCTGTTAATCCATTGTCTGGCGCGATCGTGGTTCCAACAGTAATGTCGGAACTAAAATTTGTGAGGTTAGATGCTAGCACAGGGAAATTAGCATTTTGCCCACGAGTAACACTTTGGTTTACACCACAAGAAAAGTCAAAACTTGGTGTACCAGTTCCGCTATAAGTTACATAGGCATACCATAAAATTTCTGTGGTATTACCGCAAGCTTGAGCTGTGACTGTTATCCATAATGCGTAGCCTGTAGCAGTAATAGTCGGAACATCATAACTAGAACTATAATCAGCTGGTCCAACCTTATTACCACCTGTAACAGTTTCATCAAAAACAGTTATACCATCTACTTGTATCTGACTATGAACTGTTCCCTCAGCATCACCAGGTCCAGCATTTCCAGTCATATCAATGTGGAAATTTGAAAGCTCGTTAGCATATTGAGTTGTGGCACCACCGTTATTATTGACTCCATTAACACCATCTGCAGATTGATTTATAGGACCACTCGGAGAATCATAGGAAACACTAATATGAGCACGGGTGTCTGCTAACTCAGGATAAACAGAACAAAATTCCGCACCTTGAGCTTTAACCTCAGGAGTTATTAGAGGAGCTGTAGTAAAAAACATCCCCAAAACCATAACCAATCCAAGAGTGGCCGATAAATAAATGTTAGTTTTTGCTATTAATCTCTTCATGTAATTCGTTAATGAATTATTTTGTGGACTTTAGGTTTTGAATAACACTAACCTCTAGAATTGATCCTTTACCTGCAGGATCCTCAGTAGCGACAATCATTAAAATATTGTTGTCTTTAGAAAATAGTGCTGGAGACTTTATTGCCTCTGTATTATTGCGAACCCAACCTAAATTTTCAAAAAAGCTAGCATATTTTACTAATGCTTTTTGAGCTGAAAGAGCAGAAGTAAATTTTCGAGTAGACTGAGTACGCCCATCATTCGTGGTGGATTCGGAGTTTTGCAAAATTTTCCCACCAGATTCACTAGGAAGATTGTCTGGGAATCCTTTTAGAGTCTGAGTTTTATTAACATCTTTAGTTTGAACCTCAAATTTTGGAGTAGTTTGATCTACTTTAGTAGTGAAGTAGTTTTTTGACCATAAAAACCAAAAAAATCCTGTTAGTATAAGTAACACGATTAAGGCACCCACTAATAATTGCTTGTGATTAGTTTTTGGGGATACTGGATTATCCATTTGAATTTATTTTTGTTTCGATTCCGAAAATTTACTTTTTAATTATAGCATAAAAAGATTTTTTTTGCAATAGAACTTTTAAGTTTTACTTTGTGAACTCTGTTAAGGTCATTGTAATAACATTAACTTTGTTATTTGGATCTAGAGCTGCAGAGATTTGTAACAGTTGGTTATCTTTTTTACCAGCAACCATTTTCACATTAGACTGATCTAAGCTATTATTTATTGTCCAACCATTGTCTTTTAAATACTTGGTGTAGAGGGTAATATTCTGAGCTAAAGTTTTCTTACTTTCAAATTCGCGAGTAGCATTAAATCTACCGTCTCCTTCAATGGCATTAAAATTACTAGTCACTACAGCACCTACCTCTGTTGGTAAGTTGACTGGAAACTTGTCGGGCAAGGTACCTTTATCGACTTGGGTAATTTGTACAGGCTTCACCTTTTCGACTTTGTTAATTTTTGAATTTGGCTGGAGAGGATAATTTGATAACTGAATTGCTACAAACAGTAAAGCTAGCAATGCAGCCACCATAACTACCATTTTAAACACAGGGTTATTTAGTTCCATTTTAGTTTTGTTAATTTTATTATTTTTTTTTAAACTTCAAATTTAAATTTAGTATTGAGCTCTAGTCTTTGTACGCTTTACTTGTAAATAGACTTTTGCGGGACTTAAAGTAGGTTCAGTTTTATTTCTACTATTACTCGAAGGTTTATTAACCAACTGTGAATACTCTGACCACCCTCCACCATTTCTTGCCGAAGGTGTGTACTCAACCTTACCTTTACCTACGGAAATTCCAACTCTTGCATCCGAGATTAAGACACCTGCAGGCATTGGTCTAGTTTGATAATGTAACCATAAGCAATCTGGTATTTTAGTTCTACTACGGGGTGTGGAGTTCTTGCTAGCCCCGCCGCCTAAGCTAGCCCATGATGTCCATTGAACAACTGTCTGTTCACCTGTACAATCAGACTTTTTTTCTGCCATGCTGATTCCAATTCTAAAATCTTGTTGATAGATAGCACCATTCAAGGGAGCAGAACCAACATTACCAGGATCAAAATAGATACTCGCACAGTCTGGATCCTTTGCGTTTTCATCTGTACCATAACTTGAACCACCAGGAACCGCTAAAGCGGATTCTACTTCTTGATCTGTGCAATAATGGTCCATTAACGCAACCTTAAAACCTGTTGGAGCTAAAGCAGATGGAGTTGATGTATTCCCAGAGGAAGCATCACTATATTTTGGAGCTAATCTTTTTCCCTGGAACGCGTATGCAGCAGTTCCGACTAATGCAACACCAGCTAATACAAGCACTGGTAATATTAATTTTGGTTTCATTTTTGGATCTTATTTTGCCAAACTTGTAAATTTATTATACCACAATATGTAAATTTCTTATTAATATTAGTATTAAAGAAAAACCCTACTCACAGGAAGAGTAGGGTTTAAAAATTTATTCAGCTTTTTCTTCTGCCGATGTTTCGGGAGTTGCTTCTGGAGCGGCTTCTTCTGGCTTGGCTTCTTCAGCAGGAACTTCTTCTACTGCAACAACCATTTCTGGTTCTTCTGCAGGAGTTGCTTCTGCTGGTGTAGCTTCATCAGCTGGAGTTTCGGTAACAGCTTCATCGGCAGTAGCAGATTCAGCTGCAGGTGCTTCTGGTTTAGCTTCTTCAGCTACAACTTCTTTTTTAGGAATAGTGAAAGATTTAGTTTTATCTGCTTTAAGGATTTCCTTAGTGACAAATAAGTTATGGACTGTAGCAGAGAGTTCAACATGCTGGTCGTTCATCCAGTAATTCAAACGGTCGTTGCTACGAATTCCTAATTCTTTAGTATGAGGATTGTAAGATCCTAAGATCTCTACAAACTTCTTTTGGTTAGCAGCGGTTTTTTGAGCTAACACTACTTTGTATTGAGCAGTGTTGCGTTTACCACCACGTTGTAAACGAATAGTTAACATGGAATATAAAATTATAATAAATTAGAGTTGCTTTACTATTATTTAATCTTGAATTTCGGAGTTCAACGTTTTGACTGGTAGCTGGTTTGACGGTCCAACATGAGTCCGGATGACTTAGAAAATCACTTAATAAAAGTAAAAAGACTTCAATAGTCTACCACTTGAAGTCTTTTTGGTCAAGGCTGATTTTTTATCTATTTAGCGTAAACCTTGGCTTGATCCATTTTAATAGAAAGTAATTGAGATACACCATCATCACCCATAGTCACTCCATAAAGAATATTTGCTTGTGACATTGTTTCGCGATTATGGGTAATTGTTATGAACTGAGTAGTCGAAGATAACTTTCCTAGAATTTGCCCGAATCTAATTGTATTGGCTTCGTCTAAGGCCGCATCAACTTCATCTAAAACTACGAAAGGTGAAGGGAAACAAGTTAATAAACTACATAATAAGGCTATAGATGTTAGAGATCGTTCTCCACCAGACAACGACTGAATAGAAGATAACTTCTTTCCTGGAGGTGTGGCTTTAATATCTACACCTGCAACAGCTAATGACCCCTTTTCGTATTTAGCAATAATTTTTTCTTCTGGACGAATATGTTCTTCGGCTTCCTCGGCAGCGATTTCGGCAGCTTCTTCCTTAGCTAACTCTGCATCAGCTTCTGTTAAGTTATCTTGAGATTTTACTAAGGACAAATGTGCACGACCTCCATTGAACAACACTCTAAAATACTGTTCGAACTGTTCATTAACTTTATGGAAGGCGGTATTGAATTTAGTTTTGATATGTTCATCGAGTTCATCCATAACTGCTCGTAAATCATCCATGCTTTTGTTCAAATCTTTTGTCTGTGATTCAAGATTAGTAAAACGACTTTCGGTTTCGTGATACTCCTGAATAGTTAACTCGTCCACTCCACCAATGGATTCAATTTGCTTTCGTAATCTTTGAATCTTATCCGGCAAACTTGTGTCTGTATTAGTAATTTTAGCCTGCTTAATTATTTCTAAGCGTTCATGCCCAAGGTGGCTAACAATTTCTGCGACTATTCCTTCGGCTTGGGTTTCGTAACGAGCTTTTTCTACCTGAAGTTTACTTTCTGAATCACGGATAATACTTAACTCATCTTGTTGCTTTCGAAAATTTTTATCCTCTTCAGCAATAGCTGCTTTCCAACTATTTTCTGCAGCATAAATTTGATTAAGCTTTTTTTCTAATTGATCTTGCTCTAAAGTTTTACTATCAACTTGATCTTGTAACTTTTTTTCGTCTTCCATTAATCCTGCAGAAAAACTTTCGTCGGATGTAGCAGAGACTTTTTTTAATTCTAGATCAATTTGCAACTTCTGGTTTTGCAAAGCCACTAACTGACTTGTTAAAAATTCTCTACTTAATTTTGATTTAGAATTAACTAGAGCTAAATTACTTAACTCTTGTTGTAGAACATCTTTCTTTTTTGAAAGGTCTTGTAATTCTTGCTGTAATTTAATAAGTTTTTGACCAGGACTAACCACTGCTTCATGAGTTGTAGATCGAAACTTATCCCATGAATTAGACAGATCGGTCGCTGCATTTAGTACTGGAGAGACTTCTGTGGCTTGATCTAAAATCCCTAGAAAAGTTTTAAAGCTTTGGTCAAAAGAACTAACTTCTTTTTCTACAATCACCCAATCTGCCCCTGCAGGATTATGTAAAGTATCTTGTAAATTAGAAATCTGCTGATTAATTTGTTCTATTGAAGAAGTTTGGGAAGCAATCTGTTGCTGGGATTCGGTAAAATCAGTTTCGGTTTTCGCAATCTGGTTTTCTAGTTCTTTTATTCGCTGATTAATTTTATGCAGTTCGATATTCAAACTTTCGCTATCACCACTGCTAGTTTGCATACTAGTCATCTTACCTCGCACTAAACTAATTTGTTCTAGTAAGGCATTTTTTTCGTTTTGTAAAATTTGAATTTGTTCTTGAAGTTTTTTGTAATCCCCTAAAGCTTGTTCGTTATCTTTTTCGTGTTGCTCTATTTTAGTTAAGTGACCAGACATTTTTTGTTCGATCGCTTTTCGTTGTTGCCCAAACTCTGCTAGCTTTGTTTCGAGTCCACTAATTTGATCGTTCAAAGACCACCACTGACTTCCGAGGTGTTCTTGAAGATGAACTTTTAATTCTGTTTCAATCTCGGCACGAGCCTCCATACGTTTTGCTTGACGACGAAGTGATTTCACTCTAGGTTCTAGTTCGGTAAGTAAATCTTCGGCACGCATTAAGTTCTGTGCAGTTTGTTCGAGACGACGCAGTGTTCGTTCACGTTTTAAGTAATAGGTTTTTACACCACTAGCTTCATCAATTAAATTTTTAATTTCAGTTGGACCAGTCAAAATCATTTGGTCGATTGTTCCCTGACCAATAACTGTGTAACGAGAAGTTCCAATGTTGCTTTTGAGAACAAGGTCGATGATGTCTAGTAAACGTACTCTGGTACCATTCAAAAGATATTCACTTTCTCCACTTCGAGTAATACGACGACCGATAGCGACCTCTGCAGCATCTAAGGGAATCTTGTGATCGCGGTTATCAAATGTGGCAATAACTTCAGCAAAGCCTGCACGCCCTTTTTTATCACTACCTGCAAAGATAACATCTTCACTTTTTTTACCACGCATAAGTTTTGCACTCTGTTCTCCAAGTACCCAACGCAAACAATCAGCGGTATTTGATTTACCGCTGCCATTTGGGCCAACAATCGCTGTAATGCCTTGGCCAAATTCTAATGTTGTTTTTTTTGCAAAGGATTTAAACCCTTGAATTTCTAGTCGTTTGAGATACATAACTCTATTTATTATATCATGCCACTAAATATACTATTTCATTGGCAAAACTCTTAAACAATAAATACAAAAACGACTTCCTTCCACAGATAGCGGATTTTGAAAGTCGTTTTTGTAAACTTTGTGTTTGTTTGGTTACTCGGAAATCTTTCCTAAGTTCAGATTATCAAGTGAGCCAAGGTCGGTCAATCTGACTTATCCCCTTTTTGGTAAAATAGCAGCTAAAATTTTATTGTAATTTTTTCAAAGCATCCTCTGCTGCAGAAACTTCTGCTTCCTGCTTGCTTGGACCTTCACCGCGACCAATTTCTTTATTGCCCTGGAAGCCAGCTACCACAAAAACCTTATCGTGATCTGGTCCACTTTCGGACATGACTTTATATGTAGGGGTAACACCATATTTATCTTGAACCATTTCTTGTAATTGACTCTTTGGATCTAAATATTTTTCTCCAGAGATGATTGATGGTAGTTCTACCAAGACTTCTTTCTCAATAAATGTTTGTGATGGGCCATAACCAAGATCTAAGTACAATGCGCCAATTAGCGCTTCGATAGTATTAGCCAAAATCACTTGTCGGGCACGACCGGTATCCTTAGCTTCCCCACGAGACATTAACAAATATTCTTCTAAGCCCATGCGCTTAGCGATTTCGGACAACATTTTATAATTTACCAACGCGCTACGGAAGTTGGTAAGTTCACCTTCTGGATGTTCATATGTTTTGTAAAGATGTTCGGTAGCAACTAACTCTAAAACCGCGTCACCTAAAAACTCTAAGCGTTCATTGTGAGGAAGTTCAAAGCCACGATGTTCGTTTAAGTACGAACGGTGAGTGAAAGCTGAAATATACAGCTCTAAATTCTTTGGTGCGAAGCCAGTTATGCCTTCGACTTGTTTTGCAGTCAACATGAGAAACCTTTCTCAAGAATCACGAATCTTGTATCAAGCCCTACCTTTATAGTCTTGATTCCAAATTCCCAACTCTTGAATATTATTATTTAACACCTGTTTAACGAATGGTGGGCGGTACAGGAGTCGAACCTGTGACATTCACAACGTCAATGTGACGCTCTACCACCTGAGCTAACCGCCCTTATCTATCTCTTAAAAACTATACTTAAAAACAGGAATCTTTGATATTTTATTACAAAACCTCAGGTTTGTCTACTTAATGGTGAAGCATTACAGGTTTAGCGGGTATAGACTCGAGAAGTTCATGACTCTCCTTAGAAACCAAAGCACCTATCAATTGGTCAAACATAACCAACATTGCCACATTAAAAAATACATTATTAATAACCAACCACCCTAAAAACATCAGCCCAGCCACCCAAGATATGATTGTCTGACTAGCTATAACAATATTATTATTAGCAATTATATTAGGTAAAGTACTAAATAGCTCTGGTAGTTGCCAGATAATCAAACTCCCAAGAGATATCGCCATCAAAAATATTGCTGTTAGGATAATCGTAAACCCTAAAATTTTTGGAGCTCTACCGAATAGAATATCTAATGCCAATATTGATGCTTTAGTAAAAGCCTGTTCGTACCAAAATACAAACAACACCACGAGCATATTCCAGAGAGATATCCCTATTAAGATAATTACCAAACAAAAAGTTAAAATAGTAGCTTTCCCTACAGAAAAACTTGCCATGTTTATTAAAACACGATAAAGACTTAAAACTAAAACCGTCGAACCAATTGTTATTAAACTGGCCAAACAAGTTCTTCTAATAATAGTCGTCCGAATAATTAACGAAGCAAGTTTATGCTTATCCACAAACAATCTCTTGCATAAAAAACACTTAGGTTTATTCTCTGAATGCAAGGATACATGAATTTTTCCAAAGAACCAAAGCTTAACTAAATTAAAAACAATTAAGCCAAGTACAAAAGCAATTACCAAACCAATCATGATAATTGGTTTCTCAAAAATAACGAGGTCATAAATTGTCGAATAGTCGATAAACTTGTTGACAATGCCAACCTGTTTTAACCAAGACAATAAATACCACCAATGCAAATTAAATCCAGATGATAAAAAAATCCCTAACGCCCACAACCCAGCATGGCTTGTGGTGATCGAAAAGGATTTTTTTAATATTTGTTGAGTAGTCATTTTGACGGCAACTAATTGCCTAATTAGCGACTATTTTTACTTAACACTATTTTCTTAAGCACCTGTGACTTCTTCGGGTAAAACTTCTGTGAATTCTGGAACCTTCTTTTTAGAAGCAGGAATGATATCATTTACAATTTCTTCAAACTGATCTTTTTCTAAAGTTTCATCTGCTACTAATCGTTCTGCAATCTTATCTAAGTAACTACGATGTTCAATCATTAATTCTGTGGCTCGCTTTTCAGCGTCGCGCATAATACGTCGAACCTCGTCATCAATTTTTTGAGCCACTGATTCACTATAATTCTTTTGTTCACTAATATCGCGACCCAAGAATACGTTAGTATGATTTTCACCAAGAGTAACCGGACCAAGTTCATCACTCATTCCATACTGAGTAATTAAACTGCGAGCCATGCCTGTAGCTACTTTTAAGTCATTGCTCGCGCCAGTGGTTAACTCTCCGTAAACCAACTTTTCGGCAGCATAACCACCAAGCAAGGCAGCAATCTCATCTAAGAAACTGCCCTTTGTATGTAAGTGCTTATCTTCAATCGGAAGCTTCATAGTGTAACCAGCAGCACGGCCACGGGATAATACAGTCACCTTATGAATAGGATCAGATTCAGGTAAAACAGCTCCTACCAAGGCATGACCACCTTCATGGTAAGCAGTACGCTTCTTTTCCTCTGGAGAAAGAATATGACTCTTACGAGATGGGCCAAGCATAACTTTTTCGATGGCTTCTTTTAGCTCTTCGGTATTGATCTCTTTCTTATTAACTCGAGCTGCTAAAATAGCTGCTTCGTTAATAATGTTAGCTAGATCAGCACCAGAAAAACCTGGAGTGCGTTCGGCCACAGAGCGGAGGTCAACATCTTTTGCCATTGGCTTATTTTTGGAATGAACTTTTAGAATAGCTTCACGATCGTTGATGTCTGGTAGATCCAACACAACTTGTCTATCAAAACGTCCTGGACGAAGAAGAGCAGGGTCTAGAACATCAGGACGGTTAGTTGCTGCTACTACAATTACATTAGTATCTGTTTCGAAACCGTCCATCTCCACCAAGATTTGGTTTAGGGTTTGTTCACGTTCATCATGACCACCACCAAGACCAGCACCACGTTGACGGCCAACAGCATCGATTTCGTCGATGAACACAATACACGGAGCGTTACGTTTAGCTTTCTTAAAAAGATCACGAACACGACTTGCACCAACCCCAACAAACATTTCTACGAATTCAGATCCAGAGATATGAAAGAATGGTACATTAGCTTCTCCAGCGACTGCGCGAGCTAATAAGGTTTTACCTACACCAGGACTTCCTAACAACAAAACACCTTTCGGAATTTTTGCACCAAGCGCTAAAAACTTTTGTGGAAATTTTAAAAATTCTACAATTTCTGATAATTCTTCTTTGGCTTCTTTGCTTCCAGCTACATCATTAAAACGAACTTTGTTCTTCATCTCGTCAGACAACTGAACTGAGGACTGACCAAAGGTTAATGCCCGATTATTAGAACCTTGTACTTGGCGCATCAAGAAATAAATAAACAAAGCAATCAAAATAAATGGAATCAAAAACGGTAAGATTGTTCCAGCCAAAACTGTTGCAAACGATGAATTTTTAAATTCAATTTTTACTTTGCTAATTTTATCTGTACTAACTCCACTATCTATAAAGTACTGCGGAATTTCTGTATTACCACCAACTGTCGAAGATAGTTTGGTATCACTGTCTTTTACTTTGACAGTTAACGCCTCTGGACCTACTGTGATCTGTTCTACTTTTTCGTCTTTAATTAAATTAGTTATTTCTGAAAGTGGGACATCTCGCACTTTATCATCACTGATGAAAGCGGCAATACCTACCGAGACAATCAGAAAGACAATTAATACTAATATAATGTTCTTAATAATTTTTCCCATAATATACTTTAATAATTGGTGCCGGGGAGAGGACTTGAACCTCCACGGGATTGCTCCCGCCAGCTCCTAAGGCTGGTGCGTCTGCCAATTTCGCCACCCCGGCATAAAATAAATAACCAGCATGCACTGGCTATATATTATACTAAATTCTTAGGTTTTATCAAATAGCTACCTATTTGTTAAATAATTGGTAATTGCCTGCACAACAGCATAAGAAACAATAATGATAGCTAGCCCAATTAGTGCATTTACAAGGGTTTTGCGTCCATTTGTAGATTGAGTTTCGTTTCCACGAGCTGTCATAAACTGATAACCACCAATTATAATCATGATAACAGCCACAATTCCTGATAATCCAAGTAATATAGAGATAATCGCAGCTGCTAATTCTCCTACTGTACCCTTCCCTGCGATACCATCACCGTCACCAAAAGGGTTATCTGGGATACATAAAGGTCCTTTAGAGGTAAAGCCATCCGGACATTCACCAGAATCATTTACATTAGAAGTAGAACTGGTATTAGTCTTTTTTGTAGGGGCTACATTTTTTGTGGTTGTAGTACCGGTTTTTGTTGTTCCTGTTGTGCCAGTACCAGTTGTAGTAGTGCCAGGGTTTATACCTGGAGTAGGTTCGACAGTATCGGTGTTATAAGGGTCTGTTCCAGAAACCTGACTACGATTAATCAAAGCGACATTATCATAATTTTTTGTGTCATTTTCGTACTTTGCACAAGAAATTTTACCGTTGGTATCTACCCCGTTATAAATTCCGTCTTCACCACCAGGAATAACATAAGCCAAACAAATTGCTTTAAAATTTGTTGGTACAGAATCTGGTTTTATAGATACAAAACCACCTGGACAAGTTCCTGTTGAACTTGGCCAAGATACTTCTCCATCATTAGCATTCAAACATAACTTGGAAACCATACCAACCAAAGCATGAGCCGGTTGCGCAGGGGTTAATACCAACAACAAACTAGCCAACAAGCTAACAGAGATAAATCCAAAAACAGAAATTTTAATACTGGTTAACAAAGTCTTAGAAGACATTAAGATTGATTTGTTAAGAAACGGTAAACTACTTGAACTATGATATAAGACAAAACGATTATAGCTAAACCAATAAGTGCGTTGACTAAAGTTTTACGTCCAGCCTTAGCGGTTTCGTCATTACCGCCAGCGTAAATATATTGGTAACCACCGTAGATGACAAAGATAACGGCGACAATTGCAGAAACATACAAAGCAATATCTATTACTCGCTTAGCTAAACCTTCTGGGGTCGCATCCTTATCGACAATTGTTTCTGGGAAAGCTTCGCTAATGGAGTCTAACCCATCTTGAACTCGGTCACCACTTGAAGAGGTGGAAGTTGATGTTGCGGGGTTAGTAGAAGTCTGAGCATCAACACTAGATAATGGTAACCAAGCAAAAATAGTTACAAACACCACCGTCATTATTATATTTAGACCAATTTGTTTTATCGACTGCTTCATAATTAAATATTAATTAAATAATTCTGGAGGGAAAATTAATAAATTTTGCCCCCAGAATTACCCCGCATACTAACTACTGCTAAATGCGGGATAAAGAATTAGGTACCGAATACACCGCCACCAGTGCTACCACCGGATACAAAACGGTAAACGATTTGAACAATTACGTATGATAGTACGATAATTACCACACCGATCAAAGCATTAAAGATTGCCTGACGGCCTGCTTTAGCACTTTCTTCATTACCACCGGCGAGAATGTAACGAAAACCACCGTAGATCAAGAAGATAACTGCCAAAATAAATCCTAATGCTAATGCCCAGTTAATAACTGTGACGAAGATTTCGCCAAGTCCACCTTCGTTACAACGAACACCGGTTTCTTCTGGACAGTCGTCAACAAACTGGTCAATCAATTGAGCGTGACCAACTTGAGGAGCCAACATCAAAACAGGAGCTAAAGCGATACCTAAAGTAAGGCTTACTGTAGCAATCCCTTGTACCACTGTTTTAAAATTTAGATTTTTTAATATTTGTTTCAAATTTCTCACCACCCTTCTGCTTTGAGCTTTTATACTCTTATCGCTTGTGCGAGTTACTGAGATTTATGCTATAAATTAGCAGAAAATCATTAACTATATTGTACTATAAATTTTGGTTTATTCAAAATAAAAACAAGGTTAGCCTTGTTTTTAAAATGTTTTAGAAAATTTGATTATCGACCACTAGATTAACGACTATTGTCACAATGGTTGTGGCTATAATAGCTATGGCAATCCCTGCAATTGTGTACATAATTATGTTCTTGCCTTTTTTTGTCTGTGTCTCATTCTCTCGAGCCGTCATATACATGTAGCCACCATAGATCAACGAAATTACTGCGCCTAAACCTAGAATATAGTACAACCAGTAAACAATTTTTTTATAAACTTCTCCTTCGGAACAATATTTTGGTAACTCACCAGCTCTTCCCCCACCATTGGCTTCAATCTGAGCTTGAAGACCATCACAGCCCCATGTATCAACTTCTGTATCAGAAGTGTTGGTAGGTTTATCTACCTTTACTGGATCCGCGGGTTTAGTTTTTGGGTTTGAGGTAGTTGCAGGAACGGGAGGTTTTGTGTTTTGTGCATTGACCACAAATGGTAAAAACATAGTCAATCCAATTGCCAGACTTACAAAAATTTTTAGAGATAATTTTTTTATAGAAAAAGACATTATTTATTTTTTAACTGATAATACTTTGAACAATTGCCACTATACTAAATGACATTAAACTAATTACTAGTCCACCAATTGCCCACATTATAGAACGCTTGCCTTTTGTAATCTTAGTTTCGTTACCATTAGCTGTAACCAAATTGAAGCCCCCAGCAATAATCACTAGAACAGAAACCATTGCAGCTAGCATTAAAAGAATATTAATTAGTCTGATGATTAATTCTGGTAGAGTTTCGAATTCCAAAGGATTAGAAAAAGTTCCTAAAACCGTATCAAAGCTGGCACCTGGAATCACATCAGCTACGGAATTAATTTGATCGTTCGATAGCCCTGCACCTCCCGAAGCTCCACCATCAGTGCTACCACCACCTCCGGTGTCTGTGCCTCCACCAGTTCCCGTGCCTGTTCCAGAGCCAGTGCCTGTTCCGGTTCCTGTCCCAGAACTACCAGATTTATTACGAGCAGTTGCTGCTGCAGAAGAATTCCTTAAACTGTTAGAAATTTGCAAGCTAGTTATCGCTGCTTGTTCGTATTGATTACTAGTAAGTTGATATTTTGCGGAAGCAATAATTCCAATCTGAGTTTGTAATTCTACAAGCAGCTTATTATCAGTAGCCTTTCCTATAGCTGCTGTAACAAAGCCATTACAAATATCTAATTGTGATCCTCCGCTTGAATAGTCTTTCCGCGATATGTCTCCTCCTGCTTTTTGGCAAGCATTGACTGCTTGGGAAATTAATTGCTTCTCTGTTTCTGTAAACTTAGCGTTTACAAAATTTGCTGATAACCCAAATACTAACAAAACAACAGACACAGACATAAACAAAACAACGATTTGTTTAACAAAAGATTTGGCTATGCTATCAAAGTAATTAACTCTCATTATTTTATTTAAGTTTTATATTTTATCTAAAGTAAACTTTGAACTATATTAACCATAGCGAACGCTCCAACAGAAACAATTAAACCAACGACGGCCCACAAAATAGTAGTTTTTGATTTTTTGACAGTGGTTTCGTTGCCGCCATTAAAGACTAACATGATTCCACTAATTATGATTACAATTGTTGCTACCATTGCAATTATCATCAAGGTCCAATTAATCAATTTTGTTACTAGTTCGGATACATCATTTAAACCGCTAGGGTTTTTGATGCTCAAAGCACCTTCCCAGTCAACTCCATCATAACTTCTAGCAACATATTCTGCCTGTTCTTTTTGTGCTGTTGCTACGGCTGTAGCTGCCGCTGCTTTAGCTGTTAACTCTGCACGTTTTTGGTCTGCGGCCGCTTGGGCTATTTGTTTAGCTTTGGCGTCTGGAGTTCCCTTTTTTAATTCAGCAGCATAAACCTTGTTATACTCTGTCTTCACCTGTGCTTCTATCTCGGCCAAAGCTTTTTTCTTAGCAGCCTCATCTGTAACAGAAGTTGAAGAATTAGTAGAAGTAGTCCCTGTAGTACTAGCGACTTTTGTGTTAGAAGTAGTAGACGAAGTTTTATTAGTAGACGAAGTTTTATTAGTAGACGAAGTTTTGGTTGTGGATGTCTTTTTCGTTGTAGATGAAGTTTTAACACCTCCATAAGCTTGGCCTTTTATTCCACCACCAGCTGCTTGAGAAACACCACCACCAGCTGCTTGTCCACGGATACTTCCCACAGCTCCGACACCACTACCACCCATACCAGCCGTCCCACCAACCTGAGCATTGCTAAATAATGGTTTCTTGGCGTAAGCATCTATGAAACCTAAGGCTGCACCACCTAAAATTAATCCTGCTAAAAAAGCATAAACCACTTGGCGGGTTAGAAGTGCTACTTTAATAGAAAGTGTCGACTTAGTTTGAATAGATTTCATGGTAAATATTTTGTGGATTGGTCTTATTTTCCTGGCTCTGTTGTTGGCTTTTCTGGGGTACCTTGAGTTTGAGTAACAGGTTTTGGAGCAGGATTAATTTCTGATTGTGGAGTATTGCCTTCGTTAATGTATTCTTTTGGATTACTTAAGATCAACGCACCATTGCGAATGCCAATATTTAATGAGCCAGCCAACAATGAGTTAACCAAAACGAAAGCTACTGCAACTAAGACTAATCCAATCACTGCACCGGTTAATCCCTTTTTCGCTTTGGTTAATTCGCTTTGGTCAGATTCTTTAGCCGGTAGAGTTCCTTGGGATGCAACCATACGAACACCATTAATAATGATAAACAACACCGCTATTAAACCAGCCATAGAAATTAGATAATTGATGATTATGATCAACGTTCTAAATAGATGGGTAATGTTGCAAGGTGTGTCTACTGTGTTACCGCAAATTACAAAACCAGAAGCCCCACTCTCATCAACTGCCTCTCCTGTAGAGGTATTTAAATTACCTGGTTTTTTTGCCTGAGCTGCTGCTTCTTGAGCCTTCGGTGTTGTGGCTTTACCACCTCCTTCTTGAGGTTTTGTAGTGGAAGAAGATGTAGTACTTGTTGTTCCTGTAGTACTAGCGACTTTTGTGTTAGAAGTAGTAGACGAAGTTTTATTAGTAGACGAAGTTTTGGTTGTGGATGTCTTTTTCGTTGTAGATGAAGTTTTAACACCTCCATAAGCTTGGCCTTTTATTCCACCACCAGCTGCTTGAGAAACACCACCACCAGCTGCTTGTCCACGGATACTTCCCACAGCTCCGACACCACTACCACCCATACCAGCCGTCCCACCAACCTGAGCATTGCTAAATAATGGTTTCTTGGCGTAAGCATCTATGAAACCTAAGGCTGCACCACCTAAAATTAATCCTGCTAAAAAAGCATAAACCACTTGGCGGGTTAGGTAAGTAATCTTTGTATTTAAGATGGTGTTACTTTTTTTCATTAAAATAATTTTTGTTGTACTAAACTACCTGCCTGGCTTTGTGCTTTAGATAATGCACTGCTAGTTTTTTGCCCGCGAAATAAAATATTTTCTATTACATCACCAATCAAGGCATCAAACTTTTGCTCATCAACTTTATAAAAAGATTTAGCGGTTAAGTTAGCATGAGCAAACACACCGATTTCTAAATCTTGAGTCTGCAATTCTATAAGATCACGGCGAGATGACGGCTGTTTGTCTTTTGCATAGTAGCTATCCAAAACTTTGGAACTAGTAGCGAACTTCAAAAAATCCCAAGCAGCGTCACGAGTCTTTCTGTCGACACTGGCCTTGCTTACCACTTCTCCAAAGTAACTCGCAAAATTAACATTTGGTTGAGACAAATCATATTGAGGAACAGGAGCCACATCATAATTTAAATTTGGAGCCTTTGCATCAATCTGAGCTCGTGTATAACTATAGCCATATAAAAAGGCTGCCCTACCATTAGCAAATGCGTCGGTGGAATAATCACTATCAGAATTCCATGTGTAGTTTTCACTGTTTGGATTAGCAAACGATGTATAAAAATCTACTGCTGTAATGCCAGGGTTAAAGCTTTTTCCGTCCTTCTGAATATTAGATGCAAATCGTGGACTACGTCCATCGTTAGACCATGGAACTGCTCCAGCTTGTAGCATCATTAAGTAAACAACATCAACGGCTCTATTTACATTTTGGTAAGTTCCAATCGCAACACCACTGCGATCAAAGTAACCATCTTCACTTTGACTAGCAATTTTTCTAGAATCAATAGCAAGTTGATCCCATGTAGTCGGAGGAGTCGCAATACCAGCGGTACCCATAATATCTTTATTATAGTAGAGAGCAAGTGAATCTACCCACAAGGCAGTACCGTAAACTTTATTATCACGAACGAAGTCGGCATAGACCACATCAACAAAGGCATCTTTATATTCTTTGAGTGTGTAAAGTTTATCTGGTGCAGGGGTCACTTTGTCCAAATATTCTGGTAACCAAGTATTGTTTATAGAAAATATATCCGGACCATTACCTGCAGCCAATGCATTGATTAAATCAGTTTCGTAGTTCTCTATATTTTTCTTGGTGTATTCAATTGTTACATTAGGATGAGCTTTTTTGTAAGCTTGAATAAGAACTCCCATTTTATCGCTATCAACAAATGGCTTCCAAATTTTTATAGTGACCTTTCCTGCCTTAGTATTGCCACCACCGCAACCAGCAGAAAGTAAAATCAAACTACCTATCACCAACGCGAAAGTGAATTTTTGTAAAATAGATTTTTTATTATTTTTCATTTTTGTTTCGATTAAAACTTTTGACTACTCTCTTTTAATTTCACTTTTTAGAAAATATGTATTCTAAACTTTTAGCTTTTTTAAAAATTCCGCAAAATCGTCATGTAAGTCTTCGTGCTTCAATCCAAATTCAACTACTGCTTTTATATATTCAAGTTTATTACCACAATCGTAATATTTTCCATTTTGAATTTCAATAGCGTAACAGTCTTTATTTTGTTCTAATAAAATATTTACTCCATCAACATATACCAATTCGTCTGGAGTATTTTTTTCTTCATGGCGACGCATTGACTCCTCTAAAGCAGGGAAATAATCGGAGCTAAATAACATACCAGACACCACTGCACAATGCTCGTTTTCTAACGGTCTCCCAGGTTTCTCTACTATTTGATCGATTTTTAATGCCCCTTCTCCTACTTTAGCCCCAGCCGCATACCCATATCTCTTATAATCTTGAGGGTTTTTAGCATTCAGACCGGCCAAAATAGCACTGCCACCATACTTTTCGTAAGCATCTATTAATTGTTGGCTTCGTGATGGAGAAGCCTCAAAGACATCATCACCCCAAAGCACTAAAAATGGCTCATCCCCAATGATTTGGCGGGCATTCCAAATCGGAGTCGCGTTTCCTAAAGGACCTTTTTGACGAACATAGTAAAAATTAGCCATTTCGGCAATTCTGCGGATTTCTTCTAATTGTTCAATCTTTCCAGACTCTTCTAAACGCTTTTCAAGTTCAAAAGGATAATCAAAATGGTCTTCGATGTTACGTTTGTGCCAGCCAGTTACCAAAATAATGTCTTCTATCCCAGCAGAAACAGCATCTTCTACTACATATTGAATAATTGGCTTATCAACCAAGGGTAACATCTCTTTTGGTTGAGCTTTGGTTGCAGGTAAGAATCTTGTTCCAAAACCTGCTACAGGAATAATGGCTTTTCGTACTTTCTTTTGCATATAAAACAATTATATCATATCTTAAGTTGTATTAATTATACGATATTGTAAACTTTCTGCCAAATGAGATGTTTGTATATTCTCTTGGTTCTCAATGTCGGCAATTGTTCTAGCAACTTTCAAAATTTTTGCAATTGAACGTGCGGAAAGTTGGTAATTATCCGCGGCTTGTTGTAGCAACTTATCTGCATCTTCCGGTAAGCTACAATATTTTTTTAAATCTGCACTGGTCATCTCACTATTTGTTTTTGTTTCAAGTTTCTTATCTGATTCGTGATGGGAGAATCTTTGTTTTTGAATTTGTCTGGCAGAATTTACAACTGTCCTTAACTCCATAGATGTTTGCATCGGTGGTGGTAAGGATAATGACGATGGACTCGTAATCTTGAGTTCATCATATTTTAATCTAGGAACATTAATATGTAAATCGATTCTATCCAATAATGGACCAGAAATCTTTTTGTTATAGCGCAAGACTTCTGAAGGATGACAAATACAATCCAATAATGGATCTCCGTAATTACCACAATGACATGGATTTTGAGCCGTTACTAAAATAAACTTTGCGGGGAATGTAATATTTCTTTGAGCTCTATTGATTATGACTTTATGTTCTTCCAATGGTTGTCTTAAAACTTCTAATACTTTTCTGGGAAACTCTGTCAGTTCATCTAAAAATAACACCCCGTTGTGTGCCAAACTTATTTCTCCTGGACGGGGTTTTCCACCTCCACCTATTAACGCCAAACTAGATGCAGTGTGATGCGGAGACCGAAATGGTCTGGCTGTTACAACAGAAGATGTGTAGTTACTACTATCTTGATTAACAGACAACCTCCCAGCCAGACTATACAAATTAGTTGTCTCTAAAATTTCTTGTTCGGTAAGATCTGGTAAGATGCCAGCCAAAGCTTTAGCTAACAATGTTTTACCACTACCAGGTGGTCCTACCATTCTAATGTTATGAGATCCACTGGCTGCAATAACCAAAGCCCGCTTAGCTATAAACTGACCAGAAATTTCCGCAAAGTCTACTTCAACCATATTATTAGTATCAGTGTTGATTGATGATGTAGAGGAATAAGTATGCGGCAAAGTTTTTACCTTTTTCTCCTGCAAAAAACCCTTGCCTGTTAAATGACTTACTATAGATTCCAAACTAGTTACCTCAAAAATTTTTAACCCTTTAACTAGACTAGCTTCTTGGTCATTGTTTTGCGGGACAAAAACTTCCTTTATTCCAGCTTGTTTTGCAGCTAAAACCATTGATAACACACCACTAGCTGGCCTCACACTGCCATCCAAAGCTAGTTCGCCAATAAACATTTTATGGCTGGGATTAAATGCAATCAAACCATCGGCTAGTAGAATAGATAAAGCCAGCGCCAAATCAAAGTGACTACCAATTTTTGGCAAATCTCCAGGAGCAAGATTTATAGAAATTCTCGAAGCAGGATAAGAGTAACCACTATATTTAATTGCGGCTCTAACTCTCTCACGACTTTCTTGAACTATGGTGTCAGGTAAACCAACCACAATAGTAACTGGCAAACCATTACTAACGATAGTCTCGATCTCTACGAGGCTTGCTTGGTAACCATTTGGGGTAGCGGTAATTATTTTAGGTATCATAAAACCAGCTTAACAGCTGGTCGATAAATTCTACTTCAAGAAAAAGCAAAACTAATTTAAATTTTTTCTGAATTATTTCTGGAGGTTAGTACTAAGACCACTCCAAGAAAAATATAAAAGTCCGCTATATTCAAAACTCCATTAAGAATAAATATATAATCTACGACATGACCAAAATAAATTCGCTCACCTAAGTTTGCTAAACCACCTGATAGGATAAAAATAAAACCAAGTCTAGATCTTGTCGCAAGATAATTCCAATGACGAACTAAATAATAACCCATGGTTGCAAAAACCAACACATACAAAATATATATTATCGTAATAGGAAAATTTAAACTGAACGCAAACTTATCATTTAAAAAAACTTGTTGGTCGTAGTGCAAAACCAAAAAACGAATTATCTGCGTAGTTGTTAAGAGAACCAATGCGCTAAAAAAAACTTGCAAAGAAAAACCGAACGACCATTTAGATCTTTCGGTTAAATTCAAATTTGATTGTGTGATTTCTTCGTTCACTAAATTAAATTGCTTTATCAGCCCAAGGGATTGCACGCAAACGCTCTTCAGAAATTTCTACACCATTATTATCAACTCCGTAAGTACCGGCTTCAATTTTTTCTAGAGCAGTTTCTACTTTAGCTAGATCAGCTGTCATTCTTTCGATCTGATTCTGATTAACTTCATCCATTTGTAACTCTGTTGCGTTCTCGTCTAAATCATCACCAACTTCTGAATGCTGGGAAAGACCTGCTAAATCATTTTTTAAAGTTTCCTGTTCTGCTAACAGTTTAGCTTTCATCTCTTGAATGAATTCTTGTGATAACATATGCGTGTCATTAATTACTCTTTTTATATATTGGTATTATACAAGCTTAGTAGAACTTCGCCAAGACCTGACTAATAAAATTTTACAAACAAAAAAGCGCCCCATCATGGGCCCCAAATTATAATAATGAACAGGCCTGATAGAGGCGCTATCTGAAAGCTTCCAGATAGTCGCCGCACATGCTGTAGGACCCCAACTTTTGAGATCCTAAAGCATGCGCGGTCGCTACCAACTTAATAGCTTCCAGTGTTCCGACGAGCAAGCTCGTAAGAAAGCGTCTACATTCCAATCGATGTCAAACTGCACTCCAAACTTCTCTTGTGGTCGTTAGACCTAAAACTTTTTGTTCTCTTTTTTGTTTTTGTTTTTGAAAAATTTTTGTTGCTGTTAAGGACAGCAAAGAACCTACATTGATTTTGGTTTTCATACAGCCTAGATTGGAACAGGCTATGACGAGAAGTTCAAAGGAAAGCTACCTTCAAGCACTCTAGATACTTAAAAGTGCAGATTTCCTTCGTTCAGTTTGTTTTATTTTGTTTTCAAAGGTCAGAGCTTTCTTTTACTTTTATATATTAGCAGATTTTTTTGCTCTTGTCAATAATTCAACTTCACCCAATTACTAATTGGCGAATAATATTTTTCTATAAATAAAAAATTGTAGTTGTCCACACGTTTAAGCTTCTAAGTCTGTGACTGAGTTGGCGACTGTGTTAGAAACAAAAATTTTTGGTAACTTTGAACCAGACAATTGTTTAAGGTTGCTTATAAACTCGTTAAAATTTAGTATCTTAAGTAAATTTGGATACTTAGCTAGGTAGTTTGCTAATAAAGATTTTACATATGGGTGGCTCTGGTCTGTATTTGGCCAGGCTAAATATATTACCGCCCCACTTGGTGCAGAATACTTCTGTTTATTTATAAATTGGCTGGTCGCAAGCAATAATGCATTAGGGAAAATACGAAAATTCCTAAAAATTTTGTTTCCACTACCAGAATATTCCTGTGCAAAGAGCTTGTAGTTATTAGACAGTTCAATGTAGTGATCTTTGTAAAAAGTTTTTGCACCAGTTGGTCCACTAAAGACTACAACAGCAGGAAAGTTATCTGAACCTATGTCTTGTAGCGCTGAGTGTGGGAATGCCAAATCGAAATTAATGGTCTTTGGTGAAACAGAAATGTAATTGTTAATATTCTCGGCAATCTCGGTATTAATTCCTAAGCGTTCGGCTAAATAAAAAAGTAAATTCTTTTCTGTGAGAGTATCTGTGAACTTAACTGATTTATAGTTGCTATACAATTTTAGAGCAATGTCTCTAATTTCTATTGGCTGACCATGCAAAGTAACGTTCTCATCGGCCAACTCGATCCATTTAACCATATTCTCTTGTTGCTCGAAAAATCTATTAAGGTTATTAGCCAACCTTAAAATAGAGTCGAAACCCTTTGCCTCAGACAAAGTCTGAAGCCTTGCGGTAAGATTGGCTGCAGCCTGGTTTAGTCTATTATAGAACACTCCATACTTCTCTTCTAATTCATCCATTGCAATATAATCTAAATCCTTAAGGTTGCGACGTAAAGTAAGTTGAACCAAACCAAAGAATAAATCTACACTTCCTAATAATTCGATTACTTGTTTTTTAAACTTCTGTTGTCCTAAATCTGTTTCTGGATTGTAAATTGATTTCAAAATGTAATTGAATGTGTGCCAGCTAATTCGCTCTGTACTATTATGAGTTAAGAAGTATTCAAACTTTTGCAAATCACAAACTAACAAAGATCGATCTGGTTCCAAAGAACCTTCAGTCAAATTTATAAGTGTTCGAAAATCACAAGCTATAATTCTGCTTGCACTAGATTCATAATCACCACCAGTAATATAATTTTTAAACTGACCGCCAAAGAATGATAAGTTTAAATCTAGAATTGTTTTGGTTTGCCAGTTGGTATGTAACCACACTAAAATTTTCAAAATAAAACGATACTCTTCGGAAGATTGTGCAGAAAATTTAAACTGTTCAAAGTTTTCTTTATCAAATAAATCTTTTGTTTCAAACACACCTTCCACTAAACCTGCTTGCCATAATTTAATAACTTCTTGTTTACTTTGCATGACTAACAACCAACGACCATCTTGATCTTGCAAAGAGTTTGCTACGCGTGATTCATGTAAAAAATGTTTGTCGTCAATTATAACTTCTTGATCTAAAGAAATAAGTTTATCTTCTGCTAGCTGATTATGCGAAAGAGAATCATTGGCTTCGATTGTGTGATTAGAAATTTTTAAGTTTAATAAGCTAGCCCATTCAAATTGACCCTTGTCTAAAAACTCACGCAATTCTGTTTTTAATTCATCAGAAAAATTATTATGAATTGCAATCATTTTTTCTAACAAAGAAATTGTGGAAAGACAATCGGCTAATGCACGATGACTATCTTTATGCTCTATGCCAAAATAGTGCATTAAATTTTCGAGGTTATAACTATGATGAGTTGGTAATAAAAATTGTACTAACTCTAAAGTATCAATATACTTTCCAGAAAGTTTAACACCTGCAAGTTCCAAAAATTTAATATCCAAAGTCGGGTTGTGTGCAACGATGATTGCATCCTGTAGCTTGTCTGATAGAAAATCCTTAAACTCACCTATTGAGGGTGCCACATCAATTTCCTCTTGAGTAATTCCTGTTAGGCCTAAAATCTTTTGGTGCACTTCGATGGTGGGTTTAAAAACTTGTGACCAAGATTCTGTAGTAACCAGCCCGTCGTCAGATACATCAAAAAAGGCAAATCCAATTTCTAAGATTTGTTCCTTTTCTGGGTCAAACCCAGTAAATTCAAGATCTATACTGCAATATTTTTGGTTCATGTATCTATATTATAGAGTAAATAGTAATTAAGGGCTAAAAGAAAAACCGAGAGTTACTCGGTTTGTAATCATTAGAGAAAATTCTCTAACAAAGCTCTGGCTTTACGAAATGCGATCCCGCGGTGGGATATCTTATTTTCTTCGCTTGGTGTCATTTGGGCGAAGACCTTATTTGACCCATCTGGGACAAATATAGGACTATAAGGCATCATTGGTTGAGGTTTAACTCTTGGATGACGCAAGATCTTGCCTGTGACCTCTCCGGTGACAATCACTTCTTCACCTTTTGGGGAGATTATCACCACTGCAGCCACAAACTTGGCGTCTCGATTATGACTTTCCCTAAGTTGGTCGAGAGTATAATGAGTAATCTCCTCAGTGGTTTTACCTTCTCCAGCCCAGCGAGTAGCTTTGATACCTGGCTGGCCGTCTAAGGCATTTATATATAAACCGGTGTCGTCCGAAATTATCCAATAGCGTTTCTGCGACTTCAACTTATTAAAAGCATGAAGTGCTTTTAACATCGCGTTCTCTTCCAAAGTCTCTCCACTTTCTTCGACTTCGCCTTCTATACCAACATCATCTAAAGAATAAACTTTGAACGATGCGGAACGGAAGAAAGCCTTAAACTGATCGAGCTTGGAAGGATTTCTTGAAGCAAATACAATCTCCATTTTCTTCTCCTTAAAATTGATTTTCACTGACTACAAATACTACCAAAAAATAAACCCCGAGTCAACCCGGGGTTTATTTAGCAACTAGTACTATTCTTCAGAATCTTCTTCGTCATCACTAGCAGAAAGTTTTGTAGGAACTACATCGCCTGCCAATAACTTATCTCGCAATTCTTGATCGGCCTGTTTAAATACTTCTGGATTTTCTTTTAGGAAAGTTTTTGCTGTTTCGCGGCCAACTCCAAGTTTAATATCACCTAGAGAATAAGAGTTACCGCTCTTGGAAATTACTCCCATCAAAATTCCTGTGTCGAGAACATCACCTGCGGCAGAAATACCTTCGTTATACATAATATCAAACTCAGCAACTTTGAATGGAGGAGCGACTTTATTTTTTACAACCTTAGCTTTTGTTCTGTTACCAATAATCTTATCGCCATTTTTAATCTGAGCACTTCTACGAATTTCGATACGCACAGATGCATAAAACTTTAATGCGTTTCCACCAGTGGTGGTTTCTGGATTACCAAACATTACACCAATCTTCATACGAATCTGGTTAATGAAGATTACTGTAGTATGAGTTTTAGAAATGATTCCTGTTAACTTTCGCAATGCCTGACTCATCAATCTAGCTTGCAAACCCATATGAGAAGCACCCATTTCACCTTCAATTTCTGCACGAGGGGTTAGCGCCGCTACGGAGTCGATTACAATTAAATCGAGAGCGTTACTACGTACTAAAGTTTCTGCGATATCTAAAGCTTGTTCACCACTATCCGGTTGCGCTACTAATAGTTCCTCTAACTGCACGCCAATCCTTTTTGCATATTCTGGATCTAATGCATGCTCTGCATCAATGAAAGCTGCTTGGCCACCCTTTTTCTGAACTTCAGCAATCATATGCAAAGTTAAAGTTGTTTTACCAGAACTTTCTGGTCCATAGATTTCTACAATTCTACCTTTTGGAATACCCCCTACTCCCAAAGCCATGTCTAAACTAATGCTACCAGTTGGGATAGATTCAACATTTAATTTTTGATTGTCGGCAATTTTCATAATACTACCTTCACCAAACTTCTCACGAATTTGATCGATTGCACTATCAATGGCTCCGGCTCGACCAGAGACATCTACAGTTTTTTTTGCTTTTTCTTTCTTAGCCATATATATAGTTAGTTAATTACAATTCTACTTATTATTTAAAAGTTCATTAGCATCTTTTCCAAAAGGAACTGTCATGGATTGTCCAACTTTTCCAAGTATCCCCATTTTCTTTCCATTGAAAGTAACCTCGGTATTTCCAGCATCACTTGTTGTGAGCTCGATTCCTTCTTGGGCAATAATTTTTTTAGTGACACCACTGGGAACAATTTCTTCTGATAAATTTTGACCATCTCTTTTAACAAAGATAGTAGTGAGCTTATTAAATTTTAATTCCAATATTAATTCAGAGGGTTGAGTAGTTACTTCACCTGCTACTTTCGGTGTGTCATCTATTCGCAAAGAAACTAATTCTGCCTTTTCTTTTCCAAAACGATTTGTGGCCACAAATCGAAAATCTTTTTGCCCTGGTGCGACACCAAGTGTAGTTTCGAAACTACCATCACTTTGAACCAAAACGATTTGTTCGTTTACAGTAACCGTAATGCCTGGTTCAGTCTTGCCCCTTACCAACACCGAACTGCCTTGCAAGACTGTGTCTGCTTTCGGCTCTATTATAGTCAAAGCCGGTGTATGGTTTACAGAAAGAACTTGAAACAAAACGTAGACAAAAGCTCCTAGACCTAAGACAGCACCAGAGGCAATTGTGAGGAAAGCGGGGGTAATCGATATTTGAGAGACTAGCGATCTCCAGCCTTTTGGAGGAGTAATTCGTTCACGAAAAGTTTGCAAATTAACATTTTTCTCCTTTTTAAACTGTTCTGTAATATCTTCACAAGAAATTCTATAAAGTTCAGCTAATTTCTTTAAAAACCCTAAAACGTATACATCCGGTGGTAAAACCTGATATTTACCTTCTTCTAAAGAAACAATGAATTTTTCGAAAATCCCTGTTTTTTGAGCCACTTCTTCTATTCCTAAACCTAAATGTTGACGAATAGAGTAAAGGTATTCACCTAAAGTTTCCTGGGCTACTTTTTTTGTTTCAAATCCTTCTGACATATCTATTATATTACCACAGACTTAAAATCCCGTTCAATTTTACCCAAGTTTTTCTTCAATTTTTACTGAATTTTTCCTCGAGGGATAAAATAAAAAAGCAGAGACGAATCTCTGCTTAACCTAACTGGTTACAATCTACAAGCTTTCTGGGTACATCTGAAGCCATTTTTCTTTAAAGAACCATTGCGGAACAAAGCTACCTTCCAACTTTCCTTCCTTTTCTAATGTCCGATATTCCCAAACCACATTCTGCTCACTCCCCCGAGCTCCGTGTTCTAAATTTTGATTCCGGACGTTGAGGGCGTATTCATAAGGTGAATTAAACCCACCAGAAACTTCCATAAACCAACCATTTAAGTTTAAGGCGGAAGCTAGAGCATTATATATTTCTTCAACACCTTTTGCCGAAAGAATATGGAAGCAATTGACGTCCATAGAAAGAGTTTTACCTTCGGCATAGAATGGATGCTTCATTGGTCCCCATGTAGAGCTCGACATACGACCACTCACTGCTTCTGTCCGTGCCTCCTCTGGACTATACAAGTAATCAATGGTCTTGGATTGGATATAACTATCAGTGGAACCATTAATGAGACCATGGCGCTTAGCTCCAGAATAGCAAGGATGGTAAACCGGAGTTGTATGCAGATTACTATCTCTTAGCCTGCCATCGTAGGGCTGATCCACACATTTCCAAATCTTAAAGATATGATCACTCTCTAAAGAAAACTTCACCAGAAAAGAATCCAATGGGAGAAGTCGAGCACCGCGTTCCATAATCTCAGCTTTTACGACTACGTCGTACTTTGTAAGGATTTTGGAAGTCGCATGAGCAAGTGCTGCCTGTCGGCTATCAAACTGAACGTCGATGAATTCGACTTTGTTTCCGTCTGTAACAATCTCCGTGATTGCTTTTTGTGATAGCTTTTTAACTTCTGCTGGGATCTGATCGAAGTTCATAGCTCTGTTAGACTCGTTAATATTGGCAGGGTGAACAGTTCTTGCGAACCTCCGAAGCGATTCGCTCAGGTAAAAGCATCGATCATTTTGATAAGTCAGTGCATGCCACAGGCAAAGTTGTGATATTTCCAGTCGTTTAGTTTTGTCTTGAGTCCAAAACAAAACCTTCTCAACTTCGTATCTATAGTTCATGACAAAGCAACCTATTATTAGTCCGTCAGAATCTCTAATTTCCCAAATTCGCATACTCAAATGATGGGTTGATAATGTAGACATTTATTTCCTCCTAAAAAATATTTCCCAAAGTATATCACAAAAACCTATATTAGTCAATAATAAAACCCCTTTAAACAAGGGGTTTTAAATGAATTAACTTAGTTTTATAAATCCTGATCTTCGGCTCCGTACTCCGCGCGCTCTCCGTCTGATACACCATAAACTTCACGAGGCTTTGCACCATCGGCAGGACCAACTACTCCTTGGTCTTCTAAAATATCTAGCAAGCGAGCAGCGCGAGCATAACCAATTCGCAATCGACGTTGTAGTAATGATGCCGAAGCTTTGCCTGCGCGAGTGACTTCTTCTTTGGCTTCGTTGTAAAGTTCATCATCTCCAGCACCTTCACCATTACCCATACCTGGTAAACCTAAACTTCGTTGTGGCTTTTCTGTAATATCTTCACTATATATTACAGCACCAGCTTGTTGTTTGAAGAAATCAACTACTTTATGAATTTCTTTTTCCACTATATATGTACCTTGAATACGTCGAGGCTTGGCAGATTCAGCAGTAACGAATAGCATATCACCATTACCTAATAACTTTTCTGCACCAGCTGCATCTAAAATAGTTCTACTATCAATTTGACTTGGTAGCTTGAATGCGATTCTAGTCGAGACATTAGCTTTGATCAAACCAGTAATAATTTCTGTGCTTGGACGCTGAGTAGCTAACACTAAATGGATACCTACGGCACGAGATAAAGATGCTAACTTTACAATCGCTGCTTCTACATCCTGTTTATTAGCCGCCATTAAGTTTGCTAATTCATCTACCACTACTACTATATATGGTAACTTCAATTCTGATTTTTCGTTGTACTCATCAATATTTCTTTTTCCAACAGCCGCCACTAATTTATAACGTCGTTCCATTTCTGCTACAACCCACTTTAGAGCATTGATGGCTTTGTCTACATCAGTGATAGCAGGAGTTAACAAATGAGGAATTCCATTATATGGAGTAAGTTCTACATGTTTTGGATCTACAAAAATAAATTTTACATCTTGAGGAGTATTTCTGTATAACAACGAAACAATTAAACTGTTAATCGCAACGCTTTTACCAGAACCAGTTGTACCAGCTATTAATAGATGAGGCATTTTACCCAAATCAACAATATTTGGACGACCAGCTACATCACGTCCTAACGCAATCGCTAATTTACTCTTATGATTAACGAAGTCAGAAGTTTGCATAACTTCACGTAAAGTAACGTTGGCTTTAACTTTGTTTGGAACTTCTATCCCCACCAAGGCTTTTCCAGGAATTGGCAATTCCATACGTAACGACTGCGCAGCCAAAGCCAAGGCTAAGTTACTCTGTAAAGAAGAGATCTGAGCCAGTTTTACACCAGGCGCTGGAGCGAAAGTGTATTGAGTAACTGTTGGTCCTACATTGACTTCACCCATCTCTACTTTGATACCAAAGTCACTTAGAGTTTTTTGGATTAAGGCAACATTAGCTTCGATATCTCCAGAATCAACTTTACTCTTATTTTCTTCTAATAAATCAAATAAAGGTAACTTCCAATCTTTACGGTCCTCCAAAATAATTGATTCCATTGTTGAAGCTTCTAGATCTGCTTTACTTGGCTTACCTGTGGTTAAATTTACTACTGGATCCGACTCTTCTAAACTACCCTCTTCATCTAAGTCACTGTGATCGGAATCACCTGCAACAACTTGTTCGTTAAGTGCGTTAATTTTTAACTCTGCGACTTTCGTCTCTAAATCTAATTCTTTTTTCTTCTGCCAAAACTTTAACTGAGTAAAGTTAAAGGCAATTAAAATTCCAATTATTAAGATACCTAAAATGATGAGTCCGCCTGCCCAAAAACCCAAAGAGCCAATTAAAGGAGCTGCGAACAAAGCACCTAGATAACCACCTGCTTTACCTTCACTAGCTAAAGCAAAAGCGGTTTGTGTTTCACTCATCGAAACAGCATGAATCAATCCAGCTGCTCCACCTGTGAGTAAAAACACACCAACATAAGTTTTGGCGTAAGGATGTGTTTCTACTTCCTCTTCTTCTTCATTATCACGAGAGTCTTTTCCATCCACGGCAACCATCTTAGGTTTAGACTGAAAAAGAATCCAAGCGATTAACAAAAATAGTAATGGTGTTAAATAAACCATTACTCCAAAAAGCATTCCTAAAATTTTGAATATAAACTGTCCTAAAACCCCAGCTGTGCCAATTAAACTTAACGCAACCACGCCTGCCAAAACTATAAATACAATTATGGAGATACTACGTTTTGTTTCTTGAGCTAAATTTAATTTTGGAGCCTTTAGCTTACTAACTGTTTCTTCTTCTTGTCTCTTAGTATATTTTCTTTTGGTTCTAGCCATAATTTCTGTTTCACTATATATTGAATGTTAAAATCACTTTAAATTATAGCATATTTAGAGTGTTTTGTCACGTTGAGTTTTTATTATTTTGCATTCAAAAAAAGCACACTGATTAGTGTGCGTTTTTGCATTATAGTATTACAACCCCTTAACTTTAACTTTCTTAGTTTTAGCTTTTGCTGCTTTTGGAACAATGACTGTTAGGATTCCATCTTTTAGATCTGCTTCGATATGTTCGCTATCAATATCTACGGGAACAATCACACTTCGAGAGAAACCACCCCAATAACATTCTTGATAGAAGTAATCGTCATCAGAAATCTTTTCTTCACGGCTTCGTGATCCTTGAATGGTTACCATATCATTAGCGACTGTAATATCGATATCATCTGGTCGAACTCCTGCGATAGTAGATTTGATAATTACATTATCCTTGGTTTGATACATATCGATGTTTAGAGCACCTTCATAATCGGTCATCCAATCTTCATCTTGTTTAGAAATTGGAGTAGAAACCGCAGCTGGCTTTACAGGAGCAACGACTGGCTCATCGTCTGGAACATCTTCATATTCACCTTCGCCCTCTTCTTCTTCGTCTGAGTAGTCTTCACCTTCGTCCAATTCTTCATCTGCAGTCACAGTATCTACTTCCTCTTCATCATCAGATTCAAGGGAATTATCAACAGCTACTGCCACTGGAGAACCTTCGTCATAATAGTCTTGGTCTACATACACCTTTTCGACAGCTTCTGGCTCGGCTACGTTGCCACCCATGATTTTGCCAAAAAATGATTGTTTTTGTCTTGCCATATAGTTTTCTTTCGGAAACCGACCTATTTCTTAATCGGTAAATTTTACCTATTGGTAGGTTTTAATAAGTTATGTATATTTTTATGATATAGCACTTTATTTTGAGAGTCAAACTATTTTTTCACAGGATTTTACCTATGTTTACCCCTCATGAAACATCTTATTTATTGATTCTTTCAAGATTTTACCTTCTTGTCCAGCGTTCGTAATTTTCTGAGTGTTACTTGTTTCACTGAGAGGTTCGGCACGATTTAGAAGTTGTAGAGTAGCCTCGACTAAACTTTGTGAGTTCAATTGTGTAGGCATAGGAAATACAAGATTATTTTTTAACAAGTATTCATAGTTTGGTTCTTCTTGCCCAGGAAGTGTATGAGTAATTTGAATCTTAATTCCTACCTGAAGAGCTTCAGCGATTGTTAGTCCCCCAGGTTTAGTAAGTAGCACATCTGCAATTTGATAAAGATCTTTTGGTTTCTGATAAAAACCTAAAGCAACAACTCTATTTATATTAAGTTCATCAATTTCTTTTTTAAGAAGTTCGTTCTTACCACACATCACAACAACACTAACGTCATCTCTAGAGTCAACTAACTTTTGTAAATAATCTTTTAACAACTGGAGATCAAAACCAATTCCCAATGAACCACTTCCAAAGACAACAACTTTATTTTCACCAACACCCAATTCCTGCTCCACTGTTTTTTTTGCGATTGGCTCTAGGGGTTTTAACGTAATCCCACAGACAACAATTTTATTTGCATCCACACCAAGATTAATCATCTCTTGTTTTTGCTCATCGATATTTACTAAGTATAAATCTGCTTGAGGGTACAACCAAAATTCATGAAGATGATAATCACTAAATCCAATCACAAATTTTCCTGAAAATATTTTTCTGTCGATAAGAGAAGCAACTGCAGCAGAGGCAGTGGTCTGAGTTGATAAAATACAATCGGGTTGGAATTGTTTTACAATCTCTAATAAGTTTTCTGAATTACCTTTTGCAAGTGGTACTCGTAAGGGAATAGAAATTAATTTAACAAATTTACTAAAATATAACCATCGCCAAATAAATGGAAAGCGACGATTGATCACACTATGTAACCAAGTTCCAAAATCTACCATCACACCACTTTGAACTTGCAATATATCATGCAATAAAATCTGATGCCCTGCTTGCTCTAAATGATAGGCAATATTTTCTGCAATGAATTTATGCCCTAACCCCACAGATGTATACAGAATTAAGATCTTTTTCATAAGTTATTTTTAATTAAATTACAAGTATCACAATATCTCTATTATAGTATAATTAAATTAAATATGCAGGATCAATCTCACAATCTATCAGAAGCTGAAATTGAAGAAATCTTTAGGCACTGGGACACCAGCAAACCTGTTTCAATTAAAAAAGTTGAAACCGGCTTGCTTAACCAAACCTACATAATCCGAACCGCAGAAGAATTATTTATTTTGCAAAAACTCCATCCAGCTGTAGCAATAGACGCATGCACTCTTAACTACTTCCACGTGACACAATATCTGTTTAGTTTAAGCCAAATATCACAACTGGTATATGAACAGAAATCTGGTGCCTTGTGGTTAGACATTGACGGAGCAAGATGGCGCTTGTTAAAAGGGGTGGAAGGTGATGTATATACTGTGACACCAAATGCCACAACTGCTTTTGAAGCCGGAAAGCTCCTGGCAAGTTTTCATTCTTCACTATTTGAATTTTCCGAGCCAATCTTGCCTAGCCTGCCAATGTTTCAATACAAACAAGTGTTAGCAAAACTTTTAAGCTATGAAGCAGACTTTGTGAAAACAAATAACCAACAAGTTATCGAAGCATTTAATCTTTTAAAGGATAATTTTCCTAAACAGATGCTTCCTGATAATTTACCTAAACAAATTATTCATACCGATCCAAAAATATCTAATTTCTTGTTTGATAAGAATGGTAAAGGTATTTGCATGATAGACTTTGATACCATTCAAGAACTTTCTCCTTTGTACGATATTGGCGACTGTGTTCGCTCTCTATGTGGTAAGCAAGAAGATGATCCAAATAATTATTTTGATTTCGAAAAATACCAAGCAATTATAAAGGGTTATAATTCTGTGTCACACCGTTTAACTCAAGTCGAACAGGATTTAATTCCCCAAGCTTGCCAACTGATTATGTTAGGCTTAGCATCTCGGTTCCTGAATGATTATATAAATGATAATTACTTCGGTTGGGATGAAGGTAAATACCCAGATCGCAAAGCTCACAATCTAGCTAGAGCTATTGGGCAAATATCGTTATGGAAAAGTTTCACAAAATAAAACGCATCAAATGATGATGCGTTTTTAAATATTGATTTGGCGGAGAGGCAGGGATTCGAACCCTGGGTACCCTTGCGAGCACATCGCATTTCGAGTGCGACCCATTCGACCACTCTGGCACCTCTCCTTGGAATACATAGTATCACGACTACAATATATACTAAATAAAGTTTGTACAAAAAGATGGGCGATGAATTATAGATAAACCATGTTTGCGAATTGCTTCAATGTGAAATTTAGTTCCATAGCCTTTGTGTTTCTCTAATCCATAATTAGGGAATTGCTCTGCTAATTGTTGCATCAAGTTATCTCGATAAACTTTAGCAATAACGGAAGCTGCAGCAATTGAATGAACCACGCTATCCCCTCTTACAATTGATTCTTGTTTGACTGGTAAGTTCGGAATAATATTTCTTCCATCAATCAAAACAAAAGTGTTACTATGATTCGATTGCTTTAAGAGATCGTCAACTGCTCGATGCATTGCTAACAAGCTCGCTTGTAAAATATTTAATTGTTCAATCTCTTCTACAGAAGCTACCCCAAAAGAGTATAAAGAGTTTTTTAAAATTTGCTCGTAAAGATAATCTCGTTTTTTTAGAGATAGTTTTTTACTATCAGTGATTTGCTCCCACCAGTCTTCATCTAAATTATTTTTAAAACTAACTGCTGCTGCAACTACTGGCCCTGCTAATGGACCACGACCAACTTCGTCAACACCAATTACTAATTGAGCACCACTCTTATATAGTGAGATCTCTTTTTTAAATCGATCAATCATACAGAACGCATTCGTGGATAAAATTTAAACTGTACAAACTCGTAACCCTCCTCTACTTTCATTAAAGATAGATCGATACTCCCAGCAGAACTTAAAATATCTTCGATATATTCTTCGTACACACCGTGAATATGAAATAGAGATTTACTAAAGGATAATTTTAAATTAGAAAGGCTAATGTAACTACTGCGACGTCCAAAAAATCTTTTCTTAAACATGTCTAATATTTCTGACTTTTGCATTGTAAACTCCGAGAAGCCATCTGCAGTAGCGCCTCCAGATATAAATTTGGTTAAAGTTTCTTGAGATTGATTATTAATAGTATCCACAAAGTCTTCCAAAAAATGTCGGACATTAAAACGGTCTTCTGTACTACTAATGGTATGATCAAAATCTAGTGTAATCTCCACGGTCTTATTCATAACTTAATTATAGCAATATAAAAAGGCAAGATGTACTTGCCTTGTATTCAGACTCTAAGACCGAGTCTGATGGGTTTTGGGGTTTTGATTTGGTTCCCTAGAATTATGGATGGTTTGTTCTATCGTTTTGACTAGATCAATCTGTCCATGATTATCACGAACCAAAATAAATTTAGATTCTTTTTTCTTTCTAGAAAAAATTCGCAGGTTTGGGAACGAAAAAAGCTTTCTCACAGTCCTCCTAAAAATCTAAAAACTGAACACAATAAGTTGCTGTTCTGTACAATAAAAACTCCATACACAGAACCATACAATCATACTCCTATTTAGGAAACTGGTCAATACAAAAACACCCTTTCGGGTGTTTAATAATATTATTTTCATGGTGGACCCTACCGGGATCGAACCGGTTACCTCTTCCATGCCATGGAAGCGCTCTACCAAGTGAGCTAAGGGCCCAGAATATTAAGCCAATGCTTAATTATTCAGCTACTGATTGGGTAGTTGCTTCTGGTGAAATAAATGATTGAGGGTTAGAAGTTTGGATAAAAACCTCTCGCCATTGCTCAGCTTGCTTTTGGAAGGCAGGAATTACACCAATTACATTTAAAAACCAACCTATTAATAAAATAGCTAAGCCAGCACCAAGCACAGAACCAAATCCAGTGAACAATCCCCTAACTAAACCAACCCAAAAGCTTCCCATGGACTTATTTAATTTTTGGATATTTTGATTTAACTCGCGCATGTCATTGTCTAGCATGGTATTTATTATAATAATTTTTAAAATGGTCCCCTTGGAGGGAATCGAACCCCCATCGTCTCCTTAGGACGGAGCTGCTCTATCCATTGAGCTACAAAGGGATGCGAACAAAGAAGTATAAACACTTATATTCAATTGATGTTAAAATTATATCATACTGAAATATTTTAGCAATTAAGCCACACTATGAATCAAATGTCAACTGCTTTACAAAAGTTGAAACAAATTTTTGTTGCACGGGAAACATCTTGGATCGAAAAAATTGAACTGATTTGTACAATTGGAGTTATATTTTCTATTTTTTTTCCAATTAGGTACGTTCTAAAAAATCACTTCTCTACCCTATTAGGTTATTATTCAGATTTCACAGCCATCTCTATATATCTAAGTTTTTTTCTTGTTCTAATATTGCTTGGAGTGCAACTTTACAAAGATGTAAAAGTTGGAAAGCAAAAGTTTTTTTATCTAAAAATTTTTATAGGAATATTACTGACTGTAGTTCTTTACCAACTAAATCTTAATCCGAATCTAAAAGTAGTTTCACTTTACCATTTACTGAGGATAAGCTGTGTATTACTGCTGGGATATTATGTTTATAAGTCTAATATATGGCTTAAATATAAAGGGTTACTGTTGTGGATATTTATTTTTGTTGGGTCAATTCAATCGATAATAGCTTTGGCTCAATTTACTCTTCAGCACTCTATAGGAATTAATCTGCTTGGTGAGTCCCCTCTTGCCATCTCCTCTTATGGGGTAGCTAAGATTGTTTCCCATGGAACAACTTTCATAAGAGGATATGGTACATTACCACATCCGAACATACTTTCTGCACTTTTAGTTATCTGTTCTTTACTAAACCTACATTTACTTAACAATGCTTTACATAAGTACCAAAGGATTATATTATCCATAAGCTTTTTCCTTATAACTATGGGAGTTTTTGTCTCCTTCTCACGTGCTGGGTTACTTGCCTTCGCCATTGGTCTCACCACGTGGGGAGTAATCACACTATTTAGAAAGAAATCTGCCTTAATTATGGGAAAAGTATTGATAGTCCCAATATCAATAATAATTTCCTCGTTAATATTTATGCCTTGGTTACTAACCAGAGCAAACATGCAAGACCAGGCAAGTACAGAGAGATCTGTATATAATCGAGCCGGAGTGCAAATTCTTAAGAATAACTGGGTTATTGGTACAGGACCTGGAACAAACTTGTTCCACATGAAACAAAAGTTGGAAAACCAGCTAGAAGAGTGGAATATCCAACCGATTCATAATTACTGGCTGATTACAGTTGCTGAGTGGGGGATTATTGGCTTATTTATAGTATTTTTCCTTGTATACACCTTGTTTAGATTTATAAGGAGAATATTCGGAAATGGTGACTCAAAATCAAATGAAAAGATTACCTGCTGGCAAGCTACTTTACTTTCAATATTCCTGATTGTGCTGACTTTATTCTGGTTTGACCACTATTTCTACACAATCTGGTCAACTCAAATGATGCTTTGGATATTTATTGGTCTAATCTGGCAAAGCATTGTTCCACGGGAAACATAAAACACCCTTTTGGGTGTTTTATTTATGATATTCTTTGCCAGATATAATCGTACAGGCTCTGTATAATTGTTCTAGAAGCAGAATTCTAGCTAGATTATGCGGAAAAGTTAGAGGGCTCAACGAAATGGAATAATTTGCCAACTCTTTTAATGATTCGTGTAAACCTACTCCACTTCCTAGTACAAATACCAACTCTTGGCCAAGAGAGGATAGGCGATCATAATTAGCGGCAAACTCTATAGAGTTCCTTACTGTACCTTTTTCTTCGAGCAAAATAACTATAACCCCCTTATTTAAGGGGTTCTTTTGATTTTGAGTTAGGAATTGTCGAATCTGATCTGCTTCTTTCTCTTTAATTCTTTCTATATCAGCATTCTTTCTGTATGGCTCTTCGATCAATTCAACTACTTTAATCTTTGCAAAAGGGGATAGTCTTTTCAGGTATTCTTTTTCCAGCTCAAAATAAGCTTTTTCTTTAAACTTGCCCAAACAAAGAATAGTGATCTTAGCTATTGACATTTATCTAAAAATATGGTTTAATTATAGGTTCTCCAAGTGCCGCTGAGGAGTTCATTTAGTTGCAACGCATATTGCCTAGCAACTGCATTATAGCGGTTATTTTCAAAACTTTCCTGGAGGAAATATGTTACCTAACACACGCGAAACCCAGACTAAGTGTCCTATTGAGGCACATATCTTTTTAAGGCACGAAGAAACCGACCGGATCTCAACCGTCAGAGTCGAACAGAACGGCTTTATCCGTAACCCCGAAGGTCGCCGGTGGGATTCTACCGACTCGTTTCGGTTGAAGTTCATCGTTCACAATACTGACTTGTGCCGGATATCGGCGCCGTTCACCGTCGCGAAGAATGATGGCGTTCAAACGATCAACGTGATCCCGGTTTGCTTCGACAACGGTTCTGTGAAAACCTTTTACAAGGAAGTAAAAGTGCGAGAGCGAAAGAACTACAGGTCTGCGGCCGACCGTTACTACAGCAACAACTGCGACAATGAAGTCTTTTTTGCGGCTGTCAAAAACAACCGTCTCATCGTGATCGCGGCGGGCATCGTCTCGCAAAAAGGACACTTCTTCTACACCAAATTACGGAAGTACGATGTGGGGCTCTACAAGTTCCGCAATAAGATCGTCATTCCAGAGCTGCCGCAATGGACGGCTCTTCCAAAGTTCTTGGAGCCGATGGTTGATGTCTCTGCTTTGCCGAAGCGTGCGGAGTTCAAACCCGCGACGGAAGATACTCTTCCGGTTCCGGAAGATGGTAAAGCCGTCGTTAAGTGGAGCGATCCGTTTTCCGGAAAGATTGCCTTGATCGCAAAACAAGGCGAGATCTTGTGCCCGTACGAGGAAGTTCGAAACCATGGGAAAAACCTCACCAACCCCAAAAAGGGAACTGAGGTCAAACTCGGCTATACCGTGCCGCCGATCCCTGGATCAACGGCATTCGTGGCCGTCGCTAAAGCTGTGTATGTTTAATCATCTAAACTGATGATGATTCCGCCAATGTATGAAAATATGTTGGCGGATTTTTTTATACAAAAAAACACCTCGCGGTGTCTTCCGACATGCGAGGTGTTTAAATTTGAACGTATTAGAAACGTCGGTCTTCTCGAGGTTGCATTGGACGAGCTTCGCTAACGCTGATATTGCGTCCACCGAAGTCTTGACCATTGAACGCGTCGATTGCAGCTTTTGCTTCGTCTTCTGTAGACATTTCTACGAATCCGAAACCTTTGCTACGACCAGACATTTTGTCCATGATTACTGTTGCGGAAACAACATTACCAGCTTTAGAAAAAGCTGCTTCTAACTCTTCATTAGTAGTAGAGTAGGGAAGTCCGCCAACATACAATTTTGATGCCATAGTATTCCTTATGATTAATTCATAAAACTTCCATATGAAGTTTTATTAAGAGTAAGACGACCTCTTTTACTTCGCGCCTTACTAAAACATAAGGATAGAAATACAAGAAACTTACACGCTTATTCTAGCTTAATTTAAGCTAAAAGTCAAGATGGGTCTAAAACAGCTTTTGATACCAAGCTTCCAAGAAAGGATTGCTTTTGTTTGAATAATACAGAGCCAATACTGCCGCTAAAAACAAGCCATTTACCACAGCTACACGAATCAAATCATGGCGAACAATTTTGTATTCTTCTGCATGAGCATTATATACAGGGGTGAGTTTATCAACCATAGCTGGTTTTGAAGCTGTCATAGTAGCTGTTGAACTTGTTTGGGCGGTTGCCACTGTACCTACAGATGTATTGCTTACACCAGAAACATTACTTGCTGGCTGTTGATAGTATTTCTTTTTCTTCTTTTTACTCATAATAGTTGGTTAATAAATTTAGTAATTGTAAATTTACTATAGTAAAATAGCTTATTAATTGCAAGTTGAAGGTATCGAACGAGGGTGCTAAAATAGTCATACTATGCAACCACAAAATTTTGCAATTATCGCCTTAATAATCTCTGGAATTACCTTAGCTTTAAGCATCACAGCTCTAGTCATGAGTTTAAAACTCCGAAAATGGAGAGCAATTTTTCAACCGGAGGCTCAGCCAGATAATCTCGAAGAGGTTATTACATCCATCACAGAAAAGCTAAAAAAGCTTCACACAGATCACTCTAGCCTCGAAAATATCGTCACCCTAAACGGGGAAATTCTACAAACAGCTTTTCGATATTCAAGTGTGGTAAGATTTAATTCTGGAAGCAATGATGGTGGTAATTTAAGTTTTGTTTTGGCATTATTAGATGGTCAACAAACAGGGTTAATCATGACTAGCATGCATGGTAGAGACCATAATAGAATTTACTGTAAAGCTGTTACCGAAGGACAACCTCAACAACCATTAAATGATGAAGAGCAACAAGCATTAATAGAGGCCTTAACAGGAAAAACTAAAAGTACGACTCAAACAAAAAAACCGAGTAACCGACCTGTGAAGTAGTTTATAATAATTAATCATAAAAATATGGCACAAGAAAATACAGCAGCCGAAACAATTGTCGGCCCATCAGTAAAAATCCAAGGTGATTTAGTTTCCGAAGGTAACATTCGAATCGAAGGCAGTGTTACTGGTAAAGTTCACACATCTCAAAGTGTACACGTTGGTGAAGGAGCAGTAATCTCTGCCGACATGCAAGCTGGTAATGCAATCATCGCAGGACAAGTTGCAGGCAATATTAAAGTCACTGGAAATTTAATCCTTCAAGCTACTGCCCGAATTAGTGGAGATATCGCTTGTGGAGTGTTACGAGTAGAAGACGGGGCGTTATTCTCTGGAAAATGCAACATGAAGGGTGCAGCAATCGATAAATCAAAATTAGCTGGAGCAACTACAAGCAGCTCTGCCAATGAACCAGAAACTGAGAAGTAAAATCTTCTCAAATGTATTTCTATATATTAGATAGCACCAATATTTCCCCAGCGGAATTTGAAAAAGCCCAAGTCACACTTCAGGGGCTTTTAACGCAGTTCCGAATTTCTGGTGAAATGGTCCGTGTGACTTCTATTCGAGGGATTCCCGAGCTAGTAGAATTAGCCGCAGAACGGGGAGTCAAAACTCTTATTGCTTGTGGCACCGACGATACTTTTAATATCATGTTAGCGTATCTAGCTGGTCGTGATTTTGCCTTAGGTTTCATTCCTCTGGTTCCAGAAACTTCGTTAGGACAAATTTTAGGGATCGATAACTTAGAAACTGCTGTTAAAACTGTGGCAGCACGCAGATTAGAAAAACTAGACCTTGCTGTTCTAGGAGATAATTATTTTATTAGTCAGGTTGAATTTGGCATTGCTTCTACAAAAGTTAAAAATATGAGCTGGTGGTCTAGTATGAGAACTTTGGGTAAAGATGAAATCAAAATTAAACTTCGCATCGACAATTCGTACACCATGGACATCACTTGTCTAGGTGGAACAGTTACTAATAGCCGAACAACTTCTAGCTCCAATAGTAGTATTGCTAACCCGACCGATGGATTTTTGGATTTAATGATTTTAGAACGACTATCCCGAGTTGATGTTTTAAAATACAAACCCGACATAGCTTCTGGGGTACTAGAAAATATCCCAGGCACATCTGTAATCAAATGTAGACAAGTAGAATTTTTAGAACCCAGAGGATTCCCTTTAAATATTGCAGGCCGCACCTTTGCCAAAATACCTGCTGTGGTTTCTATAATCCCAAGAGAGTTAAGAATGATTGTAGGGAAAAATAGAACTTTTTAAATAAAATCGCCTAAACAAAACCTATGCCTTAATAATTACGGGATAGGTTTTTTGCTTGCATTTTCTGCGATTTTGCAGTATAGTTAATCAGTTATGAACTTATCATCTCTATCTCACGAGTTAAATATGTCGATACAAGAACTGCGGACTAAAGCTAATGCCGCAGGTTTTCGAATTTCCCCTCGTGCAAATAAGATCGATAACTACCTTGCCAAACAACTTAAGGATGCCTTCAGTGTCAAACCTGTCGAAGCTACACCCAAAGACACCACACCAAAAAAAGTATCTCTTCCCTCATTTATTAAAGTTCGCGATTTCGCCGAACTTCTAAAACTTCCTGTCACTGATGTCATCAAAACACTTATTCAAAATGGAGTAATGGCAACCATCAACGAAGAAGTTGATTTTGAAACTGCTAGTATTATTGCTCAAGACTTAGGTTTTGAAGTAGCCAGCGAGCAAACCACAGAGGTAAAAGAATTTGGAACTGGTTTTTTGCAAGAGCAATTAGCTGCAGAAACTGATGATGTCCGAACACCACGTGCACCAATCGTAGCTGTCATGGGTCACGTTGACCATGGAAAGACTACTTTACTTGATGCAATCCGAGAGACTGATGTTGTCGCAGGTGAAAGCGGTGGGATCACCCAACATATTGGTGCGTACAAAGTTAAAAAAGACGGTAAGCTTTTAACCTTTTTGGATACTCCTGGTCACGAAGCCTTCGTAGAAATGCGTGCTCGTGGTGCTAATGTTACTGACATAATTATTTTAGTAGTGGCTGCTGATGATAGTGTTCGCCCACAAACTATAGAAGTAATCAATCGTGCTAAATTTACCAACACACCGATCATTGTTGCCATTAACAAAATTGATAAAGAAGGTGCAAACATTCCTAAAGTAAAACAAGAACTAGCCGAACATGGCATCCTCACCGAAGACTGGGGTGGTAAAACTATTGCTGTAGAAATTTCTGCTAAACAAAAGATTGGTATAGATAAATTATTAGAAATGGTTTTGCTTCAAGCCGAAGTAGAGAACTACACCGCTAATCCAAAAGGTCAGTTACTAGGAACTGTAATTGAATCTCACATCTCACAAGGACAAGGACCAGTCGCTACTATAATTATCCAAAATGGAACTCTTCATATTGGTGACATCATGGTGGCTGGTATTGGTTATGGCAAAGTGAAGTCTATGGAAGACGAGAATGGTAAAAAACTAAAATCAGCTGGGCCATCTACACCAGTAGTAGTATCAGGTTTTTCTGACCTTCCTGAAGCAGGAGATATTCTTCAAACTACTGAGACTTTAGATCAAGCTCGAGATATTGGCGTTACCGCGCAAAAGCTTAAGCACAGCCGTCGCTTAACTGTTCGTTCTAAATTACAACTTGATTCAGATAGCAAAGCTCTTAATTTAATTTTGAAAGCTGATGTGGCTGGTAGTCTTGAAGCTATCAAACAATCATTCAGCAAACTTAAAAATGATGAAGTTCAAATTAATGTTCTAAGTGAAGGTATTGGTGAAGTAAATGAAAATGATGTCTTGTTAGCAGAAAGTTCTAAAGCAAACGTTATTGCGTTCCGAACCAAAACTAATCCAAAGGCAATCAATTTGGCGAAGCAGAAGAAAGTCAACATCGACAGCTATGATGTTATTTACGAACTATTAGAAAATGTTACTAGTGCTGTAGTAGAAATGTTTACCCCAGAAATGGAAAAGAAAGTATTTGGTCGTGCTAAGGTTTTAGCTATCTTCCGTACCGAAAAAGCTTTGATGATCATTGGTGGTGAAGTTCTAGATGGAGAAATCCGCAAGAACAAAATGCTGGCCATTGTGAAGAAAAATGAAGAAGGGGAATACCAAGAATTAGCTCGCGGCGAAATTGTAGAACTTCAACAGAACAAGATTGATACTAAGGAAATTCCTCGTGGTCGCGAATTTGGAATGAAGATTAAAACCAATTACAAACTTCAAGTTGGAGATATTATTGAAAGCTTCGAAGAAAGCCTGAAACAAAAGAGTCTTTAAATTTAGTTGTTAGAGAAAGAAAGGGGTAGGTTTATTGTTCGCTCAACCTGCATCACTACGCCACTACGCTCGCTTACGCGAGCTGTGGCTGTGTGAAGATGGTTTCGCTACGCAATAAACCTACCCCTTTTTACACAGCTTAATTAAAAACTGACTCTGTTTACAGAAAACATTATTTTCAAGACTACTTGATATAATGTAGATAACTTGATATAGTGAGACTTAAATTCTAAATTTATGAAATCTAAAAAATCACATAGCAGTGCTAAGCGGGAACCAAAAAACCCTAATAGACTTCCAAAACTTAACTCCTTACTTCAACAACTCATTGGTGAAGCCATTTTACCGTATGTAAAAATTCAAAATGGGTTAACAACTGTTAGCCAAGTAGAAGTTAGTGGTGATTCTCGTTGGGCTAAAGTTTGGGTTTCTATAGTAGGTGGAGATGATGATGAAATTTTTAAAGTCTTGAATGATAATATTTACGATATCCAAGGCGTAATCAATAATAAACTTGGCATGAAGATGACTCCAAGAATTCAATTCTTTCTAGACACCTCGCCACGATACGCTCAACACATCAACGAACTACTAAAAAAAGTTAACGAAGACGAAGTTTAATATTAGACCTTACCACAGATTATGATTGCAGATTTTACCAAAGCAAAAGAATTAATTGAATCTTCTAACAAGATTTTATTTACAACCCACGAGAGAACCGATGGTGACGACCTTGGTTCTGTGTTAGCTTTGGCAGAAGCAGCTCGCAACCTAGGGAAGCAAGTAAGTATAGTCACCACAGGTGGTGTACCGAGTCGTCTATTATACCTACCAATGGCAGACGATGTAAACGAAGACCTTGTTAGCGAAGATTTTGATTTATTAGTTGTGTCTGGCTGTTCTTCTTTGTCCAGAATCAACAATGCTAAAATTGAAAGCCTACAAGTTCCAATCATCAACTTCGATCATCACCCAGATAATAAAAATTATGCTGATGTAAATGTCGTTGATCCTACCAAATCTTCTGTAGCAGAGTTAGTTTATGATTTTTTTAGATTTTGTGAATGGGAAATCAATCACCAAATTGCCACCTGCTTATTAACAGGAATTATTACTGACACAGGATTACTCATGCATGCCAATACTCAGGCTAGTACTTTGTCTGCCGCTGGAGAGTTAATGAAGCATGGTGCACGAATCAGCCAAGTATCTAAACACACCTTTACTAATGCTACCCCAACACATTTAAGAGCGTGGGGTGAGGCTTTAAAGAATTCTTATTTTAATGCAGAGAATCAAGTTATTTATTCAGTTATAACCGAAGACCAACTTGCTAGTTTGGGTAATCCAGAATTAGCTAATTTCGAAGGATTGGTAGAAACTCTAAATAAAGTTCCGGAAGCCAAGTACGCTATGTTTTTAAAAGAAGATCATGGCCGTATAAAAGGTAGTTTACGCAGTGAAGAATACAAAGGAGTTGATGTTCAAAAGATCGCTCAGCAATTAGGTGGAGGTGGCCATAAACTAGCTGCTGGCTTCTCTATGGTAGGTAAGTTAGCTAAAACCGCTACTGGAAGATGGGAAATAGTTTAGGAAATAAAAAAAACTTCTTTCGAAGTATGTTTTGGTGCGCGGAAGAGGACTCGAACCTCCACGTCCGTGAGGACACTGCCACCTCAAGGCAGCCTGGCTACCAGTTACAGCACCCGCGCAAAATTGTTATAAAGACTCACCAATTATATCTAAAGCTAGCCTTATTTTCAATAGCTTACGTTTTAGAAAATTTTCCTTTGCATCTAAATAAATAGCTCTTAGCAAAATTAAACCTTCTCTTTTACCATACCTTAACTGATACACCGAAGAGTTTTTATTCTTAGCAATATGACCAGTGACTGAATACAGTTTGTTATTCATTTCTCTTAACCATAAAATATGTTGTTTACTTGCTGACATAAATACAACATAGAAAAGAAAACTGGACTTCCACCTCTTATCAAAGTAGGAATAGAAAGATCCGTCTCCGTCAAAATGACCCCTAAGAAAATAGCTGTAGTATTTTTTCGGAATATTTATATCCTTAATAATTTTAGATTTGTTTGGCATCAACCCAATTTTTAATAAAAATTGGTATAACTTTACGCTTCCAAATTGGACAAAATGATATTTTTTATCTTTTTCACCACCCCTAGCCTTTAATGAAATTTTATTATCTAAATTTAATACACTTTTAAAAGTCAAAGCTAAATCTAAATCTTTCGAAGTGAAATTTATGTGCCGACCATCTTTAGAGAGGTTTCCATCTGCCACAATTAAACCAATCGCATATGCTAAATCTGGAGACCATCTTATAATTGTAAACTTAGTAGGCTTCATATTCTGATAATACCTCAAAGTGTAAGTGTATACCAAATATAAAATACAACCCTTGCTAAATTCAAAATAATTCTATATAATCGTATAGTTAGATAAAAAGAGTATTCCATGGGCGGTTAGCTCAGCTGGTCAGAGCGCTTCGTTTACACCGAAGATGCCACAGGTTCGAATCCTGTACCGCCCACCATCAATTCTCGCAAGTAAATACAATTGCGCCCTGGTAGCTCAGTGGTAGAGCAGACGCCTGAAGAGCGTCGTGTCGTCAGTTCAATTCTGACCCGGGGCACCAGAGAATTTTAAAATAAATATCGTGCGGCTATGGTTCAATGGTAGAACTCTTCCTTGCCAAGGAAGGGATAGGGGTTCGATTCCCCTTAGCCGCTCCAGCATCAAACTCCCCCTAAAGGGGAGTTTTTTGTTTTCAAAATAGAGAAAAAATAAAAAAGCTGGAAATATTCCAGCTTGAGCTAAAACCTTGTAAGACTAGAGAATCGTTACCAGACCGGAATTAACTCTAATCATAAAGTTTTGGACATGATCGACAGACACTGTTTTTTTATCAATCTTTCTAATCTTGTCCCGATATTCTGTAAATTTACCCGTCCACACTTTAGACAAGTCAATTTGTTTCTGAGACCATCCATCAGCTATCAACAACTCGGGTTTTTCGTTTATCAGGTAGAATGTCACCCACAAATTCGAATAAGAATTCAGAGTTTTCCTTGATTCTGAGTAAGCCAGCACAAGCTCTGTGAAGGATTGCCTAAAAAGTTCTGAGTCTGGGTCATAATTGGACCTAGAAATAGAAAGGTACTGGTTTTGAAGTTGAGATTTTGAATCCTCATACCTCTTAAAAAACGAGGGGAGCTCTTTCACCTGATCTTTGAGCTGTTCGTGGGTCATAAAATTTCTTTTTTCTTGAGCAACCACAGAGCAGGGAAAATAAGCACACCAAACCATGACAACAAAAACTAAACTGATGATCTTTTTCATATTCCCTCCCTAAAAATCTAACACTTTCACTTTAACATAGCACCTAAAAAAATCAAACTCCTTTTAAATAAGCCAAAAGCTATGCCGATTCAGCCCTAAAGCAAGCCAAAAAAAAGGTCTTTTGGCTTAATTAAGGGGTAAATTGACTAAAAAGGCTTGTAATTAAGCCAGTTTTCTGGTATTATATACATGTAAGGTACTGCTATTGGCAGTCTTTTTTATAGCCCTTTTGGGCGAAACTAGTCTAAAAAAGCCGCCAAAACCGCAGTAACCCCAAAGGTCAATGCTAATTTATCAATTAAACCTCTCTTTTTAACAAAAGGATCACTGTACTAGAAGAAACCTTTTAATGATTAGTTGAGGCAAGGAGTTGCCACTGAACAAATGACAGCTCGCTTATCCTTCAGTTCTGCAGTCGAGAAAGCTATCCTATTGGTTGCTTTCTTACCAGTAGTCCTCATGGTTTATCCTGAGACTGCTGCCGCAGCATTTACTGCACAGAACTCTGGTGAAAAAGCTCTAGTTTTTCAAGTCAACTCAAAATCAAAAACAGAAATTACCGAAATAGTAACTGGTCTTTCATATGATGAATTAGTCTCAAACGACATTCTTGTACAGAAAGTAAAAGCCTATTTAGAATCCAAAGGTTCACCTCTAGCAATTTATGCAAAAGAAATTGTTGAAGAACCTCAATGGCAACGTGCCTTAGCAATTAGTTATGTAGAAAGCAACTTCGGTAAACGATGTGCTAACAATAACTGTAGCGGTATTGGTGTTAGTCCTAAGCATGCATCTTGGCGTCGTTATCCAACGAAGCTAGAATGGTTTAAGGACATGAACGCTTTATTAGAAAAACCTACATATAAGCATAAGTATACAACTTGTGCCAAAATGAAAGGTGTCTACGTTGTTCCTGGATCTGCTAAATGGGTAAATGGTTGTAATAAAGTAAGTGAAGAATTACTTGCTCTTACAGAGCAAGCTAAGATGGAGCAATTGGCTCTAGCTAACCAACCAGTTAATCAACCAACAGTAGTTGCTGCTACAACAGAACTCGCTATGGTTAAATAATTCGGTTAATAAACTAAAATTTTAAAACCCCTGTCTCGTTATAGAGGCGGGGGTTTTCCGTAAGTTAAGCATCTTGAATAAACTGATGAGTTCAGTTAAAATTAGATAGTATTTACCGGCAACATAGCCGGCCAAATAGTTCACAGAGTGGCCGGGTAGCCAAGTGGTAAGGCATGGGTCTGCAAAACCTATATTCACGGGTTCGATTCCCGTTCCGGCCTCCAACTAAATACAAACACAATCTATGCCTGGGTGGCGGAACTGGTATACGCTGGGGACTTAAAATCCCCCGCCCGCAAGGGATTGAGGGTTCAACTCCCTCCCCAGGCACCAAAATAAAACACCTCAATTGAGGTGTTTTATTATTGCTAAATTTTGATTTAGTAAGAAAAGCTTATTCGGCTTTTTCTTCGGTTGTAGTTCCTTCGACAACTGCTTCAGCAGCAACTTCTTCAGTCTTTGCTTCTTCTGCAGGAGCTTCAGTTTTCTCTTCAGCTTTTTCTGCTTTAGCTGGGGCTTCTGTAAGTTGTTTAATAGAAAGACCTAAACGGTGTTCTGCAGGTTCGATAGAAATAACCTTGAATTCGCGTTCTTCACCTTCTTTTACAATAGTAGTAGCATCTTTAACTTCGTCGTGAGAGAGTTCAATTAAATGAGCTAAACCTTGGATATCGGTATCAAGTTCTACGAATACACCAAATGGCATGATCTTAGAAACTTTACCTTTTACAATTTGACCTAATTGATACTTCTTAACAGATTCCTGCCAAGGGTCAGTTTGCAATTGCTTGATAGACAAAGACACACGGCCTTTTTCGATTGCAATAACTTTAGCTTGAACAGTATCACCAACTTTAAAGAGATCTTTTGGATTCTCAATTCTCTGCCATGCAAGTTCGGAAATATGAACCAAACCTTCAAGGTCATCAAATTTAACGAAGACACCGAAGTCTACAATACCAGTGATTTGTCCTTTAACAATATCGCCGATTTTAAGAACAGATAAGTTCTTTTGTAACTCTTCTTCGAACACAGCTTTTTCGGAAACGATCAACTTTTCTTCTTCTGGGTCTGCAGTAATAACTTGAACATTAAAGTATTGGCCGATATAGCTATTAAGAATTCCCAAGATACGATTCTTGTCACCTTCTTCTACACGAGGATAATGTTCGATTGATAATTGAGATACTGGCAAGAAACCAGTCACGTTATTAATTTCGATCATCAAACCACCTTTGTTAGCAGCTAAGATCTTGGTAGCAACAACGTCGCGAGTTTCCATAAGATCTTGAAGCTTTTGCCAAACACGTTCGTGTCCAGCTTGGCGAAGAGATAATTCAACATTACCATCTTTGTTTTCTGTTTCTACAACAGCAGCTTCGATAGTATCACCAGGTTTAAGAGAGTTAAGAGTGGCTTGATCATCATAAAGTTCACGACCACGTACCACACCAACACCATAACCGGTAAGGTCTAAGTAAACTTCATTCTTTGTTACAGAAATGATTTTACCTTCGATCATATCACCAGGTTTTAACACACGGATTTCTGCACCACTAGTGATAAGGTCAGTCATGGTTTGAGCAGAGCTGTCGCCAGTGACATTACTTGGAACTACCTGCACAGCAGGAGTAGCTGGAGCTTGAGTGTTGTTTCCACCAACACCATTGTCTACAATTTCTTCTGACATTTTTTAAACTTTCTAAATATATGCAAAATAAAAACAATGTCTAGACGTTGAATAAAATCTAAAAACTATTCTTCATATATTAATTATTAAACACGCCCATTACTTAGACCTACCGGGGGTTAAGATTTAGATTGGCTACCGCCAGCTTGGCGATTGACCTAGGCGCGTACGCCGGTAAGTAGGGGAATTATAGCTATTTATGAAGATTTTGTAAAGCGTGAGTATGACAAAAAAATAGCCACATTAGTGACTATTATAAATTTATTTCCTTTAGGTCATCCAAACTACGGCAATTAAAACCAGAATCAAAATTGAATTGTACATCGTGTGATAAGCTGTGCAATTTAACAATGCTTCCTCATTTGAATCTTCTGGTCCCAAACCCTGGTCTGTCGCCTTTATATAAGCATTTATATACTTTAAGGCGTAAAAAAGACCTACAACAGATAACAGTAACCCTATAGAGATAGGGACACCTACTAACAAATGGATAAATCCAAATTTTAAAGATTGTATTATTACATAAAGCCAATCTCTAGAACTAGAATAGGATCGGAATGCAACCTCTTCGTAATGAGCCATAAATGGCAATCCAAACAGCAGAGCTACCAAAAAGATTGTTCCTATTGCTGTAAACACAACCTCACCATCCTTGACTGAATCTATTACAGGACTAAGCAAAATGTTTCCGCCACCTGAATATATCAGATTTGACCAACCCCAACTCAATATGGGGATATAGGAATTCAGCAACAGAAACCCAACCACCACAAACACCAACATACCGAAGCATTCAAAAAACATCATAAGCCGGAAACGTTTCCATATCTTTATGATAAAACCGAGATTGTCCCAATTCTTATAAAGCTCAAAAACTATGGTAGCGACTGCTAAAAGTGCAAGTAAGACCTTAACAATTGTCATATAATTCCCCCTATATAATTTAAGCATCATTATAGGATAATATATGATTTTTGTCAATATTTATAAGGGTAATTTGCTGGAAAGTAAAACTAAAAACTGCTATAATTTAAGCATGCAAATTCAATATTTTGGTCTTTCTAGCTTCAAAATCACAACAAAAGAAGCAACTATAATAACCGATCCATTCGACAAGGAATCTGGCTTAACCCCACCTCGAGGAGCAGCAGATATTCTAGTTCTAGCAGAGAAAAACAACAAACTTTATAACGCAACCTCAGGAATCTCGGGGGAGCCTTTTTTAATTACTGACCCTGGCGAATACGACCTCAAAGGAGTTACTGTGACAGGTATCCCACTGGAACAAGATCCGAAACGCTTTGTAACAATCTATTTAATCGAAAGTGAAGATATTTCTATTCTAAACTTAACTCACATCAGAGAATGGAACATTAAAGAAAGTGATCTCGAAGACTTAGGTCAAATTGATATTCTAATCTTACCTGTCGGTAGCAACAGCGTTCTAACTCCAAAACTAGCTTCACAAATTGTTCACGACATCGAACCAAAAATTGTTATCCCTTCACATTACGAAACTTCCGGTCTAAAGTTGCCTAACGAAAAAGTTGATGTGTTCCTAAAACAATTCGGAGCTAAACCAGAAGTCATCGAAAAATTCACTGTTAAGAAAAAAGAATTGATAGAAGAAAAAACTCAAGTTGTTTTACTAGAAGCGCTTCGTTAAAAAGAAATCACAAAACACGAATTAAAATCCCAAAATATATTTATGTCTAAATTAATCGAAAACATCCGCCAAAAACCAGACCATCATAAAAATAGAATTGTCTGGACAATCATTGGTATCACTGCAGGACTACTCTTAATCATTTGGGCAATAATTGGCATCCCACAAAGAGAAGGTAAGTCTACGGATGTAATTGATGAGTTTAGTAACAACCTCGACGAAAGCAAAGATACTCTTCCTAAATTATTTGATAATACTAAATAAGAAGTTATGGCAAAAAGCAACAACCCTCAAGCACCAACAGCTGGTGGAGAACCAACAACTCGAACCGATAACAATCTTGGTTTAATCAAACAACGATTCCTAGAACAAGAAATGCAGGAATCGTATTTGGATTATGCCATGAGTGTAATTGTCGCTCGTGCACTTCCTGATGTTCGTGATGGACTAAAACCAGTTCACCGCCGTATTCTTTATGCCATGCATTCCATGGGTTTGCGTTCTGGTGGTAAGACAACTAAGTCGGCTAAAGTAGTTGGTGAAGTTTTAGGTAAATACCACCCTCATAGTGATACTGCAGTTTACGACACTATGGTTAACTTAGCTCAAACCTTTAGCATGCGCTATCCATTGGTGATTGGGCAGGGAAACTTTGGTTCTATGGATGGAGATAACGCTGCTGCTATGCGTTATACCGAAGCCAAAATGAGCCCATTTGCAGAGGCTATTTTAGAAGATATCGAAAAAGACACAGTTGATTTTCGTCCTAACTACGACGCTACAGAAAAAGAACCAGTTGTTCTTCCTGGAAAATTACCAAACCTATTATTAAATGGGACTCTTGGTATTGCGGTTGGTATGGCTACTGATATTCCACCTCACAACTTAACAGAAGTTGCCGATGCTATTGTGGCGGTCATTGATAATTCAGAAGTCACTATTGATGAACTTACAGACATTGTGAAGGGTCCAGATTTTCCTACCGGTGGAATTATTTACGATCGTAAATCTATCAAAGAAGCTTATACTACAGGTAAAGGTGGAATTGTAGCACGTGGTAAAACCGAAATCGAAGAAATGAATAATGGTGCGATGCGAATTTTAATTACCGAAATTCCATACCGTGTTAACAAAGCAACTATGTTAGAAAAAATTGCTTTGTTAGTTCAAGAAAAAAAGATGGAAGGCATTAAAGATGTTCGCGACGAAAGCGACAAAGATGGTGTACGTGTTGTTATCGAACTTAAAAAAGGTGCTCTTGCCAACAAAATTCTTAACCAACTATTTAAGTTCACACAACTTCAAGATACTTTCCACATGAACACTTTGGCTTTAGTCGATGGACTAGAACCTCACGTCTTGAACTTAAAAACTATTTTAGAAAAATATATTGAGCATCGCCAAGTTGTGGTTCGCCGTCGTACAGCATATGAACTTCGCAAAGCCGAAGAACGTGCTCACATCTTAGAAGGATTAAAAACTGCTTTAGATAATATTGATGCGGTAATCAAAACTATTCGAGCCAGCAAAGATCGTGCCGAAGCTCATGTAGCGTTGATGAAGAAGTTCAAACTTACTGATATCCAAACCAATGCGATCTTGGATATGCGTTTACAAACCTTGGCAGGCCTAGAAAGAAAGAAGATTGAAGATGAATTAGCCGAGAAACTAAAATTAATTGCCGAGCTAAAAGGAATCTTGCAATCAGAAAAAAAGATCTTAGCAATTATAAAAGCCGAAGTCATCGAAATGAAAGACAAATTTGGTGACGAACGCCGTACTCAAATTGTTGCTCAAGGAATAGGGGACTTTAGTGCCGAAGATTTGATCCCAGAAGACAATGTAATTATCTCTACTACTAAATCTGGATATATCAAACGCCAATCCCCAGACACTTACCGTCAACAGAGTCGCGGTGGCAAAGGTGTAATTGGCCAAGCCTTAAAGGAAGAAGATGTAGTAGATTCTGTATTATCTGCTTCTACTCATGATGATATCTTATTCTTTACCAACAAAGGCCGGTTATTAGTAACCAAGGCTTATGAGCTTCCAGAAAGCTCCAGAACCAGCAAAGGCCAAGCCTTAGTTAACTTCCTACAACTTGCTCCAGAAGAATTTGCTACTGCGGTATTGGCTGTTTCTAAAAAGAGTGATGGTCAATTCCTAGTTATGGCCACTCGTAATGGAACTATCAAAAAAGTTAGTCGTGATGAATTTAGCAAAGTTCGCAAGTCCGGAATTATTGCTATCAACTTAAAAGGCGATGATGAGCTCCGTTGGGTTAAGACCAGCACCGGTAAAGACGAAATTATGCTTTCTACCGAAGATGGTCAAGCCATTCGCTTTAATGAGACCGATGTTCGTGCCATGGGCCGCTTAGCAAGTGGTGTAACTGGAATTCGGTTACGTAAAGGTGACCACGTTATCTCTATGGATATTGTTAACAAAGAGATGGAAGGTCAAGGCCGTGAAGTTCTAGTTATCACCGAACACGGACTAGGAAAGAAAACTCCGATCAAAGATTATAAAGTTCAAAAGCGTTCTGGTAGTGGAATCAAGACAGTAAAGATTAGTGAAAAAACTGGAAAGATTGTCTCGATGTGCATCCTTGATGCAAGTGATGAAGAAAAAGATTTATTGTTAATTTCTAAACAAGGTCAAACCATTCGCACACCGTTAAAAACAATTTCTACTCTAGGTCGTGCTACACAAGGTGTAAGAGTAATGAAGTTAAGCGGAGACGACACAGTAGCCAGTGTGGCCGTTGTATAAAATAAAAAACTACTTAAGTTTATAACTTAGGTAGTTTTATTTTATCTACATTATGGTTTGCTGTAATTCCTTCTGTTCGATTCTTGCAAGCTCTCTAAGCTCCCAATCATGGCAATTTCTCATAATAGAATTGCCAGTACCAAAGAGGCAACTTCGAAAATCTCTGTTATCGAGTTGGTCCCAGCCTTCGGGTGGTGGGTCACTTTCATCTAATGATTTTGTAGGATCAATTCTTTGATCAAAGGGAAAACTTGTTCCGTAACTCATAGCATTTATTCCTCCTATTTTTCACTCTGCCAATTATATATAACATTTATTTATGCGTCAATAATCCTAATAAAAGAACCGCGTTGCTCAATAAACGAGCGACGCGGTTTTGTTTACCAAATTTCCTGAGTAATAAAGTCAAGTGCCTTATCCCTAAGCTTATCGGCCACAGACCTGTCGAGATTTATATGAACCCTGTAATTACGAGGCTTGGTAACAGCCTCTCGATCATCAGGGAATTGCTGCACCAGTAGTTCTTCCACGGTAGAAACACCGTCGTAGCCGAACACAGGCACATTAATAGCCCTCTCCATGCCATCAATGCCGACATAAACAGTTACTTGATTAATATCAATATCGTAACGAGTAGCAAATCTATCTGCCAGTTCCATTCTCATCATGGAATCATTGGCGATTTGCTTCATCCTTTCGCTAGGCTCTGTGGTTACTCCTTCAATCACTTGCTTAAACCAGTTCATCCGAAGGATTTTATCCATCATCACAGGACTGTCTTCTGTCAGCAACTTGATCATACTAGTATCTGAACCAAGATAGTCTTCCATCTTGATACATCCTTTTTGATGAGCCTGCCATAAAGCAGAGAAGAGCATGGTACCAACAATAATGTGCTGACCTTCGGAGATATCTCTGTAAACCAACCGACGGGTTTTCTTCCAGTCGAGCAAAGTCTCGGGAACCAAATCCTTGAATTTACCTACGTCCATGTTGTAGTTCTTCTTAATCACAGCTTGGATATCATGTTTTTGTATACCCCAACATTCAAGTTCTTCGCTCCATTTAAAGTTAATAGCTACAATCGAAGGGCAGCCAAGCTTGCCTTTTAAATTACCACACATCGCATAGCGGTAGACGTTATCGAGATTGTCGACATCAAGATCACCATGAATCAATTTTGAATATGGTTCGAGATTACCAGAAATCATTGCTACCAACTTTTCTGGATCGACACCCATATTATTGAGTGCTTCTTTAGCAGACTTACCGATCTCGCTATCAAGCAATACCTGTAAAAATGTTTCGCCATTGTAACCGATATCAACTTTCATGAGTCGTTCGGTAAGATGAGCAAAAGGTCCATTACCCCAATCATGCATCATCGCTGCAGCTCTGTAATAATTACCCATCTCTGTTTTGAAGAGTTCTTGATTGTTGGTTCGGACATAAACATCAGTTAGCAAGTAAGAACCGATGTTGTGATGAAAACGGCTTGGTAAAGCGCCATTCATTCGAAACGAATTTGGCACTGTACCCATGGTAATGTCGCGAGCTCTGACAGCCAAATCCGAACTTATTAAATCTTGGAAGTTGCTATCAAGACTAATAAAATTTAAATGCAACGGATCCTGATATTCAACAAGTTTTTCGTTCATATTTCCTCCTGCGAATTTACTCATTAAGTTATCATTATTTGTTGATTTGGTCAACCCACAGACTTATAATAAAAAACCACATTGCTGTGGTTTGAATTAATAGTAACGAGGCAAACTCCTCTTTATAGTTAGACTATCTGAACCTTCGACGAAGACTTAACATGGTCCACAAATTGCCGAAGCTCACGTAAACAAGTCTGGCAAAAACTCGCACATCCATTCAACTTTTTATTTGGATTGTATGGGGACATAATACAATAATTGTCAGGGCAATGCGAACTCGATAAATGAGGTCGAGAGGTGTCCAAAATCAGTCCAAACAAATGACCGAATTCATGTAACGCCAAATTATAAATTGCCTTATTCTCATCAGCACCATTTTGATGGAAATGATGCAAACTGAAAATAGAACTATAGTACTTTGATGTCGCCCCGAATGTTAAGCCCGTAATTGGGTGAATCGTAAGACGCTCTGTGATAAAGATTGTGTAATCAATCTTTTTTTTCATAGCGTAAATTTTTAAATTCGAAACCAAATTTGCAGTATTAATGTTTAGACAGCTTTTATCTACTCTGTCATGATAAGCAGACTCTAAAAACCAATCAACACTTTTATAAGGAACCTTAACTCCATAATCCAGATAATCTGGCTCTCGCCAAGCTCCTAAATCATGTAATTCAAAGTAACCCCGAATCCCCAAAGCATCAAGAAGATCTGCAAAAGCCGAATAAATTGGGTAAGTATGCTTTGTTTCCACCTTTGGATCAACCAAAATATGTACGCTTTTCATAGCTTTTCATTAGTCCTCCTAATCAACAAAATACACTAAAATTAGACAATTGCCCAGATGCCTGAACTTATCTATAATATATAGGTATTTGAGCGGCTTTACCGCATACAATCCTAGGGCGTGTAGCTCAGTTGGTTAGAGCGCCAAGCTTATACCTTGGTGGTCCATGGTTCGAGTCCATGCACGCCCACCATCAGAATTTAATTACTATATATATGGACCCAGAAAAATTACAAAGTCTATTCGAAGAAAAATACGAACACAAGCTCGGCTTATCTTATGAAGAATGGCTAGCTACTGCCCCAGAAACAGAAGACCAAGCATACGAAAAACTTCAAGAAATTGATGATGAGCTTAAACAAATTCAAGATCAATACCCAGACGCCACCGCAGAGGCTAAAGACTCTTTAGAAGAAGAGAGAGATCGTTTAAAGCTAGAGTACGACATTATTGAAGATATGTTTGGCTTAGAACTAAAAGATTAAATCATAATTTCTTAATAACCATGTTGTATATAGTTCCAACACCGCTCGGTAACCTAGACGACATCACGCAACGCGCGCGCAAGATACTAGCAGCGTGCGATTTTATTATTGGCGAGAACCCCGCCCAAACCCATAAACTTTTACAACTGTTAGCACTTCCAAAAAAAGAAGTAATTCAATTTGCAGATCACAACGAACTTAAAGTTTTAGATAAAATTACTACTCGCTTAAATAATAGTGATGCTTGTTTAGTAAGTGATGCTGGAACACCAGGAATTTCTGATCCAGGTTTTAGATTAGTCCGTGCATGCAGAGAAAATGATATTGATGTAGTTTCTCTCCCTGGTGCATCAGCGGCAATCACAGCATTAGCCGGATCTGGATTACCAACAGATAAATTTATTTTTGTAGGGTTCCTCCCAAAAACAGAACCAAAGTTAATTCGTGCAGTACAAGAAACCAAAGATATCGAGGCAACTTTAATAGCTTACGAATCACCGCAAAGAATTACTAAAACAATTACTCTAATAGAAAAGAACTTTCCAGAAGTAAAAGTTGTTGTTGCTAGGGAACTTACTAAACTGCATGAAGAATATCTAACTGGTTCTGCGATGGAAGTTTTGCAATCATTAAAAAATAAACCAAGCATCAAAGGTGAAATTACCTTATTGTTATCATTTAAATAACTTTTATGTCGGGACACTCTAAATGGTCAACAATCAAACGTTCTAAAGGAGCAGCCGATGGTAAGCGCGCTGTTATTTTTGGCAAACTTTCTAAAAAGATCTCGATCGCTGCTAAAGAGGGTAATAATGGGGATCCAGCCTTAAACTTTAAACTTCGAGTAGAAATTGACAAAGCTAAGGCAGCCAGCTTACCTAACGACAACATCGAGAGAGCTATTAAAAAAGGCTTAGGAATAGGTGGAGGGCCAGCCATCGAAGAGGTTATATACGAAGGATATGGCCCCTTTGGAGTAGCTATGATTATCCAAACAGCAACAGATAATACCAATAGAACCGTACAAAGTATTAAACACATACTTTCTAAAAATGGCGGTAGTTTGGGTACAAAAGGCTCTACTATTTGGCAATTCGAAACTGTCGGTCAAATCATGGTGGAAGGCTCTGAAAATGGCAAACACAGCACCCAAGACATAGATCAGTTTGAATTATTAGCAATAGAACACAACGCAAAAGATATAGAAGAATCTGAACACGGACTCATTATTACTACAGATCCAGCTAATTTAAATGAAGTCACAGAGAGCTTAAAATCAATTGGTGCTACCATAGCTTCTAGTGAAGTAATAAGTAGAAGTACTAATCTAACTTCTCTAAATGAACAACAAGAGGAAACAGTTCACCAACTCATAGAACAGCTGGAAAATGACGAAGACGTAGTCGCTGTATATACTTCTATTAATTAATCTACTCACTTACAAAACAAAATGATTATTTTAGGAATAGACCCAGGCACAGCCACAACTGGCTTCGGTATCATCAAACAAAACAAGAATAATAAATCTGAATTCGAAATTTTAGAATTTGGAGTAATTTCTACACCTAAAACAGACAGTGATCAAAAAAGATTAAAAATATTATTCGATGATTTAAATTATCTAATCAAAAAATATAGACCAAATAAGATTGGGGTAGAAAAATTATTCTTTACTACTAACCAAAAAACAGCCATGACAGTTAGTCAGGCTAGGGGAGTAATCATGTTAACCGCTGTGAACCACGACATCGAAACTTTGGAATTCACACCGCTGCAAGTCAAAAATATTTTATGTGGTTATGGCAAAGCAGATAAAAAACAGGTTCAGTTTATGATTAAGCAAACCTTTGGACTCAAACAAGTTCCCAAACCAGACGATGCAGCCGACGCCTTGGCAATTGCCCTATGCGCAGGTTGGAGCAATCTTCAAACTAGAAAAAAACTTTAAAACGGCTCTGGACAAAACAATTAATAAGTGTTAATATATTTACACAGTTCAATTAAATCGGACTGCGTATTTTTATAACTAACACTTTGTGCATTCCCTTGCACTAAAGTAGGGAGAACATCACATGTTCTTAGACGACGAAATGACCGACGACGCTGCTGTAATGCCAGCTGCTTCTGACGACACAATGAATGACGACGCTGCAGAAACTTCTCACGAAGACATGCCAGCTACAGAAGAAACTTCTCACGAAGAAGCTCCTGCTGCTGAAGGCGACGCAATGTAAAATAAAACCCTCAATTTATTGGGGGTTTTATTTTATCTCAATTAGATCTACTACACTCTTACTTTATCTTTATAAACTTCCGTTTGCCCACCTGAATCATCAGGTTATTTTTTTTATCAATGTTTATTGACTGTTTAGTATAAGTTTCTTGATTAACCTTCACACCATTTTGATCCAATAGACGTCGAGCCTCACTCTTGCTTGTAGCTAAATTTAATTTTACTAATAACTCAGTAGTTTGATATTCTCCTGGCTTTACAGTAACTTCCTTTACATCATCTGGTAATTCCTTATTACTAAATTGACTAATAAATTTTTCTTGTGCTAAAGCTGCGGCTTTCTCACCGTGATACATCTTAGTAATTTCTGATGCAAGTTCTAGTTTTATAGTTCGTGGGTTTTCACCTTTCTTTAATCTCTTTTGCTTCTGCTCAATTTCATCCATAGACAAACGAGTGCAATCTATAAAGACTTGGATAACACCTTCGTCCGGTAAAGCCATTACTTTGCCAAACATATTATTCGCAGGTTCATTTAATCCAATACCTGTACCCAAACTCTTGCTCATCATCTTCTCTCCAGTAACAGGGTTAGTCAACAAGGTTGTAGAAATTACAAATTTTTCTTTGTCTAAATACCTACGCACCAAAGTACGACCAGCGAGCATGTTAAATGTCTGGTCTGTTCCACCAATTTCCATATCTACCTTCATTTCCACAGAATCATATCCCTGCATAAGAGGATAAAAGAACTCATGAACGAAAAGAGGTTTATTTTCCTTTAATCTTTTTTCAAACATATCACGCTCTAACATTTGTTGAACTGTAAAGTTAGAGGCGAGATCCGTGAGGTCTTCGAAATTTAGCTTAGAAAGCCATTGGCTATTGAACTTAAAAAGAATTGGATTCTTCTTATCTTTAAAATCTAAAATTTTTGCAATCTGATCTTTAAAAGTTTTTAGATTGGATAATACTTGTTTCTTTGTTAAACGAGATCTGGTTGTAGTCTTATCTGTAGGGTCACCAATCATCGCTGTAAAATCACCAACTAAAACAATTATTTGATGCCCCATTTGATGAAGCTTTTCTAGTAATAAATAATTTGTTGAATGACCCAAATGAACATAGTCCGCAGTAGCATCAATTCCTGTATATATAGTGAGTCGCTTACCAGAGAGTAAGGCATCCTTTACATGCTTTTTGGTTGGATAAATTGTATCAACAGAACGGGTTAGCAATTCATCTATTATTTTTGGATTGATATTAATCTTCATAATCAAGTTACTATTAGCTATTAAAACCGTTAAATATAATTGAATTATAACATTTTTAGGTTAAATAGAAACCTTTTAATGATAATAGCGATATAACTAAGTAAGACTTCTCATTTTCTCTAATAATCAGTATAATATAGATACAAATTTATGAAATTATATAACTTTTCTTCATCTCCAACTGGGGACAGAAAACCAAAAAAGTGGTTTTCTAAACAGACTCTAAAAAACTTACCATGGCCAACTATTGGTACATGGTCATTTCGTATCGGTGCAGCAGGTATTTTATTCGTGGCTTTTTTGTTTATTTATTATAGCCGTCAACTTCCGGACCCAAATAGATTACTTGGTAGAAATGTCCCAGAAAGCACAAAGATTTATGCCAAAGATGATAGTTTAATTTACGAAGTCCATGGAGAAATCAAAAGAACTTTAGTTAACTTGGATCAAATTTCTCCTGACCTTAAGAATGCCACCATCTCTGCGGAAGATAAAAACTTTTATAAACATTCTGGTGTATCTTTTACAGGACTAGCACGTTCTGCAATTATCGATATTATCTACCGAGAAAAAAGACAAGGTGGAAGCACCATCACTCAACAGTTTGTAAAGAATGCTGTCTTAACTCGTGATAAATCTTTTATTAGAAAGATTAAAGAAATTATTATTGCAATCGAATTGGAAGCTCGGTTTAGTAAGGATGATATTTTCAAACTTTATTTAAATGAAATTCCTTATGGTCGCAATGCTTATGGTATAGAAGCGGCTAGCCAAACTTACTTTAATAAGCATGCTAATGAATTAACATTGGCTCAAAGCGCTTACTTAGCAGCTTTACCACAAGCACCTTCCTACTATAATCCAAGTGGTCCAAACTTCGACGCTCTTCAAGCTAGACAAAAATTCATCTTAAACCAGATGGAAGATTTGGGATACATCAATGCCGAACAAAAAGAAGCTGCTCTTAACGAAGAAGTAAAGTTTGAAACAATTAAAACCGCGATAGTTGCACCACATTTCGTTCAGTATGTAGAAAACTACCTTGCAGAAAAATATGGTGAGACCTCTTTGCAAGAAGGTGGCTTAAAAGTTTATACAACCTTAGATCCCAAGCTTCAACAAATTGCCGAACAAGCTGTGAGTGAAGGTGCTAAGAAGAATTTAGCCGCCAATGGACATAACGCCGCTTTAGTAGCAATTGACCCTAAAACAGGGCAAATATTGGCAATGGTGGGCAGTAAAGATTACTTCGGTGAGTCAGAACCTGCAGGGTGTGTTCAAGGTAAAACATGTTTGTTTGAACCAAATGTTAACGTTGCAACATCTTTGCAACAACCAGGAAGTAGCTTCAAACCATACGCTTATGTAACCGCCTTTGGTAGAGACTTTAAATATTCTCCAGCCTCCATGTTAATGGATGTAAAAACTGATTTTGGTGACTACTCTCCTAACAACTTCAATCTTTCTCAAAATGGACCAGTGTCGATGCGAAAAGCCTTAGCGGGAAGTTTGAATATTCCAGCTGTAAAAACAATTGCTTTGGTTGGTGCGGATAACGTTACAAAAACTGCTAGAGAACTTGGTATAGAAGCTCCGTTCAAAGATTGTGGATTAGCTCTTGTACTTGGTGGTTGTGATGTTAAACTGGTTGATCATACTTCTGCTTATGGTGTGTTTGCCAACGGCGGAAAGAAAGTAGAAAAAACTTCTATTCTAAAAATTGTTAGCCAAGAAGGAGAAGTCTTAGAAGAGTACAAAGAAAAGAGCCAACAAGTTTTAGACCCACAGGCTGTGTATGAATTAGTTAGCATCATGACAGATAACAATGCTCGGAGTTATGTGTTTGGAGCTAACTCTGCTCTCACGCTAGGTGGTGGTAGACCAGTTGCTGCAAAAACTGGAACCACTCAAGATTTTAAAGATGGTTGGACTGTAGGATTTACCCCGTCATTAGTTGCTGGTGTGTGGACAGGAAACAATAATAATACATCTATGAAAAAAGATGCGGTACTTACAGCTGGTCCAATCTGGAATCAATTCATGAAGCAAGCCTTAGCAGGTACACCTGTTGAAGAATTTAATAAGCCAGAACAAATTAAAACCATCACTGTTGATAGTGTCTCTGGATTACTTCCAACACAACATACTCCAGAAACTAAATCAGAGGTGTTTGCAGATTATGCTGTGCCAACTAAATATGACAATGTTCATGTTCCAGTAGAAATTGATACTCTAACTGGCCAACCAGCTACGGAAGACACCCCACCAGAACGTAAGATTACCGAAATCTATACCGTGCTACATAGCGAAAAACCTAGTAATGCAGCTTGGGAACAACCTGTAATTGCATGGGCATTAGCTAATGGTTATAAATACCCTCCAGGAAGTGGAATTACCAACCCAAACCCAGAGGGCACTAGTGATAAAGTTGCATTCCTAACCCCTTCTGGTGGCTCTACAATCACTAAACTCCCTTTTAATGTCAGTCTGGGAGTAGAAGGTCAACCTAAAAAAATAGATCTTTTGCTAGATGGTGAGACTGTTGAGACACTAACTAATGGTGACCTACAAGCTCAGATTAGTAAAAAACTACCTGATGGTAATCACACTCTAACAGCAAAGGTAAGTTACGAGAACGGTAGCTCTGCTAGCACCAGTATTCAAATTAAATACTCACTTACTGAAGGTTTAGTACTTATCAGCCCTGCTGAAGGTGATGAAATATCCTTTCCTTGGCAACTAGAGGCAGCTAGCTCTACTAATATGCCAGGAGTAAGCTTCTATTATCAATCAGGTAATGTCATCAAAACAATTGGTACTGCAGAAGTAGTTAGTACAGCAGGTGGTTATAAATATATTTATACTTGGGACAGCCAACCAAAAAGCGGAACCTATCGACTATTTGCTAAAAGCAGTAATGGAACAACCTCTACCAAAGTAATCTTCAGTATCAATTAAATCTGTAAAAGTTTTCTAATAAAAAAACAGAGAGTAATATTTTAAGCGACACTTCTCGCACAGTAACCATTCGCCGGAAGGCGGATAGGTTACGTAGCGATACTGGAGCGTAAATATTACTCTCTGTTTTTATTTATAGTAAATAACTTTTATATATTCATTTGAATACTACGATTAGGTTCTTCACCTGTACTACTTGTAGTAATATGGGGGAATTGTTCTTGAATATAATTATGGACAAACTTTCTTTCGTGTCTTGGCATTGCCGGTAAAACAATTGGCTCTTTGCTGTATTTCAATTTCGAAACTGCATCTTTAACAGTTTGTTTTAGTTGCCATTGTCGATGGGAGCGATATTCATCCACATCAAGAGAGAATCTAACCGGTTGTTCTGAATCTTTCTGATGACGGTTAACGATTGCAAAAACTAAAAGTTCTAAAGCCTGTAAAGTCATACCTTGTCGGCCGATCAATAATTTTGAATCTCTAGAATTTATGTGGAAAATTAAACCACTAACCAAACTTTGTTCGTACTCTACTCGAACATTAAATCCACCAGAAGACAAAATATCGGTTATTACTTTTTTAATGTATTCGATTGTTTCGTAATCGGTATTCATAATTTATTATTTTATAACTTCAACATCAATAATTGAGGTGGTTGTAGTTGGATGAGTTTTTTGAACATAATATTGCTGACCAACAGCAAATAAGGTTGTTACTATCCAATACAGTGGAAGTCCTGCTGGTAAAGTCCAAGCGATAACCACGGAAACTACAGGCAAAACATAGGTCATTTGAACATTAAGAGCTTTGGCTGTCATATCTTGCCCGGCTGGCTTACCAGACCATTTAGTAATCATGCGAGACTGCCAGAACTGCGCTAAACCAGCCAATAGAGCGAAGACTATATTAGGATGAGATAAATCAACTAAATTTAAGAATTTAGGATCCAAAACCCCTGGATTATAAACAAAACTATACAAACCTTCTAAATTTCCCTTTAAAGCTTTGCTAAATACTTGATATAACGCAATTAAAATTGGTAATTGGATTAACACTGGCAAACAAGAAGAAAAAGGATTAACCTTATGTTCTTTATACAAATCCATCATTGCTTTGGCTTGCTCTTCTTTATTATCTTTGTGGCGCTCTCGCAATTCATTCATTTTAGGCTGGAGGGCACTTAAAGCCTTTTGACCTTTTAAAGACTTATGCATAAAAGGTGCTAAAACTACTCTAATCGCTAGAGTAACCAAAATAATAACAATTCCAATATCTTGAATTGGAAATACATTATACAAACCTACTAAAAGGTTTAAAATTGGTCTATAAATTGCTTCGTTGTAAATGTCTAATAAAAACATAATCGTATTTTTTAAAGGGGTTTATTAATTTTAGGTCTACTGAATGGGTTGCATTTAACAACTCTTACTAATGATAACATTATTCCTTTTATCGTACCGTGTTTTTGTAAAACTTGAATGGAATACTCACTACAACTTGGATAAAATCTACAAAAACCATAAGGATATTTAACTTTTAACCAACCATGGTCTGGTGATAAAGTTTTTTGGTAGATTTTTATTAAGTAAATTAAAGGTTTATTCATAATTAGTATTAAACCATTTTACTTTTTTCTAAAGCTGTTATGATTTCTTTCCGCAAATTAGCTGAATTTACTGGAACGGCAGTTTTTTTAACAATAAATACATAAGAACCAGGCTTTATTTGGTCTATATATTCATGAACCACCTGACGAATTATCCGCCTTAGACGGTTTCTAGTAACAGCACTTTTAGAGACTTTTACAGAAGTAATTACAGTAATTTTTGGTTGATCTAAACCAGTTTGATTAAGGAATTTGATCAAAAAAGATTGACTAAAAAAACTCCGCCCCTTGGCTGTCGTTAGATTTACATCAGCTGTTTTGGAAAGGCGGTGTTTTTTAGGAAGCATGTATTTAAACTGTTAATTTCTTTCGTCCCTTTAGGCGGCGACGGGCTAGAACAGCTTTACCAGTACGGGTTAGCATTCTCTTTAGAAAGCCGTGTACTTGCTTACGTTTTTTTACTTTGGGATTATAAGTTGGTTGCATACTAACAATTATATTGAAAAAAATCGGTTTGGTCAACCTTAAATATCTGGTCTTTTAAAGAACACACAGGTTTTCCACAGGTTTTACACACTCCATAACAAACTTGGCTTGTTTAAAGGCTTTTTACTTGTGGTTTACATGTTGATAACTCCACTGGTAGAATAAAAAATATGAATAACCAACAGCTCTGGCAGGCCATGTTAGGCAGCCTAGAAATCACTTTAAGCAAAGGAAATTTTAACACTTGGTTTAAAAACACAGGAATTATCGAGAAAGGTGAGGATTATATTATAGTCGGAGTGCCAAGTAACTTCACTTTAGACTGGATAAAAAATAAGTTTCATACTCTATTGTTAAAATCTCTAAAATCTCTATCTCCTGAGATAAAAGAAATTCGTTATTTTGTTGGAAACCTAAAAACCGAAGCAGAAAAACAAGGCACGCTTTTACAAAGAACAGAAAGCAACAGCAAGAACACTGTAGTTTACAAAGAATCATCCTTTAACCAAACCGGGAGTTTAAATAAAACATATACTTTCGAAACATTTATTGTAGGAAAGAATAATGAGCTAGCTCATGCAGCTAGTCAAGGAGTTTCTAAAAATCCTGGCACTCAATATAATCCATTATTTATTTATGGTGGTGTTGGATTGGGAAAAACTCATTTAATGCATGCTGTGGGAAACAAACTAATCGCTAATAACCCCCGCATGAGAGTTTTATACGCAACTAGTGAAAAGTTTACCAGTGATTATATAGATGCCCTTCGTCAAAAGAAAATGGACGATTTTAAAAAACGTTATAGGCAAGTTGATATGTTGCTCATTGATGATATTCAATTCATCGCTGGTAAAGAACAAACTCAGGAGGAATTTTTTCATACTTTTAACGAATTAAGAGATAAAGGTAAACAAATTATTCTTACTGCAGATCGTTTACCAAAGGATATTCCTGCAATTGAACAAAGATTAGTTTCTAGATTCGAATGGGGGATGGTCGCAGATGTTGGAGCACCAAGTTTAGAAACCAGAATAGCGATTCTAAAAACTAAATTAGCTAAGTCTGGGATTAATTTAGATAACGATATTGTTCAATACGTAGCAGAAAATGTAGTTAATAACATCCGTGAGTTAGAAGGAGCGATGAACAAAATTATTGTTTATCAGCAGATAGAAAGTAATCCAATCACGTTAAACGAAGTTAAGGAATTATTGGTTAGCATAGTAAATGCTAAGAAAAAGACCGTTTCTGTTAGGAAAATTGCCGAATGTGTAGCTAGTTTTTACAGCATTACAATGGAAGATTTGATAAAACAATCACGACGTAAAGAATATGTTAAACCTAGACAAGCAGCTATGTACTTAACAAGAAAAGAACTAGGTAGTTCATTTCCTTCAATTGGTGAATTCTTCGGTGGTAGAGACCATACAACTGTGATGCATGGAGTAGAAAAAGTAGAGAAAGCAGTTAATGCCCAAGATCAAATTAAACAAGAATTAGATTTGATCTTAGAAAAAATTTACAACTAAAAGGTGTTGTAATGAGTGGATAGAGTTGTTAATAAGTGTGTGTAGGTTGTGTATAAATTCCCGATAAAAACAAGATAAAGAATTTATTAAAAAGTTATCAAATTTAGTTCACAAAAATATAAAGAAGTTATAAACAACTAATTTGGAATAATAAGTAATGTTTAATTCAGATTAAAGTGTTTATCCACTAATCCACCGACTCTATTACAACTACTAATTAATTATATAAAGAATGAAGATAATAAGTACACAGGAAAACTTAAAGAACGGATTACAAATCGTTAGCCGAGTAGTTGGTAATAGTTCGACATTGCCAATTCTAAATAATGTAATGTTAGAAACTGATAATGGTTTACTAAAAATTTCTGGTACTAATCTAGAAACTGGAATCAGTACTTATATCCGATGCGCGATTGAAGAAGAAGGTGGAATTTGCGTTGGTGTAAAAACAATCACTGATTTAATTAATAGTTTTCCTTCCGAAAATATCACAATCGAAACTGGTGAGTTAGAAACCTCAATTACTACAGATAACAGTAATGTAAAAATCAAACACCTTTCAACAGAAGATTTCCCATTAATCCCTAAAATTGAAGATTCAGGTGTAGTAAAGATTAATGCCTCTGATTTAAAAATCGCTTTGGATCAAGTTATTTTTGCTTCTAGTACCAGTGAAACTCAGCCAGAGATTTCTGGGATATTATTCTGGTTTGGGGGTGAGAATGTATTAATTACTGCCACAGACCGTTATCGTTTGGCAGAAAAGAAGGTTTCGTACAAAGGTGATGTTTCTTCACTTGGAAACAGTGAAAATGGGCAAAAGATTATTATTCCTCACCGAAGCAGTATAGAAATCTCCCGCTTACTTACTGGTTTAACCGGCGAAATAGAATTAAACATTACTTCTACTCAATTAGCCTTTAATCTTGAAAATACCTATATTGTGACTAGATTAATTGATGGAACATATCCTGATTATCAACAAATTATCCCAGACTCTAGTAATACAACCATAATATTTGATAAAAATGATCTAGTTTCGGCATTAAAAACCAGTAGTGTATTTTCTCGAGGATCTGGTAGTATTACTGTAAATTATGATTCTGAGCAGAATTCAATGCAGTTAAATTCCGTTTCGCACGATCTAGGTGAAAGCAAAGTGGATGTAGTCTGTAGAATTTCCGGCCCATCTGGTTCTTTGGTAGTAAATTATCGATATTTATCTGATTTCTTAAACAATTTAAATACTGATACACTGGTTATGAAGATTATTGATGAAAATGAACCTATTACTTTTGTTCCAGAAAATGACAACTCCTACCTTTATCTTGTAATGCCTATTAAGCAACAATAATTTATTAGCCTAGAAAGACTATTATGCAAATCAAAAAGATTAACTTAAAGAACTTCCGTAATTATCCAGACTTAGATTTAGATATTACCCACGAGATGGTAATTTTATCCGGTCCTAATGCAGTAGGTAAGACTAACTTATTAGAATCCATATATTTTGGTTCTTTATTTAAATCTTTTCGTGATGATGCAGATTTTATCTTCTTAAAATCAACCAATGATTCAAAAATTAAAATCGATTTCGAATCAAGTAGTGGAGAAGCTAATGAATTAGAAATATTTTTAGAAAAGCGGGATCGAATATTTGCAAACTTTAAAATCAATGGAGTAAAAAAGAAACGTAAACAAGCCCAAGGATTTTTAAAAGTTGTAATTTTTGAACCTAGTGATGTTGATTTATTTACTAAACCACCAGAAGCTCGACGTAAATATTTTAATATGGTGTTATCCCAAAAACATCCTGAGTATCTAGAATTGCTAGGAAGTTATAAAAAGGCGATGACTCAAAAGAATCGCTTTCTACAAGACTTAAAACAAGGTAATGGGGATGTTTCTGCACTAGATAGTTGGAATGAGCAAATTGCAAACATTGGTTCGGAAATTATTTGGTTTAGAAAACAGTTTGTAAATTTCCTTAATCAAAATTTGTCCGAAGTATACACCAATATTTCTAAATTTCAGAGAACAGTTGAACTTGTTTATGAAAGTATTGCTGGAGAAACTAAAGAAGAAATTTACAATAACTTTTTACAACAATTAGATAAGGTTCGTCCTAGAGAATTAGGTGCCGCTACCTGCCTCGTAGGGCCTCATAGAGACGACTTTTTCCTTCAGAGTGAGGGATTGTTCCTGGTCTCATTCTCGTCCCGTGGTGAGCAACGTAGTCAGATTTTAGCACTAAAGATTTTAGAATTAGAATACTTAACTAAAGAAGGTGAGTCCCCGATATTATTGTTGGACGACGTACTTAGCGAGTTAGATGATACCCGTCGAACATTCTTATTAAAATATCTTCAAGGTAAATTCCAAACCTTTATTACCACTACTCATCCATTAGAAATGGTGGGTCAACATGTAACTTTAAGCCCTGCAGTTGTAGAAGAAGAAGTTACTGAATAGCTATAATACTAATATAAAACTAAAAGGTATTACTTTCGCTCCAATATCGCTACGTAACCTATCCGCCTTCCGGCGAATGGTTACTGTGCGAGAAGTGTCGCTTAAAGTAATACCTTTTAGTTTTTATTATAATAGGATCTATAAAAACTTATTTAACTTAGGGGAGGATTTAAGCTTTTCTATAAGGTGCTTTAACTCTTCACTTTTATTTTTATCAGCCACTAATACTGCTTCTGGTGTGACTACAATAATTAGATTGTCTACATGTAAAGTACTAACTATTTGTTTAGGGTTGTAATTGTAAATTAAACTACCAGTAGTTTTATGAGAAATTGTTAATCCTTCAGTTAGGTTGTCATTTAGTTCTGATTGAATATCTTTGATTACACTCCAACGACCTACATCAGCCCAATCAAATTTTCCTGGTGTGACTAAAATTTCTTTTGGATTCTTAATAAGAATTTCTTCAAAATCAAATGACGGCATCTTGGAGTAATATTTTTTAATCACTTGAGTTTGATTTTTAGTACCAATAGCTGGTTTAATTACCATGAGCAATTTATAAGCTTCTGGTTGGTATTGTTTATATAAATCCAATATATGATTAGCAGAAGAAATAAAATATCCGGAATTGATCAAATACTTTCCTGATTTAAAATATTTTTCTGCGAGTTTGTCTGTTGGTTTATCAGTAAATTGTTTTACAGAATATACAGTTTTAGATATTGCTTTACCTGTATTTAAATATCGAAATGCTTTACTTGGAGAAGTAGGTTTTATTCCAACTGCTACAATCGTGTTAGGATTTTCTTTTAAAAACTTCTCTGCATTTTTTAAAGTCTGATGATAAATATCATCTTGTTTAATATGATCATCAGACCAAGCAGTAGCAAAAATATCGTCATTACTTTGAGATTGCATAATTAAAGCCGCTAAACCTAATGCAGGGCCACGATCTTTTCTCATAGGCTCTAGTGAAAGATGAGATTTTTTTATTTGGGGAAGTTGTTGTTGAATTTGCTCCGCGTAATCACTTGCGGTGGCTATAAAAATTTGCGCAGGGTTAAAACCTTTGCGCATTCTTTTGTATGTTTGTTGTAAAAGAGTGTCTTTTCCAACTAGCTTTAGTAGTTGTTTGGGTTGAGATTTACGGCTAGCTGGCCAGAGTCTTGTGCCTTGGCCACCAGCAAAGATTAATACATTCATTTAAAAAGGTTAAGGTTTTGGGTTTTCTTTACTTGTATTACTATGAGCTTCATAGAGTTGCAAGATTAAACTAGCGATTTCTCCAGGGTGAGGTACATTATGAAACTCAAAACGTTGGGCTGCTCCAGCGGTTTGTATAAAGACAGTCCCATAATTTAGAATGTTTCCAAAGACACCAACATTTTGACTGGTTACATCTTCAATGGTTTCGATGTTTAATTCAGAAACTTCACGGAACAATAATCCAACTTGATCAATATCAACAATTCTTTGGTCTGTAACTATATGAACATTTAAATAATATAGCACCCAAAGAATAAAAGCCGCTAATACTAGTACTAAGTAATAAATTTGTAAACCAACCGATAAAATTGTATTAAAAGTTTCTGATTCAATGATAAAATCTACAGCCGCCATAATAATGCCAAGAATAATTGGAGCTAAAATAAACACTGTTATTAATGCAAACTTCACAGCAAGTAAAAACCAATGCTCTCGCACTACTAGCATGATTTTTTCGTTAGGTTGTTGGCTAGGGAATAATTTATTCATATATTTAAAAAGCGAATTGAAGAGTTGCGAAGGCAGCGATAATTTGCAAAACAAAAATCGCACCAAACACCATACTAGTTAAAGTACTGACGGTTATTGTTCGACCATATTTAATTACGATATAAACCGAGAGTAGCGCTGCTACTGACAGTAGGGCAACTACAACCAAGAAAACAATATTGGCGATACTCTGGATACTTGTTAAGTCCATTCTAGTCCAAATTAAAGATTAAAAAATAGAAGGCTGATTATTTATTGAATTCAAATTTTCAGGGATATCTATATTGAGAAGTTCGTAGGCTTGCTTGGTAGCTTGACGCCCTTTAGGAGTGCGAATAAGAAATCCTGAGCGAATTAAAAATGGTTCGTGGACATCAGATATTGTGTCTGGTTCTTCCCCAGTTGCTGCTGCAATTGAATTAACACCAACAGGCCCACCTTTGAATTGCTTGATGATAATTTCAAGAATTTTCCGGTCATGCTTATCTAGTCCAAATTCATCAATTTCTAGCATTTTTAGACTTTCTGTAGCATGTTCTGAGGTTATTTTATCATGGCCAGCAACTTGAGAAAAATCCCTAACCCTCTTCAGTAATCGATTAGCTATCCTAGGTGTGTAGCGACTGCGAGTTGAGATCAAATCTACTGCATTTCTATCAATATTAGTTTTTAAAATATCAGCCGATCGGGAAATAATTTCTGAAAGATCATTTGGTTCGTAGTAATCTAAATGATAAACAATTCCAAAACGGTCTCGCATTGGAGCAGAAATTAAACCAACTCTAGTTGTGGCACCGATCAAAGTAAATCTTGGTAATTCCATACGAACACTTCGTGCCCCTGGTCCTTTACCAATCATAATATCTAAAACTCTATCTTCCATAGCTGGGTAGAGAATTTCTTCTATTACTTTATTGAGTCTGTGAATTTCATCAATAAATAAAACATCACCTTCATTTAGATTAGTAAGGAGTGAGGCGAGGTCCCCAGCACGTTCGATTGCTGGTCCAGATGTTGTTTTAATATTACTACCCAGTTCTTTAGCTACGATATGGGCAAGTGTAGTCTTTCCTAATCCTGGTGGCCCGTAAAGAAGTAAATGATCAAGAGGTTCGTTGCGAAGTTTAGTAGCTTTTATTACAACGTTAAGATTATCTTTGAGTTGTTGCTGGCCAATAAATTGACCTAAGGTTTGAGGTCGAAGTGATAGTTCAAAATAACCATCATCTACCATGGCTTCATTTAAAAGTTGTTCCGAAATTTTCTCGGAATCTAATTCTGAATCACTCGAAGAAATCATTATTGAATTAAATTAGTTGGAGAAGTTGCAGGTGTTGTAGTAGCTGGGCTAGTGGCTGGGGGAGCGGTAGGTTCTGTTACAGGAGTGATGTTTGAGTTTGGATTAGGGACAAATTCTTCTTTCTTATGGAATAAAGCAGGTGGTTGGTAGGTGGACGCAAACTTGTCTGTTTTGCTTTCGCCATTCTTTATCACAGTTCTGGTCCAGGTAGCTTTCATAGATCCATCGCTCTTTCTGTCGTAAGCCACTGGTTGATTTAGTTTTACTTCACGACCATCATAAGTACCGTAAAAATCAAAGACTAAGTAATCTTCAGTTTTGAAATATGGCCAAATCAAAATACTTTTGCCAGTATCATTCATAAATTTCAAGTCAATCACACCAGGATAAATAGTAGCGTCACTGCCTTGTGGGGCATAGTACTGAACCGCGTAAGAGTGGTTGCGACGTTGGGTAATTGGTAAGCCCGCGTGCATAGCTGCTCTAAAAGTAGTTGAAGAAACCTGACAAAGGCCACCTCCTAATTCTGGTACAGTCCCTTCTGCTTTAATCACTAACTCTGGTTTAAAACCTTGATCGGCTTCTACTGGACCAAGGTATTTGTTAAAGCTAAATTCTTCACCTGGTTTAACAATAACTCCCTTCATCTTTGATACTCCAACTTTTATATTATGTCTGCGATTAGATGGGCTACCAGAAAACTTTGATTCCCCACGACCAATTAACTCGGTAATTCCTAAATCATTAGTAGAGCTAAGAGATTTATTTGGTTGAGTAGTTTTTGGGTTAAGGTCAATTTTATTATTCCCAAGTTCTAGATTTTGAATAATTTGCAAAGTCGCTTGGTATCGGTCTAATCTTTTACCAATTGTTGGAGGAGTAAACTTTGTTGCCCGACCATTTTTGATAACAAGTTCTGGTTCTTTGCTTTCGGTGTTGATGGTGTCAGAAATTGTTTTTGTCCAAGCATAAACTTTACTCGGACTATATTTATAGGTTCTAGTTTCTGGGACTAGTTTCCCCGGCTTCAAATAAACATTTTTTATAAGTTGGTCAATTGGCCAGCTTTGATATTTAATTAAAGAATTAACAGGTAGAGTGAAGCTTCCTTTCCAGTCACTTTTTAGAGCTTCGGAGATTGTGGCTTGAGTGGTGCTGTCGAAACTAGTGACGGTTTCATAGGTTGGGACAGGTGTTTGTGTGAATGGGGCACCATTAGCTGATGCTGGAAAAAACCAAACAAACCCAACTACTGTAAAAGTAATTAAGTAATAAGTTTTTGATAAAGTGTAGATTGGTTTTATTGTTTGATTAGTTAACATCAATGTCTCTAGTAAAATTTATATGAATTGTGTTGCTTGGTAGGTGGTCTCGGATCTTCTCTGCCCATTCTATAACAGTGATGGTTTCTTTTCTTCCCCAAACTTCTTCTAACCCTAAAGCAGAGACTTCGGCAAAATTTTTGGTTCTATAAAGATCTAAGTGATATATCCAAAAATTTTTACCTTTATACTGTTGCATTAGGACAAAAGTTGGGCTGGTGACTGTTCTAGAAACACCTAACTCTTTAGCAAGGGCTTTGGTAAAACTAGTTTTTCCACTGCCTAAAGTGCCTGATAAGGCTAAAATCTCCCCACCTTTGAGCTTTTTAGCTATTTTCACAGCTTCTGAGTTAACCTGTGAGAGTTTAATTTCTATCATAATCTACTGTTATTTTAGCGGTATTGACCAAATTAGTAAACGTTTAGTATAGTAACTAACTACCCTAATATTATGGATTCAGAAACACCAATAAAAATTAATAAAATGATTGCCGGTGCTACTAAAATAGCAGTGGTTTTACCACAGCATCTAAACCTAGATGTGCTTTGTGCTGGGCTGGCTCTTCATCAAAAACTTACTTCTATAGACGGTAAGCAGGTCAGCCTATTTAGTAGTGCTAAGACTATTCCACTAGTAGAATTTAATCATAAGCTACCAGCGATTCACTCCAGTTTTGGTTCCGGTAATGAGCTAACTATTAAAGTCAGTGGTGAGAATGTTAAACCTAAACAACTTCGTTACGAAAAAATTCAAGATGACTTATTTATTTATGTAGCCCCAGAAGTTTCTACAACCCCTGAAGTCTCTGTAACTACAAGTAACCCTTCTCAATTTACAACCGCAGATGTAGAAGTATTTCCACCATTAACCACCTTTGATTTATTGATAATTATTGGTGCAGAAAATCTAGAAACCCTCGGAACTCTATACGAAAAAAATCCAGAAGTTTTTTATAGCACAGCCAAGATTGCTATTAACAACAAAATAGAACAAGAATATTTTGCTACAGCAACTTGGGTAGAAAGTGATATACCAAGTTTGTCACAACAACTAGGTGAATGGTTTTTGCAAACCCTACAAGTTTCCAATAACGGCACACATCTTTTTTTGAGTGATGATTTTATAACCACTAATTTATTAGCAGGAATAATTTCTGCTACTCAAAGCTTTAGTGATCCAAAGACAACTCCAAATACTTTGGCTTTGGCTGCAAAGTTAGTTGCAAGTGGTGCACGACGCCAAGATATAATTAAATATTTATTTAAAACCAAGCCATTTAATTTATTACAGCTTTGGGGCAGAGCTTTAGCTCGGATTAAAACTTTTCAGAACGAGACAATTCTTTATACCCAGATCACTGCTCAAGATTTTACAAAGACTAACACTACGTCCGAATTATTATCCGACGTGATCTCAGAAATTATCAATATGGCGAATAATTATAAGTTAATTATTTTAGCTGCCGAGGTTGTTAATGGTGTGGAATTGTTGTTTGCTGGCCCTCCTCATGTAAAGATTAAACAGTTAGCTAAGGGGATTGACCCAACATTTGCAGGCCAATCCGAGCCTTTGCTTGGCAACTATCAATATATAAAACTAAATTTACCAGATTTTAAACTAGAAGATTTAGATCAAGTAGTTTCTACTCTTAGCGCAACTGGTATATAATTAAGTATATTAGTATTGAGAAATAAAAATAAAACATGTCCGGATTTTTATCAAATAATCCTGCCGAACTAAGCCGAGCTTTATCAGATCAAAATAGAAGAATAGAAGAAATCCAAACCCAGAAAATGGCGATGACTTTGCATTTGCCATATTTAAATATGCAAAGCTTTCCTTTAGATTTAAACTCTTTGTCTTTGATCACCAAAGAACAGGCAGTGGCTGCGGAGAGCCTACCTTTTTTTAAAGAAGGTAAAGATTTAAAAATTGCTACCACTAACCCAAACAACCAATTATATACAGAGTTAGTAAAGTCTCTTGGCGAGAAATTTAAAATCAGTTCATACTTAGTTTCAAAAACTAGTTTTCTTCATACTTTACAATTTTACGAGAAGGTAGTCTTACCTTCATCAAAGTTTCAAGAAGTTATTCAGGTTGAAACTGGAGTTGATTATCTTAAGCAACTCCCAGAATTAGAGAAAGACTCTTCCAATACATCCCATCTGCTAACCACAATTTTTGGGGGAGCACTTCAACAAGACTCTTCGGATATTCATATCGAACCAGAAGATCATTTAATAAAAATTCGTTATCGTGTTGATGGAGTTTTGCATGATGCTGTTATTCTTCCAAAAACTTTTCAACGTCCAATCATTTCTCGTATAAAGTTAATGGCCAAGTTAAAGCTAAACGTAGAAAATGAAGCTCAAGATGGTCGCATTACTATCTTAAATGGCAAAGAACAATTAGATGTTCGTGTGTCTTCGTTGCCTTCTAGTTTTGGAGAAGCCTTGGTTATGCGTTTGTTAGGGGTTGGGGCAGTAAACTTAGATATACGAGAATTAGGCCTGCGTGGTGTTGCTTTGGATATGATTGAGGCGCAACTCAACAAACCAAATGGAATGATAATTACTACTGGTCCAACTGGAAGTGGTAAGACTTCCACCTTGTACTCATTCTTAAAAGAATTGAATGAACCAGGTGTAAAAATTATTACCCTAGAGGATCCAGTGGAGTATAAAGTTGAAGGTATTCAACAAACTCCAATTGATCACCGAGTTGATTTTAGTTTTCCTAAAGCGTTACGAGCAGTGTTGCGTCAAGATCCTGATGTTGTAATGGTGGGAGAAATCAGAGATCCAGAAACAGCGGAGACAGCTCTTCAAGCAGCTTTAACAGGGCACATTGTTTTATCTACACTACATACCAACGACGCTACAGGGGCAGTGCCACGATTAGTGACTATGGGAGTAAAACCGTTTATTATTGCCCCAGCATTAAATGCGATAATTGCTCAGCGTTTAGTTAGAAGATTGTGCACTTTTTGTATAAAGGAAACTAAACTAGACGAAGTTTTACTTAAGAAAGTTACCCAGCATATATCAGAGATTCCTGCGGCAAGTGGTTTTGTGGTGCCTGCTGAATTAAAATTCTATACAGCCTCTGGATGCGACAAATGTGGAGGAATTGGGTATAAAGGTCGTATGGCTATTTATGAAGTCATCGAAGTAACAGACGCAATGAGAGAATTAATTTTAACCGAACCTTCTGGTTTGGCTATAAAAAAGCAAGCTTACCAACAAGGAAGTTTAACTATGGTGCAAGATGGATTAATTAAAGCCTTAGAAAAAATCACAGATGTTGAAGAAGTCTTCCGTGTGGCTGGTTAGTTTAATATAGATTTGATGAGTAAATTTTGATATCATTAAAGTAATTAAAACAAAGGTTATTAGGTGGGGATAACTAGAAAAAAATATGGAAAATAATACAGACAATGCTAATGTATTCACAAAATATCCAGCTTTGAAGATTGTTGCTGGTGTTGCTGTTGTTGTCGCCTTGTTTCTAGGTGTTCAAGAACTTAGAGATAACGGCCGACTAAGTGGAGTATTTTCGGACGCTTCATGTTATGGGTATAACTGTCAGCCATTTGTTGTCCTAGGTGGACGAGCAGTTGCTGGTGGTTACCAACCAAACCCAATCTCCTATGGAACTCTAACGGTTCGTTCTGGAACACCAATCGAATTGACTTGGTCAGGATCCGACGTGGATCGTTGTAGAGCAGACTGGACACGATACACAGGAACTTATCTTGCTCCTACAGTGTACGGTGCAGTAACAAGATCTCAAGTTTTTGAAGTAACTTGTTTCAAGGGCCGTGAAAGAGTTAAGAGTAATTTAAAGGTTCGAGTTTTGCGCCAAGGTGCGCCGCTTGATAGTACTAAAGAATCCGATTTACAATAAACTGATCTAAAAAACCTCTCCATTTAATTGGGGAGGTTTTTTATTTATTGCAGGTGTATTTATAAAAATGAGTAGAGATTTTTTGTAAACAGTGCCAAGGGTTAGTTTGTTGATCTGGGTAAAAAATCGTTGATCGCTCGTACAGGTAAAGCGGTTGAGGAAAAGAGTTTAAGAAAGATTCGTTCTTAGGGCTAACCCAAAAGTTTTGCCAGACGGGTTTGCTAAATTTATCTTCAAAAAGCCCAGCTGATGCTAATCTTACATTACCCCCAAGATTGGCCAAAAGCCATGTCGCATCTTGAGCGCTCAAACTTAAAACAAAAGCACCTTGATGATTATCGGAAAAATCTCTTATCTCAGTAATTTCTGTTTCTGAGATTTGAGGCTTTAAATCATTTTTAGAAAATTGAACTAATCCTAATAAAGCCAAAGCTATAACTAAAATACCTATAATTGTTTGTTGTTTGGTTTTTTCTTTAAGCTCATAAATGGTAATAACATTAAAGAATATTAAGGCTAGGTCTGCATAAGCAAGTAGTCTTTGATAAAAAGTTATTTGGAATACAATAAATATTAAACTTACACCAAGTAATCCTAACCATGGTAAGTTGGTCTTTGTCTTAAAACTTAAGTACACTCCATAACTAGCCATCGGGATTAAATACCAGGAGTATTTTAAATAGTTAGTAACATTTAAAAATAATCCGTTCTGAACATCTGAATTTAAAAGTTGTTTGATGTAATCTCCAGCGCCGAGGAAAAAAATAAATATTAATCCGGCTACACCAAGCCCACCAATTATTAATACCTTCTGTTTTAGATTGCTAAATAAATAATAGGGGATGAGTGATAGTAGCGTGATAATTGTTGTAGTCTTGTGGCTAATAAATAATACAACCAAGGGGAGTAGTTCCCAAAAATATTTTTTATGATGTTGAATTAACAAAAAAATTAGGAGTAATAAAACTTGACCATATGCAGCTTTCCATAAAAACATAGTGAAGGTTTGATTTTGAGCAATTGATAAACAAAATAAACTTACTCCGACCAACACGGCGACTGTTCCATATTTTTTTATTTGTTCGTAAAACAAAATTCCCGCAATGACAAAAAATGAAATGAATAAAAAGTTTAAAGTTGGTAGTTGGGGTAGTCTTATCCAATTAATAAATACAAATAAATGATTTCCATAATCATTTACCCGGCCCAGAAGGTAAGCAATTGAATTTAATGGTGTGTGTTGAATAGCATAGGAATAAAAACCATAATCATAACCGTAATTATTAAAACCTAAGGGGTGAGTTAAAAACATCACCGCAACAATAAAGATTGCGATGAGGATATATATAGATATGGAAGTTAAGATATGTTTCTTCATCTGTCTATATTATAAGAGGATTAGTAGAAATAGGCTAATATCTATGTGCCGACAGCTTTTTTTATATTCCAAAACAGGCTAAAATTATAATAATTATGACTAAAAATTCTTCCCCAAACCGATATTTATTAATAGATGGTAATGCATTAATTCACCGTGGTTATCACGCTATTCCACCACTTTCTAACAAGGACGGTGAGCAAACTAACGCAGTATATGGTTTTACAATGATTCTTCTCCGAGCAATTAAGGAGTTAAAACCAACCCATATCGCGTGCAGTTTTGACCTTGCTGGGCCAACTTTTAGGCATGATGAGTTTGATCACTACAAAGCCAATCGTGTTAAAGCAGACCCAGAATTGTATGATCAATTTCCTAGAGTTAAAGAGGTTGTGAGGGCTTTAAATATTCCTATTTTCGAAATAGCTGGTTTTGAAGCTGATGATGTTTTAGGTACTCTCGCAAAACATATTTGCGAAAAGCATCCAAGTGGGGATTGTGATGTGATGATAGCGACAGGAGATTTAGATACTCTTCAGTTAGTTAATAAATGTGTTAAGGTTTATACTCTTCGCAAAGGCTTAACTGATACAGCTATTTATGACGAAAAGGCAATCTTAGATCGATATGGTTTGAGCCCGATTCAAATGATTAGTTATAAAGCTCTGCGAGGTGATCCTTCTGATAATATCAAAGGCGTTAAAGGAATAGGAGAAAAAGGAGCCACAGATCTAATTAAGGAATTTGGGTCTATCGAAAATTTATATTCTGCAATAAAAAGTGGAAAGGGAATTGGAAATATTAAACCACGAACTCTAAAACTATTAGTTGATGGCGAACAAGATGCTCGCGATAGTTTTTATTTATCTACGATTATTTTAGACGTACCAATTGATATTGACATACCACAATACAAATTTGGTTCTAAGGAATTAGAATCCACTACTCAAATTTTTAGCCAACTTGAATTTCGAAGTTTACTAGATAAGTTACCAAAAAATTATGCCGGTAATTTGTCTAACAATAGTGACAGCGAAAATAACAACAAGCATAAAAAAGAAGTTGTTGGTGGTGGGGCAGTGGGTACGGACGGAGAGGATGTTGAAAATGAAGGAGAACGCCAGCCATCAGAAACTAACCTTGTAAACAACATAGGCAAGCAAGATTATACTCTAATAGATACCTCACAAAAACTAGAGCCGTTATTAAAGAAATTAGCAAAACAATCAGATGTGGTTATTGATACCGAAACCGATCAATTGAACCCAATTGATGCTAATATTATTGGAATTTCCTTAGCCTTCACCGAAGGCGAGGCATATTATATTACTGTGGATGTTCTAAATAATAGCTCGGAGCTAAAAGATTTAATCTCTAGTGAGAAACTAAAAAAGTCTGGGCAAAACATTAAATATGATTTGGCTACTTTCCAAAACTTAGGAATAAAACTTTCACCGATTTATTTTGATACTATGATTGCCTCATATTTATTAAATGCCGGATCTCGGCAACATGGATTAGATGCACTGGCTTTTAATATGTTGGGATACCAAATGCAATCTATCACTGAACTTATTGGTAAGGGGAAGAATCAGATTTCCATGAAAGATGTGCCAGTGGAAAAAGTCTCATGGTATGCAGCAGAAGACGCTGATATCACTTTTCGAATTAAACAGATTTTAGAAAAAGATTTACACACAGAAAAACTAGATAAAATTTTCTTTGATATAGAAATGCCATTAATCGAAGTACTGGCAAAAATGGAACGAGCTGGAATTATTGTCGATACTAAATTTTTAGAAGATCTGTCTAAGCAAGCAGGTGTTGAACTAGCTAAGTTAGAGAAGAGTATTTACAAACATGCTGGGATGGAATTTAATATTAATTCTCCAAAGCAGCTGCAAGAAATATTATTTGATAAACTTGGTCTTACAACAGGGAAGAAAAACAAAACTGGTATATCCACCGCCGCCAGGGAACTGGATAGGTTGAAAGACGATCATCCTATCGTGGCTGATATTTTATACTACCGTGAATTGGCAAAATTAAAGTCTACTTACCTCGACAGTTTGCCGTTATTGGTTAACAAGAGAACAGGACGTATTCATACTAACTATAATCAGATCATAGCTGCCACAGGTCGGCTAAGTAGTACTGATCCTAATCTTCAAAACATTCCTATTAAAGGCGAAGGGATGGGATCAAAAGTACGCCAGGCTTTCGTTGCAAAAAAAGGCTATAAATTATTAGCTTTGGATTATTCACAAATTGAACTTCGCATTGTTGCTCATCTATCTGCCGATAAGAACATGACAGACATCTTTAATAAGGGCGAAGACATTCACTCTCAGACTGCTTTGGCATTGTTTGATGTTAAAGAAAAAGATCTCACTCCGGATATGCGTCGTTATGCGAAGACTGTTAACTTCGGAATTTTATACGGGTTGTCCAGTTTCGGTTTCGCAGACCGAATTAGTGGGGTGTCTGTAGGTGAAGCCAAAGATTTTATTGATAAATATTTTGCAACGTTCCCACAAGTTGGAGATTTTCTAGAAAAAGTTAAAATGCAAGTCCGTGAAGATGCTCAAGTTACAAATCAGATTGGACGTGTTAGAAAATTTCCAGAAATGAAGTCGAGCCAGTACTTTATTCGCCAGGCTGCAGAACGAGCTGCAATTAATTTCCCAATTCAAAGTTTAAGTGCCGATATTATCAAGATTGCTATGATCGCGACTCACAAGATTCTAGAAGGGCACGAAGAAGAAATTCAGATGTTACTACAAGTACATGATGAATTAGTTTTTGAAGTTGCAGAAGACAAGGTTAATTTTTGGGCTGATAAAATTAAACCATTGATGGAAAATGCTATCAAACTTTCTGTACCAGTTATTGTCGAAGCAAAAGCAGGAAATAATTGGGGAGAGATGGAAAAGATTTAAAGTCGTTTTATTTATCGTACTTTGAGATTAAATTTATCATAATTTTATTAACAGTATGATATGTTGAATATATGAAACTAGAAGATAAAAATACCGGAGAAATAATAATTTACAAAGAATCTACAGGCCCTGTTGTAGAAGTTAGTTTTGTAAATGAATCAGTATGGCTAAATCAGCAACAAATTGCACAATTATTTGGAACCCAGCGGTCAGCAATTACTAAACATTTAAACAATATCTTTAAATCCTCAGAATTAAGCCAGAATTCAGTATGTTCCATTTTGGAACACACTGCCACCGATGGAAAAAAGTATAAAACTAAGTTTTATAATCTAGACGCTATTGTATCTGTTGGTTATCGTGTAAATTCAATTAGGGCTACTAACTTTAGAATTTGGGCCACAAACACCCTTAATGATTATCTACTCAAAGGTTATGCAATTAACAAAGATCGGCTCAATGATCAGAATTTAGCAAAAGTTAAAGAGTTGCAATCTGCTGTGCAGCTTATTCAAACAGCCATTCGAGACAAAAAGCTTGAAGGTTACGAGAAAGAAGTATTAAATATCATCACTGACTATACGAATACTTGGACTGCATTGTATCAATATGATAAAGATAGTTTGCAACCAGAGTCGACCACAAAGAAAATTGTTTCTGCTTTGGATTACGACAAGATCAAAAAATCTGTAGAACGTTTTAGAGATAGATTGGTAAAAGATAAGCAAGCCAGTAGTTTATTTGGTAAGGAAGTTGGTGATAAATTAAAAGGATTGTTGGGAAATATAGAACAGTCTTTTTCTGGAAAGCAGTTATATAATTCTTTAGAAGAAAAAGCAGCTCATCTTTTATACTTTGCAATTAAAGATCATCCTTTTGCAGATGGCAATAAACGTATTGGATCGCTGATGTTTATTCTATATCTAGTAGAAAACAATCGTATTTATAATAAACGTGGAGAAAAAATTATTAACGATACTGCACTCACTGCTTTAGCTTTATTAATTGCAGAAAGTAAACCAAATCAAAAAGAAGTAATGGTTAATCTGGTGGCTAGTTTAATAGTTAAGAATTAATTAATATATTATGTCTGTAGATAATCGAGAATTTTATCATGTGTCTTTAAAACTTTTTATAAAAAATTCTGAAGGTAAAACTTTAGTCTTAAAAGCTGTTGATAACGGCACTTTTGCTGGATACCATGATTTCCCCGGTGGAAGAATAGATAAAGATGAATTTAAAACTCTACTAGTAGATATTTTACAAAGAGAAGTACTCGAAGAAGTTGGTGATGTAGAAGTTTCTATTAATCCTGTCCCCGTTAGTGTGGGAAGGCATCTAATACTTTCCAAATTTACGGCGACAAAAGAAAAAGATATTCCTGTTTTGTATCTATTTTTTAAAGCAAGTTATATCAAGGGAGATCCAACTATAAGCAATGAACATTCCGGGATAGAATGGGTGGACCTAGAAAGCATAGATTTAGAGAAGTACTTTACCTCTGGAATATTAGAAGCTGTGAAAATGTATTTAAAGAAATAAAAAACTCCCAACAATCTTGTTGGGAGTTTTGAATTTACTTTGATAGCTTTGCAATAGCTTTTGCTAAACGAGATTTCTTTCGAGAAGCAGTATTCTTGTGCAATACATCTTTTTTTACAGCTTTATCTAGTGCAGACATTGCTTTCTTTAAGCTTTCTACAGATTCTTTAGCATTGCCTTCGGCGATAAGAGTGCGAGTTGCTTTAACTGCGCTTTTGAATTTAGACTTGGTTCGCAAGTTAATAGTATTGCGACGGCGAGATTGGCGCATAGCCTTCTTCGCAGAACTGGTATTTGGCATTTTAAAATTTAAATTATTACTTAATAAGTCCCAAAATTGGGACATTTGTTAGAAACAGCTTTTTGTTAAACCCTTATCTAAAGTGGACACGGAAGACAGGGAAATATGTAAAGCTTTTGTATTATATAGAAAAGCCATAAAAAAAACAAGGGCAGAGCTTATTAGTCTCTGCCTCTATATTACCTATGCCTTCCTACTAAGGTGTCACAATGGGATTCTTGGCAAATAGTTAAGAGGTATTTCCCAGGTGGAAAGATGTCCCTAGAATTAGAATTAACATTAAACTCAATTTTCCCTGGTGGGGTTTGGGTAATAGTCTTCGGTGGGATTATGAAATTGGTATTAATTAGTATTATACTTGGCACGGTTGTATCAAAAATACCTTCAATCTTAATATTATAATCAACTCCATATCCTCCAGTTTCTTTGATACTAGTGATCATTGGTTCTTTATATTGCTCCATGTAATTAACTGGAAAATATATAGATGAATAGGATTGCATAGTTGGAGATGACGCTGTGACGGAAAAGTATAACCATGGAGTACTATAAAATGAGTTAAAATCTCCGTTCCATAATTGTATGGTCTGCCCACGTTTTAAACCTTGTTCAAATCGAAGCGGTTTAAATTGGTTTACTATTCCTTCCGAGGTTGTAGTTTGCATTTTTAGTTCTATTGGTCCAGCCATATCTTTAACTATAACCAATACTATTTTCTTATTGTTTGTAGAAAGCAAACTATCTTCGAGCACAATTGCCATTGAGTTTGTATTATAACTTTGCGCGCAAGCACTTTGTGGGAAGATTATAAAAACTCCACACAAGGCTACACTCACATTAATAAGATAACAAACCCATTTGTAAATTAGGTTTTTCATTTTGATCTCCTTGAAATTGTAAATTCTACTCAGTCGCATCCCTAAAATATTTGGAGTGGTTTGAATAGGATTTATCATAGCAATATAGTGATAAAGATGACTTTAAGTTTTTCTCAAAGTGGAATCAGAAAAACCTCTGCAATCAGCAAAGGTTTATTAAGCAATTCTATTTTTTCTTGCGCATTTTTTGAATTTGTTTGATCTCGGTAATCTGGTCCCGTATTCGTGCTGCGTGTTCAAATTCTAAATTCCTTGATGCTAGATCCATTTGGTCCGTTAACTCCTCTATATATAACTTGATTTCATCCATGTTAAGTTTTGTCGGGTCAAGTTCGTTAGGATTGATTGGCGCTACGACTTCATGGCTTCCCGCTAATCGAGAATCTGTAATAGCTTTTTGAATACTCTCTGGGGTTATACCATGTTTTTTATTATAACTTTCCTGAATTTTTCGACGTCGAACAGTTTCATCTATAGCTGCTTTCATGGAGCGAGTTATTCTATCAGCGTACATAATAACATGACCATTTAAATGCCGAGCGGCACGTCCCATGATCTGCATGAAAGCAGTTTCACTTCGTAAGAAACCTTCTTTATCTGCATCTAAGATCGCAACTAAAGATACTTCTGGTAAGTCTAATCCCTCTCGAAGTAAGTTAATTCCAACAATTACATCAAAAATACCTAGGCGCAGATCGCGAAGAATTTCTAAACGATCAAAGGTGTCGACTTCACTATGTAAATATTGAGCTTTAATCCCGGCTTCTTTAATATATTCTGTTAATTCTTCTGCCATTCTTTTTGAGAGGGTTGTAACGATAACGCGTTGGCCGTTTTTTACACGGAGTCGGATTTGTTCTAGAAGATGATCAACTTGATTTTTAATTGGTTGAATTTCGATAGTTGGATCAATAAGTCCTGTTGGACGGTTGATTTGCTCAACTATGGTAATCTTTTTTAACTCATCAGGTGATGGTAATTTTTTCTTAGTCTTAGATTTAGCACTACCAGATGTTATAAATTCATTTTCTATTAAACTTTTATTTAATTCGTATGGGCCTGGCGTGGCAGAAACGTAAACAACTTGATTTACTTTTCCTTCAAACTCAGTAAATTGCAAGGGTCGATTATCCATAGCGCTTGGTAATCGAAAACCATAATCTACTAAGTTAGTTTTCCTGGCACGGTCACCGTTATACATACCACCTATTTGGGGGATGGTTTGGTGAGACTCATCTATAAATAGAGAAAAGTCATCTGGAAAATAATCAATTAAAGTTGCAGGTGGATCTCCTGCATTGCGTCCGTCCAATTGCCGTGAGTAATTTTCTATACCAGGGACGAAGCCAGTATTGGTAAGCATTTCCAAATCAAAATTGGTGCGTTGCTCTAACCGAGCAGCTTCTAATATTTTTCCTTGGGTTCGTAATTCTTTGAGCCTGTCTAATAGTTCGGCTCTAATTTTGTCCATCGCAATATGAATTTTTTGCTCGGTAGTTACAAAATGCTTTGCGGGGAAGATTTTTACATAATCCATTTCTTCTAAAACTTCACCACTGATCATGTGGCGGCGTTGCATCTCTTCTAATTCATCACCAAAAAATCTTAGAGTAATAACTGTGTCCTCGGAAGATAAAACAATTTCCAAAGTGTCACCTTGGGCTCGATACGTTCCGCGGTGTAAATCATAATCGTTTCGGCCGTATTGCATATCTGTTAAACGACGAAGGAGCTTGTCTCGTTTATAACTTTTACCTTTGGATAATTCTAAAGAAAGTTCTAAGTAGTCTGCCGGATTACCTAACCCATAAATACATGAAACCGAAGCTACGATTAATACATCTTCACGAGTCATTAGTGATGTAGTGGCGGCATTGCGAAGTCGATCGATTTCTTCATTGATTTGAGTTTCTTTTTCTATAAATGTATCTGAGCGAGGGATGTAGGCTTCTGGTTGGTAGTAGTCATAATAAGATACAAAATAATGAACAGCATTTTCTGGAAAAAATTCTTGAAATTCACTAGCCAGTTGAGCAGCTAAAGTTTTATTATGACAAATAATTAAAGTCGGTTTTTGAATCTCTGCAACTATATTTGCCATAGTAAAAGTTTTACCAGAGCCAGTTACTCCGAGCAGTGTTTGGTGTTTGTATCCCGCTTTAAGCGACTTTAACAAACCCTTAATTGCTAAAGGCTGGTCACCAGCTGGTTGGTATTTTGTGTGCAGTTTAAAGTTCATCAACTGTCAGTATAATCAATAAAATTGACAAAAGCAATCCCGTATATTATATTTTAGGGTCGTAATCACGATGCCAAATGGAGGTTATATGAATTTAGTGTTTTACAAGCTTAGCAGTGAAATTAGAACATTCACATTGGTTCAATTTCTTGGAGCGATAATAGGATCGATTTCTGCCTTGTATTTTTATATTCAAGGAAGAGTCGTGTCCTCAGAATATTATTTTGCGGCGCTATGGGCTTCAGTATTAACTTTGTTAATCATTGGCCTTTGTGACTTTTTTATCCACCGGAATGCTGCGTATTTAAAAACTGGAGATTTTAGCACTTCAATGGGAGAAGGGCTTCCCGTTCGGGTGTATGAGAATGCAAAAGCAACTCACTGGTCTACAAAAATTGTTGTGCCAGTAGCGATGCTAACGTTTGGTAATGTTCAAGTTTTTATTTTTTCTTCAAGCTATTTTCGGTATGCTTCTACAGCCGACGAAAAAGTCTTCTATCCGGCTTTTATGGGTGTAGCTATTGCGTTATTTTGCAGTGGGGCATTCCTAGGCAAAATAGGTTGGAAGAAAAATGAAAAGTAAGTTTTTTAAAGGGTCGGCAAATTTGCAACCCTTTTTTATTTTCTCAGAATAAAAAAACCGACGAAATGTCGGTTTGAGAAGTGCAAAACAGAAATACATGGCTATGATTGTGAAGGTAATCATGTCTGCTACCATCGCGTTTTTCGCAGAAGGAATAATTTTTGGTTCTTTTACTCCTGTCATGCAAATGGTTGATGGTACTAAGTTTGAATTGGCAGCGATTACCATCGGTCTTGCTGGGTGCCTCCACATGTAATTTTTTCGACGCTTTTTATACCAGGCCGAGTTTAAGTTTCTTTCGTGGTACTTTGGATCATGTGTCTTCTTCATCAATCACCTCCTAGTTTATATTTTCCAGAATTCCCCTCGATGGTACTTCGTCACTTAATTTAGAACTTAGTGCTTCTGCTTCCAGAATCTTTTTCGCTTCGGCTTGTCTAATTAAAAACTTTGCCTTCTTATCAAGTAAATAGTTTTGCCTTAGGTTTATTATCTTGGCAATGTATAAATCGATATGATATTTAGAAGCAATGATGATGCTTTTAGCCAACCAAGCTATTCCAAATACACACAACGATAGCAGAGCATATTTGAATAGAGTGAGGCCTAGACTTAATTCATTAAGACACACCATGATTGTTAAAAGCGCCACACCTACTGCAAAGTAAATTGTAGACTTAACAATTCCCATAGTGATCGCAGTTACTTCGAACCCATTTGTCTTGGGTGGTTCACCTCCCATCTGAAAGATGATTTTATCAACTAACAAATGACTCCAGTAACCAATCAGTATTCCAATTGCTGGCAATATCAAGCTTTCCATTTTATCCTCCCTAAAGCAAAATTTGAATACCTCGTAGTATAGAACACTTTGACCACATGGTCAAGATGTGGCAAAATTACATTATGTTAAAAACTTCTGAACAAGTGATTCAAGTCTCAAACTTACAAAAAACTTACCCACTACCAAAACAAGAACGCAAAGATGGCGTAGTAACCTTTGATGCTGTGAAAGGCATTTCTTTTGATGTTTTAGAAGGAGAAATTTTTGGAATCCTTGGTCCTAACGGTGCTGGTAAAACTACTACTTTAGAAATCATTGAAGGATTAAAGCAACAAAGCTCCGGTACTGTAAAAGTTTTAGGATTAGATAATATTCAGGATAGTCTAGCAATAAAAAGACAAATCGGTGTTCAACTACAATCTAGCGAGTATCTTCACTTGATGACTCTCTCTGAATTATTAAAATTATTTGCTGGTTTGTACAAAAAAGAAGCAGATGTTGATACACTGTTGGGGTTTGTAAATTTAGAAAGTAAGAAAAATTCTTTGGTCAAAGATTTATCCGGCGGCCAAAAGCAAAGATTTACTTTAGCATCTGCTTTGGTTAATCAACCTAAGATATTATTTTTAGATGAACCAACAACAGGGTTAGACCCTCGAGCACGTCGAGATGTTTGGGAACTCATTAAAAAAATTAGAGAATCCGGAATCACTATTATTTTAACTACTCACTACATGGAAGAAGCGGAATATTTATGTGACCGTGTGGCGATTATGGACTCTGGAAAAATATTAGTGATCAATCACCCTAATAAATTAATTGAAGATTTATCCCACACAACCCAAATTAGTTTTTTAACAGAGCAGGAGATAGATGAAGAAATTTGGAAAAAAATTCCTAGTATAGAAAAAGTCTATAGTAGTTACCCTAAAGTGATTTTAGAAATTAAAAATCTTGATGTAATAGGTGATGTAGTTAGATTACTAGAAGAACAGAATATATCTTTCAGTAGCTTCACTGTACGTACAGCTAGTTTAGAAGATGTTTATTTAGATTTAACCGGTAAAGTTTTTGAAATATAATTATGACAACTTCTACTCCAACAACAAATTCATCTTCAGTTTCAGGCTCAATGTTTAATTCATCTTTGTTTCAATTATTTTTGATGAACTTGCGATTAATTTATCGTAATAGTTCTGGATTGTTTTTTACATTGGTAATGCCAGTAATTATTTATGTGGCTTTATCTATTTTACCAATTGGTTCATTGGTTGGGGCTAAGGTAAGTTATTCTCAGTTTGTTTTACCAGGAATAATCGCCATGACTATTATGCAAGGTGGAATTTACACTTTAGCTTATTGGATGATCGATTTAAAATCTCGTAATGTTATCAAACGCTTCTTGGTCACCCCCTTAAAACCTGGAGAGTTAATTGCCACTGTACTATTTAGTAGAACCTTAGTTGCACTGGCTCAAGTTTTATTTTTGAGCATTATTGGCTGGATATTTTTTGGAGCTACTGTAGGTGGAAGCTTGTGGTTTGCTTTGGGGTTTGCAGCATTAGGAGCGCCAATATTTTTGTTAATTGGTTTATTAATTTCTACTTTTGCCGATTCTTATGAGGCCGCCGCTCCGGTTACTGCTGCAATTGGCATGCCCTTAATATTTTTAGGAAATATTTTTTATCCTATAGAAGTTTTACCCAAAATTTTTCAAACTATTGCTAAGCTTCTACCAACTACTTATTTAGCCGATGGTATCAGAAGTGTTTACTTAAATACTGGAACTTGGGGTGACTGGGGTTATAACGCTGCGATTTTAACCATTTGGTTAATTATTATGATATTGTTAGCTACTAGATTCTTTAAGTTGAAAGAGTAGGATCAGTTGACACAGGCCTGATATTATTATATGATTTGAGACTTGTTATATTTTGATCTAAGGAGGTTATTATGAACTGGAAATCGGTTTGGTCTTTTTCTAAATATTGCTTTTGGCTAATCTGGGGGATAATAGTAGTTGTTTATCTACTTGGATATCTAGAAGCCTGGCCGACGTTACTTGCAGAAGGATCTATTCTCTTGTTGGGGGTTTATACAATCGCCGTTTGTACTGGGATGGAGTGGGAGTCTGCGGTTTCGGAGTTTGAGATTGGCATCTGGGCAATACTGCTTACTCTTGTTTGCACTTTTGGATTTTACTCATTTGGAGCATATCAAGGTTTTGTAATTCTTATGGCGATGATTGTCGCTTCTCTTGGAGGATTTAATTTAATCTTGTGGATCTCTAATATATTTAATCCTGGGACTTGGTCTAGGCGCAGGGAAAAATATCACCAAAAATATTATGGTAAAACGCGTTGAGCAATCAACGCGTTCTTTTTTTATCTATTCTTTTTTGACTTTGTAATTTTGGGTTTTTGACCGTAGTTTAGTAGAAGTTTCTTGGTTGTTTTTGATTTAGTTGGTGTTTTGAGTTCTGTTAACAGTTTTTCTAAATCAGTTGGAATCTTTTTCTTAGCGATAGCTTCTACTGGTATCCCTAATGCAAAAGCCATGGCCATAGACATAGAAACACCAACTCTAATTCCTGTAAAGGAACCTGGTCCAGAACAGACAACAATTTTAACTAGTTGTTTGGGAGTGACTTTATGTTTTTTTAAAAACTTTTCTAGTAGGTCGAGAGTTTTATAATTTTCATTGAAGGCAAGTATTTTAGAAAATTCTTTTGTAGCATCTTTTTTAATCAAAGCAAATTGAACTCGATCAAAATCTGTTGTGTTGATGTAAAGCAGCATATTATTTAGTTTGATTTTTTAATACTACGCTATTTTTAATAGCTTCACGAACAACTTCACGTTCGTCCCAAGAAATTCGTTGATTATTAGGAAGAACTAAAAATTGCTCACTACCTTTACCGGTAATAAGGATTAAATCATTTTTTTCTGCAGAGTTAATAGCTAATTGAATAGCTGTCTTTCTGTCCAGCTCAATAATAACTTCAGAAGCTTTAGCTTTACTGCCAGCTTGAGTGATCCCTTCTTTCACATTGTCGGCAATTTCCTGAGGATCGCTGTCGTAAACATCATCATTGGTAATAATAATCTTATCAGCAAATTGACTGCTGATTTTACCAAATTCAAATCTCTTTGCAACATCTCTGTGGCCACCCGTAGAACCAAAAACATGAATAAGCTTATTATGTGGCACCATCAAGGCCGCGCGTAATGATTGTTCTAGAGGCTGTGGTTCTGGGGCATAGTCGACGATAACAGTAATTCCCAAGTCGTTGCTAATGGTTTCCATTCGCCCTGGAACTGTTCCAAAACTAGTCAGTGCTTTTGCAGAATTTTCTAAACTAACATTTAAGTACTGAGCTAATCCTATTGCAAGTAATGCGTTAGAAATATTAAATGAACCTTTAAGATTTAAATTGAATTTTACTTTTTCAACTTCAAAGCTGAGTCCTTCTGGGTTAACACTAATATTTTCTGCTCGTAAAATAGGAACTTCTGTTTGGGCAATTTTATCTTCTCTAGTAGAGGTGCCAAATTTTTTAGCAACATTAAAATTTAAAAAGTATTGGTAGTTTGGATCGTCAGTGTTGGCTCCAATGATTCCATTATTATTAATTGCGGCAAATAATTTTCCTTTTGCTTCTCGGTATTTCTCAAAACTGCCATGACTGTCGATGTGAGCAGGGGAGAGGTTGGTGAATAGTCCCGCAAAAAAATTAATTCCATGATGTCGGTTTTGAGCTAAGCCTTCGGATGTTGCTTCGACAATTGCAAACTTACAACCATTATCAACAAATTCTTTTAATGTCTTTTGGATGATCGGCCCAGAAGGCATAGACAAACCATGTTTGTTAACTGTTTGAGTGTCACCATTAGAATATCCAACTGTGGTTATGTAGCCAGTTTTGAAACCAGAGTTATTTAAGATGTGTGCCAACATCATCACAGTAGTAGATTTACCTGCTGTGCCAGTGACTCCTATAACTGATAATTTGGAACTTGGGTTACCAAAATAAGTCGCAGCAAATTTTGCTGCTGTACCGTGATAATATGGCTGCAAAATTTTAAATAAGTTTTTAGGGACTAACTTACGAATGATATTTTTGATGGTTTGAAACATAAACTAAATTTATCAAATATTAAAGTTTTAAAATAGCCGGTTTATTTTACGTAGTAATTTGTAAATCATGTACCAGGTACCTTTATTTACGATGTCCACTGGACTTGGGTAACTAATTTGCTCTCCGCCCCATTTGAGTTTAAACTGCACAAATCCTGGAGTTTCACCTGATGCTGTTTCGATGCCCCACCAATCATAACTCTTTAAACCAGCTATTTTAGCATCTTGAATGGCTTGCCAGTGCAAAGCATATGGGGCCATTAAATTCCTTTGAGAATTATCACTACCACCAAATAAATATGTTCGAGTAGTTCCATGATCAATCATCACTGCCCCTGCTACAAGATGTTTATTATATAGGGCTTTGTATAAGCTAACTTTACAATCGTTTTCTCTGGAGTGAAGTACAAAAAAGTCTATCAACTTTTGATAATAATTTTGATCGTAACTTCGAAATTTTTGTCTGTCACTAGTTTGAGTTAGTAAATCTAGAAGTTCGGTAATATGAAAACCATGTTGAGGGGATACACTAATTTCTGATTCAACTATTACATTGTGTTTCTCGGCAACTTTAATGTTGTAACGATTTTTTTGATGCATGCCACTCAAGATAGTTTCTAAAGAATCGGTGAGATTGGTAATTAAAGTTTTACCAGGTTGAATTCTTGGAGTTGCCACACCTTCAATTTGTAAATTGTGTTTTGGTTCGTATCTGATAAACCAACAATCTGGATAATCTAAAATTACTTGCTTGGTTAATTCGTTTACTAATTTTTTCGCATCAGTATTTTTATTTAAAGTCTCACTGACAACTGGTCCGTAAGGTGAGTATAAATAAAAACCATTCAAGTGGGGGATAAGAGTTTTGATAAATTGAACAGTAGCTACTATTTGTTCTTTTTCAAAAACCCCATATCGAACCACAGAACGATTAAGTTGTATTTGAAATTCACCCCAGCCCCAACTTTGTAAAAAAGAACCACCACTATTAGTGGCTACAAAATTTGAATATTGGTTTTGGTCGTCGGTTGTTAGTTTACGAATTAGCATTAAGATTTTCCAATCAACTTGAGAGCTTCTTTAATTTGAGTCGCGGTATCTAGTGAACTATCAATTTTCGTTACTGCTTCTCGAACTTCGCGAGGGTTATAACCCAAAGAAATTAGAGCATCAAACAAATCACTGCTACCACTAGTAGACCCTTCAAGTAATCCTCCAGAGATTTTATTCTTCAATTCTAAAATTATACGTTCGGCAGTTTTTTTACCAACCCCAGACATGCGAGTAAAAATATCACTATCAGCATTGATAATGGCTTGTTGTAAGATATCAATTTTAGAACTTGAGATAATTGTTAAAGCCATTTTAGGGCCAACACCAGTGACAGAGATCAACATTTCAAAAAACATCAAAGATTCAAAGTTAGGCATTCCAAACAATGTTTGCCCGTCGTCAGAGCTTTTATGGTGAATATATAGTTCAACTTCGCTTCCTAGGGGTTTTTCTAGGATTTCTGGTATCACAAAAACCTTATAACCTATGTTGTTTTGCAATAAGATTATATATTGAGTAGTTTTTTGATGAACTTTTCCTGATAAATAAGCGATCATAGTAGCTAAATTATATCACGCCGTGGTAGTTAAGAGGAAAGGTGTTAATCAACTTGATTTTTTTGAGTAAATATGCTAAAATAATAATAAGTTGAGATAAAATATCTCTAAAAATTCTTTTAGTTCACAAAATTTGAACTAAATGTTGAAACCAAAACAAAAACACAATTAAATAAATAGAATGAAAGATAGCCAGTTCATAGTACCACCAGAAAATATGGTGGCTAATAATAGTGTGCAACCATCTTCTGTTGCACCCGTAGTCCCAAGTCCTCAGCCAGTTGTGCAATCAAGTCCACAACCAAGCTCACAGTCAAGCCCAGAACCAAATGGGCCTGATTCTAATTCTGGAATCTCTGGAGCAGTTAAATGGTTAGCTACCCACAAGGCTTTAACAGCTAGTATTGGTGGGGCTTGTATAATCATTGTTCTTGTTGCTACTGTGTTAATCACTAGACAGCCAGTGTCCTTATTTGGCTTTCAATTAAACCCACTAGTGCCTCATGCACAAGTTCCAATTTGTGATCCAATAGATCCAGATTGTCCTCCAATTGGTGGAGGAGGAGGTGGGGGTACCCCTGCTCCAACAGTGGATGTTCCATCTGTTGGTTTAATTATTGGTGATAGTAATGATAGTACTCCTAATTTACCTAGTGGTTGTGATGCAGAAGTGAATGGACCTGCTGGTAGTGTGTCTGTAAGCGGTGCAGCAGATTGTTTGAAAGTAAAAATTAATAATCCTAAAGCAACTTATTCTAAAGATTTTCGTATTTGTTTTGGTTTAGATGGCACGGGTGAACAATGTACTCCTTGGGCTAGCAGTGGGGGAGGTTCTACTACTCAAATTCGAAGTGGTGGTTCTTTCAGTTCTGCTCAGGTTCGAGTTGATTCTCAGGATCTTCCGGTAGGAAAAGCGATCTCTGCAGTAGAGATTGGTGTACAAGTCTTTTATCAAAAAGATAATGATGCTTGTGGAGCAAGTTCAGGTTTGAACTGGGCCAAAGCCATTGAAGGACAGAATACCTCTAACCCTTGGTCTTATGGTGACCAGCAAGATGACGATCCAGGTTGTGCGTTAATGTCGATACGTTCTCAATTGATAGATAATAATCCAACAACACCAATTTCGATTGAAGGTACTTTACCAAATGGAACAGTCGGTGTTGCTTATTCCCAAAATCTAAATTTGTTTGGAGTTGCTAACCCTCCTTGTACTTGGACTTTGGTTTCCATAACTCCAAACTTAGTAGTAGGAAATATTATCACTGCCGAAGGTCCTGGTACTACTGCTATATTTAAAAGCACACCTATTACAGCTGGTAATTACCAGGTTTCGATTAAAGTGACTTGTCAAAATGGTCAAGTTGCAACAAAAACTATCCCATGGGCGGTTGCTACTGGTCCTTCTGAATCAGCTTTACAAATCGAAGGAACTTTTCCTGATGGAGTAGTTGGCCAAGATTATTCAACACAAATCACTACAAAAAATGCTGGACAAGGAAATTGTAGTTTTGAGTTAACAAAAATTACCCCAGCAATGCCAAGTGCAGTTATGACACGGGTAGATAGAATCGCCAATGCGACAGAAACTTTGGGATTATTTACCGCAAAACCAACAAATGCAGGTGGTTATGTTGTAAGTATTTCTGCAGAGTGTCCTCCGTTAGTAGGCGATGGTCCTACTCGTGTGGCTACAAAAGATTTTCCATGGACAGTTAAAATTAATCAAATTGATCCACCACCTCCTGTGGGGACGATCAGTCTTTCGGGCACTTTTCCTAATAGCCCAGTCGGACAAGTATTTAATACAACAATTTCTACTGTAGGAGTTGCAAAGACTCCGTGTACTTGGACATTAGTTTCTGTTAGCCCTACAATTTCTGGTGCAGCTTTAGTTACTCCAACAACTAACGATCTACCTAATCAATCAAGCACTGGTTTTAGAGCAACACCAACTACTGCTGGAACTTATCAAATTACAATTAAAGCAACTTGTCAGAATAATCAAACAGCAACAAAAACATTTAGTTGGGTAGTGACAGGGATAACTCCTCCACCACCTCCTTCTCAAGCAAGTTGTACTGATCCAGCTAACCTACCTTTCTTAACAGCGATTTACCGATCTTGGAGTCCTGCTAAAGGTGATCACTTATATACTACAAATGCGAGCGAAAAACCTGCTGGTTATCGCGCAGAAGGTATCGCTGGTTATGTTTATAACAAACAAGTCGCTGGCACAGTTGCTATTTATAGAAGCAACCAACCACAAATTGGTGCTCATTACTACTCAACAACAGATGACGCTACTAACTATGGATATACTAATGAAGGAATCCTAGGTTACACATTTGCTACAAATGTTACTGGGTCTGCAGCTTGGTACCGCATGCATAAAGGTGGTGCTACAAGTGACTATGTTCATACTGTAAGTGAAGAAGAACGCACAGCGATCAAAGAATTAGGTTATGTCGATGAAGGTACTGTGGCTTACTTGTGTGGCACCCCACAACCAACTTCTCTACAACCTATTTATAGAATGTGGAATGGCGCAGTTAAAGAACATTTCTACACAACCAACCCTGCCGAACGTGATACTGTATTAGCTAAAGGATTTATCTCCGAAGGAATTACTGGCTATATGTATGGAGTTCGTAAAGAGGGTAGTTCTCCTGTGTATCGTTCATATCACAAACAGGAAAAACACCATTACTTTAGTTTGACCGAAGCTGATGCAACTCGCTGGGGTTATACAGTCGAAGGTATTGTAGGGTATATTTGGCCGACAACTCAAAGTAATACTATTCCTCTATATCGATTATTCCATCCTGTAACTCGAGACAATTTGTACACCGCCTCTGGTGCAGAAGTGGTTTCTGCTGTAGCCAGTGGTTATGAAGATCAAGGTATTCTCGGTTACATGTTCCTCACTGCTCAGTAAAAAAGGAAGAACCAAAATTATTTAAACAACTCTAATAAAATAGAGTTGTTTTTTTATATTATTCAATTACAGTCAGATTGACATAGCTCACGTAATAAGGCATGATACAAAATCATATTAGAGGAGGAAAAATGATATGTACGAAACTAAGAATGTCATCTTTAATGAAGAACGTGCACTAGAGGTTTTTACTCTTCTGTGCGAACAATGGGAACAGCAGTCGTGGTTGTTTAAAGATATCGTCTTACCAGAAGATCAATTTGGTTACTGGATGGACGGTGTAACTCCCGAAGCGCGAGCTCACTGGTTGTTTATTGCTGCACTGCCACAACGCGGCGGGGTGATGGCAGAAGATCCTTTCACGCCGCTCTGGGCGTTGTATAAAAAACATCCAGGATTGTATGATCCGAAAGAATTTGTTGATCCTAAAAAATGGACTATTCGAAAGATCACCAATGCAATTAATAGAGTGTCTCCGTTAATTGGCAAATCAAAACCGGCTGGTGAAAGACAAGCTCATGCTTTGGGTTATAAACTCGAACAGCACGCTGCCGCTTGGAAACACAACATGGCCATGGTAGCGAATCGCTTTGATTCCAATATCCTAAATCTGTTCAAACAAGTCGAGCATCTTCCCGAAGAAGATCGTTTTGAAGCATCCTTTGCTTTAATCGATAACAAACTTCGTGATGATGGAATTATTGGAATGCGTCGAAAAATTTTCTCTTTGTTTATCATCTGGTTGCAAAAAGAAAAATTGATTAGCGACTTTCCTTGTCCAATCCCAGTAGACTTTCACGCTCTTCGAGTATTGTTGGCTACCGATATCGTCACACTCAAAGATCTGAAAGTTGTAACAGGTTTAGATGACGGCACAGAAAAACATCTTAAAGCTTTAATGGGCTTTGAGTATAAGCGTGTTTCGGATGGAATCATTACAGATATTGCCCAGTGGACGAACAAATTTTTGTATCGTCACGGCTTGTCACATTTACATCTCAACCCTGCATTGTGGGTGTTGAGTCGTGAATTATGTGCTGCTCATCCACAGAACACTGCTTATAAAGGTAATTCGCTGTATCTATTGGCAAAGGATTTTGAGAATGGATTAAAATCTTTTGGGATCAAGACTTCAAAATCACTCTGTGGTTTTTGTCCCATTCAAAGTTATTGTGAATATGCCGTGCCTTCCAAAACTTATTACAAAGCGGGAAGTTTGGTGAAGATTGAAAGAGCCAAAAATCTTGCTTGCTATACTGTGCCAGCAACATTGTTTGGAACCCACGAAGATTTTTTCCCTTTTAAAGGTAAGAAACATTCGAGGAGTAAGGCTCAGGATATGACACAACATGTTGGTAATGGTACTGATTTTAAGTACCATATCCCGCAAGTAAAAAGAGATTTAGGAGAGGAGCATGTTCAATCAGGTTTCTGGGATGACTTTGTAGACTAGGTTTGTATAGGGGGTAATTAGCATGGGAGAAAAATGGGCCCGCCTCGAAACAGTTATTCGAGATGTTGGTTTAGTAAAAGAAAATGCGGTTAGAATTTTTCTAATCAAAAATGACGGCAGTGTCGAGATTATTGACAATGAAAATTGTCGGTTAGATGTTGTGGCTGTCGTAGGTCCGTACAAAGATGGAAAGTGGGATTTAGAAGAAGCTGTGTTATTGGAAATTGGGTTAAACAGAACTCGGCCATATAACGAGGTTCATATTCCTACTGATCTTCGCAAAATAGGTGAACCGCAAAATTTTACAATTCGGTTCCATGGTTTGCATCTTACACCAAAGCAATATTTACTTGTCGCTCCTTACATTTTTGAGTATTTGGAATCTCGGGCAGCTGCCCAAATTTCTACTCGTAAAGATGGGTGGGAGCCATACAAGGTTAAAGCATTGGGAAAACATAATTCTAGTGATCAATTGTTAAAAGCGTTCTTGGGACGAAGAGGGAGGCTGGTTACCGGAAAACTAAAATACGAAGTTCCTCCATTGGTTAGGTTTAGTGCCCGCATGACGGATAAATTATTTATCAGTGATATTTATTGGGCTGAATTATTCGGAAATCAAAAAGTACAAGACCAGCTGAAAGGTTTAGGTAGAGAGATTCAAACCCTGCTGAACACTGCTTTAAGAAAAACCCGATCAACACCAAAAGATTGGAGAACAAATAAATTTTTCAATCTTGCGATGATAAAATTTGATCGTTTTAGTATGTCTTACGGTGATAGCTTAGGTCGAGATCGTTCTTATCTGCAAAAAATCTTACTGAGGGATCATGTTGGAGAAAGGCATTATTTCTTTGATGAGATCGCAAGTAGATTAGGGTGGGTCTGGAACGAACCAATCAGTGAAGAACAGTTAGCTTTAGAATCATTACCCAATCCTGAGGCAAGATTAGGGGGGGTTCAGTTAAAAGTTTGGAGAATCATTAAGAATCAACTGACCTTCGACTTATATCCTCGAAAACCAGAAGATGAGGATGAAATCCCGTTTTAGTCGACTTATTGCAAGTCGACTTTTTTATTTACTCATTTTTACCGAAATTGTTAAGTATTTTTCAATATTCTCGTGTTATTAGAAATCTAGAAGTTTTATCAAACGAAACCATATGAGCCCAAATCCCCATCTGCGAAGCAGATTAGGGGATTGTTGCGAATTGGTTGAGGTGGTAAACTTCTAGATTTCATGATAATCCAGAGAAAATCTTGAAAAATACTTGACAAGATTTTCTTGACAGTTATAATGAATTTGTGAACAAAATTATAGGAAATTAAGGCAAGTTTTGAAGCCCTTTTTTGCGTACGGCAAGAATGGGGGTCTTTTTTTTCTAAAAACTTAATATTTTACCTTTTTCTAGACTATTGGCGGCACCTCCTCTTTTATATATATTCACGTATTAAAACAAAAACCCGCTTATTTTAGTCTTTTTTTGTCGCCCAAGCTGCTGATAGCTGGAGGTTGACCCGACTAAAACTTTTACAAAAATTTAGCATTAAATAACCCTTTTTCTGCAGAAATATGGGTTAGGAAGTCATACTCTAGATGCCTACCGAGAATAAACCAAAAACCTCTGGCAAGAAGGTCTCCAAAGCCATTGGTAGCGTAGTTGTGCCTGGTCAAACTGCCAATCCGCGTAAGTTTTTTAGCAAGCGCCACGACGCTGTCAAAATGCCGAACCTAATTGAGGTTCAGCTGAATTCATACAAATGGTTCTTTGAGCACGGTCTTAAAGAATTATTAGCTGAAATCAACCCAATTCATGATTTCACTAGCAAGAACTTAGAACTTTATTTTGGAGATTACTTCTTCGATAAACCTAAGTATGACGAAATCACTGCCCGAGAAAGAAACACCACCTACGAAGCTCCTCTATATGTAAGCGCTAAGTTGGTTAACAAGGTTACAGGTAAGACTAAAACCCAAGATGTATATTTTGGTGATTTTCCATTGATGACTCCTCGTGGAACATTAGTAATCAATGGAGTAGAACGTGTAGTTGTATCTCAGTTGATTAAGTCACCTGGGGTTTTCTTCACAACTGAGTATGCAAAAGGTAAAGATTTATACGGCGCAAAGATTGTTCCTAACCGCGGTGCTTGGTTAGAGCTCGACACAGATACTTCTGGAGTAATCGGAGTAAAGATCGACCGTAAGCGTCGTATCCCTGTTACTGCTTTACTACGTATTTTTGGATTAAAGACTAATGAACAAATTCTAGAGGCCTTCAAAGATGTCGATACTAATCCAGAAGTTAAATACATCCAAAATACTTTAGACAAAGATGCTTCTACTAATGCTGATGAAGGTTATAAAGAAGTTTACAAACGTATTCGTCCTGGAGATTTAGCAACAGTTGATAACGCTCGCTCTTTAATTGATGCGATGTTCTTTAACTTTGATCGTTATGATATTTCCGAAGTTGGACGTTACAAATTTAATCAACGTTTGGAATTCCCAGAAGACCATGACTCTCGCATTTTGAGTCAAGAAGATATGGTTGCTGTAGTCAAAGAAATTATCAAACTAAACAACACTGGCGCTCCTGCAGATGATATTGATCACTTAGCTAACCGTCGTATTCGTGCAGTTGGTGAACTTATTCAAACTCGTTACCGTGTAGGTTTGGCTCGTATGGCTCGTATTAGTAAAGATCGTATGTCTTTGGCTGATCTAGAAACTGTCACACCAGCTCAACTTATTCACGTTCGTCCAATTGTGGCTGCTACTCAAGAGTTCTTCTCTTCTTCTCAATTATCACAGTTCATGGACCAAACCAACCCGTTGGCAGAACTCGAACACAAACGTCGTTTATCCGCGATGGGTCCTGGTGGGCTTTCTCGTGAACGCGCTGGTTTCGAAGTTCGTGACGTACACCGTTCTCATTACGGTCGTCTATGTCCGATTACCACTCCTGAAGGTCCAAACATTGGACTTGTTGCTCACTTAGCAACTTATGCTCGTATTAATGATTTTGGTTTTATTGAAACTCCATATCAGCTTGTTAAGCGTTTCGCTAAAAATGACGGTAAGGATGCAGTAGGTGAATTCGCTCTATATGATATAAAAGATGGTGATTCTGTTGTGGTTTCTGCTGGTACAAAAATGACCGAAGCAGATGCGAAGAAACTTCAGAAAATTCAAGATTTAGACAAGGTTCAAGTTAAGAGTCGTCTTACCAAAGACACTAAGTTTATGGATGCTTATGAAGAAGAAAAACTTACCATTGGAACTGCTAACTTAGAAGTTGATGAAAATGGTTACTTTACCGAAGAACGTGCTTCGGTTCGTGTTCACGGTACTCCAACAATTACTGATATTGATCAAATCGATTGTATTGATATTTCTCCAAAGCAAATTATTTCTGTAACAACATCATTGATTCCTTTCTTGGAACACGATGATGCTAACCGTGCTTTGATGGGATCAAACATGCAACGTCAAGCTGTATCTTGTATCGTACCTCGCGCTCCAATTGTGGGAACTGGTATGGAAGCAAAAGCAGCTCGTGATTCTGGACAGGTTATTTTAGCCGAAGAAAATGGAACTGTAACCTCTGTAGGTAGTGGAAAGATCGTTATGAAAGGCGAGTCTGGAAAAACTTACGAATACACTTTACTTAAATTCGTTCGTACAAACAGTGGAACATCTTTGAACCAGGTTGCTCGTGTCGATAAAGGCATGAAAGTAAAAGCTGGTGATGTTCTTGCTGATGGTACTTCTACTCAACATGGCGAATTAGCCCTAGGTCAAAACGTACTTGTTGCGTTCATGTCTTGGGAAGGTGGTAACTATGAAGATGCGATTTTACTATCTAGCCGTTTAGTACAAGATGACTACTATACTTCTGTTCATATTGAAGATTTCAAAATTGATGTGCGTGATACCAAGCTTGGACCAGAAGTTGTAACTCGTGATATTCCAAATGTTGGTGATGAAAAACTTAAGAACCTAGATGACGAAGGCATTATCCGTGTTGGTGCTCAAGTTAAAGCCGGCGATATCTTAGTTGGAAAAATTACTCCAAAAGGTGAAACCGATCTTACTGCAGAAGAAAAACTATTACGGGTTATCTTTGGTGAAAAGTCTCGTGATGTAAAAGACACTTCTCTTAATTTGCCTCATGGCGAATACGGTAAAGTTGTAAACATTCGTGAATTCTCTCGTGAAGCTGGTGATAAACTTCAAAGCGGTGTAATTCGATCTATTCAAGTATCTATTGCTGTACTTCGTAAAATTCAAGTTGGAGATAAAATGGCTGGACGTCACGGTAATAAAGGTGTTATCTCTCGTATCATTCCTGTAGAAGACATGCCTTACATGGCTGACGGTACATCTGTAGATGTAATCTTAAACCCATTAGGTATTGTATCTCGTATGAACTTAGGACAGGTTTTGGAAACCCACTTAGGTTTTGCAGCAAGCAAACTTGGTTATAAAGTTGCGACTCCGGTATTGGATGGATTAACCGAAGACCAAATTAAAGATGAATTAGAAAAAGCTGGTGTACCTCGTACAGGAAAAGTTGATCTTTATGACGGAAAAACTGGTGATAAGTTTGATGAACCTGTAACTGTTGGTGTGAAGTACATGTTGAAGCTTCATCACTTAGTAGACGACAAGATGCACGCACGTTCTACTGGACCATACTCCTTAATTACACAACAGCCTTTGGGTGGTAAAGCTCAAATGGGTGGACAGCGTTTTGGAGAAATGGAAGTATGGGCGCTAGAAGGTTATGGTGCCGCTCATACTCTACAAGAAATGTTGACTATCAAATCAGATGACGTTGTAGGTCGAAGTAAGACTTACGAATCGATTGTAAAAGGTGAACCAATCAAAAAGCCTAACGTTCCAGAATCATTCCGTGTATTAGTTAAAGAATTACAAAGCTTAGGTCTAGATGTGGAATTGCTAGGCGAAAGTGGTGCGGTAATGAGTGCTACGGCTGAACCCGACGTAGATCCGGATAATCCTCAAGATCCAAGTGTAGATAGTCAGACCCCTGTAGGAGTCGTACAGAGTGGTCCTTCGTTGTTTGACGAACCAGCTAAGCCTGCAAAGGCCAAGAAGAAAAAGGAATAATATATGTTCACACAAACCGAAGAATTTAAAGGCGTTAAGATCAAATTAGCGTCTCCAGAGACAATCTTAGGATGGTCTCATGGTGAAGTTACCAAACCAGAAACAATTAACTATCGTACTCAGCGTCCAGAAAAAGAAGGTCTTTTCGATGAAAAGATTTTTGGTCCGATTCGTGACTGGGAATGTTACTGTGGTAAATACAAGCGTATTCGTTACAAGAATATTGTTTGTGATAAATGTGGTGTAGAAGTTACTAAGAGCAGTGTTCGTCGTGAACGTATGGGTCATATCCAATTGGCTGTACCTGTTGCTCATATTTGGTTTTTGCGAAGCGTACCATCCCGTTTAGGTTTGGTATTAGACCTTGGTGTTCAAGAACTTGAACGCTTGGTTTATTTTGCTGCTTACATTATTACTGGTGTAGACGAAGAAGCTCGCGCCGCAACACTTGAACAAATCGAAAATGAATTTAAAGGTAAGAAGAAAGAAATCGAAACTCGTTACGAAACACTCTTAGCTAAAACTAAAACTCAGCTCGGCCAAGATTTAAAAGGTGATGCTGATGTAAAAGAAGCTAAGATTGATGCCGAAACCACAGCTATCAAAGATATGTGGGCTAAAGAAATCGAGAATCTAGAAGCTATCCGCGATCAAGCTCGTAGTGAACTTAAGAGCATCAAAAAGATGCAGATCATTTCCGAACTTGCATACCGTGATCTTTCTCTTAAGTATGGACAAGTCTTTACTGCCGGAATTGGTGCCGAAGCCCTTCAAGGTCTATTAGAAGAAGTTAACTTAGAAGAACTTGCTACCGAACTAGAAGGCCAGTTAAAAACTGCCGAAGGTCAGGCTGCTAAAAAGTTAACTCGCCGTTTGAAGTTAATGAAGTCATTGGTTCGTTCTGGGGTTCGTCCAGAATGGATGTTGATTAAACACCTTCCTGTTATCCCACCAGATTTACGTCCTATGGTGCAATTGGATGGTGGTCGCTTTGCGACTTCCGATTTGAACGATTTATACCGTCGTGTCATTAACCGTAACAATCGTCTAAAGAAACTTTTGGAAATTAAATCTCCAGAAGTAATTACTCGAAACGAAAAACGTATGTTGCAAGAAGCGGTTGATGCTCTTATCGACAACTCTGTTCGTCATGGTAAAGAGGTTACTGCAAGTACTGGTCAAAAGCGCAAACTTCGTTCTTTGGCAGACATGCTTAAAGGTAAGCAAGGTCGGTTCCGTCAGAACTTGCTTGGTAAGCGTGTAGACTATTCTGGACGTTCAGTTATTGTAGTTGGACCTAACTTAAAACTTCATCAATGTGGTTTACCAAAAGCTATGGCTTTGGAATTATTCAAACCATTTGTTATCTCTAAATTAATTTCTCGTGAATTTGCACACAACGTACGTAGTGCTAATCGTTTAATCGAACAAGCTCGTACCGAAGTTTGGGATATCCTAGAAGAAGTTAGCAAGGATCACTATGTATTACTTAACCGTGCTCCGACCTTGCATAGACTTGGTTTCCAAGCTTTCCAACCAGTATTGATTGAAGGAAAAGCTATACAACTTCACCCTATGGTATGTGCTGCGTTCAACGCCGACTTCGATGGTGACCAGATGGCTGTTCATGTTCCTTTAACTGATGCTGCCCAAAAAGAAGCTAAAGAGATTATGGTATCTAGCCATAACTTGCTTAAGCCTGCATCAGGTGATGCGGTAATGACTCCAGCGCAAGACGTTGTGGTAGGTTGTTACTATATTACAACTATCCGTGATGGCCTTAAAGGTGAAGGTAAAGTCTTCAGCGATCGCGACGAAGCTATTATGGCTTACAACAACAAGTTTATTCACTTGCAAGCTAAGATCAAGCTACGTATTGAATCTGGTGAAATTATCGAAACTTGCGTGGGTCGAATTATCTTTAACAAGATTCTTCCTGCTGAATTCGAATATCGCAATATTGCTTTCGACAAAAAAGCTTTACAAGCTTTGGTTCGTGAATCTTACCGTGCTTATGGTTTAGATAGCACTGCTGAATTAATCGACGAAATCAAGCGTATTGGTTTCACTTACATGAAGCAGTCTGGTATTTCTTGGGGTATGGATGACCTTACAGTACCTGATACTAAATATGGTTTATTAGCAGCTGCCGATAAAGAAGTTCAGATTACTCAAGAACAATTCTTAGAAGGTTTGTTAACCGAAGAAGAACGTTATGGTCGTGTAGTAGAAATTTGGGGTGATGCTTCTGCGAAGATCGCGAAGGATGTGGTTGGAACAGTATTACCTCACTCTAGTGTGAACTATTTCGTATCTAGTGGTGCTCGTGGTTCTTTCTCTCAGATTACTCAGATGTCTGGACTTAAAGGTTTAGTGGTAAACCCTGGTGGTCGTACTATTGAGTTGCCAATTCGTGGCTCTTTCAAAGAAGGAATCGACATTTTGGAATATTTCATCTCTACTCACGGAAGTCGAAAAGGTATGAGTGATACTGCGTTGCGTACTGCGGATGCTGGTTATCTAACCCGTCGTTTGGTAGACGTTGCCCAGGATGTAGTTATTAACGCCGAAGATTGCGGTACTAAAGATTATGATGTAATTAGCCGAGCAGAAAGTGAAGCTATGAATCAATCTTTCGAACGTCGCTTATTTGGTCGTGTAACTGCCGAAGACATCAAAGGTAAGGATGGTAATGTATTAGTAAAGAAGAATCATGGTATTGATGAACATGAAGCTATAGAAATTGCCGAAACAGATGTTCAAGAAATTAAGTGTCGTAGCGTATTAAAATGTAAATTAGTTCGTGGTGTTTGTCGCCAATGTTACGGATTCGATCTTGGTTTCAACCGCATGGTAGAACTTGGTGCTGCTGCAGGAATTGTAGCTGCTCAAGCTATTGGTGAACCGGGAACTCAGTTAACAATGAGAACCTTCCATACTGGTGGATCGGCTTCTGTAAGCGACATTACTCAAGGGTTGCCTCGTGTAGAAGAATTATTCGAAGCTCGTGAACCAAAAGGTATGGCTACAATAGCCGAGATCGCAGGTAAAGTTTCTATTATACAATCTTCTAGTCGCGAAAATATTATTCGTGTCGAAGGCCAAGATGCTAAAGCAGATACAATTACTATTCCAGCTGGTAGCGAAATTCTAATCAAAGACGGAAGTAATGTAGAAGCAGGGGATGGTTTGTATAACGATCCATCTGGTGTGTTAGCAAAAGCTCCTGTAACTGGAATCGTTAAGGTGACTGATGGTCAAATTAAGCTGGTTCACGAAAGTGATGACTTAATTGAATATGTTGTACCTTCTGGATTTACTCTATTAGTTAAAGATGGTGACTTAGTATATGCTGGTCAGCCTTTGACTGAAGGTAACTTGAGCCCAAATAAGATTTTGGAACTTCAAGGAACTCAAGCTGCTCAGAAGTATATTGTAAAAGAAGTTCAAGATATTTACGGATCTCAAGGTCAGCAAATTCACGATAAGCATATCGAAGTTATTGTTCGCCAAATGTTTAGCAAGATGCGCGTAACTAATAATAGTGATACAGATTTGGTACTAGGTGATGTTCTTGATAAGTCTAAAATGCAAGAAATCAACGAACAGTTAGCTGCTGATGGCCGTGGCTTAGTAGAAGCAGAGCAACTTTTGATGGGGATAACTAAGATTTCCTTATCCACAGAAAGCTTCTTAGCTGCCGCATCCTTCCAAGAAACAACCCGTGTGTTAATCGAAGCTGCCGTTACTGGTAAAACTGATTATCTAAAGGGTCTTAAAGAAAACGTTATTATTGGTAAGTTAATTCCAGCAGGAACAGGGTTTAATCCTGATATTGCTAAGGAAAATCAGCGAACTGCTGAGTTACCTATCTAAAAATAATATTTCCAGAAGAAAAGACGCCATATGGCGTCTTTTTTCTTTACAAAACAGTAAAAGTCTGCTATAATAATAGTAATTAAATTGATATACAACTTTGCCAGAGTAGTGAATTTGTATAAGGAAACAAAAACAAATGCAAAAATTAATGAAAAGCTGGTTACCAAAGCTTACCGCTATTACAATAGTGGTTATGGCTATTGGTATTCAGGCTTCCACAGCGACAGCTGCGTCTTTGACCAGCTTGTCAGATAATATGAGTCGATTAAAAGCTAGCACAGCTTCTAACCACGATATTCGTTTCGTTACACCTGCAGGTGGTGGTGTGGCTTCTGGAGAAACAGTTGAATTAACTTTTTCTGCCGATTTCACTCCTGGCTCTGTAGCCTTTGGAGATATTGATTTTCAAGAAGGCAGTACTAACAACTGTACTTCCGCATCTTGGACAGACGAAACATTAGTTGCATCTGGACCGTCTTCATCACAGTTTAGTGCTGCATGGTCTGGTAACGTATTAACATTCACATCTGGTGGGGCTTCAGCTACAGTTGCCGCAGATAAATGTATCCGTATTTTAATCGGTACAAATGCTGCTGGTGGTACAAACCAAATCACCAATGGTGCTATCGATGATGATGATACAATTGCTATCGCTGGGACATTTGGTGACACTGGAACAATTTCTGTAGATATTATCACAGATGACCAAGTGGTTATTTCCGCTACAGTAGCTCCAAGTATTACTTTCTCTATTTCAGACAACACAATTGGTTATGGTGCATTAAACGCTAGTGATGATCGCTTTGCTACAGGCGATACTAATGGTAACTCATCTGCTACAGTCGCTCATACATTAGCAGCAGGAACAAACGCTACTAGTGGATATATTATGTATGTGATGGGTGCAACTTTGACCAGTGGTGGTAATACAATTACCGCACCAGCTGGACCAAGTGCCACAACAGTTGGGTCTGAACAGTTCGGTTTGAACTTATCAGCTTCAGGAGGAAGCGGTACAGTTGATTCTCAATATGGAACATCATCTCAATATGGTTGGGGTGCTACTGGTTCTACTCAAGACAATGTTGCAGCTGCAACAGGAGCAACTGCTTCTACAACATATAGTGCTACTTATGTAGGTAACATCGCTGCAGAAACAGAAGCTGGAACCTACGGCACAACCCTCACATATACCGCCACAGCTACCTACTAGACAATCCTAAAATCTGTTATACTTATAGGGTAGATTATTATTATCCTTATACTCTGGTGAGAATTCCTCAAGTTTTCTCAATTGAACATCTAAAAAGATTCCATCTGACCCTTGCATTGGTCGGTGGTCTCTTTTTATTTTTAGTTTTAGGCCAAATATTGCTATTTTCCCAACAGGCACAGGCTATTACTATTTCTCCTCCTCGATTGGAATTGGCAGGCGATCCTGGCTCTACAGTTTCTGGAGAAGTAAAAGTTACTAATGATTCCAATGGTGTTATTACATATTATACGCAAGTAGAGAACTTTGAAGCAGGAGATGAAACAGGAAACCCAGCTTTTGTAGTCGCAAAAGAAGGATTGGCAACATGGGTTAATGTTCCAGACAGTGTTTTTGCTAAAGCTGGTGAACAAGTAGTTATTCCATTTTCTATTAAAATTCCTCGTAGTACAGAACCAGGTGGTTATTTTGCTTCTATATTTGTTCGCACCACACCCCCACCACGTAGTGGTAGTGAAGTAAGTATTGGTGCTCGACTTGGATCCTTAATCTTGCTTCGTGTTAATGGGGAGATTCAAGAAGGTGTAAATATTTTAGAATTTGGTTCTAAAGAAAAACAACGTTTCTTTACATCATTACCTGTAGAATTTTACTATCGCTTTCAAAATACTGGAGCAGATCGTGTTAAGCCAGAAGGTGATATTGTAATCAAAAACCTAATTGGTATGACTGCCAAGACATTAAGCGCTAATCGTAGCGAAGGTAGTGTTTTACCACGCAGTATTCGTAGATTCGAATCGCCTTGGATTAATGCCGGTGGAGACAAAGAAGATGTTAATGCGGTTGTGCCAGCACCTGTTGCTGGAGGATTCTTCACCCAAGCAAAGTATCAATTAACCAATTTTGCTTTTGGTTATTATAAGGCAAATTTGGATATTCGTTTTGGTGAAAATAACAACTCAGCTACCGAAACCTTTAGATTCTTTATTTTCCCATGGCAGTTATTGATTTCTGCAATTGTAATCTTTGTTGTCGGATTCATAGTGTTAAGATTTATGTTACGAAGATATAACCGCAGAATCATTGCTAAGCACTCACGACAATAATTGCTAATAAATTTGAATAAGAAACAGTCTCTGGTTGTACTGGAAGCTGTTTTTTAATAGGAAAGCTCGTGGTATTATATAAACACACAGCAATTTACTATGAAATTAAGAAATAAATACACAATTATCTTTGCTTTATTACTACTCTCTGTTCCCGCGGTGGTTTTTGCTCAGAACTTAAATAGCACTAATTATAATGTTGAAGATTCTATCATTGATGGAGGTGGAGAAACCAGTAGCTCAGCTAACTACACTTCTCGTGATTCAATTGATTCTATAGAAAGCGGGGATAGCAACTCAACAAACTATAAAAACCCTAGTGGTTTTCAACCTGGGGCATATCCTGGTGTACCAGCTACTCCAACCTTAACCAACACTGGCGGTACTCTATATAATAGTTTGGATTTTGTAATAGCTACAGGTGATGGTCAGCAGACTGATACGACTTATGCAATTGCTATTTCTTCTGATAACTTTGTAACCACTTATTTTATTCAAACTGATGATACATTAGGCGCGGTTGAGGCTTGGCAAACCTACAGTGGTTGGAATAGTGGTTCTGGGGAGCGAGTTACTGGATTGGCGCCAAGCACTAATTATAAAATAAAAGTTAAAGCTAGTTACGGTAGTGGTGCTAATGCGGCCGATAGTGAAAGCGGATATTCTCAAACAGCCACAGCCACCACTAGCGCTCCAAGCTTAACAGTTGCTATTGCAGGAATTGCTTCTGGTAACACAATTGCAGGACTTACTACAACAGTAACTAGTACATCTACTAATATTGGTTTTAATACATTGACTGTTGGTGATGGATCACCTAACATCGCTGCTCAAAGTATAACTGTCACCACAAACGCTACTGGTGGGTATACTTCTACAGCCAGACAAAATGCCGATCTAACTAGTACTAATGGCGATACCATAGGTTTAGTGAGTGGTACAAATGCCAGCCCTGCCGCATTTGGGACAGGTGTAACAACTGGTCGTTTTGGTTATCACACCACTGATAGTTCGCTTTGTACTGGTAGTACAGGTAGGTTTGGCTCTAATGACACCTTTGCTCGACTAGAAACTACTCCTTATGAGGTAGCCTGTAATACTGCTGCAGCAACCAGCGAAGTAACCTATATGGTGTATAAATTGGTGGTTGGTTCCTTACAAGAGGCAGGAGATTACCAAAATACAGTGACTTACATCACTACAGCCACATACTAATGAATATAAGACTAAAAAGCACCATATTGATAATTGTTTGTGGGGTGCTTTTTGCATCTCAGGCTGAGTTTATTCACCCAATTTTCGCGCAAAATGTGAGTGAAACCAAAACTAATAGTCCTGTTGCAAATACTCTGTCTAACGCAGATCAAGAGTTAGGCATCTCTCCATTTTTGCAGGAGTTTGAAGTTGCCAAAGGTGCTACGGCTTCCTCTACTATAAATGTAAGCAACACCGGTACTGAACCGATCACTGTAACAATCAGCACAAAAGATTTTTTGCCTGGTCAACGTGGCGAACCAGAATTTATTCCTGATGATGAAGTTAATGAAGCAACTTTTTCTTTAGCATCGTGGATAAAAATTAAAGGCAGTACTGTTATTACTATTGCTCCGAACAGTGTTACTCAAATTGAATATTCTGTTACACCACCTGTGAATGCCGAACAAGGTTCTCACTATGGTGCGATACTTTTTAGCTACTCATCAAGTAAACAACTTTCGGGTGTGGGAATTACGCAAGCGATTGGAAGTATAATAATTGTGGGCTACGGGGAAGCTCGTTCGAATGGATCTCTAAATTTTTACAGTGATAGAAATTTAAGTTGGTGGAATAACAAAATAGAGTTTACAAATATTTTTTCTAACATTGGTAATGTCCATGTTAAACCTAAAGGGGAAGTAAGTGTAAAAAATATGTTTGGTCAAGTAGTTGCCACTCCAGCGATTAATCGTGATGCTGCAAATGTGTTACCAAAATCAGATCGAACTTTTATTTCCAGTTGGCAACCAGGAGCGTGGAGTTTTGGAAGATACAAAGCCGAGTCGTTAATAACTTATGGACGAGAACGATTAGAAGTTAGAGCAGTACAAATAATTTGGATTCTACCACTGTATGTATTATTTGTGATTGGAATATTTATTGCACTGGTGTTGTGGTATATCTTGCATGGGCGACACTGGCATCGACGAAGAATTATTCGCAAACATTTGGAAAGGCAATCAAAACTAAATTCTTAATTTGATTTATTAAAACTACTGAAAATATAATCAGTAGTTTTTTATTTGCAAGAACAGGTACACAATATTGTTTCTTCGATCTAAACTTCTACGTCGCATCAAAATTTCCTTCGGAAATTTTTGCGACTGTGAAGTGATGATCTCTGAAAGCAATATTGTGTACCTGTTCAAAACTAAAACCATTGACTATTTCCTGTTTTTTTGCTATACTCTAGTTAAGATAAGTTTTGT